>CAVJPC010000234.1:0-19038 GCA_963651205.1 Bacteroidaceae bacterium
ACCGAATGGAAATGAATCACGTTTCCATCCACCGTAGGGGCAGATTGAATCTGCCCGATAACACTCCGAAGGGTGTATTTGTGGATGCATTCGGGCGGAAGCATTCCGCCCCTACGGTGGATGGTTTCCAACAATGATTCATTCAAAACCATTCGGAAATGAACTGAATGAAATTATTTCACCACTTTTTTCAGCATTCATGCCCCTATTTGGCCTAAAAGCACTATCTTTGTACACACAAAAAGCAGCCGGCCGGTCTGCCGCTGACGCCGCAAGGCGGAAGAGGAAAGTCCGGGCAACGCAGAGCGTCCTACTTCCTAACAGAAAGCCATCTGCAAGGGTGGAGTAACGTAGAAGAAAACAACCGCCACGATCCCTCCGGGGAACGGGGTAAGGGTGAGAAGGTGGAGTAAGAGCCCACCAGCCGCATGGTGACATGCCGGGCTGTACGTCTTAGGAGTTGTAAGGTCATGTAAACCGACATTATGAGGGTTGCTCGCCCCACGTCGGAGGGTAGACCGCTAGAGCCTGTTGGTGACAACAGGCGTAGATAAATGGCAGGCACTTTGTCGCAAGGCAAGGAACAGAACCCGGCTTACAGGCTGACTGCTTTTTTTTTCGTATACAGCTAAAGAGCCTATGAGTACCATGAATAAGGAAAAACTGAAAGGTCTGCAGTCGTTTCTCAAAGAAGATATATGGCGGGTGACAGAAGACGAGGTTAGCAAATCCCGCGGAATACTCTATAATGCGATAAAGATCGCCACTCTTTCCGTCCGCGAGTTTACCCAGGGGCGTATCCTGAACAAAGCATCTGCACTGACATACAGCACCCTGCTGTCCATCATCCCTATTCTGGCCATTCTGTTCGCCATAGCACGCGGCTTCGGATTCTCCAATCTGCTGGAAACCCAGTTCCGTAGCGGTCTGGAAGGACAGAGCGCAGCTGCCGAAACGATTCTCGGCCTGATTGATTCCTACCTGGTACATGCCAAAAGCGGCGTTTTTATCGGAGTGGGTCTGATCATGTTGTTTTGGACTATCCTGAGCCTGACTTACAACATAGAACGCACCTTTAACTACATATGGCAGGTAAAGAAGCCCCGCACACTGTATCGCAAAATGACGGATTATTTCTCCATCCTGCTGTTGCTGCCCCTGCTGATCGTGCTTTCCAGCGGACTCACCATCTTCATGTCCACCATGGTAAAGAACATGGAAGACTTCGTGCTGCTGGCCCCCCTGATGAAATTCCTGGTTCGCCTGGTGCCATTCATCCTGACCTGGGCCATGTTCACCGGACTGTTTGTCTTTATGCCCAACACGAAGGTAAAACTGAAATATGCCATCATTCCGGGAATTATTGCAGGTACCGCTTTCCAGGCTTTCCAGTATTTGTATATCGGCAGTCAGATATGGGTATCAAGGTATAATGCCATCTATGGTAGTTTCGCCGCCATCCCTATGTTCCTGTTGTGGGCACAGATTTCATGGGGTATCTGCCTGTATGGTGCGGAACTTTGCTATGTGGCACAAAATCTGCGCAACTATAGTTTCAGCAAGGAAACGGCTCATATCAGCCGCCGCTATCACGACTTTCTATGTATCCTCATCATGTCCCTTATCTGCAAACGGTTTGAAACGGAGGACCCCCCATACACCGCCGAGACATTAAGCGACGAGCACAAAATCCCGATAAGGCTCACCAAAAAAATACTATACGAGTTGCAGGATATGCACATGATTTATGAAACCTCTATGGACAGCGACGATGAAAGCATAGGCTACCTGCCCTCAGTAGATATAAACCGGATGAATGTGGCCATGCTTCTGAACAGGCTGGACATAGCCGGAACGGAAGCTTTCAAGATTGACCGCAAACGATATAGCGGTCCTTGGGAGGCTTTGGCAAATGCCCGTGAAGAGTATTATCAGAGTACCAGCAAGATATTGCTGAAAGATTTATGATTAAAACCAACACCAATAATCCTATGGACACATTCAAAATAGCATTAACATTCTCCGGCGGCGGTTACAGGGCAGCCACTTTTCATTTGGGAGTACTAACTTATTTGGATACCATAAAAACCCACAACTCTACCCTGTTGCAACACGTTGCAGCGCTTTCCACCATTTCGGGAGGAACTATAACCGGTCTTCGTTATATGCTGGGACTCAGCCGCGGAGAAACAGTACCTGAAATCTTCAAAAAATTATATGATTTTCTTTTGAACACAGACCTTGTGACTCTTGCTCTGGACAACCTTTCAAACTACAAAAAAGATCAAAGTGCTTCATTGATCCGCACCATGGCGGGTGTATATGACAAGAATCTGTTCGACGGAGCATGTCTTGAAGATTTAATGGAAAAACTGGAGGAAACTCATTTGAGCCGCTTCTCCGCCAATGCGACAGATTTCACACATGGCCTGCCCTTCAGGTTCCAACTCACAGAAAAGATCCAGAGTTCAGCAGGCACGGCTTTTGAATATGGTTTCATAGGAAACAATATGATTCAATTACCCCGTGACGTTGCCCGGCATATCCATCTCTCGGAAATCCTGGCATGCTCTTCCTGCTTCCCCAGCGGATTCGAGCCTCTGGTCTTTCCACAAGACTTCTACCTGGGAGACTCGCCTGAGGTCAAGGCGTACACTTCCCAAACAGAGCCTTTGGGAATTATGGATGGCGGCATTGTGGATAATCAAGGGATAGAGCCTGTTCTCCTGGCAGAACAGCAGTTAAAGAAAGATATGCCTGAGAGGAAAGACAAATGCCTAGAACTGATTATCATATCCGATGTTTCAAGTCCCTATATGGATGCCTACGAACCCTCTGACGTCAAGTTGCCTGTAGGAATACGCCATTTGAGCCTGAACAAGATTTCTAAAATATTGGGGTGTTCCGAAATTATAACGACAGGACTGGCCGTAAGCAGCTTTTTCTGTCCTATAGGATACATCACAGAAGTATTTGTTGTTATATGGATCCTGACCACACTGATATGGGCTGCTTATGGCTTGGTGAAGAAATTGATTATAAAGGCGGCAAAAAGCTCTATTATCAAACAAAGTGTATCTTCCGTCCTTAATCTACAAGTAGGCGACATTGCCACCCTGGTAGCAAACCGGGTAAACTCTGTATTGATGCTGACCACTTCCGTTTTCATGAAACATATCCGCCGGTTGGAGTACGACCGCATCTATAATGATCCCGCGTGGAAGAATAGAAATATAACCAATACCGTTTACGAACTGCGGCAATCAGAAAGATGGGAAAGCAAGATAAAAGAAGGAAAACTACCCGCTGACCTGGCTCCTACCATATTGATACAAGAAAACAGTGATAAGGCAGCAGCTATGGGGACTACACTATGGTTTACCGAGGAAGATAAAACAAAAGGCATACCGGATGCTTTGATTGCTGCCGGACAATACACCATTTGCTGGAATTTACTGGAATATATAGATAAAATAAAGAAAGATTCCAGTAATCTGAATGACAGCCATCAAGGTATTTTGGAATGTGAGGCCCGGTTAAAAGCAGATTGGGAGAAGTTCCAGAAAGATCCGTTGTTCAAGCTTAAAGAGTGCAAAGCCGGTTGGTAAAATACGATCAGCAACAGGGGTGCATAATTAGCTACACCCCTGTATCCCAATATATTATTATAACAGAAATTACAATCAGGGAAGCTTATTATTTATGAGAACTGCATCATGCGGCTTAAATATTTGCCGATGATATCAAATTCTATGTTTACCGTACTCCCTACCTTAAACGTGTGGAAATTAGTATGTTCGTAAGTATAAGGAATAATAGCCACCTGGAACGTATCATCCGTAGGATTGCAAACGGTCAGACTCACGCCATTGACTGTCACCGAACCCTTGTCCACCGTGATATAGCCGCGCTTTGCCATTTCCTTGTCACACTTATAGCTGAAAGTAAAATACCAGCTGCCTTCCGCATCCTTTATATCTATACACTCGGCTGTCTGATCTACATGACCTTGCACAATGTGCCCGTCCAGACGTCCGTTCATCATCATGCTGCGTTCCACGTTCACCTTATCCCCCACCTTCAGCAAGCCGATGTTTGAACGCTCTATGGTTTCCTTCATGGCGGTCACCGTATAAGTGCCGTCCTGCAAACTGACTACTGTCAGGCATACGCCATTGTGAGAGATACTCTGATCTATTTTCAGTTCGTCCACAAACGAACATTTCAAGGTGAGGTGCAGATTTTCCTGCTCCTTTACAATGCGTACCACCTCTGCATATTCTTCTACAATCCCTGAGAACATAAGTTTTAATCTTTAATTAATTAGGTTTCGAGAACAAAGATAGAACAAAAACGCGAATATTCGCAGGAGTGAATGCGAATATTCACGATAGCCGATGTGAATATTCACGATAGCCGACGCAAATATTCACGAAACGGCTCTTGAATATTCGCAATAAATCTGCCACATAACCATTTTTTTATTCTATATTTGCAAATCATAGCCTGTTTAATTTTCATTCAGGACGACAACTAAAATGTTTTTCAAGAGAAATTCAAACAGGAACCTTTACTTGGCAAACTTATTAAAAAACAAACTATGGATAGCACAAAGATCGTTGGTGAGAAAATAAAATCACTACGGGAAACCAAAGAAATCAGTGTGGCCGAACTGGCTGTACGCTCAGGCCTTGCCGAAGAACAAATCAACCGGATAGAGAACAATGTGGATCTTCCTTCCTTAGCTCCACTGATCAAGATAGCTCGTGCACTGGGAGTACGCCTGGGCACTTTTCTGGACGATCAGGAAGAACAAGGTGCAGTTATCTGTCGAAAACAAGAGAGCGATGACACCATTAGCTTTTCAAACAACGCGATGGACCTGCGCACACATATGCGCTATCGCTCTTTATCAAAATCGAAAGCGGACAGGCACATGGAACCTTTCATTGTGGATGTGGAACCGACAGACGAGATCAACTTCTCACTCTCCTCACACGAAGGCGAAGAGTTTATCTATGTCATGGAAGGCGCCATAGAAGTATGCCACGGCAAGAAATGCCACTTGATTACAGAAGGTGACAGCATTTATTATGACTCCATCGTTCCTCACCACGTGCACGGATACCAGGGACAGGCCGCCAAAATACTGGCCGTTATCTATACACCTATTTAATGATTATGGAATTAAGTACCCGAACCCTTGGTGACTGGCTGGAACATTGGGCAGCCACCACTCCCGATAAAGAATATATCGTCTATTCCGACCGCAACCTGCGTTTTACCTGGAAACAGTTCAACGAGCGCGTGGACAACATGGCAAAAGGACTGCTTGCCATCGGCGTGAAACGAGGCACCCATGTTGGTATCTGGGCGGGCAATGTACCCGACTGGCTGACCTTTCTATATGCCTGTGCCAAAATAGGTGCTGTGGCCGTAACGGTAAACACCAACTACAAACAGGCCGAACTGGAATATCTTTGCCAGAACTCGGACATGCACACTCTATGCATCGTAAACGGCGACCGCGGCAGTGACGACTATGTGAATATGGTTTACACCATGCTGCCCGAACTGAAGACCAGCCAGCGCGGATACTTGAAAAGCCATCGATTCCCCTGCATGAAGAACGTGATCTACATCGGTCCCGAAAAATACCGGGGCATGTATAATACTTCCGAAATTCTTTTGCTGGGTTGCAACGTGGACGACGACGAACTGTTGGAAGCAAAAACGAAAGTGGATTGCCACGACACGGTGAACATGCAATATACTTCCGGAACCACCGGTTTCCCGAAAGGAGTCATGCTTACCCATTACAACATCAGCAACAACGGTTTCCTGACGGGCGAGCACATGAAATTTACTTCCGCTGACAAGCTGTGCGTCTGCGTCCCACTGTTCCATTGCTTCGGTGTGGTACTGGCCACCATGAATTGCCTTACCCACGGATGTACGCAGGTGATGGTGGAGCGTTTCGATCCTTTGCTGGTACTTGCTTCCATCCACAAGGAGCGATGCACGGCCCTGTACGGAGTGCCGACCATGTTCATTGCCGAACTGAATCATCCCATGTTCGATATGTTCGATATGTCCAGCCTGCGTACCGGCATCATGGCAGGTTCGCTCTGTCCTGTGGAACTGATGAAGCGCGTGGAAGAGAAAATGTATATGAAAGTCACCAGCGTCTACGGTCTGACGGAGGCATCTCCCGGCATGACGGCTTCCCGCATAGAAGATCCGTTTGATGTACGCTGTAATACGGTAGGACATGACTTCGAGTTCACGGAAGTGAGGGTTATCAATCCGGAAACGGGTGAGGAATGTCCTGTAGGGGTACAAGGTGAAATGTGCAACAAAGGGTATAATACCATGAAGGGATATTATAAAAATCCCGAAGCTACGGCCGAAGTGATAGACCGGAACGGCTTCCTTCACTCGGGAGATCTGGGCGTGAAAGATGAAGATGGCAATTATCGTATCACAGGACGCATCAAGGACATGATTATCCGCGGCGGAGAGAATATCTATCCACGTGAAATAGAGGAATTTCTCTATCAGATGGAAGGCATAAAAGATGTACAGGTGGCGGGTATCCCCTCAAAGAAATACGGAGAAGCGGTAGGGGCATTTATCATCCTGCACAAAGGGGTGGAGATGAATGAATTTGACGTGCGCGACTTTTGTGACGGCAAGATAGCCCGCTATAAAATTCCTAAATATATCTTCTTTATTGATGAATTTCCAATGACAGGAAGCGGTAAGATACAGAAGTTCAAATTAAAGGATGTGGGACTGGAATTGTGTAAAAGACAAGGGATAGAGATCGTATAATCCCATATCTCCGGCTATGAATATCAACTTTCACACTAAAAGGTGAGCCAACCGCGGTAGGGGCGACACGTTCGGAGGGCACTGAAAAAGTGTTTTTTGCTATCCTTTTGCTAGTAGGGGCAGATTGAATCTGCCCGAAAACAGGTTGCTTTATGTATTCGGGCGGATTCAATCCGCCCCTACCAGTGACATATTGCTATCGGCTAGGGACTTTTTCAGTGCCCTCCACGTTCGGTCGCCCTCATACATCCACCTATGATGAAAGTTTCTTTCATACATTTACGTGTTTTAGTTTTCGAAGCACGAAAAGGATCAAAGTAATCTGTTTCTAATGAATGAGAAAATCAATCGTAATGTCAACCCATAAAAAAAGGAGTACCGCCGTACTCCAACCTTTTGTTAACCTTAAATCTAATACTATGAAAAACACACATGCAAATATACGGACTTTTCCGTTACCTGCAAATTTATGAAGCTCATAAGGGATAAATATAGTATTATTTCATAAAAGCAACCATCAAATTAACATTTAAAGTTAAGACAACGAATATCCTTTAACAAAAACAAAAAGGTTGTCTCGAATATCGGGACAACCTTTCTATATTTTTATAGTAGACGCTTCTACTTCAGATGCAACTACTTCTCTCAAGCCGATTGCAATCTTCAACCTTTAATCTAATACTATGAAAAACACATTTATATAACATGGGAGTAACGATAATTGTTCAACCACAAGTCATTAATAAATGTTTAAATCCCTAACTATACCTTTTCTTCCTTTGGCAAAACCGAATGCCAGGGGATAGCGTCTACGGTAGAAAGATCCTTGCCGGATTCTATCAGACCGCTGATTACATAATCTCTGGCGGTAGGATTCTGGAACGGATACAATCCAAATTCAGGAAGCACAGAAACAAAATGCTCCATGATTTCCGCCTGTATAGATTCATAGCTGGGCCAGTTCTTGTTTGCCGAGAAACAATAGATCTGTACGGGCAGTCCATTTTCCGTAGGAGCCAGTGTACGCACCATCAGCAACAATTCCTTACTGATAAAAGGGTGGCGTTTCAGATAAAGGGTCATGTAGGCACGAAGCAACCCCACATTGGTATCAATCGTGCCATTTACCAATCCGGCAGGATTGTCAGTATTCGCTACCTTACCTTCGGCTGCCTGTTTCTGCTTTTCTGTGATAAAGTCTGCCAAGTCGGCATCAAATTTCTTCATCTTTTCCAGAAACTCCGGAGTACAGGGTTGTATATAGTCCAGTTTCAACGCATATTCACGCATGATGCGCCGTCCGCCCGATTCGGTCATTCCACGCCAGTTAATAAATGAGCCGGATACCAAGGAATAAGGCGGAACAGTAACAATGGTATTGTCGAAATTCTGAACTTTCACAATGTTCAGGGTGATATCCATCACCACGCCATTCACATTATTCTGTGGCATCTCAATCCAATCGCCAATGTGTACCATATCATTTTCAGAAAGCAGGACTCCTGCCACAAAACCAAGAATGGTATCTTTGAAAATCAACATCAATACGGCAGCAAAGGCGCCCAATCCGGTAATCAGATTGAGGGGAGATTTATTAATCAGAATTGAAATAATGACAATGATAGCTATGCATGAAAAAAGCACCTGAAAGATCTGTATGAACCCTTTCATCGGGCGATTCTGTAATTGCTCTTTATTCATCAGTACATTGCCCACCGAATTAAGTACGGCATTGACCGAAAACAACAAAGCAATAAAAAAATAAATCCAAGTGATTTTTTCGCTTACAGTAAACCAGGTTGAACGATAGTCAAAAGCAAAGGGCAACAAAGCGGATATAATAAGCGGAGGAATGACTGCGGACATCTTCCGCAAGGCATTGTATTCTATCAACGAACTTAAAAAGCTTATATTTTTATATTTCAATACCTTCCGTGTGAAACGAACCGATAAATAATGGAAAATAGTGCCCACTGCAAAAGCGATAATTATAATCAAAATCAAGAAAATAATCTCATCCAGCTCATTCAGCATGTGGCGGGGAATGCCTATCCATGAAAGAAAACTTTTGATCCAAGTCAGTAAGGTTTGGGCAAATTCATTTGTACTCATAATTATTGTCTTTTTTACTTATAAAACCATCTAAAAAAACATTTGTTTAAAAATTCTGAGGTAAAGGGGTAAATATGGCGGATGAATGGTATTTTTTGTTCAAGAAGAAGAAGCCCTCCCCTACTGTCCGAAAACTCTTCTTGTGCTTTCTTTTAGGCGCAGATTACGCAGATTGCACGGATTTTTCTTTATTTTTGCCGCGTAATCCGTGCCTAAAATCACAACATGACGTAAACCGTGACCGAGTTCTCGGACAGTCTCCCCCGAAGAGATTGAACTAAAAATAAAAGGCAGTAATCTTTCAAATTACAACCTTTTTAATCTAAGTGATTCCGAAGCGATTCGAACGCTTGACCCACGCCTTAGAAGGGGGACACGGAAAGCACTCTTTACAGACTGGTCTTTAATCTCTTATCTATGTCAATTTTTAAACGTCCGACAACCGCTGCGACAACCAAACGACTATAACGGTGATTAAGTCTGATTAATAATTATATTATTTTCGTAGGTTTTTCAACCATTTCTTACCATCCTGTGTGAAAGCCCACAGATACAATCCTCCAACAATTGCACATCCTAATGCAAAAACTACAACTGATGCTTCCATCAATTTCCTTTTTCATCCTGTTACCTGACAAAGTTCTCCTAGAGAACTGTCATTTACAAATTGGCAAGCCATTTTTTACCTGATTTGGTATTAATCCAAATTGCAATAGCTACTCCAATCACGGACATCACTACAAATAAAGATATCAAAGCTTCCATATTTTACATTTTTATTATTTTATATCCAATATATGAGAAAATATAAGTAACAAATATTCCTATCAATATAAGCAACCAATATTCATTTTTTTCTTGATGTGCCACAACTGAAACAATGCTGCCCACAACCAATGCGGTAAAAGATATCTTTGCCAAGTCATAGAAAAATTTTCCGAGTGTTTCACGGCTTAGTTTTTCTTTCTCTTTACCTTCCTTCTTTACTTCCTGCTGGTTGCTCCAATTTCCCATTATTATATCGTTTTGACAAAAATAGCTATTCCGTTTTGAAATATAAAGTATTCAACTTAATATTTATATATTGTTTATCTCTAATCGGCTTCTAATATTCTCCCAAAACAAATTTTAAACGCTGATTCATTATGTTTGCATCTTTACGACATACAATCGTTCCGTTGTCAAACTGGAATAAACCTTCTATTTCATACTCAGTAGCAATATATCTAGTACTCCTTTTGTGGTTTACTGCTACATAAATAAAATAAGTACCTTTTGCTGTTTGTCTTGTTTTTAAGACTGATAAATGAATTGTTGCCATAATCTAAAAATTCTTTTGCGACAATCACCGCGACAACCAAAGTTGCAAATACGCTTGTTTTTTGCCGTTTTTTTTTAAAGATTCACAACAAACTAAGAGGTATAAAAAAGACTGTAACTTTTTGAATTACAGTCTTTTAATCTAAGTGATTCCGAAGCGATTCGAACGCTTGACCCACGCCTTAGAAGTACTTATTCAACTTATAAATTAATTCGTTGTTATCCAGCATATTACATATTTTTTCAATTTCTATAGGGATAAGTTTTGGCACATTTTATTTAAACATCCCTCCCCTACCAGTTATCAACCAGTCCGCAGAAATGCCATAATCAAGTACTAAATACGTTATCCATTCCGGTTTTAGTACACTTGCCTCCGGCTGGTTCCTTACTGTATTTATGTTCCAATAATTAATATCATGCGCTTTGGTAAAAGTGAGAAGCCCACGCATACGCTTTTGGGCTTTGAGCATATCAAGTGCTTCAAAGAAACGTTTCGTTACCGCTATGCCTTCTGGTGATATTTTCATGGATTAAGTTCCTCCCTTGTGTAAAAATCACCGTTCACTTCAAGCATACTTGGATTTGTTTCAAACTCTATCGTTTTTCTATTCATAGCTCCAAAGCTGTTTTTCGCCCCATAGTCAATAGTCCATTTTACAGATATTCCATCAACTGTATATGATTCATTGTATATTTTAAGAGAAGATGGGTCTTTCAGTACTTTATCGAAATACGCCTTGTACATACTTCTTCCATCTCTCACATAGCGATTTTCACAACTACATAAGATTAGTATAAATGCGAGTAATAATATCTTTTTCATATTGCACAAGTTATTTAGAATGTTTACTTTTATATGCTTCAAATGCCTTGTTTGCTATATCGAAACCTTGTTCAAGTTTACCGATACAATCAAAGATGCCGTCTATGCTATCAATGTCGTACTTTTCCTGTAACTTGTAATCTTCCGTTGGAAAGTATATAGACTTCTTTCTACTACCGAATGACAATCGGCATATCCACCAATAGGACGGATTTTCAATTCCTATTGCAAAATATGTCTTAAAATCCTTATACACTATCTTATCCGCACCGATAAACTTGCGAAGAATGCTCCTTATTATGTTATAAGCATCTATTTCATCTTGGGTAGTAATTGTACCGTTTTCTTTATCCATAGCTATAACTCCATCCGGTAACGCATCATCTTCTACTGACTGATTTCCTTCTTGTGTCGCTGGACCATCTTGTTGCTCTCCGCTTTTTATAGCCACATTTAGCCGGTCAGATATGATATCATTCACTACACTCGCAATAGACTTCTTTACGATAGGCGTAAATTGTTCAACTACCTTTTGTGTCGCTTGACCATCATACACCTGTCTAATGAAGAACTTAACAAAGTCCGGTGTTGGAGATATAAACTCTTTGTTGAGTATTGACTTTATCTCTGTGGTGTATTTCAGCTCACTTGCAGTACTAAGTATGTCCGATTCATTATAATACGATTTATGGAACTTCTTTAGCTGTTCTATGTCATTATCAGACAAGTCCAGCATATTGACTATTAGGAATGGCTTCTCATCCATTAGATTGACTTTTTCCAAGTCTGTATAAAACCGATATTCAATTCCGTTTGTCAAAACTCCAAATCGAGCATTGGATGCTACAAAGTACTTCTGAAGCTGCGTGTCATGCAGATTTAAGTTCTGATTACAATGTTTGCACTCTATAAGAAGAATAGGGCTATCGTCTTTCATTATCGCATAGTCTATTTTCTCTCCTTTTTTCTTGATAAGGTCGCAATCCAATTCCGGGACTACCTCAAAGGGGTTGAATATATCATATCCAAGTGCCGCTATCATCGGCATTATGAAAGCATTCTTTGTTCCTTCTTCTGTTGTAATAGCATCTTTTTGTTTTGCTATTCTATCTGCAAGTTGCATAATTGTGTCTTTGAAATCCATAGTATTTATTTTATTCTCTTCCTTGTTTTAAAATCAATTATGATGCACTCTTTTCTTTAATATCTCTTCTTTCTCCAAGACCATTAAGCTCTCGAAGAAGTTTGTTTTCAGCTCTTAGGGATATATTTTCTTCTTTTAGATTTTCTATAATATCTAAATCAGAAAATTCTGACTTCTTCATGTTTCCTTTACCAGTTAAAAGCCATTCGGCTGAGATTGACGGTTTGGCTATAAGTATTTTGTGTAAAGTTGAAAATTTTGGTTCTGCCCCATTCTTTACGCAATCTCTTAATGAGGTCTGAGCTATTCCTATCATTTTAGCAAAAGCCGTTAGTGTAATTCCACTGTCCTCTATAACCTTATTAATTCTCTGATTAACTGATTCTTCCATTTTTTAATTATTTAGAATTAATACAAATAGCGGTTTGACTATAAAATAATAACGGTTTAACTTTGCTATTATAGGCAAACCGTTTATCTTTGCAAGACCAAACACCAACACCACAAATATAGTGAAAGTGTTTGTTTTTCAAATACAAATAATCAATATTTTTTCAGATATGGAAAGAATGAATTTAAAGACCTATTACAAAAATTGCAAGAAAAAGTACGAGTTTGCAGGCAAAGTTGCCGAGCGATGTGGCGTGACATTAAATGCTGTTATAAACTGGTGTAACTTCTATGCTAAGCCTGGGGATAATTTAAAAATGCAGATACTATCCGAAGAAAGTGGAATACCTATTGAAGACTTATTCAATCGAGAACTCAATTAATATCATGAACGAAGAAGTTTTGAAAATAGTATTGAACGACAAGACTTTCGGGCGTGACGAAGCTGCCGATATTGTTGGTGGACTATCGAAACTCCTTGATTTAATAGGCAAAGGAAAGATTAGGGCTGAAAAGCGAACTAAGAAACAAAACGGAAAGTGGTTTTGCAACGCCTACGATGTTCTGAAACACGCTTCTTTGAAATATTAGTTATTTGACTTTCAAATAGTTACATCAAGTTAATCTACTGATTTTAAATGATTTAACGTTTTGCATTTAAGGTAAAAATGATTAACTTTAAATCAAATCAAAGAACTAATAATCAACAAGTTATGAAACGTACACCTATACTTACCATTTGGTCACTTTCACTTGCAGGAACACTATTGTTCGCCAATGCAATGAACTGCATATTTTGGATGTCATTCGCATGCTTTGCGCTGTGTTCAATCTACATAGAAAAGCATAGCGAAAGACTTGAAAGAGAAGAAGAGTAACTTTAAAAACATTGAGCAATGAAGACAAAAGAAGAACTGTTGGCTATGAGCCATGAAGAGCTTGCCGAGTATGCAAGTACCAAACAAAACGAAGCATCTTTGGCGAACTATGTATCAAAACAGAACGCTCGCCTCAAAGAGTTGTTAGCAGCCGTTGGCATTGTTTACGACACTTACAAAAGAGAAAACCTATGAACCAAGAATTAGCGCAACTGGCAGCTGAACTCGAAGAAGTAAAGGCTTGCGAATTGGAATACCTGCCAAACTACGGGTATTCGCCTAAAGCGGAAATCATCAAAGAAATTGAACTGGATATCAAGGAGATTAATGCTGAAACATCTGCACACGAGTTTGATTACACCGATGAAGAGCTTGAATACGAAAGAACCCAGTTGTGCTGTTCTCTTGGCATATCGAGATATTGTTGAACATTAAAATATTAGAGTAATGAGTTTAGAAAATTACGAAGTGCTTCCTGTTGAAGCACAAGAAATGCAAATCGTGCAAGTAGATGCAGTAGAGAGAGCGAATGTAGATTCGCAGGTATCAACCGCTAAGATGTACCCCCGTTTAATCAAACGCAGTATTGATAATTCTATCGTAATGGCTACGATGGATGCAGAAACTGCACAAAGCTGTGGTTACGCCTTACCCCGTGGAGGTAAACCTATCACTGGGCCATCCGTCCACCTTGCGAAAATCATTGTTTCCAATTGGGGGAACATGAGAACAGAGGCTAAAGTTGTTCAGATTACCGACAAACAGATTATCAGCCGTGGTACTGCATGGGATTTGGAGGCAAATGTCGCATCAGCTTTCGAGGTGCGTAGAAGCATCATGGACAGTAGAGGTAAACGATATTCGGATGACATGATTACCGTCACCGGTAACGCTGCCAACTCGATAGCGTATCGTAATGCTGTTTTTTCAGTGGTTCCCAAGGCTGTTGTTGATAAGGTATATAAAGCTGCACAGAAATTTATAACCGGTGACTTATCCGATGAAGAAAAGTTAATCAAACGCAGAACGGATGCTATCAACTATTTTAATGATGAATGGGGTATTACAGAAGCAGAAGTAATCAAGTTGTGCGGAAAACAGACCGTAAATCAAATCAAGGCTGATGAAATCGCATTGCTACTCGGAATGGTGCAGTCTTTGAAAGATGGTGATACTACCGTTGATGAACTGATGAAACCCATACGTGATAGCAAAGAAGCTAAAGCAGAGAAGTTAGCCAAGGTTGCCGAACAAGCTTCTACATCTGTAAATTCACCCAAGACCACAATAGGGAAAGAACCGCAACAAAAATCATTACTATAATGGAAGCCCAACATGAGATATGGAAAGACGTAGTTGGATATGAAAGTTATTACCAAATATCCAACTACGGAAATATAAAATCAAAGGACAGAATAAGACCACATCGTAAAACCGATAGAGTTTATAAAGGCAGGTTGATTAAGGCCTCAATGGGTGAAAGGTATATGCAGGTTTGCCTAACTAAAAATAGTAAAGAGAAAAACCACCTTCTTCATAGACTTGTGGCTGATGCTTTTTTGCCAAATCCTTTAAACAAGCCATGTGTTGACCATATTAATACTGACAGAACTGATAATAGGGTTGTTAATCTTAGGTGGTGTACATTCAAAGAAAATCAGTGCAATCATTTGACCAGAAAACATATTTCAAATGGAAAAACTGGATTAAAGCGAGAAAAATACATCATGAGCGAAGAGAGGAAGCGCAATATCGCCGTTGCAAAGTCCACCCCTATCTGTGCTTATGATATGAATGGGAGTTTTGTAAAACAATTCCAGACCGTAGTTGATGCAAGTCTATTTGCGGGTGTAAGTCGCTTTGCTATATACCATCAATTAAAAGGGATTACTAAAACTGCCGGCGGTTATAAATGGAGATATACAAAATGAATATGATAGACAATTCTGAACAGCATTCAATTGGTTGGTATCGTGCCCGGCATGGTAATATCACCGGAAGCTGTGTCGGTTTATTAATGAAAAGTGGTCGTAATGACTACTTTTCAGAAACCGGCAAAAGCTACATATACCAAGTTGCCGGAGAGCGTGGCATGAATCCTTCCATCGTAAATGATGATGAACTTTTCGGTGAATATTTACGGCAAGTAAATATCACCAGCAAGGCTATGCAATGGGGTACTGACCAAGAAGCCAACGCTCGTGCATTATATGAGAAAGTAACCGGAAGGCATATCGTAGAAGTCGGTTCTTGTAAGCACCCTAACATCCCCAATTTTACAAGTAGTCCAGATGGATATTTCTATGATGAGAATACAGGTGAAAAACTGTGCCTCGAAATCAAATGCCCCAACCAAGCTACTTTCATGCGATACAAGTGCGAGATACACGACAACGCCTCGTTGCTTGCCGTGAAGTACGAGTATTTCTATCAGTGTATGGCCCACATGGCATGCACTGATGCACAAGCTGTTGATTTTGTAGTGTACAACCCATATCAGTCTGACCCTATCCACATTGTCCGCATTATACCTGATGAAAAGGTATTTGCCGAAATGGAGAAACGCATACGTGTTGCCAATGATATTATTGACGAATTAATTGACGCAGAATAATGGGAGAACTATTAATAAAAGAGACACAACTTCATCGCATTATCCGCAAGACCGGAAGAAAGCCATGCGAATGCAAATGCTCGTTATGTAAGATGCAGTGCCACACTCCATGTCTTGGTACTCCGCAAGATATAGAGAACCTTATGGATGCCGGATATACCGATAAATTAGCTCCAACCCTTTGGGGAGCTGGTATGATAATGGGTGTAATTGATATTCCTATCCCAATGATTCAAGCCATAGCCGGTGACGAATACTGCGTATTTTTCCACAATGGATTGTGTGAACTTCACGACAAAGGATTGAAACCCACCGAAGGACGTTTGTCACATCATTCTACACGCGTTGACAATTTCAAAGCATCTAAAAGTATTTCGTGGAATGTCGCTAAAGAATGGCTTTCCGAAGAAAATGCAGAAGTTATTGAACGCATAGCTGACAAATTTAGTAGAAACTTAAAAACGACAGAGTAATGAATACAAGCTATAAAGAAAACACCCCAGACAACTTTTGGCAAATCAGATGGCTCGATAAATACATGGAAGGGCACAAAGGATTCATTGCTGGTGGATGTTTTAAAAATATCCTTTCAGGTGAACGTGTAAAAGATATTGATGTATTTTTTGAAAGCAACGATGACTTCCAAGATGCGGTAGATTTATTCAATAGCGATAGCTATGTGAAGGATGGTTGGAAATTCAAATATCGAAATGAAAAGGTTTGCGCCTTTCAAAAAGATGGTGAAAAGGTTTGGGTTGAGTTTATCGAATCTGAATTTGGCACACCGGAGGAAATACTTAGAAGCTTTGATTTCACCGTTGCAAAAATGGCTTATTTCAAGAAGCCGCAATACAACCACGAAGAAGATGACATCCCTTTTTCTCAAAAAGAAATAGTTGGCTACGAATACCGACTACTCCATCATGAAAACTTTTTTGAGCATCTTCACATGAAAAGGCTGGTTATAGATGAAAATATTCCTTTCCCAATTAGCACATGGGAACGCACATACCGATATAAAGGATATGGTTACAATATGTGCCGGGAAACTAAGAAAAAGCTTTTAGAAGCTATTCAGAAAACGAATTTAGATTCTGCCGATTTGTCTATGTACAATAATGGTGGATGGGACTAATAAAAATATAGAGCGATGAATACACAATTAGCAATCCAAGAAACCGACCTCGAACTGGTCGTTAGTGAAAAGACACTCGGTAGCCTTACTACCAATGCAAAGCAAATCAGAGATATCGTAATGGCAAATCTGCCAAAGTACGATATATCCAATTACAATGATGACAACATCGACCAAGCAAAGAAAGATAAAGCGGCTCTTAATAAAGCCGCCAAAGCCCTCAACGCAAAACGTCTTGAAATCGAGAAGGAGTTTATGAAGCCTTTTGGTGAGTTCAAAGAGGTTATTTCCGAAACCGTCAAACTAATTGGTGACTGTTCCGCTAAAATTGACGTAGTAGTCAAACAAAACGAGCAACAATATAAGGATAAGAAGCGTGCTACCATTAAAACCTACTTTGATGGAATGAACGTAAACCTCGTTGATTTCAATAAAGTATTCAAAGCAGACTGGCTCAACAAGTCTGCAAGTATGAAATCTGTCTGTAATGATATTGATACCATATTCGCTTTAGTTGAAAAGGACATTGAAACCTTGAAAACCTTTGGAGAGGACTTCGATGTTCTCCGGACCTACTACATGGATACGTTGAATATCAACAATACCATCCAGTATGCCAACCGTTTGAAAGAACAGCGTGAACGTGCAAAAGCTGCCGAAGAAGCAAGAATTAAAGCAGAACAGGGACGAAAAGAGCAAGAAGAAGCACGTAAGCAAGCGGAAGCAGAACAACTTAAGGTTCGTCCTGCAAATCCATTCAATAGAGCCAACCAAAGAATGAACGAACAGCCCACTTTCATTGAGCAACCCCAAGAACAGCCTGCACCGATACAGCCGGAGCTTCTTACACGTGCTTTCAAGGTTACTACTACACGTGAAAACATTATTGCGCTTGGTGATTTTATGAATGAGCATGGGATTGATTTCGATAAGATAGAAATTTAAAACTTAGAATAATGAATTTAACTGGAAGTATAGATTTACTAAAGCTCGATATGGCAGGCGTTGCCACTATCAGAGGGAAGAAATGTGTCGTAATTCCCATAGAGGAAAATGACTTATACATAGGCGTAGATGAAAATCTAAAAGCAAAATCCGCTCATCTTGGATTATCTGCGTTTGAGCGTAGAGAGGTGTCGCAATATGGCAAAACCCATTACGTGAAACAATCTTTCTCAAAGGAATTTAGGGAAGCCACCCCGAAAGACGAACTTGACAAAAAGCCGTTTCTTGGCGATATGAAGACGTTTGTAATAGAAAATAAAAATGGTGCTGCATCCGTTGAAGCTCCTGCTACAACAACTGAACAGGATGATTTGCCTTTTTGATACTAATCTATGGAACTATGCAAGACAGATATACAGAACCTAATTCGCCTCCTTGAAAAGAGTGCCGAATTGATAGACAAGTATTGCCAAAAGCCTTGCGAACAAGACAAGGCGAGGCAATGCAGAAAAATGAGTAAGAAACTCAAAAGGAATAATTCAAATCCGAATGGAAAGGAATAAAAGTATGGAATATAATGAAGCATGCAAACTTGCAAGAAGGATAAAAAGAGCCTTTGAAGCAATTCCCGATGATGTAATAGTGACGATTACGTCTGCTACCATTGACATCAGCAGCAGGAAGGAATATGAGCAATATCTTGCGGAAAAAGGACATACAGATAGTCCTCCAACTATAACCAGTGAACCATTTAAAGCGAATGTACACGGATGTGATGAATCTTTATAACAATAAAAATATGAGCATTATGAAAGAAAAAGTGGATGAACTTAGAACACT
>CAVJPC010000235.1:0-2602 GCA_963651205.1 Bacteroidaceae bacterium
TCTCCATTCTGGAGCGCTTTGCGGGACACCATGTTTGTGACGCTCCGGCACAAACGGGATGTGTTACCTGATATAGTTTTTCAGCAGATAAAACCCTGTCGGTAGGCCAGTCGCTTTACGAAGCGAAACTTATTTCCTATCCAAGAACGGGCAGCCGTTATATTTCCGATGATGTTTTTGCCGAGATACCCGCCCTTATAGGTCAGTTATCCGGTTACGCTCCATTCGGCAACTATGCAAAAATAATGTCAGGGGCAAGCCTGAACAGGCGTTCTGTAAATGATAAGAAAGTAACAGACCACCATGCTCTGATTATCACCGAAAATATGCCGAAAGATATTTCAGCCGACCAACGTATCATATACGATATGATTGCTGCCCGAATGTTGGAAGCCTTTTCCGGCAAATGCACCAAAGAAAACACAAGCGTTTCTTTGGATGCTTCGGGCATTGCTTTTTCAGTCAAAGGTAGCATTATCCTTATTCCCGGTTGGCGTGCCGTATTGAACGCACCTGATGAAGAAAAAGGCGAAGACGATGCTCCGGCACTTCCATCCCTGTCCGATGGGGATGTACTTCCCATTAACGGAACGGACTTACTGGAGAAACAAACCAAGCCCCGCCCATTACATACGGAAAGTAGTTTATTATCTTCTATGGAAACCTGTGGTAAAGACCTTACCGACGAAACGGAACGGGAAGCGCTCAAAGAATCGGGTATCGGAACACCTGCCACCCGTGCCGCTATTATCGAAACGCTTTTCTCCCGTGAATATATTCAGCGTGAAAAAAAATCCCTTGTTCCTA
Source organism: Bacteroidaceae bacterium (assembly GCA_963651205.1). GTDB lineage: Bacteria > Bacteroidota > Bacteroidia > Bacteroidales > Bacteroidaceae > Phocaeicola. The sequence goes on from CAVJPC010000235.1 coordinate 808, forward strand.
CCAATAAAGGATTGGTAGTCTATCTGGCTATCCGTGATAAAAAAATAGCGGACGTAGCTATGACCGGAGCATGGGAAAGCGCATTGAATAAAATAGCAACGGGAGAAATGGATGCCGATACCTTTCATAGAAGTATCGAAGTATATGCCGCACAGATTACCACCGAATTACTGGAGAAGAAAATCGAAGGCGGCAATACAAGAGAGAGCTGTCCATGTCCGAAATGTAAAAACGGTCAGGTAGTAATATTCCAAAAGGTTGCAAAATGTAACAATGAGGCTTGCGGACTGACAGTATTCCGGAATAAATCAGGAAAAGACCTGACGGACGGACAACTGAAAGACCTGCTTACCAAAGGCAAGACAGGTACTATCAAAGGCTTTAAGAGTAAAGAAAATAAGCCTTTTGATGCTGCCGTAGCTTTTGATGCAGAGTATAAAACGATATTCCAATTTGATAATTCCAAAAAGAGGAAAAAGTAATGAAAATAAGTTTGTTATTAAATTTAGGACAGGCATTGACGAGAAATGCAAATCTGGATAAGCCGACTAAAATGCTATATTCTTTTATTGATTATTGTAAAAGTCATGATTTTCCATATCCTACTATTCCAAGAATCGGAGAATTTATTTCATTGGAAGAGTTCTTTATAGAATGGGCGAAATCGCTTGATGACTGCGAATTAAATATGCTTGATAATATTAATTCGCTAACTACGTGTATCGGTAAGGAAATTAAGGTCATCAATGTTATTCACAATGTAAATCGCTCAGTCCTGTACTGTTCTGACTTGTATAAATTGGAATAAAACAGCTATCTTTGCCACTAAGAAGTTCATATGGCACAGGTTTTAATGAGAAATTATTAAATCTATCCTATTGAATTTTTTAGTGGTGGCACTGGGGAGGGATACCCCGGTGCCTTTTGCTTATCCGTATCAATAGTTTTCCACTAAAAAATTCATAGTTATGAAATACAATTCAAATTTAGAGCCTGCGGAAATGTCATACTTCCGGCTCAATCTACTTTCTTATTTACGTGATTCCCACCCCGACAAAGCAAATGACCTTTCATTTATTGCCGGACGTGGGGATATGGCAGCCGAAGCGTACAGCGAAGCCGTAAAAAGCGGTTTAGACCATATTCAAGCTGCCGAAATTGCAAACGAAGCCTTATTCAAAGGCTTACACTTTTCACCTTATAATATAGTAGTTGAAATACTTTGGAACGAGTTTTTCGACGAAGTTTCTCCGGGTGGTGCCCAGGCAAAGGCAAAAGAACTAATGCCCGAATGTCAGGCGGTATTTGCTAAATACAACCTTAGTGATGATTATGCCGAAACGACAGAGTACCAGTCGCTTTATACAGAGCTTGTCGGCACGATCCTGATACTGCTCGAAAATGAGTTACAATAAGCGAACTCATTTGCGTCAGAATATTGACGCAATAAAGTTAGCGTTAAGGCTCGACAAGGAACAAAAAAAGGCAACACCCGAAGAACGGGAAATACTCGCAAAATATTCAGGCTTTGGAGGGATTAAGGCAATCCTTAACCCTGCCGACAAACCCGAAGATATTGAGCGGTGGTCTAAATCCGAAGTCGAGCTTTTCCCGTTGGTGCAAGAACTCCACGAGGTACTCCGTGAAAGTTCTCCCACACCGGAAGTTTACAAACGCTATGTCAGTTCCCTGAAAAGTTCTATCCTTACGGCATTTTATACGCCGAAGCCTGTTATTGATGTGTTAGCGGATGCAATAAGCTGGTGTGGCGCAATGGCAGCGCAACTGATTTGTA
>CAVJPC010000236.1:0-48046 GCA_963651205.1 Bacteroidaceae bacterium
TAGTGGACTACTTTTCAATTATTATCTGGACTACTTTTCGATTATTATATACAGCCTGAGTGCTAACTAGTGTTAGCGCATTGAAAGTGCGCAATCCCGAAGAGAGTACATTGCCTTCTATGTGGCAGCATCCGAACATCTTCAATACGATTTCCCTAGCTTTGGGAGAGTAGTCACATTCGAAATCAAGTGCCCACATTCCTTCTTTCTTTCCAATTGTTATTACTAAGTTCTTCATCTTTTATACGGTTTTAATTTGTTATTCTTGATTGATTGATTAACTTTGATGCTGCAAAGATAGAAGTAATTTCTAATATATTTCTATTTTTGATAGAAATAATTTCTAATTTAACTTTTATTTATTACCGTATGAATAGTCTAAAAGAAAGAGTGTTGGCTTTTATAGCCTATAAAGGATTAAATAATAAGCAGTTTGAAGAATTATGCGGCTTGGGAAATGGATTCGTATCAAAGATAGGGGATGCTATCCGTACCCCTAAGATAGAATTAATTTCTAATTCGTTCCCCGATTTAAATAGAGATTGGTTGGTTAGAGGTGTCGGTGAAATGACCATAAAAGATAATTTGGATAAGCCAATAGAAAATAACAATAAAGTCATAAAATACTATCCATCCGTTAGCGGTTCTATGGGTGGAATAGAGTTTCTTGATAGCCCAAATGAAAATAGCGTTGATATGATTGTACCGGGCTTTTCCGAATGCAGATTTGCTATAAATGCTTATGGAGATTCAATGTACCCAGTTATTAAAAGCGGGCAAATTGTTTTATTGATGGAATGGCAGGAACGTTTTATTGAATGGGGGCGTATTTATCTAGTTGTAACTAAGAGTGGATATAGGACTATTAAATATTTAAAGCCTTCAAAAGAGAACGATTCAATTTCATGCGAAAGTGAAAATAAAGAAAATAACCCACCCTTTGATATAAAGAAGGAAGATATACTAAAATTGTTTTTAGTAAAAGGATGGGTTTGTAGAGAAGCTATTTGATTTAAGGACTTAATAATAAACACGATAATACATTATGGATGATTTATTTAAAACCCAAAAGAACGAGCAAAAGGGTAAACAGAAAAATTATACAAAGAAAGACGGTGTGTTTTATTTTAATCTTTCGGATGGTCGGCAATGGTGTCCTAGTAGACAAAACAGAGGCACTGTTTATAATTATCAAGAAGAATCCCTTAAAGATTACAAAAACATCATATATAAGACATTAGATTTTGTAGCAATAGACTTTGAAACCGCTACGAAAAAGGAGCAAATGCCATGCCAAATAGGTATAATTGTAGTTAGAAATGGGAAAGTAGATGAAAGAATAGAACGATATATACAACCACCTAATAATATATATTCAAAACAGTGCACAAAAATACATGGTATTACACCTAGTAAGACGGAACATGAATTATCATTTAGTGAGGTTTGGGAAGAAATAAAGCAGTATTTTGATGGTGAATTTATCGTAATGCACAACGCTTCTTTTGATATAACAGTTTTAGAAAAGGCTTTAGATTATTATGAATTAGAATATCCTAGTATCATTGGATACTCATGCACATGCGAATTATTCAATAAAATGTCATTAGATAAAGCATGTAAGATGTTCGATATTAAACTTGACAATCATCATAATGGGTTATGTGATGCAGAGGCATGTGCTTACTTATATCTTTCTTTTGTTAATAACACTCCCCCCAAATATAGCATAGATGAAATAGATAAAATAAATGAAACTAATATTGTAGTAAAAGAGGATATAGAACAGCTAAGTTTCTTTTCAGAGCAATATAAAGGACACGAAAGACTTAAGGGGGATATCTTGCAAAAAGATTTAAGTGGGGCTGATCCCAAAAATCCTTTTTATGATAGAAAAGTCGTTATAACAGGGGTGTTCTCTCAAAGTAGGCAAGAGCTAGGATTGGTCTTAAAGTCAATGGGAGCAGATATAAATACAGGAATAACGAAAAAGACTACTTATGTTTTAATAGGTGAAGATGCCGGGGAAAAGAAACTCGAAAAATTAGAAAAACTTATTCATGACGGTTTCAATATTAGAAAATTATATCAAAAGGATATTGATTCTATTCTTTTGGGTGATTGGGAAGGCTATTATGCGGATAAAGAAATAAAAAAAGATCTTGATTTCACTATTGAACACTACAATAAGCATCATATACTATTTGAGAATGATAAAAATATTATAGCTTCTAAGGAATTATTTTACGGTAAAGGAATTGCTGGTAACTTTGATTTATTTAATCAGATAACGGGTAATTTAGGTGCAGCAGGAGATAATGAAATTTACCCTGAAACAAATATATGTATATTGAGCGATTCAACTATAAGCAAGCTCAAAAAAGGGGAAAAGGACGAAACTATATTATATATACAAGACTTCTATAACAATAATAAATCAATAACATTTGATTTAAAATTTATTTTGGAAGCAGAAATTTTAAGATTCTGCAAAGAAAGGTGCATGAAATGTGGTGATAAAATAACTATGGAATTATATGAAAAATATATGGATACTATTACGCCTGTGCCTACGTGAACCAAAAAATAGAGAGATAAAATGTAATGATTTAAAGATATGGAAGAAGAAAAGATAGAGCAATATGAAAAGTTTAACAGCGAAGAGGAAGAAAATCGCTATTATGGGAATGTTTATGAGTTGGCTTTAGAGAAACTTGCCGAGATTAGCACGTCATTGAAAGATTGGCTTTCCCATCTTTTAATGACAGCTGCAACGATATTAGGGTTCCTAGCAGCTTTGAACCCTGCCAAGCAATCAGACCCACTTTATATTCGTATTTGTTTTCTGTTGGCAATTCTAATGTTTGTATTTGTACTCCTGCTAGGAGGAGTAAGTTTATATGGTGTAGTATTTGAGAAACGAACCTATTATGAAAATTTCGTAGAAGAGTTAAGCAAATCTGTAGATTGTCATCGGCGGATGAGACCAATAATGCCCGATGGGAAAGTTTTGTTCTCAATTTGTGAAAAAGGTGCATATATTTGCTTTGGTCTTTTCTTTCTCGTACTAATCGTATATTTGATACTATCGTTATTTGTTGCGTCATAAGAAATGTGTTTTTACTATATCCGAATAACTTGAAAAGTGGTGCTACATTAGAAGCCGATTAGAGATGAAGAATATATAAATATTAAGTTGAATACTTGATATTTCAAAACGGAATAGTTATTTTTGTCAAAACGATACAATAATGGGAAATTGGAGCGACCAGCAGGAAATAAAGAAGGAAGGTAAGGAGAAGGATAAAATGCGACGGGAAAAACTTGCTGCGTATTTCTTTGACCTATCCAAACTATCTTTTGCGGGATTGGTTATAAGTATTATACTACCGCTTTTCTCCAATGTTGGAAATACCATATTATGGCTAGCGGTGTTATTTGGAACAATATTAACTATTTCGTCAGCTATGTTGGCGAATAAAATATTAAAATAGATATGGAAGCATTAGTTGTAGTTTTTGCATTAGGATGTGCAATTGTTGGAGGATTGTATCTGTGGACTTTCACACAGAACGGTAAGAAATGGTTGAAGAATCTATAGAAACAATATGATTATTAACTTGACAAAGCATTAAAAGCAGGCTTTTGTTTGTCGAAATGTTTGTCGGTAGATTAAAAAATGACACAGTTAAGACTTTGATAAACAAACCGATAAATGACCTTTCCCGTCTACATTCGTAATGAATAGGTCCCCGGTTCGAGTCCGGGTTTCGGCTCAAAATCAGTAACCAAACATAAAGTTGGGTTACTGATTTTTTTATCTGAATTATTAGCGATCAGTTTACTTCTTCTTTATATTTCTTCATTGCTCTTTTATACAAATCCCTTCCAAGGAATATATATACAGCTAGAAGTTCCTCAGGAATACATGCATCATATTCATCCTTTGCATTTTTCAACAAATAATCCATTCTTTTTGCCACTTCCAGATACCGTTGCACATCTTTATCAGATGCCCCCAAGTTCCTGACAATAAACTCTCTCATTTCCAACTCTTTCTTTTCCATTTTTCTTTCTTTTAATTATTTCGTTCCGAAAAGGTCACTATGCCCCTTTCGTCTGGTTTCTATACACAAAAGACTCCGAATGTACTTTTCAAAACCATGAAACTGAACATTCGGAATCTCCAAGCAATCTCTACACGAGAGAATAAAATCACTTCACTACAAATCCTCTCTTATCCAGGTAAGCTTTGAATTTGTGCAAATACTCTTCATCCGGACCATCGAAGAATGACACACCGGATGCCCCGTTATCATAGGCTTCATCCAGCGCTTCTTCAAAGTTGTCTTTAATGTCACCAAACATCAGTCCGGCATATATCTTGGCACGGCCATTCACCGTTTCCACACTTTCCTTTACCGAACGGCCAATCCATTCGGGACCTTCATAATAGAACTTGTTATAAATCATCGGATAGTAAGCATCTAATGTCCATTGTCCCCAATCCTGACGCACCATATGGCGAGCCATGGACGGCCCCGGAAATACAGCGGCGGAAATAGCTTTATGATCAGCTTTCACTGCTTTGGTAATGGCATCCACTACACGGGTTATGGCATCCAGACGGAAATTGATCCAACTCTGGTTCTCCATCGGATACTTCAATTCCATAGGATCCTGACCGGTTTTAGCCTTAAACAATTCACGGCAGACATCACAATAACAATAGTCATATTCCGGTAATTCTTCTTTTTGTTCAATGCCATAGTTTTCCCATAGACTGACAGGTAAGATTACATCCGGCATACGGACATAATCCAAATGAACACCGTCCACATAAGGTTTATGGGCTTCCTTTACATAGTCTTCTGCCAAGTACTCTGCCACACCCTGATGATTGGGACACAGGAAACGATAATAATCCACATAAGCCGGTTTGTCGTGACAAGACTCGCCTTTACGGTTCACGGCATACCAGTCGGGGTGTTTGTCCAACAGTTCCCTGCGGTTCATGGTCCATTTCCAATAATGTGCTTCCAATCCGGCTTCTTTACAGAGGCGATAGATATTTTCATTGTAGCCCTCGAACATGACCCCTGAAATGCCACATTCTTTTAACAACGCAAACCATTTCTGCCACTCAGCATCCGGACGGTTATTAGGACGCATCCATAACCAGTTTCTGACTTCACGAACAGGCATTTTTTCTGTCCGGAAACGTCCTTCGTTATTTATCAGATAACGGACTCCCTCAGCAGGATCAGTAATAGAGATCTGGTACGTGTTCTGAGTAGCCTCCACCACTATCCGGGCATCTGCCGGAAGATTCTTCAATTCTTTATCAGTCAAAAAGAATTGTTTCGTTGCACGCAGGTAGTTATGTTGTTTGCTATAAGTATCCTGCTGTGCATAGAACATAGCCCACAATAGCTTATAGATAGCCTGATTATATGGATAAACCCATTCATCTTGTGAGGTCCCCACTTTCTTGTCTACGAAATAAAGATACCCCCAACGGTCAGGCATATGCATATCAATTCTTCCGGTAGGAGTCCATACCCAGTTTTCCTCAGGTCCTTTTTCCTTCAGCCACTGCACCCGCGAGAAGTTGATGCGCCAAGTATTACCGGCCTTCAGCGGATTGTTAAAGTTCATGGTCAGTGCCTGATGAGGAATAGCCATTTCCACACTCCAATATTTATCTTTGTCTTTTGACTTATTCAGCGTGCCTTCACAATGAATAGCAGTCTTTAATCCGGGACAATCCCATTGCACCATAAAGTTTCCACCCGAACGATAAGGCTTGTCCAGCATCAAGTCAAAGATTACACCACGCGCATTGGTTTCTATTTCAAAATAATTGTGCCCGTCGCTATCCGGATCAATAAAGACTTCAAAGTCATTATCATAGTAGATTATCGTATCTCGTTGGGTAAGACGTGCCTTGATATCATCTTCTTCAAGAATGGCACCTACATACAAATATTCATCATCCCACAGCATCTTGGCTGTTGTTTCATATTTGGGAGTCGGGAATCCTTCACCACTGATATCTACAAACGGGGCAGTAGATGCAGCCTTCTTCCAAGAACTTTCATCCAGCTTACCATCTATTTTTAATTTCCCGTCCGGACGATAGCATACGTAGGTACGCGGATCGGTAAGGAAACGTTCATACTGTTCAAAAAGGCTTTGTGCCATTGCCGGAAAAGTAACCAGCAGAAGCAACAGAGTATAAATAAGTTTTTTCATCTATTTATCAGATTTTGGTTAGTTATTATCTTGCACTTGTCCCACTCCACGGTATAGCTTGACAGGACCATCCAGTAACACTGCCAGCACGGTGATCTGCTCATCCTGTACCTGCGGAGGTACATCAATGTAGAGATTGCCCGGCACTGAGTTCCAATAATTTTTATTGTAAACCTTGTAGTTCAACATGGCTCCGTTACCAACCACCCATATACGGTTTACTTTGTTCACCAGTCCCTTTACTTCCACCGGGCCATTGGGTTTGTAAGGCAGATATAAATAAAGAATATCTCCTGCTTTATTCAGTGTGGTATATCCCTGAAAATGCTCTGTAGGAATACCTGCACGCGTGTCATAAACAGCTTCTTTATGTTTCTTGGTCCAACGACCGAATTCCTTTAATACCGCTACCTGCTCTTCAGGAATGGTACCGTCTTCCTTCGGACCGATATCCAGCAAAAGATTACCGCCCATGCTCAGGCAGTCTACAAATGTACGAAGAAGGATATAGGGTGATTTATAGTTGCTGTCCGTATGCTGATATCCCCACGAATCATTCATGGTCATACAAAGTTCCCAATATTTATCCTGGGGACGCACCACCGGCACTCCTTGTTCGGGAGTGGCATAATCACCATATCCCTGTATACGTGAGTTGATAATTACATTTTTATTATCCGAGCGGAGCAAATCTACAATTCCTTTGGAATTCCATGCTTCCGAACTCTGTTCCCAGTCTCCGTCAAACCAATAAAGATCCGGCTTCCAAGTCTTGTTCAGTTCTGCCAGCTGTCCGAAATTGAACTTGTTAAATCTGGCCCAACGCTCGGGATCGTTTTTATAACGCACTTCCGTCCGGGTCTTATTGGGATAATCAGGATGCGACCAGTCCAGTAAAGAATAATAAAATCCGAGTCTCAAATCATGTTTGCGTACTTCCTTAACAAAGGGAGCTATGAGATCGCGCTTTGCCGGAGTACTTTTTACGGTACTGATATCTCCCACTTTGGTATCCCACAAAGCGACTCCGTCATGGTGCTTGGTAGTTATCACTGTATACTTGGCCCCACTTTCTTTGATTAGATCCACCCAAGCTTTCGGATCGTATTTAGAAGCCGTGAACCCTTTTTCCTGCTCCATATACTCATCATAAGGCAGGTAGTTGTTAAAGAAAGACCAGCTCTCGGACACTCCTCTGACGGAATAAATACCCCAATGGATAAAGATACCCAATTTGGCTTGTGAAAACCATTCCATTCTTTTGTCCTTCTGTTCGGTTGTTTCATTCTGCGGCGTATCCTGTGCCTGTAAAGAGGAAGCTGTAATCAGCAAACCCAGGAACGCTAACGATAATCGGTTCTTTTTCATATATAATAGGTTTGATTAGTTAGACTAACATGTTGGTATTATCAAAATTTTCTGCTATATAATAGGCAAAGATAATGTATTTTTATATTTTATTCTATCTTTGCACCGCTAAAACAGAACAAATATGAGCGCAAAGAAAAAGAAACAAGCCAACAGCCCTCTACGAATCGTCATTATCTTGGTATTATTAGGACTTTTGGCATATAAATATCAGCTGTTTGACGAGAAATTACTTGAAAATATCCCAACCATCGAAAGCCATGAGGAAAAACCCGACCTACTTACTCCGACCCGGCATGGTGGTGCATTGGAAATTCCGATGGTGCAATCAAGTACAGGTGGTCAGGTATTGAAACGTAAAGGATACACTTTATCTTATAACGCCGATTACAAAACACCGCAATGGGTTGCCTGGGAACTTACCGCGAAAGAAACAAAAGGAAAAGAAGGGCGGACAGACAAATTCTTGCCCGACCCGGACGTACGTGGAGCCAAGGCATACACGGGAGATTATACCAAATCAGGATACGACCGGGGACATATGGCGCCTGCCGCTGATATGAAATGGAGCAGACAGGCTATGGAAGAGTCTTTTTATATGAGTAATATTTGTCCGCAAAATCCGAACTTGAATCGCGGTGACTGGAATGATCTGGAAGAAAAGTCACGCCAATGGGCAAAAAAATATGGAGCGGTGTATATTACCTGCGGACCTATATATGATACTAAACGCCCCAAACGAATTGGCAACAATAAAGTGGCAGTCCCCAATGCTTTCTATAAAGTCATATTGATAAATGGTAAGAAAAATCCGCAAGCCATAGGATTTATTTTCCCCAACAGCGCCGGACATAAGCCGCTGAAGAAATATATGGTAACAGTAGACAGCGTAGAGAAAAGAACAAATATAGACTTCTTCCCTTCTCTGCCGGACGAAATAGAAAACAGAATTGAAGCCGAGTTGGTACAAGCATTACCATAAGAAGAGAATAGCATCCTTGTAGGGGCGCATGATTGCGCCCGATGACATTCCGGAGGATATATTTTGTGATGTATTCGGGCGCAATCATGCGCCCCTACAGAGGATATTATCTTTAAAGGATCATTTCACTTCCAATACCACAACAGATTTGGCTGGAAGAGTCACTTTCAAGCTTCCTTTATTAACCTTGGCACCGTTAAATTCTTTGGGAGCAACCACATTGGGTTTATCGAAGCTATTGTAATCACCTATATTGTTAGCAGTCAGAATACGGCCGGTAACATTCTTCGCTTTCACCTCACCCAAGTTCAACTCTATCTCCTGCGATTCCTGCAAATCCACATTAGACAAGGAAATATGAATCAAACCGTTCGCATCCCGTGAAGCGGTAGCACTTACCATCGGGACAATACGGTCATCGCGTACAATCTTGCGTTCACAGTTCAGTTCCAAAGGAAGATAAGTAGCATCCTGATGCACTTTATACATTTCAAAGACATGGTAAGTCGGTGTCAGAACCATCTTGTCATCTTTGGTCAGAATCATAGATTGAAGCACATTGGCAATCTGAGCAATGTTCGTCATCTTGATGCGATCCGTATATTTATGGAAAACATCCAGTGTCAAAGAAGCCACGAAAGCATCGCGCAACGTGTTCTGCTGATACAGATGTCCACGGACAGTTCCCGGCTCTTCATCCCACCAGGTTCCCCACTCGTCCACCATCAAACCGATTTGCTTCTTCGGATCATATTTATCCATAATTGCCATATGCTTCTTCAACACCGGTTCTATTTCCAGACATTTGCCCATAGTCCAATAATAATCATCATCAGTGAACTGTGTAGCCGATCCTTTGCTTCCACTCCAACCCATTACCGTATAATAATGTAAAGACACACCAGCCATGCGGTGACCTACATTCTTCATCAGTACTTCTGTCCAGTTATAGTCATAATCACTGGCACCACTGGCAATCTTGAACAAGTGATTGCCATCATAGTCACGACAATAAGTGGAATAACGGCGATACAAATCTGCATAATATTCAGGACGCATACTGCCTCCGCATCCCCAACTTTCATTACCTACCCCAAAGAATTTCACTTTCCATGGTTTGTCACGACCGTTCTCCTTACGCAGTTTCGCCATCGGGCTACCTTGTTCGGAAGTCATGTATTCCACCCATTTCGCCATTTCTTCCACACTTCCACTTCCTACATTACCGCTGATATAAGGCTCACAACCTATCAGCTCACACAAGTTCAGAAATTCATGTGTTCCGAAACTATTATCCTCTACTGTACCCCCCCAATTGTTATTGACCATTCGGGGGCGGTTCTCTTTCGGGCCGATTCCATCCATCCAGTGATATTCATCGGCAAAGCATCCCCCCGGCCAACGAAGCACAGGCACTTTCAGGTCTTTCAAAGCCTGAAGCACGTCATTACGATAACCTTGAGTATTGGGAATCCTGGAATCCTCGCCTACCCATAAGCCGCCATAGATGCAGGTACCCAGATGCTCTGCAAATTGTCCGTAAATATTTTTACTGATGATTTCTTTCCCCTGTTCGGGATGTACATTGATAGTCGCTTTTTGTTGAGCAAACACTGGCATTGCAGCGAACAATGCCAAGCCCATAAGTGCATTTTTCATGATCTAAAATAAAACAATTAATATATTATTTAGCATTCTCGTTTTTCGTTTGGTCAAATTTACACATTTTACATCAACCGGATAGTGGACAAAATTGCATTTTTAGGGGTACAAAATCACCAAAAATAGAAAAGAACGGGATATTTGCCTATATTTGCATCCGAAAAAGCCGTTAAACTAAAATGAACAAGAAGAATCGTACTATTGTATGGATAGTTATCCTTATAATTATCCTGGCAGGAGCAGGTGGTGCAGGAAGTATATATTATTACTTCTTTGCCAAGCCATTCCAGCTTACAAAGACTACCTATATTTATATAGATAGAGATGATAACTTAGACTCTGTATACCATAAAATAATCAGGAACGGACATCCTAAAAGCATGTTCGGTTTTCAATATCTGGCTAAAAAAGAGAAATACGAAAACCATATACGAACAGGGCGTTATGCTATTCGCCCGTCAGATAATATGCGATACCTCTTCCGTCGCCTTTCTATGGGATATCAAAGCCCGATCAATCTCACAGTACCGAGTGTACGCACTGTTGATAGATTGGTACGTGCCGTTTCACGCCAACTCATGATTGATTCCCTGGATATGGCAAAATTAATTTCCGACAGTGCTTATTGTGCACAAATGGGATATTCCAAAGAAACTCTCCCCTCACTCTTTATTCCCAATACCTACGAAGTTTACTGGAATATGAGTGCTGACGCCTTTTTGAAACGGATGCAAAAAGAACATGCTACTTTTTGGAATGATAAAAGATTGGAAAAAGCTAAAAGTATTGGTCTGACCCCGGAAGAAGTATCCACACTGGCTTCTATAGTGGAAGAAGAAACGGCTAATGGACCAGAAAAGCCTATGGTTGCAGGGCTTTATATCAACCGGTTGAATAAAGGGATGTTGTTACAGGCAGATCCGACAGTAAAGTTCGGTTTACAGGAATTCGGACTGAAACGCATTCTTTTTAAACACTTGGAAGTGGATTCTCCTTATAATACGTATAAGTATCCGGGCTTACCCCCGGGTCCTATCCGGATTCCTTCTATACAAGGATTGGAAAGTGTACTGAATTATGCACAACATAATTATATCTATATGTGTGCAAAAGAGGATTTCTCCGGAACACATAATTTCGCAGCCACTTTGTCACAGCACACGGCAAACGCACGCCGCTATCAACAAGCCTTGAATAAAAGAAAAATAAAATAGCTCCTGCTGGTCCCTGTTATTTAAAGAACCTTTTATATTGTCCTTTGGAACAGGTTGCTTTTCCATATTGAACGGCATGCACCGGACAAACGTGGTAACATGCCAGGCATTGAGTGCAATTGCTCCCCCAAACCGGGCGATCCGTTACCTTTAAATTATTTACCGGACAAGCCTTCTCACATTTCTTACAGGCAATACAGGCATCTGTAGCATAGAATGGTTTGGGAGACATCAGGAAAGTGTTGAAAAGCGGGCGCAACACATATGATTTGGTAAAAGGAACCGCACCTTCATGACAGCTATAATGCTTCATTTGGACTTGAGACGCAATCTCTTCATTGATAAAGTTTACCCTGGCAATGGCATTTTGTACCTTCTGATTTTCTATATCTTCAGAATCTACATCAAAACCGGGTAAAGAAACATACGTATTCGGCATGGTAACCGAGTAACCGGCAGCACATCGCCAACCTTTCCGGGCAACAGCAGAGGAAAAGATTCGTGCAGTCCGACCTGTATCATCTCCACAAGTACAAACAAAAAAAAGATATCCTGGCTTAGGCATCTTCAACTGGCGGATAAAACGAAGTACAATCTCCGGAGGCCCCCACGCATACACAGGAAAAACAAAACCTACTTTTTCCCCTTCTTTCAGTTTATATTCCTTGTTCTTACCTATTTCCATGGCTATGGAGAGCAATTCCTCATTCTGTCCTTCCGCCAACTGACTTGCTACCCAAGCCGAATTACCTGTACCTGAAAAGTAAAATATCATATCCGTACTATTTTTTTATAAAAAAGAAGCGATGCTAATCTTTTGAATTAGCATCGCCTTATAATGAAGCCGCACCAGTGATGCGATGAAACTCCGAATGACAGGTTTTGAGTGCTCTCCTCCTTTGTAATCCACCGGCATAAATGCTACCCGAAGGCGTGGCCCGCCATTGGAAGATGAAGCTATGTCTCGGTTTTCAGATTAGTTTGATGAGTTTCCCAATCCAACTAATGCGGCTCGCTTTTCATCTCTTTCCGTATGACAAATATACGTCCTTTTTATGATATAAACAAGAGTATAGAGGAATTTGTTTGTTAAAAATAATAAGCGACAAAGTAACTCTCTGTCATTCTGCTTATTGTTGTTCACTATAAATCCAAGCAGCCCTATTTTATCCTTCCCCTCGCTCTACCATCATTTCAAAGACTTGTTTATAAACAGATGAGTCTCCGGAAGGTTCATTTATTAACAAGAAGAAAAATAAAAAGAGCAACCCCAACGAGGCTGCTCTTTTAGTAAATCTTTATATTACCGTTTACAGAAGATTAAGCTGCTTTTGCTTTAGCAACAACTGCTTTGAATGCTTCCGGGTGGTTCATAGCTAAGTCAGCCAACACCTTACGGTTGATTTCGATACCTGCTTTGTGCAATGCACCCATCAATTTAGAATAAGACATTCCTTCCAGACGAGCGGCAGCGTTGATACGCTGAATCCACAAAGCGCGGAAATTACGTTTCTTGTTCTTGCGGTCACGGTATGCGTAGGTCAAACCCTTTTCCCAAGTGTTTTTTGCTACGGTCCATACGTTCTTTCTTGCACCAAAGTAACCTCTGGTAAGACCTAAAATTTTCTTTCTTCTTGCTCTAGAAGCAACATGATTTACTGATCTTGGCATAGTTTTAATTCTTTTTGAATGTTAGCGCCGCTGTTTCACACAGTGAACTTAAAGCTAAAGACATTCGGTTAATACTTTAAATAATACGTTTACGCTTTTGTTGTTTTTAGATTACTTCATGCAAAGAAGTTCCTTAACCTGATCCAAGTTAGCATTAGCCACTAAGCCTGAGTGTACAAGGTTTCTTTTCTGCTTTTTAGTTTTCTTAGTCAGAATATGACTGTGAAAAGCGTGCTTTCTTTTGATTTTACCTGTTCCGGTAAGAGCGAATCTTTTTTTAGAACCGGAGTTAGTCTTGATCTTTGGCATCTTGTTTTTAATTTTAAATAATTATTATTCAAATGGTGGCAACGCACTATACCGGCGCGTTACGCACTCTTTTTATTCATTTGTTTCTACCGCCTTTTTAGGAGTCTCTTTCTTAGGAGCATCAGTTTCTGCCTTCTTGGGAGCCGCCACTTTCTTTGGAGCCAAAGAAATAGTCATTCTCTTACCTTCCAGCAAGGGCATCTGCTCTACTTTTGCATATTCTTCCAAGTCGTTGGCAAAACGAAGCAATAATACTTCACCTTGTTCCTTGAAAAGTATAGAACGACCTTTAAAGAATACGTATGCTTTCACTTTGTCCCCGTCCTGCAAGAATCCGATGGCATGTTTTAACTTAAAGTTGTAGTCATGATCATCAGTCTGAGGTCCGAAACGGATTTCTTTCACACTTACTTTTACCTGTTTAGCCTTTTGTTCCTTCTGACGTTTCTTTAATTGATAAAGAAATTTAGAATAATCAATAATTCTACAAACCGGAGGAACAGCATTGGGTGAAATTTCAACTAGGTCAGCTTCATGCTCCTCAGCCAATTTTAAAGCTTGAGCAATCGAATAAACTGCTGGTTCTACATCATCGCCCACTATACGGACTTCTTTCGCACGAATCTGCTCATTGATTCGATGCTGATCTTTTAATCTGTCATTCTTCATTAAAAAACTATTAGTTCCTGTTTGTTTCTTCTTATTTTAATTAGTATTTCTTTATCTTAACGCAAAAGGCTGCATAAAGGTTTAACCATATGATCTTTTGCAAACGGCTGCAAAGTTACCATTTATTTATCATATTAGAAACTTCTTCGGCAAGATTTTTTCCGAATTCTTCTATTTTTAGGGTTCCTTTGTCACCTTCACCCTGCTTGCGGACTGCAACTTCACCGTTTTCAGCTTCTTTCTCGCCTACAATCAGCATGTAAGGAATACGCTTCATTTCGTTGTCACGAATCTTACGGCCGATCTTTTCATTACGGTCATCCACAATAGCACGGACATCATATTTTCTCAATTCAGCTTTCACCTTTTCTGCATACTCATTGAACTTCTCCGAAATAGGCAGAATGGCTACTTGGTCGGGAGTAAGCCACAACGGGAATTTACCGGCTGTATGCTCAATCAACACAGCAACAAAGCGTTCCATTGATCCGAACGGTGCACGGTGAATCATTACCGGACGGTGTTTCTGGTTATCAGATCCCATATATTCCAACTGGAATCGTTCGGGCAAGTTATAGTCTACCTGGATAGTTCCCAACTGCCAACGGCGGCCGATAGCATCTTTCACCATAAAGTCCAGTTTAGGACCATAGAATGCAGCTTCACCATATTCCACTTTCGCCGTCAGTCCTTTTTCTTCGCAAGCCTCTATAATTGCCTGTTCAGCCTTTTCCCAATTCTCGTCGCTACCGATGTATTTTTCGCGGTTCACTTTGTCGCGAAGTGAAATCTGGGCTTCTACATTCTCGAAGTTCATAGACTTGAACACAATATTGATGATATCCATCACGCGAAGGAACTCTTCCTTCACCTGGTCCGGACGGCAGAACAAGTGAGCATCATCCTGGGTAAAACTGCGCACACGAGTCAGTCCGTGCAATTCACCGCTCTGTTCGTAACGACATACTGTTCCAAATTCTGCAAGACGCAAAGGCAGGTCTTTATAAGAACGTGGTGAATTCTTATAAATCATACAGTGATGAGGGCAGTTCATCGGTTTCAAGAAATATTCTTCTCCTTCTTCCGGTGTATGAATGGGCTGGAATGAATCCTTACCATACTTGGCATAGTGTCCGGAAGTGATATACAGGTTCTTGTTGCCGATAGGCGGACACATTACTTCCTGATAATCATAACGGGCCTGGATGCGGCGCAAGAAATCCTGCAAACGGATACGCAGGGCAGTTCCTTTAGGCAACCACATGGGAAGTCCCTTACCCACCATGTCCGTAAACATGAACAAGTCCATTTCCTTTCCTATCTTGCGATGGTCGCGTTTCCTGGCTTCTTCCAGCATTACCAGATATTCGTCCAGCATTTTCTTTTTCGGGAAAGTGATTCCATAAATACGTGTCATCTGCTTGCGGTCTTCCTGTCCTCTCCAATAGGCACCTGCTACAGAGAGCAGCTTGATAGCCTTGATCGGAGCAGTAGATGGCAGGTGAGGACCACGGCACAAGTCCGTAAACGCACCTTGCGTATAAGTGGTAATACGACCGTCTTCCAACTCGGAAATCAGTTCACATTTATAGGTTTCACCTCTTTCGCCGAATTTCTTCAACGCATCTTCTTTAGCGATACTTTGACGGAGCAATGTTTCTTTCTTTGCAGCCAATTCTGCCATTTTGGCTTCGATAACCGGCAGATCCGCATCTTTAATAGTAGCTTCTCCCGGATCTACATCATAGTAGAAACCGTTTTCAATAGCCGGACCGATACCGAACTGGATACCGGGATAAAGTTCCTGCAATGCTTCAGCCAGCAAGTGGGCACTTGTGTGCCAAAAAGCATGCTTGCCTTGTTCGTCTTCCCATTTATAAAGAACAAAGTTTGCATCTTCATTGATAGGACGCGACAAATCAATTGTTTCACCATTCACGCCGCAAGCTAAAACATCTTGCGCCAAACGTGAACTGATACTTTCTGCAATCTGCAGACCAGTAACTCCTTCGTTATATTCGCGAACGGAGCCGTCGGGGAATGTTATCTTTATCATAATCTTTATTTATTTTCTTTCTTGAGGATGCAAAAATAACGAAATCTTTTTGACTTACCCTCTTTTTAGCAAAAAAATGTTATTCTTTTCGTTCTGTAAAGCGTTTAATAATATTGTAGGCTGAGAATAATCCCAATTCACCCGCTTTACTTAAGTCCTGTATACCTTGTTTATTATTACCCAGGAAAATATGAGTCAATCCACGGTTAAAATAGGCATCCGCAAATTTGGGGTCCAACTGGATGGCTCTGTCATAATCGACAATCGCCGCACGATAATCTTTCAATATAGAAAGCACATTACCTCTATTATAATAAGCATATACAAAATCGGGGGCAAGTTCAATCACTTTATCCAAGTCATGCTTCACCATTTCATAATCCGCAGCTTTTACGGTAGATTTCTCTCCCTGATTATTAGCTTTCAAATCATATTCCTTCTCCATCTTCTGATATTCCAGTTGCTTGTAACGTATCAGAGCACGATTGAAATAGGAGGGGAAGAAATTGCCTTCGATTATTATTGCCTGATTCAAATCTTCAATGGCACTTGCAAAGTCCTGCACCAGATAGAAATCCAGAGAACGGGCAAAGCGTTTGTTCACATCATTCGGATTAGCTACTATAGCAGCAGTCTGTTCGTCAATAGAGGCAAAATGCTTCTTGGCCTGTTCTTCTGTCAAAGGAGCTTCCTCATTGGTTATAATCAAACGACCGGGGAACATCTTCTGATTATTCAATGTTTCAATGAACTTATAATAATTGACTTGCCGCTTCACATCATCATGCTTTTCATAATAGGTAAGCACAAACATGGGCTGGGGAATGATATTCACATTCTTATCTTGCACACGTCCGCGATAGTCACTCTTATACTTTTCATCACCTTCTTCATTATCGGCTACCACAATCTTGCGATAGTTGTTCATGTTTTTATCAGACTTTTTACGGGTCTTGTTATTTTCCGCATTGTCGGCTGTCTGCTTGTCAGGGTCTACACCGTTCTGCTTGTCCAGTTGCGCTTTCAGCACCTTGAATTCATCGGCATCCGCACCTTTCACATCACCTGATTTTCTACGCGCCTGTGCTCTATATTGATAGCCCAGCAAAAAGTTGGGATATTCATTTATCACAGTAGAATAATCTTTAATAGCGCCTTTATAATCTCCAGTCTGATCCAATAACAAACCGCGGTTGAAGATAGCCATCATATTATTCGGTTCCATTTCAACAACAAAGTTAAAGTCCTGAATAGCCCGATTATCATCACCGACCTGTGCACGCAGCAAGCCCCGGTTATAATGACCGATGAAGTTATTGGGATCAATATCCAATGCAATGTCATAGTCACTCATCGCTCCTCTCAGATTATTCTGATGATAACGAGCCAGAGCACGATTTATATAAACGCCTGAATTACGGGTAGACAAACGGATGGCCTGATCAAAATCGGCTTCCGCATCCTTGTATTTCTGTTGTTGCAACCGTAGAATAGCGCGACTAGCCCAAGTATCCGCATCATAACGGTCTATTTCGATCGCTCTGCCAAAATCCTTTTCGGCCGCAAGAGTGTCTTTTTGCTTCAAATCCACCTCACCACGCATTAAATAGGCTTTTGTATAGCGGGGTGAAATAGCTATCAGCTTATCCAGATCATTCTTTGCACCTTTATAATCCTCTTGTCTGATACGGCATAATGCCATATTGTGCCATACACCTATATTTTCCGGATCAAACTCCAAAGCCTTGCTATAATCTTCTATGGCTCCTGCAAAATTATCCTGCTGGATACGTGCCAGTCCGCGTACCTGATAAGCACTTACTACAAACGGATTACGCTCTATAGCTTCCGAACAATCACTCTCGGCCCCCTGAAAGTCATCCAAGTTAATTTTTGCCAGTCCTCTATAAAAATAAGGATCGGACAAATAGGGCTTCGCATTAATCACCTGATTAAAATATTGGATCGAAAGGACATAATCCTCAAAATAAAGCGCATTACGCCCTATCGCCATCACCCTGTCTGTATTAATCTGGGCTGACGCCAGTACAGGGAACATTATTAATAATGTATAGAGTATCCGTTTTATCATTTTGTATTTATAAAAATACGGTTTTCACCACAGATGCGTTATCTGTGGTGCATGGATCAAAATTTCGGAATTATCATTTTATGGTTTTGACCTTATAGGAACAACGGGCCTTACCCTTCAACATGGCACCCAGTTTTCCTTTAATCATCTGCTTACGCAATGTTGACAAATGGTCAATGAACATCTTTCC
Source organism: Bacteroidaceae bacterium (assembly GCA_963651205.1). GTDB lineage: Bacteria > Bacteroidota > Bacteroidia > Bacteroidales > Bacteroidaceae > Phocaeicola. Next base: position 18,469 of record CAVJPC010000236.1, read on the forward strand.
ATCCAAGTGGTCGAACTCGTGTTGCATGACTCTTGCCAAATAACCTTCCACCCACTCATCATGTTCCTTCAATTCTTCATCCAGATAGGTTACGTGAATGCGGTCCGGGCGCTTCACGGCCTCATGAATACCCGGCAAACTCAAACAGCCTTCCTCCATGCTAACTTCTTCCTCTCCCACTTCTAAAATATGAGGATTTATATAAGCCCGGCGAAAATCTTTAAATTCGGGCAATTCATCAGACATCACATCCAGGTCGATAGTTACGACACGAATAGGCAGACCTACTTGCGGAGCAGCCAAACCGACTCCATCTGCACGATTCATGGTTTCGAACATATTTGCTATCAACTCTTTCAAATTTGGATAATCCGGCGTAATATCTTCTGCTTCCTTCCGCAGGACCGATTGCCCATACACATAAATAGGTAATATCATTTTTCTTAATTCGTTTTTATTTATTAAATAAATTCTTCGATTCCAAATAGGATTGCAATATTATTGTAGCACTGATTTCATCAACCAAAGCCTTATTCTGCCTGTCTTTCTTCTTCAAACCTCCATCAAGCATGGCCTGGTGGGCTAATACGGAAGTAAATCGCTCATCGACAAACTCCACAGGCATACCCGGTAGCTTTTTCTTCAGCAGATTGACAAACGGGACAATATTACGCATATTTTCCGATTCTTGATTATTCATCTGCTTGGGATGTCCTACAATGATGCGTTCTACGGGCTCTTTTTCCACATATTTCAGAATAAAGTCCAGTAGTTGGTGTGTAGGAACAGTGGTTAATCCGTTTGCAATAATCTGCAAAACATCTGTTACAGCCACACCTGTACGCTTTTTACCGTAATCTATAGCTAATATTCTACTCATATAGTCTGCAAAAATACAAATTTATTCCATACCTATTTTACATATAAAGATTAAAATATGCTTTTTCAACTGTTTTTTCAAAAGAAACGACTCATTTAGTTTAATTTTATTTGCTATTTAAAAAATAGTACTTATTTTTGCACCGAATATGTGGCTTAACGTAGGGGGTCGCATAATGTTAAATTGAAACAAGTATTTGTTATAGAATGAAAAATAGGGGCTCTTCAAAAGGAGTTTTATATAGATGTTTGTTGTATTGTATGGCTATACTGTTGTTTGCCGCAATTCCATTAAAAGGTTTAGGGCAATCTACAGGAGAACTGACAACGGACAGTCTTGTAAAAATGGGATTTGAAAACGTAAGATGGACAGATACTCCTGAAGAAAGAGTCTATGTAGTTGAAAACAGTGCTTACAAGATTCAAGCATTGGGTATCAGAAAAGCTGTAGACATTATACAGACTATCGGATTACCCAAAGACAAGCCTTGCAAGCTGATTGTTACCAATTATAATGTGCCTCAAGTTTCACTGACCTATCAACCGGTAGTGGGCGACACCACAGTGGTAAGTGGTGAAGATTGGAAAGTTAGTTATGATATTGGCAACAGTTGGGATGAAGTAAAAAAGAAAAAAAAGAAGAACAGTTCGCTGTTTAAAGTAGATATATTGGTATATCCGCAGCTATACTTTAAGAATTATATCATTACACAGATATATCAAGCATTATTAGAGTTTAGCCCGGCGGTAGAGGTTTCACTTTGGCCAGGAATGAAATTTACCGGACAGATTGTTTTGCCTGTTTATAATGACGGGTATGGCGATATTGCCGGAAAAGTTCATCCGGGGTATTTAACTTTGGCGCAAAGTTTCCGGTTACCATATAATATACAAGGTACAGCAACTGTGGGAGGGTTTGATTATGATACGTATGGCGCAGATTTAAATCTGTTTTATCCGTTTAAAGATGAACGATTTTCTTTAGAGGGAAGAATCGGCTATGTCGGATTCGGGTATTGGAATGGTTTTAAATTTCGCTATAATAGTAAATACACTACTTATTGGTCTGTGGGAGGAAACTTTTATTGGCCGAGGTATAATACACAATTTAAATTGAGAGCTGAACAATATTTATTAAAAGAAAAAGGGATAAAGTTTGAAGTGATTAGGCACTTCCGTTACGTTAGCATAGGTTTTTATGCCATGAAGGCCGAGCATGCAAACAGCAATGGAGGGTTCAAATTCTTTGTGGCGTTACCACCTTATAAATACAAACGGCATAAATATATACCGAGAGTTTCTACATCCTTAGGTACTGGTATCACTTATAATGCAGGAAACGAAAAGTATTATTATCACATGCCTTATAGTAATGCAAGCGACAACATGATGCAACAAAATAGTTTTAATCCATATTTTATTAAATCAGAATTATTAAATTTTTAATTTTATTGAGATGAAAAAGAAAAGTTTTTTAAACGGCATCAGTGCTAAATTGGCATTGGCCGCAGTAGCTTTAACAACAGTAGTGTTTACAAGCTGCGAAAAAGAAGAATTCAATGTAGAGCCTGTAGAGTTAGCGCCTGCAAGTGCAAAAATTTATGCTACTGTATACGATTTGAACGACGGACAAGTTCTTGCACCTGCTACAGAAGTTAAAGAAATTAAAGCAGACGCAAATGGAAAGATTACGGGTAAAAATGAACCTGTTCAATGTCCTGCCTTTCCCAATTTTGAAAAATATCTTTCAGTAGCAGATATTGTAGTAGCAATTCCAGATTTAGACAAAGGTCAGTTTGCTTATATACCTGCCTTCTTTTACGCACAGCTACTTGAATCAGCGGCACAAAACGTAACAGTTATTGAAGACCCTAAAAATATTACTACCAAACCGGAAGATAACGCTATAAGCGACGAGTATGGTCCCTTTAATGTTACAAAATTTCAAGACATTCAATATAAAGCTAAAGTAGGACAGAAAATTCTTAATTTGGAAGATGTCAATAATTATATTGAAAACCTTCCTGGAGCAAGAGCTATTGACGCTGCAGAAGTTAAAAGAGTTTTGAAAGCAATAGTTGCTACCTATAATCCTGGCATTACAACAGTGACTGTCACAGATAAAGTAGAAATTCCTCAAGGCGTAGTTATTAAGTTCCAGCCCACAACAACCATGATTAATTCAGTTATTTCTATTGCAGCTACTATCGATGGAGAAGAATATACTATTCCTAACGTGAAAATAGAAAAAGCTGGTGCAACTGTAGTTAAAGGTATAATTGTAAGCCATGGTCACGATCATGGTCATGGAGACAACGGCAACGCAGGTGGTGGTGCAGGTGGAAAATAATAATTAATCATCTATCGGTTATTTGTTCAGTTATTCACCAAAAAATATAATAAAAATGAAATATAAATTCTTAACACTGTCACTTCTGTTGGCAGGAGCTTGTGCTACTACTCTTAATGCACAAGATACTAACTATTATACTCCGAAATGGAGCGATAATATCTTCATCAGCGTAGGTGGAGGTATAGAAAGTGTAGCTAACGATGGTTTCAATAAAGCTACTCCGCATTTCAGCATCTCTTTAGGTAAATGGATTACTCCTACTTGGGGAGTTCGTATCCAGGGTGCAGGTGCTTGGCAAAGCTTATGCCTGCAAGATGTAGGTTATCATAGCCACAACAAGAAATACGCTGAAATCAACGGTGATGTAATGTTGAGCTTAGGCAACTTGTTCTTGGGAACTAAGCCCAGCCGTTTCTTTGATGTGATCGCTTTTGCAGGTCCTCAAGTTAGCTTTGCTAAATCTCCGAAAGCAGTAAACATCAACCCTAATACAGGAGTTTGGTCTACCAGCTCTGAAACTATCTTCAAAGCACGCTTTGGCGCAACAGCCGGTTTGGGCTTGAAGTTCAATGTTAGCGACAAATGGGCTATTGATGTTGAAGGAAGAATGGGCGTTGCTCCTTCTATCTTCGGTAACATCAGCGATCATCGCAAGGCAGAAACTACTGGTCGTTTGACCGTTGGTGCTACTTACACATTCGGCGGCAAGAAATTTGCCAAAGTTGAAGACCGTGTAGTAGAAAAAGAAGTGATCAAGGAAGTGATCCGCGAAGTTCCTAAGGAGGTAGTCAGAGAAGTAGTTAAAGAAGTTCCCAGCGCTGCAGAAGTTGCTATCTTCTTTAAGATCGGTAAAGCTAAAATCAGTCCGGAAGGTATGGTTAATGTACAGTTGATGGCTAAAGCTATCAAAGCTAATCCTAATGCTAAGTACAAAATCGCAGGCTTCGCTGATAAAGCTACAGGATCTGCTTCATTCAACCAGACTTTGTCTGAAAAACGCGCTCAGGCTGTTTACGATGCATTAGTTGCAGAAGGCGTAAAAGAAAGCCAGCTTGAAAAAGTTGCTATGGGTGGAACAGACAATATGTTTGGCAAGAACTATCTTAACCGTGTAGTAATTCTGGAAGTAAAATAAGGATAACAGAGCGTTGACGCTCTGATAATGATAAGAGGCGGTTATTTTAAAAATAACCGCCTCTTTATTTTTTATCCGGAAAAATTGAAGAAAAGTAAGTCAACTTCATCGACCAAGTAAGTTAACTTCATGGGTTAAGTAAGCCAAGTTAAACCGCCCATGAACTTAACTTGTTTAACATTGCCTGTCAATAGACCAATTTTATATTATCAATCCAAATAGTATTTCCGGGAGAACCGATAAAAGCACCTCCATGACTCGATGAGAATTGCAGAATCATATGAGTAGGAGTTTCGTTGGCTGCCGCCCATCCCGTTTCTTTAATCAAAACACTTTCTCCCTTGCTATTTCTGGTATAATCTCTTGCCCTCAGTCCCATAGTCTCAGGATTGTAAGAAGGATGTTTGGTTATATCGCCATACAACACTTCATATGTAGCATCATTTACCCAACCATTCGAATCCTTATCATATTTCATCACCATAGTTCCTACCCTCTTCGCCGTGATATTTCCTTCAGCATCTTCCGTACGCTTTTGCAAAAAGAAAACGGTTATTGCACAGTCCTGCCCTGCTACCTCCCCTCTCTTGCTAAATCCGGTCAGACGGATACGGTTTTTCTCACCGGACATTTTCACCTTATAATCATAACGGACAGCTTTGGGGCGCTGAGTGAAAGGAACACCCCAATTCATATTCTTTTCTGCATTCTTGGTTCCGGTTATAGGCTCCAACATGTCTCCCAAATAAATAGATCCGGCTGCCAAAACAGTAATGTTTACCATTCCCAGCACCTTGACACTCTCGATATGTGTTTCCAAACGGGCACAATACCCATTATCACGCTTATCCCTATAAACGGAATTATTTGTTTTAACAATACCTACGACTTTAGCCATCACATTAGAGGTTCCCCAAGGAGATCCGCCCATATTCTTATAAGGTTTGTTACCATCTATCTCCCGTGTAGGACCTATCTCATAAAGAAGCTTGGTATTGCCACCTATAATGCCGGATTCATGTACCTTACGGGTTATCCACTGATCCATATCCCCATATTTTATAGGTACGACCTTTTCCTGGGCAAAGCCATACAACGGTGCCACAGCTAAAAGAGCTACGACCGATAATCTGCTATAATATTTCATACCCTTAGTTTTTATTGTTGTTTTTAGAACCGGCAAAGCTATAAAAAAAAGCGGCAACTTTACAACTGCCACTTTTAATAAAGAAAAATAGACTATATTTTCTTCTTAATTTACCAAAAAGAGATCATTAATAGACTCTGTATAGCAACCATGCCTTTTGAAAATCGTCACGGTTAGGATATTTTGCTTTGAACTCTTCTTTAGCCTGAGTAGCTTGTGCACGGTCATCGTAAGAAGAAGCTATCACGCGATACATATTTCTTTCGGCATTATAAACTACTTTTGCATTGTAGCCCTGACCATCCAAATATTGTTTCAGACCTTCTGCATTCGCTTTCACACCAAAGCTGCCACATACTACGCTATATGCTTTCAAACCTTCACCTGAAACCAATTCTACTTTTTCTTCACGAACCGGACCGGCAACAGGAGCAGTTGTCACGGGGGCAGATACTACCGGAGCTGCTTCAACCGGAGTAGCTTCTACCTGATCAGCAGGAGCTTCGGCCAATTCCTGTTGTTTTGCCTTTTCATAAGCCTTCTTGTAAGCGCTTTCGCTAGATTTACATGAGGAAAATGCCAAGGCTACGCACAATCCCATACCCAACACAACTAATTTTTTCATGATTACTCAATCTTTTATAAATTAATACTCTAGTTTAATTCCATTATATTGGTGCAAAAGTAGCAATATATCAACAGCTTTCGCATCAAGAACGGGGTTAAATTTAGTTAATCAGAGAAGAATCTCCAATTTCCTTTCAAAAATAGACAAAATAAACAACAACATTCAGTTTTATTTGTTAGATTTGTAAAGTACAAAAACAATAAAAACTATGAAAGGATTAAGTATTTTAGCTGCATTCCTGGGCGGAGCCGTAGTAGGTGCAGCAGCCGGTATTTTATTTGCTCCTGAAAGTGGAGAAGACACTCGTAGCAAAATTGCTGATGCTTTACGCAAAAGAGGTATTAAATTAAGTCGCACAGATATGGAAAATCTGGTTGACGAAATTGCAGCCGAAGTGAAAGAATAGGCTAAATGAAAAAATGGTATTGTCATTCCGGACTCAGGCCCGGAATGACAATAATTTTTAAATCAAAACCCGACGTATGTTTGCAAACGATAAAAATATAGATAATCTGCAACAACTTCTGGCAGAACTTAAAAAGTACGCAGAGTTACAAAAGGATTATGTAAAACTACACTTAGTAGAAAAACTTACCATACTGATATCGACCCTTATTCTGGTTTTTGTATTATTAGTATTGGGTATCATCGCTCTTTTCTACTTATCATTTACATTGGCCTATGTACTCGAATCCCATGTAGGGGGACTCATGGCCAGCTATGGAATTATTACCGGATGTATTATTCTGCTGATCCTTTTAATTGTTTTATTCCGCAAACGGCTGATTATTCAGCCTATGGTGAATTTCCTTGCCAATCTGCTTTTAAATGACGACTGATTATGAAAGAGAATATCCCTAATAAAACGCCCATCATCACCCTGGAAGTGATAGCACAGCGAAAAGCTGAGAAGTTGGAAGAAGTGCAGCAAGCCAAAAAGGATATGGTACAGACCATACATGAACTTTTTGCACCAGTAGAACAAAAAGGAGGCGTAGAAGGCATTATGCAACATATCAATACCGGGATCGCTGTTTATGACGGAGTACGAACCGGGATCAAGATTATGCAAAGAGTCAGAAGTTATTTTCAAAAGAAAAAAAAATAATATAGTATTAACCACAACATTTTATCCACATGAAAAGACAGCTACTAGGTGTGGCAGCAATTTTGCTGTCAATTTCTACGTATGCACAGGACAATCCGCTATGGATGCGCTATTGTGCCATTTCTCCGGATGGAGCTACCATCGCATTCACCTATAAAGGTGACATTTATACAGTACCCGCTACAGGCGGTAAGGCCAGTCAGATTACGACCAATCCCGCCCATGACACCCAACCCATTTGGAGCCCTGATGGAAAGAAGATAGCTTTTGCATCGGACCGTATGGGAAGCATGGACATTTTTGAAGTAAACAAAGAAGGCGGAATCCCCCAAAGATTAACCACACATTCGGGTAATGAAACACCGGTAGTTTATAAAGATGCCAATCACATCCTGTTTCTGGCCAATGTAATGCCCACGGCAACAGATGCCCAATTCCCTTCGGGACAATTCCAACAAGTATATGAAGTTAGTACAGAAGGCGGACGCCCCAGCCTCTTCTCTTCCATGCCTATGGAAGATATCAGTGTAAACCACACAGGCAGCGTTTTGCTCTATCACGATAAAAAAGGATACGAAGATCCCTGGCGTAAACACCATACTTCATCTATCACCCGTGATATATGGCTGTGTTCACTGGATGGTGACCGTAGCTATCGCAAGCTGACTTCTTTCAATGGCGAGGACCGTACCCCCGTATGGGCTTCGGACGACAAGTCATTCTACTATCTGAGTGAAGAAAAAGGTTCATTCAATGTTTTCAAGCGTGACATTGACGGTAACACCTCCAAACAGATTACCAATCACACCAAACATCCGGTACGTTTCCTGAGCGCTGCCGGTAACGGAACTTTGTGTTACGGATATGATGGCGAAATTTACACGGTAAAAGAAGGAGGCACCCCCAAGAAAGTCCAAGTTTCCATTGTAACCGACAAGAATGATAAAGACCTTATCCGTCAGATCAAGCGGAGCGGAGCGACAGAAATATCCCTCTCGCCCGATGCAAAGGAAATAGCTTTCGTCCTGCGTGGAGATGTGTATGTCACATCAGTAGAATACAACACTACCAAACAAATCACCAATACTCCGCAACAGGAACGTGATATCCATTTCTCTCCGGATGGAAGAAGCATTGTTTATGCTTCCGAAAGAAACGGATTATGGCAAATTTATCAAGCCAGCCTTAACCTAAAGGCTGAAAAACAATTTGCCTATGCAACCGATATCAAAGAGGAACGTCTGACCCACTCGGATGTAGCCTCCTTCCAGCCCCAATACAGTCCCGATGGTAAAGAAGTGGCTTTCCTCGAAAACCGTACTACCATCCGCGTAATGGATCTGAAATCAAAAGCTGTACGCACCGTCATGGACGGCAAGTACGAATATTCTTATAGCGACGGCGACCAATGGTATCAATGGAGCCCGGACAGCAAATGGATTCTTACCAATTATATAGGTATAGGCGGATGGAACAACAAAGACGTGGCTCTGGTGAACGCATCGGGCAACGGTGAAATCCATAATCTGACCGAAAGCGGATATAGTGACGGGAATGCCAAATGGGTGCTGGACGGAAAAGCCATGATATGGGAGAGTGACCGCGCAGGTTTCCGCAGCCACGGAAGTTGGGGATCTGAAGCAGATATTTATATCATGTTCTTCGATCTGGATGCCTACGACCGTTTCCGCATGAATAAGGAAGAACTCGCCTTGCTGGAAGATTCAGAAAAGAAAGACAAAGAGAAGGACGAAGATAAAGACAAGGCAGACGGCAAAAAAGATAAAAAGAAAGATGCCAAGAAAGATAACGAAAAGAAAGAAGTAAAACCGTTGGTCTTTGATCTTGAGAACAGCCGTGACCGCGTGATACGTCTGACTGTAAATTCTTCAAACCTGGGCGATGCCGTATTGACTCCGAAGGGGGACAAATTGTATTATCAGGCAGCTTTTGAAAGCGGATACGATTTGTGGGAACACGATCTGAAAGAAAACAAGACCAAGATCGTCATGAAAAAAGTGGGTGGAGGCGCTTTGCTTCCCGACAAGAAGGGTGAGAATTTATTCCTTTGCAGCCAAGGCGGTATCAAGAAAATTACTGTCAGCGGCGGCGAAACCAAACCTGTAGAGTTCGAAGCATTCTTTGACTATCAGCCTTATGGCGAACGCGAATATATTTTCGACCACGTATGGCAACAAGTAGAAGATAAATTCTATGTAAAAGATCTGCACGGGGTAGACTGGAAAGGATATCGTGAAGCTTATGCACGCTTCCTTCCGTACATCAACAACAACTATGACTTCCAGGAACTGCTGAGTGAAATGCTGGGTGAATTGAACGGCTCACACACAGGAGCACGTTACTACGCAAACGGCCCTGCCCTCTCTACAGCTGTTTTAGGTGCATTCTATGACGACACCTACGATGGTGACGGACTGAAAATCACAGAAGTGCTGGCAAAAGGCCCGTTTGCAGTGAAGAAGACCGATGTTACTCCCGGTTGCATTATTGAGAAAATTGATGGCAAACCCATCCTGAAAGGGCAAGACTACTTCCCACTGCTGGAAGGCAAAGCCGGAAGAAAAGTTTTACTGGCAATGTATAATCCCGCCAACGGCAAGCGTTTTGATGTTACCATCAAAGCTATCAGTGCAGGTGAACAAAATAATTTGTTGTATAAACGCTGGGTAGAACGCTGCCGTAAAACCGTTGACAAACTTTCTGACGGTCGCATAGGCTATGTACATGTAAAAGGCATGGACAGCCAGAGTTTCCGCGAAGTTTATAGCGAAGTGTTGGGACGTTGCCGCAACAAGGAAGCTATCATTGTAGATACACGTCACAACGGAGGCGGTTGGTTGCATGACGATCTTGCTACTTTACTAAGCGGTAAAGAATATCAGCGTTTTGTTCCGCGCGGCCAATACATCGGCAGCGATCCGTTCAACAAGTGGCTGAAACCATCCTGCGTACTCGTTTGCGAAGACAATTACAGTAATGCACATGGTTTCCCGTGGGTGTACAAGGAATTAAAGATCGGCAAACTGGTCGGTGCACCGGTTCCGGGCACAATGACTGCCGTTTGGTGGGAGAATCAAATAGATCCAAGCATTGTATTTGGTATTCCTCAGGTAGGCTGTATGGATATGCGTGGACAATATGCGGAAAACCACCAGCTTTCACCGGATATCGAAGTTTACAATACTCCTGAAAAGGCATTGAAAGGTGAAGACCAGCAATTGGAAGCAGCCGTACAGGAAATGTTGAAAACGGTAGGCGAAAAGAAATAAAATATCACCGCAGAAATAAAAACGAAAAAAGGCTGTCTCATTCTTATGTATTGAGACAGCCTTTTTTATTCCCTGCTTTTCAGGCCCAACCAACTTAGACACGCAAGTAAGTTGACGTCACATTCCGGTATGAAAAAACAATTTCCGGCAAGTGTTGGAAATACGTACAGCGTTCGTTGAAAATGCGTACAGCACCGGTTGAAATACCGTCCAACAGCCGTTGGACGGTTGAAGGAGAAAGCATCATGTGATATCCTTTCAGGCTGTTTCCGGCATCACGTTAGCTTACTTAGCCCTTTCTCTCCACAGGCGGGTCATATCTTCCAAGGTCTTTCCTTTTGTTTCAGGAACCATCTTCCATACAAACAGAGCTGCAAGCACACAGATCACGCCATACAGCCCATAGGCAAATACAGGACTGAATTCGTACATGGCAGGGAAAGTGGAAGAAACCAGATAGTTGAATATCCACTGGAAAGCTACAGCGATAGCTACCGCCTTGCCGCGAATGGTATTCGGGAATATTTCTGCAATCAACACCCAGCAAATAGGTCCCCAGGACATCATAAAGAATGCAGCGTAAACAATGATGGACAGGACGGGAAGAATACCTCCCACCTGAAATTCATCACAGAACGCAACACTGAATGCACCCACGGCCATACCAACGGAACCAACAATCAGCAAAGGCTTACGTCCCATCTTTTCTACCGTGAATATGGCAATCAGTGTAAAGAGGATATTGACCACACCCATTACCACCGTCTGCATCATACCGTCGCCACCGCCGCCAAGCTTTTCAAAAATACGCGGAGCATAATAAAGCACAGCATTGATACCGATCGCTTGCTGGAATACGGAAAGTAAAATACCTACTATGATTACCGTCAGTCCATAAGTAAGTAACTTCTCCGTCTTTTCAGAAGTCACCGCCTTTATTTCAGACAAGATGGTCTTGGCTTTATCCGTCCCGTTCACTTTTTCGAGTACGGCGAATGCCTTATCATCCTGATGGGTCATAGCCAGATAGCGCGGAGTCTCAGGAACTAAAAATAATAAAATGCCGAATATGGCAGCGGGAACCGCTTCCGAGCCGAACATATATCTCCAGCCATCAGAAACAAGCACATCATCCGGCATACCGTCCTTAATCATATAATTCACGAAGTAAACCACCAGCATACCGAAGATTATAGCAAACTGGTTGCAGGATACCAACTTGCCACGAATTTCCGAAGGAGCAATTTCAGCAATATACATCGGGCAAATGGCAGATGCAAGTCCTACACCGATCCCCCCGATGATACGATAGAAATTAAAAGCAAGGATCAATGCAAAAGAAGTATCTCCTTTCGGGAAAAACAAAAACTCAGGATAATACGAGCCTAATGCAGACAGGAAAAACAACAAGGCCGCCAGGCGCAACGAGTTACGACGTCCCAGCGCTGAAGCAAAATAACCGGAAAAAGCACTACCGATGACACATCCTATCAAGGCACTGGAAGCCGTCACACCATGCCAGAAAGCATCCAGTCCCATGTGTTTTTGCAGAGCCTGTTCCGCCCCTGAAATAACAGCTGTATCATAGCCGAAAAGTAAACCGCCGAGAATGGCTATAAACACCACTCCCATCAGATAGAAATTGTTTTTCTTGTTTTCCATAATAAAAGTATTATAATAGTTTTCGTAATAAGTACAATAACAAGGTTTGCGAAATTAATCATTAATACGTAATTTCATTATAATACTCCGGTCCTTTTAAATCTTTTTCACATCAAGGAAAAACAAGATTCTTTTGCTTGAATTGCTCGATGTCTTTCTTTTTTAACCCTATCTTATCCAGCGGTTTAGGAAGATTATGATCATTCAGATAATAACGCGGACGGATGAGATATTGTCTGCTTGCCACCGATAAACTATCCGCTCTGTAGAGAGTTTGCACCCCTGCCAGATTCAGCATGGTATGAAACACAGAAGAATTTCCCGCTACCGGTTTTTTACGGTTTTGCAGTGTGGCTTCGTGTATTTCCGCATTCTCTTTCTGATAGCCTTCGGACATCCAGATCAGAAAGGGGACATGCAGCTGATAATATGACGGAACCGGAGATGCATGTAAAAATAACTTCCGGTCATCATCAAATATATCCTCTCCGTGATCCGAAGTATAGAGCATAGCCGAAGAAGTGCCGGTTTCCTGCAACAGGGTGATTAATGCAGCCAGAAAACCATCGGTGTAACGAATCGTATTATCATAGGCATTCATCAGGTATTCTCTGTTTTTGTACTTGGCATCTGTCAGACTGTCGGGTTTAAATACGGCCATTGACTCAGGATAACGCTCTTTATAATTAAAATGCGACCCGTAGGTATGCAGCACGATGAACAGCTTTTGATGTCCCGCCTGCACCTCTTTTCTTACCAGGGACAAAAGCTCGTCATCCGATATATTGACTCCCTCCGGCGCATCTTTCTTGATAAATTTCCAATCATCCGCTTCCATACCAAAGAAATCAATGAAAGAATGATTGGGAAGCTGGTTCGAGAAGAAAGCTGTATGAAAACCGGCTTCCTTGAAAGCCGTTATAATTCCTTTTTGCTGGTAAATGCAATCGTAATTTTCTGCCGAAGCCGCTGAAAGCAGCATCGGAACACTTTTATGGGTAGTGTTGGATTGGGTAAGGACATCCGTGAAAGCTATCAAACCGTCCGTTTTATCAAGTAGCGGAGTGGTATCCCTGTTATAGCCATACAGCCCGAAGTTACAAGCCCGGGCAGTTTCTCCTACCACCAGTACATATACTTCCGGCTGATTCTTATCATGCGCTGACCGGGCTTGGAAGGTAAAGTCCTTTGAAGTTTCCGCATATCCGACAGTTTCTCCGGCACGTTCTACAGCCAGCACCAGGTTGTAACATACATTGGCCGGATACATTTCTATCTTTATCTGATAATCGCGCTGCGTAGCATAGCAGATGAGCGTCAGCAACACTCCTGCCCCGATACCGATAAAGGCATATTTCCGTTGCCGGCGTATAAAAGAGATCTCCAGCTGTCTGCTCCGGGCCCATGAGATACCTCCCAAAACCAAAGTCGGGATATACACCACAAAGACTCCGATAACAGCCGGCAGCAGATTATCCAGCAACTCCATTGCCTCGCCTGAGTTGGTGGTAGCCAGATTCAGAAACATATCTACCGCAATGATAGAACGCCCGAACAGATACAGCAATACCAGTTGGAATGCTGCAAAGAAAACAAACGGAAACAATATCCAGATAGTTTTTCCGGGTTTGCGGCTCAAGGTCATGACCAGCCAATAAACTGATACCGGCAGAATAATATTGCAAATACGTGCTAAAAGTGACATTTGCTGTTCTGTGAAAAACAATGCCACATTGGGGATAGCCAGAACAACGATGAATAAAACGAACAACCGTTGCGGCTCACAACACCACTGAATGAGTTCTTTAAAATGCTTCATTTATATTAAAGATAAAACCTGACTGCCCGTTTTTACCAAATCCATAGTCCAAACGAACATTTACATTCTTTTTAAATTCCCAACGATAACCTATCCCATAGTTAGGCAATACTCTGTCCATGCGCAAAGCACTGAATTTATTGAAAATCGTCCCGGCACCTATCCAGACCGCGACTCCGTTACGTTTCCACACGTGCTGACGCAGTTCTATCTGCCCTTCCATTTTGTGCTTGTCACGATAACGGCCTTCATAGTAACCACGCATGGAGTATGAATTACCCAGCAACGCCATCATTGCCCATGACGGATTTCCAAAGTTGAACGTGCCCCTGAATTCGCCTGCCAACATCCCTCCTTTCCATACCGGATGATAATAGCTGGTGCGCAAATCCGTAGTGCTGAAAGCATAATCATTTCCCAGAAACCGGGGACGGAAACATTGGGTGATATTCAAATAATAACCTTTGTGGGGGCTGGTCAATACATCTCGCGAGTCGTACACCAATGATAAACCGACTCCATAATTGGCAGTAGTCAGATCCATACCATCCAATAATTCAGGACGCTCCATATTCTTGCCATGCACATAGTCATAGGCTGCCATAGGACCCAAATAAAGATTATTCGCTACCCGGAACAGAAAACCGGCCTTGATCTGTGCCTGCCAGCGGTCCAAATCGGATTCATTAGCATCCACATTACCCTTATCATATCCTATTCCCCAAAATTTGGAAGGGAAAGAATAAAAATACAAGGTATAGTCCAAACGGTACTTGTCTTGTGGGAAAATATGGGTTCCCCGGACTCCCAGCATATAGAAACCAACCGTGGAAACATCGCCGAATAAAGAAACATTGGATGGGGGGAGAATGGAATCCTTCCTATCAGTACGATAAAGACCCGCAGCTACCAAGCCAATTCCCAGTTTGGTATCCGTACTGTAATGCGGTCCGCCAATCATACTGAAATCAAAATTCTTATGATTCTTGTTCTTATTAGCGTCATTAAAGTAGTCCAGAAATCTTTTAAAGAAAGTCTTTTTCTGCACTGTGCTGTCTTTGTGTTGCGTTGTCGTATCCTCAGGCAAATTAAACAGACCGTTATCTTGCGGAACTGCCAAAGTCACATCTGCCATACATACAAAGATTACGATCAAAAATGATTTTCTCTTCATTGTAATCTATTATTTTTTCACTGTAAAAGCAAAAACCACAGTGAACATAAACTCCTAAAAATAAATAAAGCAGATCCGGATACAAAGATAATCCAAACCTGCTTTAAAGTGACTTTTTTATAGAATAAGAATTTGGTCTAAATTTACCTATTTCTGTCCTAAATACCTGATTCCGGTTGCTTTTCTATAATCTGCCAGCGCTATTTTCTGCTCATAATAGGACTGGATAAGGTTTGTATATGCCTGTATCCACGTCAATTGTGCAGAAAGCACATCGAGAATAGTCAACTTACCTTCCGTATAGCTGAAGGTATTCAAATCCAAATTCTCTTCTGCCAATTTACAGTTTTCTTCGGCAATGCTTATCTGACGGGTATTCTCTGTCAGACTGGTCCACGCCTTTGCCACTTCTTTACTTATCTGGTCTTGCTTATCTTGCAATGCATATTGCTTACCCAATAAAATCGCTTTCTGTGCAGCCGTCGATTTAAAGCGGGCTCCCCAATGGAAGATCGGCAGTTTTATAGAGGCATACACATTACTATTAAACATTGTTTCGCCCGAAATGTTCAACATCTGTGTCCCCCAGGTTTCTTTAAAGCCGATAGAAAGAGAAGGATTATACTTGGCGGCAGCCAGACTCACCTGTCTTTTCTGATAGTCCACATCCAGTTGTGAGATGGCGTAATCGGGACGCACATTCAAGGCTGCTTCCGCACCGATAAAGGCAGGCATGGGCAATACGGTAGAAATAGAATCTGTCAAATCCATTTCGCCCATAGGCTCCAGGCCCATCAACACATTCATGTTCTGCAAAGCGACCTGGTAAGACTGGTAGCTGCTGGAACGCTGCAATTCGGCCTCTTTCAGACGGGTCTGCATCTGGATAAGGTCCGTCTTACTGATATATCCGTCATCATATTTATCTTGCAGCACCTTGGTCAGTTGTTCAATGATCTGCACATACTGGCACATGGTTTCATACATTTCCTTTTGTGCGGCCGTTCCCCAATAACTGGCTTCGGCAGCATAGATAATATTATCAGTGGTCAGATCCACTGACTTGTCGGCCATTTTAGACTGGATCTGTGAAGCCTTGTAATTGTGATAGATACTTCCACCGGCATAAATCGGTTGGGACACTCCTACTTCGGCACTGTATGAATCGTGCTCCATAGGGATAGCAATTCCACCAAAATCCATATCGTATTTATTGATACGATACTGGTAGCTGCCCGTCGCATCGACTGCCGGAAAGAAAGCGGTCTTTGCCGCTTTCATAGCTTTCTGCATGGCAGTGCGCTGCGCCATGCTCTGTTTCAAAGTCTGGCTGTAGTCCAGCACCTTTTGTTCAAAGGCCGTGTAGTCCACGACAGTCTGAGCCGAAAGTGTACCGGTCATGCCAACCATACCCAGGATATATATAATTTTCGTTTTCATTATCTGTCTGCTCTGATTTTAAAGAAAATACAATAAGTTACCGGAAGAACAAAAATAGTCAGTACCGTCGAGACGAACAGACCACCCATAATGGTAGCCGCCATCCCTGCAAACATGGCATCACCCAACAAGGGAAGCATACCCAGAATAGTGGTTCCCGAAGCCATAGTCACCGGGACAATACGTGTCTTGGTAGCCTCGACCACGGCAGACACCGCACCCTTTCCATCCTTCAACTGAAGCCCGATTTCATCTACCAGCACAATGGCATTCTTGATGTTCATACCAATCAAACCCAACAGACCGAGGATGGCAAAGAAATCCAATGATTTGCCAAACAAGAGTAATCCCCATACCACACCGATAAATACCAGCGGCAACATGAGCATAATCAATACCGGTTTCCGGTAATTGCTGGGGAACAGGAACAGCAAAACCACATAAATCAACAGAAAGGTCAGCGGAATGTTCTTTGCCAATGCCGCATTACTTACATCCTGCGTTTCCTGCTCGCCAAAATATTTCATCTTATATCCTTCGGGCAACTGCATCTGATCCTGAACGGCAGTCAGCACCTGCTTGAATGCGGCCATTGTATTGGCCCCGCGTTTCGGTTCGCACTGCATCATCATACAACGCTCACGGTTGAAACGGCGGACTACATTATAATCATAACCCAAAGAGAAATTATCAATCACCTGCTCCACTTTCACGGAATTTCCTTTCGTACTGAATACAGGCACACTTTTCACATCGTTCAGGTTCATGCTTTCCACATCCTCATCTTTCAACAGGATGGGCAAAGAAACGTCCCCTTCACGATACTCGCCCAGCGGCAAGCCGTTGGTAGCCGTGCGGAATGAATTGGCAACCTGCTGACGGGTAATTCCCAAGCGCAAGCCTTTTTGCTGAGAGAACATCGGTTTCCATACGGGAACTTTATCTCCCCAGTTGGAACGAATGTCCGTCACCATATCGCAATGGCGGGCTATTTCTTTGGCTCTTTCAACCAATGCGGTCAATGTATCGGGATTCTCGCCGATAAAACCAAATTCAATAGCGGCTTCAGGCACCGGAGACAGGGCAAAGAGCGCCGAACGGGTAATGATATTGGGAAAGTGCTGAGTCATGTGCTCATAGAACTGCTGTTCTACTTCGGCTGCATCCTCAGGATCTTTGGTTTCCACCATCACATTGGCATAGTTAGACTTGGGTCCGAAAGAAGAACTTGCCAGATAGTAACGCAACGGAGTACCGCCCAGTGTCACCGAGTATGATTTCACTTTCTCATTATTCTTCAGATAATCCTCCACCTTCATCACATCCTGGTCTACCGCATGAATACTGAATCCTTCGGGAAATACCAAATCGGCACGGAAGTAAGGCTTGTTCATCTTCGGGAAGAAACTCTGAGGCATTACGGCCATGATAACCAAAGAAAGTACCAAGGTTACAAAGACGGTAGTCAATGTTACGAAACGACGTTTGATTAGCAACGTCAGGAACTTTTCGAACTTATGATAGAGTTTGGTATCATAGGGATCTTTCCCGGCACCGCCGGGAACAGCTTCTTTCAGAATAAAATTACCGAAAGTAGTAGTCTGGCACAAAGCCAGAATCCAGCTCAAGCCCAATGAAACTGCCAATACAATAAACAGCGGTTTTACAATCTCCGCCACGGATGCCGGAGCCAGATACAAGGGCAGGAACGAACAAATAGCTATAAAAGTTGCTCCCAACAACGCCCACTGCGGCTTGATGGCACCGTCTATCAACGACTGGTAACGTGACTTTCCGCGCTTGATTCCTATCTGGGCATTGTCTGTCACCACAATGGCATTATCCACCAGCATACCCATTGCAATAATGAATGCCGCCAGCGAAGTACGGTTCAACCCTACTCCCCACACCAACATAATGAGCAAAGTACCTCCTACCGAGAAGAGCAGCGAACTGCCAATCAGCATACCGGCACGTGAACCCATTACCACAAAGATAATCAGGATTACAATAACCAATGATTCTATCAGGTTCAGGATAAAACCGTTATTCGCCTCATCGGCAATCTTATCTTCGGGATAAAGCGAAGTCAGTTCAATACCGATAGGCAACAACTGTTCTATCTCTGCCAGACTTTCATCCACGGCATTACCCACGGCCACTACATTATCCTTTGCTCCACTGGCCACACCGATGCCGATGGCTCGCTTGCCATTGACACGCATCAAGGTTGAAGGCGGATCATAGTAACCGCGTTCCACTGTGGCAATATCCCCCAAACGGACTTCACGCCCGTCCTTACTGATAATCAACTGGTTTTCTATATCTTCCAGACTGGTATAGGTACCTTCCGTGCGCAAGCGCAACTGATAAATATCTGTCGCTATATCCCCCGTGTTTACCTGCACATTCTGTTTTTGCAGGATACCCATAATGGAAGTGGGATCAATACCCAATGCCGAAAGTTTGGAAGTAGAAATCTTTACGTTGATGACTTCCGTCTGTTCCCCGTAAAGCATCACTTTCTGCACTCCCTCAATCGGAGTGAGTTGTGTGCGGATACGTTGTGCCCAGTCACGCAGGTCGGTATACGAGAAACCGTCATCGGCAGTCAGAGCATAGTAAATACCATATACATCACCAAAGTCATCATTCACCGTAATGGTAGATGCCCCACTAGGCAGTTTGGGTTGTATATTCGCTACTTTACGACGCAGTTCGTCCCATTTCACAGGCATATAGTTGGGATCAATCGTCGGCTGGAGCTCGATAGAAATCTTGGACAGTCCGAAGTAAGATTCCGATTTTATCTGATATACATCTGTCATGGACTGAATTTCACGCTCAATCGGTTCTGTAATCAGCTTCTCCACTTCATGCGGATTCGCTCCCGGATACTGGGTAACCAATACCGCAGTCTTTATTACGAAAGGCGCATCTTCTTTTTTGGGCAGCTTGAAGAAGGAAATAATTCCACCTATCAGCAAAATAGCCAGAAAGAAGTAGATAACCTTCCGGTTCTCCAAAGAATATTTTGGAATATTCATGATATACTCTCTCCTTTTTTATTCAGTTAATATTTTTACCTGCTGGCCATCTACCAGATAAGATGCACCGGCAGACACCACCTGTTCGCCCGGTTTTACATCTCCGATTACTATCAGATCATTACGTCCTACAATGATTCCTTCATCGCTGACTTTACGCTGCTCCACTTTCTGTGTGGACGGATTATAGATAAATACGGTCTTGCTGTCCAACTTATTGTCAAATACCACGGCAGACAAAGGAACCGTAATACCTTCTTTTACCACATCGTTCTCAATATTGACAATGACACGGCATGAGAAACCGACAGATACCTGATATTTTTTCAAGTCAAATTCAGGATCGTCTATATAGAGGAATACCGGCACTCCGGCTCCATCGGGGGAAGCTTCCACATATTCCTTTACTTTTGCCTGGAAGAGCTTTCCCTTGTAAGCATCGAACTCTACATAAATAGTTCCGGGAGAAGTGACATAAGAAATATTGGTTTCGGGGATAGTAAATTCCACCTGTAACCGGGTGGGGTTTATCAAACAAACCACTCCCTGTCCCGGCTGCACACGCTGATAGTTCTCCACGTATTTCTTTTGAATAAAACCGTCAAACGGTGCACGCAGTTTGGTATCATTCAGGGTGTTCTGTGCATTTTCAAAAGCCGATTTAGCATTGGTATACGAGGCTTGTGTCGTTTCAAACTCCTGCATGGAGATAGCATTCTTTGCCAACAGTTTTTCCGCACGTTGCATCTGTGATGCCGCTTTCTGGAAAGACGCTCTCTTGGCATCATAATCCAGTTTGTAGTCTGTCGGATCAATTTCGGCTACTACCTGCCCTTTTTTTACCCGTTGTCCTTCAAGTACATTCATTGCCACCAACGGACCGGACATTTTAAAAGCCAAGTCACTGAATTGGTCAGGTGATACAACACCCGAATACGATTTTTCGATCCTGTTCAACGAAGTCACTTCCGCCAGTTTCACGGGACGGGGACCACGTTCTTGTGCAGGTTGCTGTCCGCAAGAACAGAACACTGCCACAATCATTGCCATAGTAGACAAATTTTTACCTTTCATACTGTTAATCTTCACTATTAGTTTCCGGTGCAAAGTTCTTATAATTATTAAAGGTGTACAAGTGCTAACAGTAAGATATATTAGTCTATTTTTAAGCATTTTCTTTGTTTTCTGCTCCAACTGCCCTATATTTGTGGTGCATAATCAAAATCTTCTTTATTTTTATGAAGTACGTAGATGACATTAACCTATTTAAACTAAATAAGGATTTCGTTGCAGAAATTGACATGACAGGCTCTTTGGGACGTATTTATCACTATCCGCAACGCATGGATGGTTGCCTGTTTGTGCTGTGTCTGCGGGGAGAATGCGACATAACCATCCACCTGTCCGAGCATAAGATTAAAAAAAATGACATCGTGACTATCCTGCCGGAAACTTTTGTACATGTCCACCGGCAAAGTCCTGACTGCCGTTTGTACCTGGCGGGATTTAACAAAGAATTGCTGAACGGAATAAATTTCTTTAATTCCACCATGAATTATCTTTCGGCCCTGATTGATACACCTGTCATTCCATTGCGTCCCGAAATAACAGAGTTATTCAAGGACTACTTTATGCTGCTGATAAAAATGAAACGCATAGGTGACAAACCTAATAAAGAACTGGTGAGCGCCATGCTGCTAGCCCTTTTACATGGTGTAGGCAGTATTCATCAGAATACCAGTGTGACCACGCGAACCTTCAATCGCGGCGAAGAAATCGTGAAACGGCTGGTGCAATATATCATCAAACATTATACAAAGGAGCGAAGCGTGGCCTTTTATGCCGACTTGCTCCATATCTCTCCCCAGCACCTCAGCACTACTGTAAATAAAATAACCGGAAAGACAGTCACTGATATTATCGCCAAACTGGTGATAACGGATGCTGAGGCGAAATTGAAATCCACCGATCTCACTATTCAGGAAATAGCCTATTCGCTTAATTTCCCTGACATCTCATTCTTCGGGAAATATTTTAAAAGATATACGGGTATGTCTCCCAAACAGTATAGGGAGAACACATAAACTGTGCTCATTCCCCATATAATACAGTTTCGGCAATCCAAGCAAAGACGTTAGCTATCAATTTAGAGGCGTTATTATCAATGGCTCCGGTTGTATTGATTATATGATTTTCATTGTTTCCTCCCGTGCCTCCACTCTGATTGCTAAGATCAGTATCTCCCCAATAGACAATACGCCTTGAATAGTCAATTCCCAGCACTATGCCTCCACCGGGCCCCAACAAGATCGGAGTAATACCAACGGATGCAGCAGAGTTCTTTTGTATTTCACCATGATATATATCATAGTTACGAAAAGAAAAACCCGAAGGTATAGGAGTATATACCCCACTGGTAAAAGGTCCGTCGGTAGTAAAATAACGGTTTCCGGCTTCAGAAGCAGCGAGAGGAAACGGGCCGGTATTACTTGTCATATAAGTTACGCCGGTATTTCCACCTAAAATTTCTTTCACCAAATTCTGACTGACATCCGAAGCATCATAGGATACAATCAAAACACGATTATTTCTGGCTTTCAACCAATTGTTAGCTTTTTGCGCATCCAGGTTTCCAAATAGCGAATTACTCATATAATGAACATAAACCACATCGAAAGAGGCAAACAGTGCATCTGTCAAATTATTATTGGCAGGGGCTACTCCGATCAGATTATAACCACCACATACCACGGTGCCATTGGGACCAAAATTAGCCAAATTGGATAATATTCCCCTAAGACCGGTTCCACGGCCTTCGGCTGAACTTGAGCCTATTATATTTGTTCCTAAATATCCAAGTCCCGCGGTAAAGGACATCAGGCTGATTGTCTGGTAAGCAGCCGCATTATAAATCTGCTGAATATTCACCAGAATACGCCAACGCCCGGCCATAATAACGAAATTCTGTGTACGACGGCTGCCGTCCACCAAGTTATTCTGCAAAGCTGTCACCACCAGTTGATTTCCATTCTGTTCTTTCTCTACCGTAAAATAGTCATTAGCCAGTGACTGACTTTCGACGCCCTGAGGTGTACCGGCATCATCTGCCCACTGTAAGGCATAATCGGCAAGGTCAGTGTTCACATTGATAATCCCTCCGGAACCGGCTTTATGTTTCAGCACCACTTCACGAGTTGACACCCCGAAATGATGTTCTCCGTCAAAATACATATCCATCGTATAATCATCCCATGCCTGTACTTCTGCCACAATACTTGATGAACGATTATTTGCCGCATCGTCCGGATTATTCCATCCCGGTGCCGAAACCTTTTTAATATTGAATATATATTTGTGATTACGCAGTACTTGTCCAAAGGCTTTATGCTCATTATTCGCATCAAAATCCAACCGATAATAACTTGGCGTATCACTATCCGCATAATATCCTTCCACCACAATACAAGTTGCTCCGCTCACCCAATCGGCAGATTCAGGCGAATCTGTTTCGGGTAAATAAAGCTGAGCCGAAAATTCATTTTGATTTTCCGGAGCTACAGGAAACATAGCACTATCAACATTCCGGTTACTGCCATCAGGTACACTTGGAACTGTTACTTTTATCGCACCGGTTTCATTTGGAATAATTTGCAGATAATTATTGGCCCGATATGCCTTTACCCCGGTCAGTTTGAAATTAGTCACTTCTGAAGCTTTCACATCCACCCGCGCAATGGAGCGCAACATCTTTATCCCCGAAATATGGTTTATTTCAGTAGTGCTCAAACCCGCTGGAAGCTCGCACTCCCCATACATAGGAAAATCAGAAGTGAGATTATCAAATCTACAGTTTATTTTCTTTTTCACTACATCTTCACTATCGTCTATAGCAGGTTCATTAGCTATTACAGCATTACTACAGTTTGCCAGGACAAATAACCTCATGGTTGAATTACTTGATTTCAGCAATACCTCAAAAGTCATTGCCGAAGCAGAGTTATTGATGACCAAACCCGGTACGCGATATTTATATTTCCCTTCTTCAAACACCAACACCTGTATTTCACTGATAGAACTCTCATGATCGATAGCACGGATCATTCCCCTAGTACGAATATAGGCAACCGAGGCCGGCAAGGTTACAGTCAACTTCACCGAAACATATTGACTTTCATCAGGATCAAGCTTTGCAGGTAAACCCGTGTCATCACTACACGACAGACATATAAAAATACTTACCAATACAGCCATTATTTTCTTCATAATTAGTTTACTTTATTTTAATTCTAAACAAAGACGGACATTATTGGTTCTTAATGATAAACATTAAAACCATATAAAGATGAAAACAAATAAAATGTTTATGGTCTTATTTGCCGCATTAGCAATGGCCTCGTGTAGTAACGAAAAAGAGTTTGCCGATCCATCCGACGATCCGGTTAATGAAGTCCCGGATGTTTATGCCTCATTTTCTATCAATATACCTCACACATCGGGTGAACACTCTATGTCTGCCCGTGCTACCGATCCGGGAATAAATGAAGAAAGCACTGTAAAGTCTCTGCATATATTTATTTATGATGCAGCTTCACCTTATACCCCCACCGTAGCAGAGTTTACTGTTGCAGGAAATACGCTCCAACAAGCGCCCGGAAATACATCCAAATGGATTACCAACCACCCCATCAGTACTAAGAAAGCTGATAAATATATTTTTGCAGGTATAAATCTGAATACAGATATTGTAAATTATATCACCTCAAACGGATTGGGAGCTTTCAATTATAAGGAATTTGCACAGGAAGTTACCCAATTAGCGGATCAAACGAATGGATTTGTCATGTTTAATGATACATATCCCGCTATTACACCGGCAGCGAATTTATATGAAAAGAAATCAGATGCAGAAAGCAATCACCTATCTATTTCTGTCAATCGTGTCACAGCAAAAGCAGCAGCATTCACTTCACCGGGATTTATTGTAAACGGAGGTGGAAGTATGACAGATTTAAAATTCGGCTGGAGAAATCTGAATAAGAAATTCTATTTTATCCAAGATAAAAGGGAAACCCTTATTAAAGATTATAACTGGGATAATTATGCCATACAGGATTTTTCAAGAGGTGCAGATGCAATAGGTGTTTATAG
The DNA here is from genome assembly GCA_963651205.1 of Bacteroidaceae bacterium. Taxonomy (GTDB): domain Bacteria; phylum Bacteroidota; class Bacteroidia; order Bacteroidales; family Bacteroidaceae; genus Phocaeicola. Next base: position 43,299 of record CAVJPC010000236.1, read on the forward strand.
TTCTTCTGATACACCTTCCAGCTTTTCTTATGCCCCTGAAAATGCTTTCCAATATGTTTCGGGCACATCCAATGTAGACGGAACCACCTTTATCAGCATCAGCGGAGTTTTTAAACCTGCCAGAATTATAACTACCGTCAACCCATCTCCCTCAAGTGGAGCTGACTTTGAAATCAAGGATAATGCCAGCCCTGCGGGAACCACTTTCTATGTCGTTCGTACTGCGGATGAGATTGCGAACTATTTTATAGATGGTTCGGTAGCCCAACAATATGCCGATCTCTGTATAGCCGGAGCAACCGGAATGCCTCCTTTCCACGGTAACTATGTGTTAGCAGACAATACATATACCGACGGAGTTTGCTATTTTCATGTATTTGTTAACGGGGATGCTACCACTCCACAAGCTCCATATAACATTTACCGGAACCAGTATTTCAAGATTACCATTAATTCCATACAGGCACCCGGAAATCCATCTGATAATTTTGATAACAACAAGCCCATACAGCCTAATTCATGGATTGGTGCCGATGTAGAAGTCGTTCCCTGGGAAGTGATTGAAGAAGACCATGATCTATAAACCGAATGCCATTAAAAAAAATTCATTTACAGATAAAATGAAAATCGGATTAAAATTGATCATACTTATTATACTGCCATTTATCGCAACAAATTGCATTAAAGACGATGAATGCTGTTACCCCCGGGACCATACAGTCCTGGGGCTTAAGTTCCGCTATGCTACGGCCACAGATGCGCAGCAGCAGAGTACAGTCTCTCAAGCCCCATTATTGACTGTTTTTATTTTTGATGATAAAGGAATTTTCATATCCCAAATGAATGACTCATCAAGCAGGGTAAATGATGACTATATTATGGAACTCCCTTACCAAAAAGGAAGCTATCAATTTGTGACTTGGGCAGGTTATAATGAAAACTACTACCAACTGTCCGCACGGGTTGCCGGACAAACCCGTATCAATGATTTTTATTTATTTCTAAAACGTGAAGAAGGCAACCGGATAATCAATCCACCCCAACTGCTATATCATGGCATACATGATATTGTAAAAATCGAGGAAGGAGAAAAAAACATCGTATGGATCGATCTGAAACAAATCACCAACCACATCCGGGTGATTGCCTACAATTTGAATGAGAAAACTAATTCTATTTACATTGAAGACAATAACGGCAAATATGGGTATGATTCACATTTTGCCGATGATGATAACATCACTTATATTCCTGCTTACTCAAGCTCTGTGAATAATTCAAGCAGAACAAGCCCGTTAATTGCCGATTTTACAGTAATGAAACTGGATAAAAGCAGAGCTGCGCGATTAAAGATTGCAGATGAGACGGGATTAGTCCGTTATGATGAGAACCTTATCGGCAAGTTATTAAGTAAAAATCCGTCTATCAATTTTGATTATGACCATGATTTTACAATTGAAATATCATTTGATAATTATATCCCCGTCAGTATAAAAATTAATGGTTGGGAAATTATCAATGAATCAGTATAATACCAGACATCATACTCATTCACAATCATAAGACACCTCTTCTTTGCATCAAAATGAGGCAAAAAACAGCAACGAGTACAATCATTAGTACAATAAAGTATATAGCTGCGTCAACACAGGATGTTTTGTTGCCTTCATTTGGCAGACCCCTCTCCCCGAAAACAAAAAGCGCACTCCGATATAGAATATTTTAATAAAATATTCTATTGTTTCTTTCTTTGTTTCTTATATATAACACAACACAGCAGAACGACAAGAAACTACGTTAACCCGATCCTATCCCAATTCCCTTTCGTATATTTGCACTGTTCGAACAAACAGAGAGTATGATGTTTTAAGTCCTAAAATATACACCAAGAGAAATTAAAATGATTATGATACATTGCAACGCAACTGGAAAAATGCCACAAGGCAAAAGAATTGAAGAAGATAGGCTACCCCTTCCATGTGATAGCCTTTCAGGAAAACGCGTCGAAAAGAAAAGCATCCAAGTCGTAAAAGCTATTTTCATCCATAAAGAAAGCCGACGACAGACCACTAAGATTTTCCATCCCTCTCTCAGTGAAAGAGAATGCGGAAAGGAAACTTAACGAAACACCTTAGGAATATTTCTCTTTCAACTCCTCCGAGCCCATTCCCGTAAAATAATCCTCTATAAATTCCCACCGCTGCTCATCGCTCAGCTTTGTATTACCAAAGAACAACCGGAACAACTCTATCTGCTCCTGAAATATCTTCTCATTATTCTCCAACACGCGATTCTTATAGGCTTCCGAAGCCGCTTCCTGTTCCAGCACCCCGGCATCATTGACACGCACTGCCACAGAAGGAACCCCTCCTTCTACGGTAAAGTCTACCACATTAAGCATGGACAGTAAATTAAGCAACATATTGAGATCCGAGAACGGAGTTACGTAGAACAACAACCTGTCCCCCTTCTCCCCCGTGATACGCTGGGAGCACAACTTTTGATAACGGGACAGCAACAAGTCAAAACCACGGGTAACGGTAAACATCAGTTTATCTTCATCCTTTTTCTTGGCGCTGGTAATATAACTCACACTTCTGCCCTCTTCAACCCTGGACTCAAGCAGCGAAGTTATAAAGCGTTTGGCAGAGGGAACGTCCATATCATACGCTGCAAAAATACTGCGCAAATCGTCCTCTTCAAATTTTCCTTTATTACCATACAGGCTCACCGTCAATAAATCCTTCAAACTTTTCAAAAGACTTGCCAGTTTGGTGCAAATATCTGCCGCGCTTTCTTTTAATAATACTTCATGCTTTCCTACAGCAGCCGCACGGACTCCTTCGAACAAGTTACCATTATACAAATCGCGCTTAAATTCACGATACCCCATCTCCGAGAAACAATTTTCCCACAAAGACTCAAAAGTGACCTTGTACACGCCCTCGGTACCTGCTACCGGAATCATATACTGCTTATACTTGCTACGAAAAGCGGCATCGCCTGTCTTTTCCTGCACATATCCGTCCGTAAACAGCGTCTGAGAATTAATCTGGATAGGAGTACCTCCGTGACGGGCTCCCAAATCCTCTTCAATCCACAATAAAGCCGTCTTGATGACTTGCTCCAAGTCCGATTCATACTCCAGCTTGTTCTTTTTACGGGGCAGCTTCACCGCAAATTCAAAATCGGACAAAGACATCTGCATCTCATTACTACGGCCTTTCATCAGGTATATTTCCCACACCTTCTTCAAAATCATTCCCAACTGATCCTGGGATATGGCTCCCGCAGAATGCAGACGCTTCATATAATAAAAATCGCGTTCATTGAAATCTGTTACTGCCACACCGGTGATATTCTTATCACGGGCCGCACGGCCTATTTCTTGTATGTAGTCCACAAAAGTACTGGATGGGGCCACATGGTACACACGGTCAATATCACTGATATCCACGCCCATACCAAAAGCTTTAGTGGCAATGATTATCTTTTTCTCTCCTTCTTTGAAACCTTGTATAATTTCGGCTTTCTGTTCCTTGTCCTTCTTGCCGTAATAAGATGCCACCCAATGCCAGTTGGCAGGATAAACCCACGTTTTCAGCTTCATATCAATCCCTCCGGCAAAAGGATAATAAATAATGGTCTTATGCCCCTCTAAAAAATCCTCTACACGGGCGGCAATGGTACGCTGCTTGGCTTTATCATAGGTTTCGCCCTCTTCTATAGTCATGGCAGCAATATCGAAACCGATATTCTTACGCTTCACCGTCCCTACATAAAGTGCACAAGGAGCCAGGTGCAGCGAACGGATGGTATCAAAAATCATATCATTTCCTCCCGCAGGGTTCCATACCGCCGTAGCTGTCAATGCAAAAACAGGAAAGACATACCCCAAAGAGTTCTTTAGAATTTCCAGATGACGGCCCAGGAACCAATAGTCCACGCGGAACTCCTTACCCCAAGTGGTTACCGTATGAGCCTCATCGACTACTACCAGCCCGATGCGGCGTTCACCGATGAAATAACTGATATCATATGCCAGCAATAGCTCCGGAGAGAGATAGAAAAGATCAACTTCACCCTCACGGACACGACGGTATACCTCATTTTTTTGCTCAGGCGAAAGATCGGACGAAGCATAGGCCACACGGTCATACCCCAAATCCTGCAATGCCTCGACCTGGTCTACAATCAACGCCTTCAGTGGAGAAATAACAATGGTCAGAAGTTTATATTCATTGCCCAGATAAATGGCGGGAAGCTGGAACAGCAAGGATTTTCCGGCTCCGGTAGGAGCTGTCAGAAGCAGATTACGAGCAGACGAATCACCTTTGATCCCTTTTTCAGCTTCTATGATTACTTCCTCAATCAATTGTCCCTGAGACAATTGTATCTTGTCCTTACTCTTGAACAAATCATCATAAACTTCCAAATTACGAAATTCTTCGTATCCGTATACTTCCTTCAAAAGGACCTTTACCGCCTCACGGCATTTTGACGGCAATAATCTTGTCGCAATCTGTGACTCTATCATAAAAAAACTCTTAAATAATGATGGTATGTCAAAAGTTCGAAGTGCTACCCCACAGCTTGTCATCCGTAAGACACCCACTTAAAACTATTCAAACTACTATCCATGCAAATATAATAAAAAAAAGCGAGAAGAATGAAGATTTCTTCGTCCTTCTCGCTTTTTGAGCCTCTTGTCGGATTCGAACCAACGACCCCGAGATTACAAATCACGT
>CAVJPC010000237.1:0-70138 GCA_963651205.1 Bacteroidaceae bacterium
TCACTACCCCTTTCAGTTCCCGTATGTTTCCCGGCCACGGATATGCTTTCAATATCCGCTGCGTGTTCCGGTCAAAGCCTTTCACGTCTTTTCCCAATTCCCGGTTTGCGGTATCGAGCATGAACTCTGCCAGCGGGATAATATCTTCCGGGCATTCTGCCAATAGCGGTACATACAGTGGAAATTCGTTCAGACGGTGAAACAAGTCCTCTCTGAATCTGCCTTCCGTTATTGCCTTCTCCAAATCTTCATTTGTGGCGGCTACCAGCCGTATATCCGCTTTCACTTCTTCCTTGCCGCCTACGGGACGGTAACGCTTTTCCTGTAACGCACGTAGCAGTAACATCTGCACTTCCATGCTCAGGTTGCCCACCTCATCCAGAAACAGTGTCCCATGGTCAGCGGCGGCAAACATGCCCGTCTTGTTATCCGTAGCACCCGTAAAGGCTCCCTTCACGTGGCCGAACAGTTCCGATGCCGCCAGTTCTTTCGGAAGAGCACCGCAGTCCACCGCCACAAAAGGGGCATCCGCACGCTCACTCAATATGTGTACTTGCCGGGCCACATATTCCTTTCCCGTTCCCGATGCGCCACGTATCAGTACTGTCAGCGTATCCACCGGAGCCACCAGCCGGATATGTTCCTGCAATTTCATAGCAAGCGGACTTGTCCCCCGATAGTAAACCCAGCTATTTTGCGTTGGTTTTTCCCGTTCCTGCAATAGTCCGGCAATCAACTCCCGTACCTTCTCCGTCTGCACGGGTTTGGGCAGATAGTCCGTAGCACCCTTCTTTACGGCTTCTACCGCACCCGGTATGTCCCCGTAACCCGTCATGATAAGAAAAGGTATCCGGTAGCCGTTTGCTTTCATCCATTCCAGCAGTTCCACACCGTTGCCGTCTTGCAGGCGGTAGTCCGACAATACCAGTCCGACCTCTGTCCCGGCAATAAACTCCTTTGCCGAAGCTACCGATAACACGTAACGGGCATCCAACCCGTTTTTCACCAGCCAGTTGGCCACCACCCGGGCATATACCCGGTCATCTTCCACAACCAATATAGTTTTCATTCCATGCTTTCCTTTAGTTTCTTTGCCTTTTCCACCGCTTCGTCCACTGTCGTTACCAGTTTCCATACCTCTGCAACCGCCGCCTCATCCCATGCTTCCGGCACCAATGATGCCAGCCGTTCCAGTTCCGCAGCAGGTATGTCCATACGTATCGTTTCCCATAACGGTGTCCCTTTGTGTATCAGGGAGATTATCCCCGCATAATCTTTCGTCCCAATGGCTTTCCGCAAATCAGCCGTTGTCTTTTCCATGTCCTGCACGAACATGCCCAGTATTTCTTTACGATCATCTTCTCCTTCCAGCAATGCGGTGAAGTCCGGTCCTTGCCGTTGCGGTATCCTGTCGCCCGTACATTCCGCTACGGCTGACAGCAGTTCATCCATTGAGAAAGGTTTGTGCAGGAATCCCGCAAAACCGTCCCTCTTCAGTTGTTCCGTTTCCCCGTCCGTCCGTGCCGTAACGGCGAGTACGGGTATATCTCTGGATTGTCCCAGATTACTGTTCCTCAGCAATGCCAGTACCGTATGTCCGTCCGCTTCCGGCATTTGCATATCCGTCAGCAGCAGGTCATACCGCCTGCCACGCAACAGTTCCGTCAACTCCTTTATATCATGGCAACAGTCACACGCCACCCCGCTTCGTGCCAGCATCCGCCGAGTCATGTCCGCCTGTATCCGGTCATCGTCTATCAGCACCGCCTTCAGTCCCGACAAACGGGCGTATTCCACCCGCTGTACGCCTGCTGTTTCCGGCCCGCCCGCTTCCTGCATGGGCAGGCACACCTCAAAGGTGCTTCCATGCCCTTCCCGGCTTTCCACGCTGATAGTACCGCCCAGCAGGCCGACCAGCCGTGCCGTTATCGAAAGTCCCAGACCGAATCCCGGTTGCGTGTTGTCGGCGTCCAGCCGCTCAAACGCCTTGAACAGATTTTTCTTCCTGTCCTCACTGATGCCCGTGCCCGTATCACGGACAAAGAAGCGTAGCCAGCCGTCCGCATAGCGTACTCCCACATGCACGTATCCCACAGGGGTGAACTTCACGGCATTTGTCAGCAGATTGTTCAATATCTGCGTCAGGCGTATGCGGTCGCCTTCCACCATTGTATTTACGCCTTCGGTTTCTACGGTCAGTCCCAGCCCTTTCTTGTCTGCCAGTGTGCGGAACAGGTGCAGCACGTTCTCAATCACCCGTCCGGGATGAAACGTTTCCTTGTCCGGTTGTTCCTTTTCCGCTTCCAGCCGGTAGTAGTAAAGCAGGTTGTTTGCCAGTCCGATGACATGGTGCGAGGCATTGAGTATATTTTCCGCATAGCGGTTGCGCTGCGCTTCGTCCTTTTCTTCCGGCATCAGTTCGGCATAGCCGTTTATGGTGCTCAACGGGGCGCACAAGTCATGGCTCACGGTCAGCAGGATATTCTGTCGGGACTGCGACAATTCCTCATTCTTCCGGTTCGAGGCTTCCAGTTCCATGCGTATCTTGTGTTGGCGGTTCACGTCCCGGTGTATCACCATATACAGGATAATGACGAGCAGGAACGTCCCGATGCCAATTCCCGTGACCAATCGGAAAGTGTAAGTACGCGTTTCCTGTTGCCAATGTATTTCCCGGCAAAAGATTTCCTGTTCTTTCCTATCAAAATTCTGCACCAGCAGGTTTATACGGTCGTTCAGCATCTGGTTATGGAGCCGCAGACTGTCCAATTTGGCAGACAAAGTTTCCTCATAATGGCGAGTGATATTGTCTATCTCCTTTTCAATGGAATGTAGCAATACCGAAGGTCTCACACTGGTTGTTCTTGTACCAGATGTTGTAGTAGGAATATATGTTGCTTGTGCTTCTTCCCATTGTCGGGCATAAGCTGATTTCTTTTCTTGCTTGCGAAAGAAGTTCCAAAAGTTCTTTTTTTTCTTTTCACTGGCCTGAATAGTGGGCGTTTCTTCCTGCCGGATAACTCGCGCTTTACTTTGAGGTACAACAGCTGGTATTTTCCGATGAACGATTTCCCCTGCATCCGGCATATTCTCCAACAGTTGCAGCAGTGCCGCCATCTGCTGTTCTTTCTCTGCCAGTAGATTACATACAGAATCAATACATATCCGTTGCAGGCTATCTTCCTGTCCGGATCTTAGGTTTTGTAGCAATACTACTGTTCGTGCTCGCTTTTTGCGGTAAGCGGCATAATCATCCTCTGTCCATCCGGCAATCAGTTCGCCTGTAGAAGCAAGGTCCAGTAGACAAATATAAGCCAAATTAGTTTGTTGTCTTTCTTTCTGCCAGTGTCTTTCCATAAGTTCCATTGTGCTTTTTTTCTGCCCGCTATCATGGATAATATAGACTATCCAAATAAAAAAGGATACCCATATCAGGTATCCGACGATTATTTCCAGTTTCAATCTTGCCTGTATCATGAAAGAAATCATTTTAACTTGTAAACTAAATCTACAATACTTTTTGTATGAATAGCCACCATTTTCAATAAAATATTTCTATCGTAAAATATTCATATATTGCAATAGAAATATTTATTCTATTATCTTTCACTCGTGATTCAATGTGAAATATCTTAAAACATCTTTGCTCTTCATTGTGATGTAAGTCCAATCTTCTGCTTCGACTTTCTCCTTTGAAAAAAGTTTGGAACCCATACCCACGCAAAACACACCAACTTTCATCCATGAAATAAGATTTTCCTGAGTTGTTTTTATACCCCTGTCACCATCAATTTAGACCAAGACATAAGAGCTAATACTTCTTTTATCGACTTTGGGACAAGAACATCACTAAAAATTCTTTGCAAATTCTTGTACAAAGCCTACTCCTGACAAACTATTTTTGCAAAATATCACGGATTCTTGCCACAATGTAAGGAGGTTTCCTTAAATCCTTTCCTTTGTTGAATCCCGGTAAACGGTTCCATTGGCCTAATGTGACATACAAATATCCATCATTAGTATAGAACATGCCATCCGGCCATCCCAACAATGGGTTTTGTGTCAATGTTTCGAATTGTCCGTCGGGAGTACGTTTAACCAGTGCCATTTGTTCGTATGCCGAAAAATAGATATTTCCGACTTTGTCTTCCGCCAATCCGTCACAAGCAGGACGGTCACCTTCATAACGGACGGCTTTTTCCAATACAGATTCCAATAAAGTAAAATCTGACAATGAATCCGTCGAAATACTATACAAGCCCCTTCCGGTAATGGGTGTCCAATATAACCGTCCCTTCACAAGCGCAACACCGTTGGCACCTCCTGATGGCAAAGTTACATTATCCGGACGATAGACTCTTGCTTTACCTTCCAAGAATGCGACATATCCCTGCTGTATGGCAGTGGAATAATGATTGGCAAGCACTTCACGGGTGTTTCTGGTTGCAATATCCACAACAAGTAAGGATGGTGTCGTACCGAAAGAAGAATTTGTAATGTAAGCCGTACCCTTTTCTCCATGTTTCAGATCTATCCGTAAATCATTCAGATGCATATCCTGACGCAGAATGGGACTCTTGATTACAACAGATGCTATTATCTCACCATCGGGAGAGAACCCGACCACTTTGGCAGCACCTTCCGGTATTCCGTCTATTCCGGCACGCTTTCCGTCGTCTATCACCCATATATTTCCATTTCCATCTGTCGTCATGCCATGTGGAGAAACTAACCATTCATTATAGGGACGGTCTGAGGGATAAGTCATTTCCTTATTGGGAAACGGGACAAGTTGCCCGTCTTTTAGTTCTGCCAGAGCGCACCCGTTGTGATTGTCCGCATGGCGAGGAAATCCGAGAAAAATTCTACCATCGGGAGTAATGGCTATACCCGACATATCGGGAGCAGGAGGCGTGATGCGGGCCACAATTTCCAGTTGCTGGGCAAAGATACTGCGTGCAGCCAACAGGCACGCAACGCAGATAATACTTGCTATTTTCTTTTTCATAGACTTTCAGGATTATAGTAACTTGCCTTTAACGATGAAATCATGTTCTCGTTAATGGATGATGCGTTGAAGCGATGGACCTCAACCGGGATGGAAAGTCGTTCTTGGCCTCCCCACTCCATCGTACCGGAGAAGAGTATGCGACTTTTCCAGTACAACGAACCTTCTATGTAAAAGCGGTATTTTCCGGGGGCTACATGATTACCTTTGGCATCCGTGCCGTCCCATGTATAAGTCAACACACCGTTGCGGGGGGTAGCGCCTGTAACGGCATCTATTTGCGCATCCGACATGTCTCCGGGTCGGGCTTTCTGTACCCAAGTGGGAATCGATTCTTGCCGGATTTCATAACCACCTCTCACTGTATAAGAAGTAGCGTAAACTGTGCGTACCAACTCACCTGTCTCGTTTTCTATCCAGATGGCATATTGGCTGGAGGCAATTCCTCCACGCTGGAATTGGAAAGAGATGACCAATTGTTCTTTGTTTTCATCCGCTGTCATGACTTGCCCCGTCTCCGCATGAGAGGAAGTGCAGGCCTGAATGCTCAGACAAGTTAGCAGTAGCATAACTAAAAATAAATTTACTTTCATAGATTCTTCTCTTTTATTGCTTTTATTCTGATTCTGACATAATCCACAAACCACGCTTCGTCGTGGAAAAGGATATCTTGAAGGTCTTGTTCGGCTTCAAAGATGATAGCATCCTGTACATTCGTGTCCATCTCCCGGAAAGGAACTTTATCAAACATCTTTATCCAACCCCTCAAGCCGTTTCCGCCTTCTTGACAACGGGTAGGTCGATCGAACAAGACAGCATATACGACTTTAAAGCCGAACTGTTCCATTAATGCCGTATATTCACCGATGGAGGGGAAATAAAATGGAATAGTATAGTTTAATCCTCTTTTCTCAAAACCTCGTTTTAAAGCTGTATGCACTTTCTCGGCACAACCTTTCCCGCCAAACTCGCAAACAAGCTGCCCGTGTAGCTTCAGTGCTTTGTTCACCTGCGTTAGTAGCATACCTTGTTTCTCCTTGTCAATCCAATGAAAAACGGCGTTAGAAAACAAAGCATCGGCAGGCTTTTCTACTATGAAATCCAATGCGTCAGTTTGCTCGAAGTGCAATTCGGGATAGTGGCTCCGGGCTATTTTCAACATTTCTGCCGATGCGTCCATTCCTATGGCATGTACCCCCATTTCAGACAGTTGCCGGGTTAATGCCCCGTTTCCGCATCCGAGGTCAATCACTGTATCTCCCGGCTGGATATCCAGTAACTTCAATACATCTTCTCCATATTGATGGACAAATGAAAAGTCGCGGGAGTATCCTCCCGCATTCCAATCTATATTCATAGGTTGCACTTATTTATTGAAATCATAACAGTTCAATCCCAAAGACGGATTGTGGGTGCGCTCTACCTTTTCTCCGAAATCTTCCACAACAAACTCTCCCGCACCGTTCAATATGGCGGAAAGCAAGTGTCCGGCACGTGCAGAATAATCGGCACCACCTACTGTGATGTGTATATGAAGATATTCCTTTCCGTCCATAATGGAAATATTGCCTGTCAGGTTAGAGATTTCCATCTGCTCACGAAAAACCTTGTCCACATACTTTTTAGTTGCCGGATTGAAAAAGCGTAAGGCCACTTCATTGATGGCACCCAATCCGGAGACAGTCCCGGATTTGATTTTCCGTTCTTCGCAAAAAGCTGTCAATGCTTTCACTATTTCTTCGCCGGTATTGACGCTGACGATATATTTACCATCTATTTGTTTATAACTATACATTCCATTTACCTCTTGAGCATTTATGACTGATGTAATAAAACTTACTGAAAGGAAAACGATTAAAAAGACTCTTTTCATACAGTTTTAAATATTGTTGATTAAAAGAATAATTGCGATTTTAATTCCGGACGTTGGTCCTGATGCCAATAAGGATAAGGTTTGGACTGGCGGCTTGCTTCTTCCAGACGTTTTACCTGCTCTGTCGATAAACTCCAACCTACAGCTCCCAAGTTCTGCTCCAAATGCTCTTTCGTACGTGCGCCTATTACCAGACTGCATATGGTAGGGCGTTGCAGCAACCAGTTAAGAGCTACCTGTGCAACGGTCTTCCCCATTTCGGCAGCAATTTCATCCAGTATATCTATAATACTATATAACAATTCATAAGATACGATATTGTCACGCACCGGCACTCCACCACGGGCTACCCGCCCGTCTTCCGGTATCGGAGTGTTCCGGCGGTATTTTCCTCCCAAACGTCCGGCGGCAAGTGGACTCCAAATGAATGTTCCCACTTGCTGGTCTACCCCCAGCGGCATCAGTTCCCATTCAAAATCACGGTTCAGAAGCGAATAATACACCTGATGTGCCACATATTTATGCCAGCCATATTTTTCGGATACAGCCAATGACTTCATCAGATGCCAGCCGGAAAAGTTGGAACAGCCTATATAACGGACTTTCCCGCTGGTCACCAAATCATCCAAGGCGCGGAGTGTTTCCTCAATAGGGGTGTTGGCATCAAAACCATGTATATAATAAAGGTCGATATGATCTGTATTAAGTCGTTTCAGGCTGGCTTCACAGGCTTGAATGATATGATAGCGTGAGGCGCCCATATCATTACGGTTATCATCGCTCATCGGAAATATGCCTTTAGTTGCCAATAACATTCGGTTTCTTTTACCTGTAATGGCCTTTCCTAATATTTCTTCAGCCAGACCTCGGGAATACATGTCAGCTGTATCAAACATGTTCAGTCCGGCATCCAAACACATGTCCACCATGCGACTGGCTTCGGCCACATCCGTATGTCCCCAACCTTCAAATCCGTGTGTACCGCCAAAGGTAGCGGTTCCTAATGTCAATGCGGGAACAAAGAGTCCCGAACCGTTCAGTTTTCGATATTCCATAATTTATAAAAATAAAAGTTATTGTTAAACATAAATATTCAGACTAATAATAGTAAGACTGACAGGCTGGTTACTGCTGTTGTAAAATAGCGGAATCCCTTCTCCGGAAGTTTTTTCACCAATGCAACTCCCAATATTCCACCTGTGAGGACAAATGGAATGGTACATACATCCAACATCAGCGAAGAAGAGGTCATGTTACCCCATGCAAATACCTGTACGGGAATTTTTAAATAATTGATGACAAGGAAAAACCAAGCATTCGTACCGACAAAACTGTATTTAGGCATCTTGACGGACAAAAGGTAAATGGCCATTACCGGACCTGCCGCATTGCCTATCATCGTAGTAAATCCACCCATAAGCCCGAACAACGGGCCATACCACCAGTGAGAGGAAAGTGCATTTTCTTTGCCTTTCCAGTCAGACCAGAACATGACAAGGAGCACAACCAAGAGACAGCTACCCATCAAATGCTCAAATTCGGAAGGGGGAACGAATTTATCTACCAATAATGCAACAGCGAATCCCGCAAGAGCTGTCGGGAGCAGTTTCAGCACATACCGCCATTCGGCAATCCTACGATAGTATAAGACTGCCATCAAGTCTGCCATACATAAAATAGGAAGTATCAGTCCGGTGGAAGGTTTGGCACCGAAAGTCATAGCCATTAATGGCACGGCAAGCAGGCTGATTCCCTGAATACCTGTCTTGGACATTCCGATGAGCAAGGCGGATAAAAATAGCATCCCCCAATCGGACGAAGACTGTATCCACATAGAAAAATCCATTATTTCTAACATCTTACAAACTATAATCCAAGGACTTTTTTAAGTTCATCCCTCATTATCTTGGCTTCTACATCTACTCCTGTCCAATACTTTACAGCAATTACCGCCTGATTGACAAGCATATTCATTCCCGGTAGCACGTGCCGACAGCCACGTGCGGTCGCATCTTTTACGAAATGGGTATATGCAGGATTGGGGATGCAGTCGGCCACCACCATGTGGGGCAACAAGGTGTTTGTATCTACATTCAGCTGCTGGTCCACATTCGGGTAAAGTCCGACAGAGGTGGCATTGATTACGATGTCCGTATCAGCAGGTATTTCAAAGGTGTGATCCCACAAGGTGAAAGTTGCTTTGACTTGAGTTTGATTATTCAGCAAGTCGGCCAGTACCTGTCCCGTTGAGTCAATATTCAAAATGATAATAGACGCAGCGCCCGCCAAAGCCATTTCCACACAGATGGCACGTGCAGCACCACCGGCACCAAACACAACTACTTTTTTCCCCTGTATGGATATCACCTCCGAGATAGCCTTCACAAAGCCTTTCCCATCCGTGTTTTCTCCTCTCGTTTTTTTGTCTTTTCCGATAATAACCGTATTGACGGCCCCGATGATTTTTGCAGATTCTCCCAGTTCATCCAAGTATTGGATTACCTTAATTTTATTCGGTATGGAGCAGTTGAATCCTCGCCAACCCATTGCTTTAGCTCCCCTCACAGCTGCTTCCAAATTCTCAGGACCTACCTCACAGTTAATGTAACGATAATGCAAATTGTGATGCTTGAAAGCCGCTTCCATAATAGCTACAGTTGGATTTTCTGCAGCAGGCTTTGCAAATGAACCGACTAATTCCGGAAGGAAATCAGGTGTCGGATTGTAATTTTTTAAATCATTGATACTCATAATCGGATAATTATATTGTTTACTAAATTTGATAATTTCAGGCAGTCGAGCCATTGTGCCATCTTCATTGGTCAGTTCACATAGGACGGCCTGTGGAGGTAGTCCGGCCAAATTCATTAATTCGATGCTCCCTTCAGTATGCCCACTCCGTTCTTTTACTCCTCCCGCACAGGATATTAACGGAAAAACATGACCCGGATGATGCAGCGATTCAGGAGTGGCCCGTTCGTCAATGGCCGCTTTTATCGTACAAATGCGATCTGCCGCCGAAACACCGGTAGTCACCCCTTGAGCCGCTTCAATAGAGATAGTAAATGCAGTACCGTATGTACTGGTATTGTGCATGACCATTAATGGCAGATTAAGTTGCTCCGCTTTCTCTTTCGTGATACAAAGACAAACAATACCGCTGCAATGACGTATCATTAACGCCATATCTTTTTCAGTCATTTTTTGTGCCGAGAAAATCAGATCACCTTCATTCTCTCGATTTTCGTCATCTATCAATAACACGCCTCTGCCTTCAATGATAGCCATAATAGCGTTTTGAACTCTTTGATGACTGTTCCCAAATTCTGATAATAAATTTTCTTCGTTCATATTACAAAAGATATGACTGATTTAACTTTTCGCAGAACTCTATTTTTTCTCCGTTGGGTCCGGTAATAGTAAAAAACTTTACTCCATATTTCCAAAAAGGAAGATATTGCACTTTTTCATCCAACATCTTATAACCGTCCTTTTTCACAGACTCGAATACGGAATCAATATCTGTGACATCCAAAGCGATATGGTCTATCGCTCCGGCTTTCATCGCGGCCTGCCCATTCTCATAAATTTCCATGACCAAATTTCCTAACCGCAGAAATACTACAGCCTGATTATTCAGTTCATTGACAGTCTGCCAAACAACTTCGAATCCGATTCCTTCATAAAAGGAAATACTTTTTTTAATCTCATTTGTCGGTATTCCGACATGCTGTATACCTGTCACTTTTGTTTTTATATCCATGACCTTTATTTGTTTAAAATGATTTCCCTGATTATAGACAAGACCCCGTCACTATCATTAGATGGAGCCATGTATCGTGAAAAGAGTTTTAAATCTTGTGATGCATTTGCCATAGCATAACTATGGAATACAGCTTGGAGCATTTCCGCATCGTTCATTTGATCGCCAAAAGCCATACATTCTTCTGCTCTTACAGAGAGATGGTTCTGAATGAATTTTAAAGCGTTACCTTTATTAGCATTCTGATGACTTACATCCAGCCAATTCTGGCCTGATACTACAACTTTCAAGGAGTTGTTGAAATATTGCAGAATGGGATAACTGTTTATTGCAGAGCCTTCAAAATCATAAACAGCAATTTTCAGAAATTTGTCATCAATGACATCCAACAGATCCGGCACAATATCACATTTCTCATAGTAAGTACGTGCTTGTTTTACAAAGTCCGGATATTCGTCTTCTATATATGCTCTGTTCTTGCCACATAACACCGGATAAGCTCCTTTTATTTCCCTTACTTTACGTATAACTTCATGAACCTCTTTCGCTGGAATATCCATAACTAATAATTCCTGCGAGTGAAAAACCACATAAGTTCCGTTTTCTGCAATAAATATGATTTCGTCTTTTATACTGTCGAAAAGCTTCAATAGATTATAGTATTGTCTGCCGCTTGCGGCAATAAACATGACACCCTCTTTTCTTAAATATTCAAAGACAGAAAAAAAGTCTGGATTCAAGACACCTTTCGAGTCCAGAAGTGTACCGTCCATATCCGCTGCTATCAATTTTATTGATTGATTTTTCATAATTATAAGTATCAATTATTTATATATATAATATTCGTACTTTTCTTTTTATATCCTTACTTTTGTATCAATATATAACCTTGTATTTCAATTCAGATGATAATATCGGCATAGAACCATGTTGAGAACAAACATAGGCCGAAACCTCTACCGCCAACTTATGTGCTTCGGAAATACTTTTTCCATATAGTAAAGCTGCACAAAATGCTGCTAAAAACGAATCCCCTGCTCCGACAGTATCAGCGACCTTAACTGATGGCGTTTTCTGAAAGGAAGAAACTTTGGAAGTAAAGATGTAGCTGCCGTCTATACCACAGGTCAGAATGACTATTTGAAGTCTATACTGCTCCAATAATATACGGCATTGTTCTTGTGGTTCAGTTACGGGCAAGTCGAATAGACATCCAACAACCTTGGCTTCTTCCTCATTTATTTTTAACACATTACATCGAACTAACGAATCATGTAATATCTCTTTATTGTAAAAGTTCTGGCGAAGATTAATATCGAAAATCTTCAGAACATTATCTGTATCCGGCATAGAATCAAGAAACTGGCAAATAGTATTGCGGCTCATCGCATGACGTTGAGCCAATGAACCGAAGCAAACGACACTCGTACGCTGGGCAAGCTGTTTCAACTCATCAGTAAACGGGATATTATCCCATGCAACATTTCCTTTAATCTTGTAGGCTGGAACACCACCAGAATCCAATGCTATCTGTACAATCCCTGTAGGATAATCCACACGCTGAAAACAGTACTTTATTTCTTTTTGCTCAAATACCTCTATCATTTCATCACCGAGACTATCATTTCCTATAGCACTTACTACGTTACTATCAAGGTCGAATTGCGAAGCATGATATGCAAAATTAGCTGGTGCTCCACCTATTTTCTGCCCAATCGGCAACATATCCCACAAAACTTCTCCTATTCCTACAGTTATATAGTCCATAATCAAATTATTATAGTTTTAAATTGTCGCAAAGTTAAGGAGCTTTTTTTATATTAGATTCTATTTTATTTGCTATATATTATCCTATATTTGCAGCAATTAAAAAATATATGAAATATGGCTGTATTAGAACGAAAAATAATCCACGACCGGACAACTTTGTGTAGTCTCGTACCTTATCCACAATTCATACTGCCTCGTCATAAACATGTAGAGTATGAAATTATGTTATTCACCCACGGTAGTGGCAAGCAGTTTGTCGGAGAGGGTGTCGCCGATTATCAGGAGGGTGATGTTGCATTGATAGGTAGCAATGTTCCTCATTTACATCTCTGCAATACCAAGTTGAATCCGATAGCAAGTTTCGATGTTAGTGCAGGAGAAGCATTGCAATTTCATCCGACAATCTTTCCCGTCTCTATGAAGGAATTACCGGATTATTGTTCTATTTACGAATTATTACAAAAAAGCCAATACGGAATACGCTTTTATGAAAAAGAACTGTATAGCAAGTTAAAACAGCTATTTCAAGAAATAGAAAAGCAAGAACACACACAACGGTTAATATGCCTTTTTCAAATTTTGGAACAGTTATGTCTGTGCAAGAAAACAAAGACACTCTCAGAAACGGCATATAACAGTTCCAATCTTCTGATAGAAGCCAATGAGCCTGTCAGTAAGGTATATTCCTATTTATTCAATCATTTTAAAGACAAAATTACATTGAAAGAAGTTGCTGACTACGTTAAACAGAATCCATCGGCACTATGCCGCTATTTTAAGCAACGAACAGACAAAAATATTTTTCAATGCCTTGCAGAAATTCGAGTCGAACATGCCTGTAAGTTATTGGCATATTCAAACCTAAGTATTTCACAGATTGCTTATGAATCCGGTTATAATAATGTTCCATACTTCATTAAACAATTTGAGAGTCTAACTCAACGAACTCCAAAAGAATATCGTATTCAAATTGATAAAATATAAATTTGTAGGGTGAAAAGTGCCCGAAGAATTTTGTGTATTTCAATTCTCTAAGTAATACTATCATCATAAATATTTGATACCAGTATTACTAATTTTACATATTTGACAAAGCGATAATTCCAAACCGATTATAATACAAATTTTATATTAATAGACTTAGTGGTACTATTAAATACAGAGCAACACTGTAGAACTAATGTTCTAAAACATTCTAAAACCAATATCTAAATTTGTTCTTGCTTATTAAAGAATGCCCCCAAAAGATGTTTTTGAGTATATTTTTTAGCGTAATCCATCTACAAACGCCAAGGCATTTGCTGCATATTTATAACTAAGTAGAATTAGTGCGCAAAAATTATCAGTCATAAATCAATTATTATCAATAACAATTATTTGTAATGTACTTCTGTTTGATTACGATTGAATATACGGAGAACTTTCTGTCAAGAAAGGAACTGTAATATGAATGCCAATTGGCACAGCCTTCCGAATCTTGCCGTATTTCAGTTCTCTTTTTCCCATATAGCCATTTCCTCATTTTTATTACCCTGTCAGTAACTTCACCTTGCGTGGTTCAGGGTGCGAAGCTACGGCCGGGGCCCCTAAAAATCTGCAAGCCCGCTTCGCGCCCTGCGGGTTTTGGCGAAAATTTTTCAATCCGTCCAGCGGGGCGGTTGAAAATTTTTCACCAAAAGCCTTGCATATTTTCTCCCCGTCCGTATCTGCCCCCTGAAACGAGCAAGGTGAAGCCACCGACAAGGCATAAAAAAAAAGTCAATGTTATGAAAAAGAGAACTGAAATACAGCAAGATTTGAAACGAGGCTTCGGCTCCGCTCCAACCGGCATTAAAAAATGGGTGAAGTGGTTGGCGGTCGGCTTCGTGGTGTACGTGGCGGTACGGTTTGTGTGTGCCTTTGTCGGTGGTGTGGTGGCTGGTTTGGGCGGTTTGTTGCCCATGTTGGGAGTTTTGGCGGTGGTGGTCTTCCTCATCCGTGCCGTGTGGCGCATCCTTTCCGTTTTCGTTTCCCTTTGCGCGCTTGCTCTTTTGCTCATTCTTTTTTGCGTGATACTCTGACTGATTATTAATCCCTTTAAAATTCAATCATTATGACTAAAGTACATTTATTAGGAGCTAACAGAAGCTATGACAGAGACATTCAGACTGTTTCAGTCAATCAGATTGTTGTGTTGGAAGGCTACGCAGGTGGCAGTTATGTAGTCTATGACGTCACCCGTAACCAACGTGGATTTACCTATCATCTTGTACATACAAGAACCTACGATTTCAACACATCCGACCTTATCCGCCCGTTATCTGAAAAGTTCGGAATAGGTATCTATTACGATAGTGAGAACCCGACGTTTTTAGATCCGTTGGAAACGGCTGCTTTACTCACTAAGGCGAAGGAGAAGAAAGCCGAAGACGAACGGAAAGCGAAGGAAGAACGGGAGGAACACGAACGTATCTCGAAAATCGGTGCGGCACGGTTGCGCCCCCTTATTCCATCGGATGCAAAAGCCGTTATTATCGGAGAATTACGGGTAAGTGAATGTGACAGTTATACCGATTACTATGATTATCGGACAGAACGAACCGTCATTTTAGGTTTCTCCAAACATACACGCAACCTCTTTGCAGAGATGCGCAAATGTGCCGCTAATTTTGAGGGAACGTCCCATTTAGCGGAATATAACGCAGACTTCGAACACCGTGAGAATTACAGCATGGGGGACGGCATGTATTTAGGCAGGAACAAGTACAGTGGTTGGACGATTAATAAAGAGCCGATTTACAGCCTTGAAAAGTTCCTTGAACGGTTTGCATACACCGCAGGGGATGAAGCTAATATTTGTTTGAAAACACCGCAAACCCAAACAGACACGGCAGAACAGCCGACAGCATCCGCAGACCTTTCAACCCTCAATCTTGAAATTGTGGAATACAGCGAAAAGGCGATAGCCGTATTCGGTGACACCAAGCCGATAAAGGACGTTTTGAAAGGCTTAAACGGTCTGTTCCGTGCGAACCTCACCTATAACGGGGAAAGGCGTGCAGGGTGGATATACAGCAAGAAGCAGGAAACGAAAGTTAGGGAAGCACTTGCCACGTGCGTTCGTGTATGACAGTATTAACGGCAGGGCGGAGCAATCCGCCCACCTATCAAAGAACCCATAAAAAAGTAATGACACATGAGAACGGAAACAAGAACATATACCCTCTATCAGATAACCGAGTTATCCGAAGAAGCCAAAGAAAAGGCGCATAACGAATGGTTATACAGCCGATACTTTTACGGTTGGACGGACGAGAACCGCCAAACGCTCGATACCTTTTGTGAACGCTTCGGCATTGTGTGCCGTAATTGGAGGTATGACGCATATAATTATAGTTATGACTACCGTAGCAGGCAGGAAGACTATATAGGCGGATTAAACGGCTGGCGATTGGCAACCTATCTGATGAACAACCATTGGGGCGACCTGTACACTCAAAAATATTTTTGGCACGGGATGAAAGGACGGAAAAGCAGGATATTTGTAGATACTTGTTGCCCCCTTACGGGCTATTGCATAGATGACTGTATTCTCGATCCGATTTATAAGTTCTTGAAATCCCCCATAGAGAATGTCACGTTTGATGACCTTATGAACGATTGTCTCGACAGCTTTTTCCGTGCTTGTCGGGATGATATGGAGAGTACCCAAACTTTGGAATACTTCACGGAAGAAAGCAACGCCAATAATTGGGAATACCTTTCAGACGGAAATTTATTCAATTAATTATCAACATTTTAAAACTTATCATTATGAAGACGAACAAAAAAGTACAGAAGAACAACGTACAGAAATCAGAGAAAGAGACAGCAGTAAAAGTAACCGCTTTGGCAATCATTCCAAAGCCGATAATGTTACTTTCACCGCAGAACGTGCCCACAGTTACCGAAGTGACGGAAACACCCGAAACGGCAACCGTTCCCACCGTTACGGAAGAAGCACCGCAGCAAGCCACGTTCAAAACACCGCTTGCAACGGCTACAGCCGAAACAGACCTTGATATTACCACCGTACACCCAAGCGCAGATAACCACCGCAAGACGTTCAATGACGCATCTTTGCAGGAACTTGCGGAAAGTATTCGGGAAGTGGGCGTTTTGCAAGCTATTGCAGTACGCCCACACACGGCAGGAGGTTACGAAATCATTTACGGAGAACGCCGTTACCGTGCCTCACTGCTTGCAGGAGCAAAGACGATAAAGGCAACTATCTATAATAATATAACAGATGATGAAGCGGAAGATATGTCACTGAGTGAAAATTTGCAGCGTGAGCAGGTACGCCCCACCGAAGAAGCGAAAGCCTTCAAACGCTTGCTTGAAAAGGGCAGGTATGATATGTATTCACTTGTCAGCCGTTTCGGACGAAGCGAGAAATATATCTATACCCGTCTGAAACTGAACGAACTGTATCAGCCTATCGGTGAACTGTTGGACAATGAAACAATCACTATCAGCGTAGCCGAAGAGATAAGCACCTATGAACCAACTATCCAAAAGGACGTTTACGAGAAGCACCTCAAAGAGGATAACGGTGACGATTGGACGAACTATACATTAAACCTCTTCAAAAGGCATTTTGAAAAATGCTATACCACCGACCTTGAACAATACAAGTTCGACAAGACGGAATGTAAGGCGTGTGTACACAACGCAGCGAATTACAACCTTTTTGCCGAGCATAACGGGTGCGGACATTGTACCAACCGCAAGTGTTTGGAAGCCAAGAATGCCGCCCATGTGGCAAAAGAGACGGAGAAACTTTTGAAATCCGATCCGAAGTTAGTTGTTGCACGCCCCTATTACGGAAGCCGTAACGATATGGCACTACAAAAATTGGACAAGAAAGGGCATGAAATCAAAGAACTTGATTACAACGTATCGGCACGGGAGTTCCCCAAAGCACCCGAAGCACCGAAGAAAGAGCAATATACCCAGCCGAAAGAATACGAACAAGCGGTGCAGACATTTGAGCGCAGAAACGAGGAATACGCCCAAAAGGTGGAAGAACTCAACCGCAAGAAAGAGGAAGGCAGGATAAAGACCTATGTAAAGGTAGGACAGACAGAACCCGAACTCTGTTACGTGGAGATAAACAAGAAGGAAACCACTCCCGTCACCATCGGGACATTGCAGGAAAGGGACAAGCGTTTCAATCAACTTGCCATTGAGAAGATTGTTGCCGACACGAAAAAGATTGTCCGTGAAAACGACTATCCCGAAAGCCCGTTCACGCAGTACGAGGACGGAATGATTTATTTCGCCATGCTTACCCAACTGCAAAGGAAGCATTTTTCACTTTTCGGCATCAAAGACCAGCCTACCCCATTGGACGAGAAACAGCGGATGAAAATCGTAGCCAAACTGACGGACGCACAAAAGACGGTCATCAAACGGGATTTTATCATTCACTACCTTTGTGAGAACGGTTACGGAGACAACAACGCATCCAAGCTGTTAAGGGACTTCGCAAACATGCACTTTCCCGACCAGTACGGACTTGCCAAAGCCACCCACGAGGAAGAATATCAGAAACGGCATGAACGTTTGGAAGAAAGGATAAAGGAAATGAAGAAAGCGGAAAAGAAAACAGCCAAAGAAGCGGAAAAGCAGCAGACGGCAGAAAAGACGGAGAAGAAAGTCACCGCCCCGAAAACGGAGAAACCCGAAAGCGGAAAAGCAGCCTGAAGCCGAACAGAAAGCATGTGCCGGAGACAACATCCGGCACATCTTTTTCCCGCCCCCAAGAGAACAGAGGGCAGGGCCGGGCTACCCCACCCACACCGCCACCGTAAAACCGTTAAAAATATCAGCGTATGAAATATATAAGAATGTCCCCGAACGTGGAGTATTCCACCGACAGGGAGTTTTTCCTTGAACATCAAATCCTCTGCATCGTGAGCAGGGAAGGTACGAAGTTTTGCAGTCTGATAGAGAACCGTCTGTTCATGCGTTCCCAAAGCCGCCATATCAGCAAGCGGATGCAGCTACATATCATGTGTGAAATTCACGAGGACATTTGCCGCCTTCGCTATGGCGGCGAGCCCGTGGACTGACCTGCCACACCCCACTCCTGAATACTCTTCTCAAAAAAAAGTCGGGCAATCCCTATGTGGTTGCCCGGCTTTTTTCTATTTTTGTGCAAGTTGAATTTAAAAAAAGAAAGTTATAAGATTAAAGGATTTGAATGATAATATATTAGAATAGCTTTTAGCTGTTTATTCCCGGACACGAAACGACCAATTTTAATGCAGGAGAATAAACGAGCGGAGTCCTTGTCATATCCATTGGCACGGGCTTAACTCGTCTCCTGCGAGGCGCTTGGTCGTGCCTGTGTTCGGACTTGTTAAGTTCCGTGCTTTTTTCGGCACTTAACGGCAATTACGGACAAGGTATTAATAAAAAACTCATAAAAAATGTACGACAAGAATGTTGCCATCACAGGCTGTACCATTGAAAAGACAACCAAATACGACCAGTTCAGAGAAGACAAAATCCGTATGGAACTCTACCGCACCATCCTTGCGCTTTATGGTGAAGGATACCATAAATTCTCTTGTGATCTGAATACCTATATCGGATTATTGGCGGCAGATACGGTTATCATGCTCCGTAAAGCGGACAAATGCCCGGACATACATCTTTCAACCGTTATCACCGGCACACGCTACCCGAAAGATACCGACAAAGTGTATTGCGCCTTGTATGACGACCTGATAAAGCAGGCGGACAGCAAAGAGACGTTTCCGGAAAAAGAGAGTTTCGGCAATACGTTTACCGGCAGTCATATCGTCTGTTATTACGATGACCTTTCCAAAGAAATGCAGCAGATACGCACATCCGGCACTCCTTATACCAATATCCGTCAAAGGATATAGGCGGCAGACTTTACGGCAGTTTACAACAGTTTTTCCAGCCGTTCGATCCGTTTTTCGGTAGACGGATGCGTACTCATGATATATTCGGTGAACGAAGGCCGCCCGCCGCCCGTTTCCGCCACCGCCAGCCGACGCAGGAACGAGAGCAGACCTTCCCCGCAACCGTAGCGCACCGCATACGTGTCGCAGCGGTATTCGGCATATTTGTTGATATTCACGTCGAAGATACGGCTGATACCGTAAATCGTATGGTGCAACAATTTGTAGAGGCTCCACCAGAGTTTCGCCATCCCCACTACGGCGAAACGGACAGCCGGGACCACGGCGATTACCAGATTGCCTATCAATCCGAAAAACAGGGCCGGAATCAGGAACAGCCCGTACAGGCAGCGGTAGCCCAGCGACTGCATAGAAAACAGCAGCACCTGATAGACGAAATCATAATGCGAGATATGTCCCACCTCATGGCTGATTACCCCTTTGAGTTCCTCATCCGATGCCATCTGAAGAATACCGCCCGTCAGCCCGATTGTATTGAAGCCGAAAGTCACGGCATTCGTGCGTGCGTCCTTATTGCGGTAGATATTCAGTTTCCGTTCCATCCCCATTTCCGAAAGCAGGCGTTCCACCCGTGCCCGTTCTTCGCCGCCCAGCGGTTTGTAACCCTCTTTCATCCGCATCATCCATACGTTCAGCGGTGAAAGGCTGTACAGGATGTAAAGCAGGACAATATAGAAAGGCAATGAATAGACCAGATGATGCGCAAAGTCGTATCGGGCAAACAATCCCGGCAGGAAGGAAGGGGCCATCCATTCCACGATAGCCAGCAGCAGGACGTAAAAGGCGGATATAAGGATAATGTTTATCACTGCTACGTAAATGAGCAGGAGCAGCTTGAATAAAATGCGGAATATTCTGAGTGTTGTTTTCATGTGCTACAATTTAAAACGGTGGGTAAATATAAAAAGTTAATTTCAATCGGCAGGCAGGTAAATCAATCAATTTACTCTCATCCGGTCAATTTTTTGAAACGAAAAACGGCGGGATGCCCCGCCGTCCTTCCTGATTGGCTTAACAACGGCTATTCTTCAGCCGTGCCGCTTTCCGTGTCAAACGTGACCGTCATCTCCCTTTCCTTTCCAAAATTATCACGGACAAAGAATTTCAGTTCCGACCGCTTGGCACTTGTGGAACGGTAAAAGAGCGTGAACACCTGTTTCACCGGATTTTCCGTGTCCAGTCCCGGCACCTCTGCCAGCGGCCTTACTTCCCGGTTGACAAGTCTTGTACCTTCACTGTCCGACACTTCGCCCTTGCCTTCCACCTGTATGTAGCCGAGTTCGTACACCGCCTTTTCGTAGTCGCCTTCCCGGTCGAGATAAAAGCGTATCTCCACCGTCTCACCCGTTGCAATCTGTTTTTGCAGATACCATGACGAGAGGCTGAAATCATAATCCTGCCGGATGTCTATATCGTCGTTACATGAAGTGAAGGCCAGCACCGCAAAGAGTGCGCCTATACATATATATAATACGTTTTTCATTTTTAAGTTTCTCCTTTCTCTTTTCATTAGTTGATAATAAAGCGGACGCCAAATGTTGTATAGTCACTTATGTGTTATACTATTGTTATATCGCTATAATTCAGATTATTTCCAAGATTTAGTACAACATAATTTTATTACTATTATTGTAATTCAAATTGTAATTATCGTATTGTCAAATCTAAAAAGTTACATGTATGTTAGAACAATTGATTTTCGAAAAGTCTCACCTACGGAGACATTTGGATGCACCTCTACTTGAAGAGCGTGAAGGTTACTTGCAGTATATACAGACAAACGTAAATAGTAATAAAGATTACCTGTTACGTTTGGCTGTTCATATGCTTAGAGGTGTTGAACTTCTAAAACTTTCAGACAATGATTCTTCGTTGGTATCAGTCAACGCAATAAGAAAGATTGTAGAGGAATGGGGACAAACTGGCATAAGTCGATCAAAACAAACGGCTTTCAGTTCACAAAGCAAAGGGAAGATGGAAGCCTCAATCACCAAATGGCTAAGTTACATCAACCGTTTGGAAAGCCGATTGGAAGACTCAATCCCTGTCTTCAATACATTATTTAGAAGGAGATACACCAGAAAAAAAATGCTAATGGCTCCTTTTTTAGAAGAGCGCATAGAATACCTTCTACATTGGGAGAAACTTGGTGCGACAAGAAATACTTTAAAGACAATTGCGGAGTATGAACTTCACATTATAAAGTATTTATCTATGGAACGCCTAAGGGTTGTCAATATTGATGAAATAAGAGAAGCGTCCAAGGTATGGGCAAAAGAAAAGAATGTAACAAGAAGGACTATCGAATATTCACCTCACGGAGAGAGAGTTTTTTTCAGATATGCGAAAGGCTGGTTGGGATTCATGGAATGTCTTGACAATAAAAAGGACACGTTCCCTTTTGAGAAAATGGCAATTGAATACCTGGACTATTTAGTAAATGTCCGTGGTTACTCTCTGCAAACATACAAAAGTAGATATCTGGTATTGAAAAGAGCATTCCTTCTGTTAGGAAAGCAATGTAATGTATTGCATGAAGTAACTCCTAAGCATATAGATACCATCATCACCTGCTTGCATGAGGAGGGAAAAATGTCCCGACGGTCTATCGCTGGCTTAACTTCCATACTCCGTTCTTTTTTCTTGTACGCGGAGCAAAAAAAATGGTGTATGGAGAATATTTCAAGTTCCATATATTCTCCACGGGTGTATTCGGAAGAAAATATTCCATATGCGCCACAAAGAGATAATATCAAACAAGCCGTGCAATATTACAACACGGACGAGAAGTCGGCAATCCGTAATTATGCCATACTCCAAATCTTTGCGGTTTACGGCATACGGACTTACGAACTTGCCAATCTCCAATTGAAAGATCTGGATTGGAGGAAAGAACTGCTACACTTAAGAAGAGCAAAGGGGTGTCGTCCGCAAACCTTTCCGCTGGTTAGATCCGTGGGCGATGCCATTCTTCACTATCTCAAGGAAATAAGACAGAATGAAAGTCATTCCGAGTATGTTTTCCTCTGTATGGATGCCCCGTATAGACCGGTTTCAACATCTGCCGTTTACAAAATCGTAAGTGACAGTCTGCGTCAACAAGATATTGTTTTGAAACATTATGGGGCGCACTGTTTACGTCACGGTAGCGCCACCCTTTTGGTCAATTCCGGCTTTACAATGAAAGAGGTAAGCGATTATTTGGGACACCAGTCACTTGACACAACTCGTATCTATGCGAAAGTTGACCTTTTGAGTCTTAGGAAAGTGGCTGATATGAATTGGGAGGGCTTACTATGACCATAGGAGAAATCATGCCCGTATACATTGCTTATCGCCAGTCGCTTGGAGAAAAGTTTAAGAACAACAGAAATATCTTGTGCAGCTTTTGTCGTTACGTCGGAGAGGATTGTGGGCTGGCATTAATAAACCGGGATATTGTATCTGATTTTTTATATGCCCCGAAAGGGATGGTAACTTCCAACTGGTTTTCTAAATATACAGCATTGAAAGGATTCTATACATGGGCATTGTCAAGAGGATATGTGAAGGAAATCCCATTACAACAGGTATTGCCAAAGCGACCGGATCATATCACTCCATATATCTATAGCAACAGCGAGTTGAAATCCTTGTTTGATAGTGCTTTGACTTATCAAAGAAGGAAAGGTCACATGATTCCATATGTGACACAAACCATATTGGTGATAACATATACGTTGGGATTAAGAATACATGAGACGTTGGACTTGAAACTGGAGGATATTGATATGTATGAATCATTGACTGTAATCCGTGAGTCAAAATTCTATAAATCGAGAATTGTCCCGTTTGGAAAGAAAGTGGGATGTCGTTTTGCGGAATATTTGGAGTGGCGCAAAAAAAACGGTTATCCGCAAGGCGAGAAATCAGCCCTGTTTGTAGATGACAGGGGACATCCTGTCAATATCCATACTTTTAGTTCCTGCTTTAAGCATATCAGAAAAAAAGCTGGTATAAGTCGAAATGACGGAGGGCGATTTCAGCCAAGAATCCAAGATTTGCGCCATACTTTTGCCACCAACAGATTGGTGACATGGTATACTGAACAAAAAGATGTACAAAGTCTGCTGCCCTTATTGTCTTCATATTTAGGGCATACACAGCTTTCTCATACATCTGTCTATCTCTCAATGATTCCTGAATTACTGAAAGAAGCTTGTAAACTTTTTGAAAATTACATTGATTATGAATGAACAAAGAAAATATTTAAGTTATTGGATAAGACGATTCTTGCTGGAATATATTATAACCGAAAGAAATCTTTCCAGAAACACACAACTTAGTTATAGAGACACTTTTAAATTGTTGATACCGTTTCTTTCAAAAGAAGAAAAAGTAAAGGCGGAAGAAATTCTGCTGGAGCATATAACTCCGGACAATATAATCTTATTTTTGGAAAATATCGAAAAGAGTAGAAAATGTTCCGCATCAACAAGAAATCAAAGGTTGACTGCCATATTTGCTTTATCCAAGTTCGTTGGTCAAAACTCCCCCGAGCATGTAGAATGGAGCAGAATCGTACATACTGTACCTGTCAAAAAATACCAGAAGACAATCATAACCTATTTGGATAAGGATGAAATGAATGCTTTACTGGAGGCTCCTAATCGTAAAATAGGACAAGGAAGAAGGGATTATGCGTTGCTTCTGTTTTTATACAATACCGGTGCACGGGCGGACGAAGCAGCCAATCTAAAGATATCCGATCTGTTTATGGAGAAGAAGGTCGTATGTCTTCATGGAAAAGGAAATAAAACAAGAAGGTGTCCTTTGTGGAAAAGTACAGTGGAAGAACTAAAGGTACAAATCGAAAAACGAGATAGTTCAGAAAATGTTTTCATGAACAGGCTTAATCAACCTATCACTCGCTTTGGTATTTATACTATTGTTGGGAAATATGCAAAACTGGTAGCAGCAACTTATCCTTCAATATTGCAAAAAAGAGTAAGTCCACACACTATAAGGCATACTACGGCTACACATTTGCTACAAGCCGGTGTTGATATTAATACAATTAGGGCTTGGCTAGGACATGTCTCTGTCAATACGACTAATATCTACGCTGAAATTAATCTTAAAATGAAAGCTGAAGCTCTGGCTTGTTGTGAAGTGGAATGCAAGAATCACAGCAGTAAACGTTGGAAAGAGGACGAGGAGTTGATGAGCTTTTTAGATAATTTGTAGATATTATTATGTGGTATTTACTTTTATCAATATTCTGATTTTAAATGTGTTGTTGACCTTTTTAGGGCCAACAACACATAAGTGACTATACAACATTTGGCGTAAAATGTTATATATAACATTTCATGCCCAAACCTATCTGTGTATGGAAATTACCCGCATCCGTACCGAACAAGGCCCTTTCCTTGACTTGCAGCAGGAAGATGATCCGGTCTGTCAGGTAGACATCGAAAGCCGCCGTCAGTCCCCCGCCATAGATAAAGCTGTCCCCGTTTGTTACTGCCGCCCCGTCCGGAAGCAGGGAGGTTCCCCAGTTGACTGTCTCGAAACCGCCCAGAGCGGAAAGCCCGATACGGAAACATACATTCCGGCCCTTATCCGACAGTACGGGAATAAAATAGCCGAGTTCCCCCGTGAACTGCGCTTTGGGTATCGCTTTATTTTCGTAGGTGTACTCCTTTATCTGATAATCCAGACCGTACAGCCAGTAGGTACGGTTACGGTTAGTATGTGTAAAGGCCAGCGAGGTAAAGTAATGGCGTTCGCCGCCACTCTTCCATGAAAGGAAATGATTCACCCCACCCGATGTGAACTGTATGCCCGTCTGTCCCGGCAGGTCACGCTGTGCGTATGCTTCGCTCGCAAAGAGCGACAACACGGCAACCGTCAATAAGAGTAGTATTCTTTGCATATACATTATATTATATATCGGTTATTATTTCAGATGCAGTTCACTGATTGGTTTTGCCGCCACAAGGTCTGTGTTCTCTATGCGGAACGACTGGTGACGGGCACCGCCCTTTTCGTAAACCTCCACCACGAGCAGTTTGTCATCCGGCAGGGTGAGCTTGGGCAGCACGAATATATTGCGCACCGTAGCTTTCCCGTCCACCGTTATCAGGCGGTTGTATGTCCTTACAGGTTCTATGAAGTTCTCCTGCATGGCCGTGCGCTTGGCTACTTTCTTGTCCACCACTTTGAAACGGATATAGTCAATGTCGAACGATATATCCGAACTGTTGCGCAGGGAAGTATGCAGGTACAGCAGGTCATTGTTGATATAAAGCCCTTTGAGCAGTGTCTGTATGCCGTACTTCTTGCAACCGATATGCCTGATGTCCCTTTTGTTCCTCTTATAGAGCGTGTACATGATGCGGTTCACCACCAGCGGAGTCTCCCCACCGAGTTCCTTCAGCTTCACGAACATGCGGTCGTCAGCCGCCCCGCCCATCGGGTTCTCCCGCAGCCAGTCTTCCATCTCGATAGAAAGCTGTGCCGGTTCATCCTTATATACCACGTTAAAGGAATAGAAGCAGCCGTCAGCCGTAATGACCGAGAAGTTCGTCTCGCCCTCAAAGCCCTTTACGGCAGCCTTGATGCGTACCACATTCTCCGCACCCGTAGCCTTGTCGGCAATGATGTCATAGGAGCCTAAATCCACATATTTCACTTCGGAAGGGAACAGGATATGTACGGTCTTCGAGAAAGTCACCTCGATGCGGTGCGGTGCGATAATCTGGTTGGTGGGGAAAATCTTTGTTTCCACGGGTTCCTGCGCTTTTACCGCCCATACGGCCAAAAGCATGACGATTGATAAAATAAATCTTGTCTTCATAATCTGATTACTGTTTTTTGGATATTAATAAAAGTTGATAATTCGCTTTTACGGCCACCTTCACCTCACGCATCTTGGTGGCAAGATATTGAGAGCCGCCGCTTAGCACGCCCCGTGTCACGTCCATGACAAGCTGTTGCGAGGCACTACGTGCGAACGAGATGCTTGTCCCGAAACCACTTCCGATATTGGCGGCGGCTTCCTTCATGGCGGTACGTTCCGCTGTGTTCGGTACGAAGAGTCCGGCCTGTCCGTCCATGTCGTAAGCCGCCAGTTCCACCGGCAGGATGTTTCCGCCGCTTTCAATCGAGTTCACACTTACCGCCATCCGCTGCCCTTCGATGCGTACCGTACCGTAAAGCGGGGTATTTGCCGGGACAAGCACGCCGCCCACTTGCAGCGGTTCCAGCAACCGGAACTTCAGTCATGCCCCGGTGGTCACTGTCTGGTCTTCGGCCACGCAGGCACGTATCGTATTGGCTCCGGCAAGCTGTCCGCCGCCCACGGCAGTGGCAAAACCGTAATTGCGGGGTATCGTGTCGGGTACCGGAGGTACGGCCAGTGACGAAACCACATTCTCCATGGCACGTCCGGCGGCTATGGCGGCAGGATTGGCGGATGAACCGCCCGTACCGCCGGCAGGCTGTATGCTCTTTACCTGCCCGCCCGTCTGACCGGGAAAATAGCGTGCCGCCATCTCATACGACTTTTCCATCAGTTCCAGCGGATCTTGTCCCTTCCGTTCCCGTTCCAGCTTTTCATTCAGCTCCTTCACCTGCCGTTCCAGATCGCTTACTCTGGGATTGTCTTTCGGTTCCTGATAGAACGAGGTGATTTGTCTTGAAATTTGTTGTTGCTGTTGCCGTGACTCCCGGATAGCGTCCTGTTTCGGTGCCGCCTTTTCCGGTTTCAGCCCGTCCAGCGTGTCCGGCATCAGGTAATCGCCCGCCACGTCCTGCAAGGTCCTTACCTTTTCCTGCCTGCGCTTCTTCATCTGTTCCAGTTCGTAAGCCTTCTGTTTGTCCGCCATCGTTTCGGGAGCTATGGCATCGGGTATCGTCGTATTGATGCCTGCCGCCCCTTCCGTCGTTTCGGAAGCGTCCGGCTTGAAGATAAACCAGATGAATCCGGCGCACAGCAGCGAGAGGAAGGCCACCACGCCATAGAATTTCAATTTCTCTGCGGCCTTGCCGCCTGACTTCTTCTCGGATGCGGGTTCCGCCTTCTGCGCTTCCCGCTGTTTTTCTTTCTCTTCTTTTTTATCGGATTGTGTCATTGAATGAATGTTTTAAAGGTTTGATACTATCCGTTTGGGGCAGCACAACCCTGTGGATGTGCTGTACCTCAATCGGATATTGGTTCGTTCCGCAAAAACCGCCTGCGATGTAGGCGAGGTCAACGGCGGCAAACAGGCCGAGCAGATAAAGGATAATCAGTCTTTGCTGCCGGTAACTTAACCCTTCCCACCTTTTGCGGAGCTTGCTCACATAGCGGTCCTTCCTTGTTCTGAACTTCCGAAGGGCCTTTTTAACGGGATTATCTTTCATACTGGCCGATGTCTTTATTTTCTACAATCGTGAAGCCTTCTATCAGGAATCCCTGCGGGTTGTTGTCGCTCCGGGTTACGTTCCTCAAACGGCAGGTGGTGACAAGCGACCTTTCGGTGACGCTGCTCGACCGGATGATGTGCTGACGGCTATAGGTTTTCATTTCGTACGGATAACTGTTGAAGTTTCCCTGTATGCTGTCCACCGTCAGGGTTTGTGAGATGTTTCCCGCTATCATCCGGTTGAAATACCCTTTCTCCTGCAAGTTCCGGTAATACCCGATAGCGCTTTCATCCGAAAGGTAGAGGGCACGCTTAACATTGCTTTCAATGGCATCCTTGTCCGGTGAAAGTGTGAAAAACAGTTCGTGAAAACGTCTGATATGTTCACGGGCTTCTACCGGACGGTTCTGTTGCGCATCCTGCGAGAGAGCCAGTATCAGCGATTTGCCGTTGTCCAATACATAAATCTTCTGCCGTTGGGCTTCCGCAAAGTCATAAGCCTTTCATACGGCAAAGACCGTTATCAGTGTGCATGCCCCTAAGAATACCATCCCGAACAACCGGAGTTGGCGGAATGACGTCTCGATGTTTTTTAATGACTTAAATTCCATGTCTTTATTCTATTTCTATTTTAATGTTATACAATTATTGATGCACGGTTAGAACATTTTCTTGATACGCCCGGCTACCGATCCGCCCACAGCACCGCCTACCGCCGCCGCACCGTTTCCGGCCATTTTCCCGGCTCCGTTGGCCTTCTGTCCGTAAGCTCCGGCACCGCCCGCCTGAATAATCCACGATGAAACGGTGGGGACACAGAAGTAACCGATGATGCCTATAATCATAAAAATGCAATAAACGCTGTTGGAGGCATCCGGTATGAAATTGGGATCTTGCAACTGCTTGATGTCCTGCTGCAACATCAGTGTCTGTATGCGTGAGAGGATAGCCCCGAACAAGTCACCCACGGGCAGCCACAGATAAATACAGATGTAGCGGGACAGCCATGTGGTAAGCGTACTCTGGAATCCGTCATAGACGGCCAGCGCAAAGGAGATTGGCCCCAATATGGACAGCACAATCAAAAAGAAGGTCCTCAGCGTGTCTATCAGCAGCGATGCCGCCTGAAAGAAGAGTTCCAGTAGCTCCCGAAACCATTGCCTCACCTTTTCCCCCATATCGTACACCGCCTTCTGCCCGTACATATTAATCATTGTGTCCATGTCACCCAGCGACCAGCCAAGTTCATCTATTTTCTTGTCAAATTCCTCATCACTCACCAGAAAAGCCTTTGCCGGATCACGCAGCATTGCCTCACGTTCCAGTTCATCCTTTTCTTCCTGATACTTCTTCATGTCAAAGGTTTGCTGTTCAACCAGCGAGGAAGTCGCACTGCATACGGGAGAGAGTATCCCGTTGATAGTGCCCAGAACCATGCTCGGAAAGAACATGATGCAAAGGCCGAGCACAAATGGGCGAAGCAGCGGGAACACGTCTATCGGCTCTGCCCGTGAAAGCGATTGCCATACCCGGTAGGCCACATAGAACAACGCTCCGAGGCCCGCCACTCCCTTCGCTACCGAAGCCATATCTTCGCATAATGGCATCATTTCATCATACAGCGAGCGCAGAAGCTCGTGCAGGTTTGTCCAGTCTATTGATAATAATAACATAGTTTTCTTATGGATTTAATGGATGAATGATTACCAGTAACGCTGGTCGTGTGTCCCGTACAGGGCGAGCACCCGTGCGGCATCCCCCTTCTTCTTGCTGCGCAGATACGATACCCCGATGTTCTTGCGGGTGTAGTACCATGTCAGGTTCTTATATTCCAACACCTCGCCGTATATCCGGTTGATGATGTCCAGCCGTTCCTTGTCGGTCATCGAGAGTCCGGTTGCCGTGGTCACTTCCTTCAAATCCAGCAACAGGTCGCTGCTTTCCTTGAGCAGCCTGTTATACCCGAAAGCGATAGCCGAGAGTTCTTCCACCGTAAAGTTGGGATCGCTCATCATCATATCGAAATTCGTCACGTAGATGTCGCTGATGTCACCGACCAACAGAATGGTTTGCTGCACTTTACGGGCACCTTTTACAAGGTCATGCACCGATTTCAGCGCATCGTAATAGCGCTTTCCCTGCTCGTAAATCTTTACGGTCTCCTTAAAATTATTAATCATATTCTCAGCCGTCGAGGAAGTCTCTATGATTTCATTGGCCGAGTTTACGATGCTTTGTGCGAAGTTGCTGGGATCGAAAACCGCCCACTGCGCCCTGACCGTCACCGAAAGTGACAACAGAGCCATGAATAGAATTGTCATTTTTCTTTTCATACGTCTATCTCCTTTCTTTGGTCAGTAAATGCCGGCTGTCGTCATCACGGGCGAACAGCCCGTAACTGCCGAACAGCAATACCTCGCTTCCTGAAAAATACCCGATACATCCGGCATCCCTGTTCCCGTGCAGGAAAAGGTCGTCACCGCTGCGTAGCGGGATATTGATTTCAGTGTAGGCTCTTTCTCCGGCGAACAGCGTGGCCTTGTACCCCTTGAAACCGTCCGTCACCCGGTTCGATTTACGGATAGTCAGCGTCGAGCCGCCTTCCTCATTCATTCAGTGCCCGCAAATGCGGTCATGTTCCAGTTCTTTTTTCATCTCCCCAATCAGGTTCAGCAGGTCCAGATTGGTCAGGGTAGCGTCTCCGAGCGCTTCCCTGCATTGGCTTAATAAATCTTTCTTACTCATTGTATTTTATGGATTAAAGGATTACTTGTTTTCCTGCCGTTTGCTTTCGGCAAGCTGTTTGATTGCTAACTCTATATTGCCCCCCAGCTTTTCGGTCAGCCGGGTAAGTTCCAGTTTTTCAGACTCTTCGGTCGTGTAGCAAAAATACTCTTCGCCCGAAACTTCTGTTGCATACACCGCACTCTGCGTGCCGCCGAGTCCTATCCAGACCTCTTTGTACTTGCGGTTTGCCGAATTGGCAAGATTGATAGACAGTATTTGCGCCCGTTCCTTGTCCGTCAGTCCGAGCAGGTTCTGTATCTGGTCGAACTTGTTCTGGTACTTCCGTTGGTCAAGCAGTATCTTGCAGTCGGAATTATTGATAATCGTCTCCTTCACAATGCTGCTCGATATGATGTCGTCCACTTCCTGCGTCACGACAACGGCTTCACCAAAGAATTTTCTAACAGTCTTAAACAAATATTTTATATAAGAAGCCATGCCTTCTTTGGCGATTGCCTTTCATGCTTCCTCAATCAGTATCATCTTGCGGACACCCTGCAAACGTCTCATTTTATTGATGAACGTCTCCATGATAATCAATGTCGTTACCGGGAAAAGTATGGGATTGTCCTTCACATTGTCCAGCTCGAATACGATAAACCGTTTGTTCAATAAATCCAGTTCCTTGTCCGAGTTCAGCAGATACCCGTATTCACCGTTCTTGTAATAGGGTTCCAGTACATTCAGAAAACCGTCCACGTCGAAATCCTTCTCACGCACGTTCTTGTCTGCCAGTACCTTGCGGTAGTCTTTCCTCACAAATTCATAAAACGAATTGAAATTGGGCTTGATTTTCCGGTTTTTCTTTATCTTCTCGATATATAGGCTGACGGCATTCGAGAGCGCCACCTCTTCCGAACGTCGGGGCGGTTCATCCTCTCTTTTCCATAAGGTAAGAATCAGCGTCTTGATGCTGTCCCGCTTCTCGATGTCATACTGGTAATCCTGTGTAAAAAACGGATTGAAAGAAATCGGATCATCTTCCTTGTAGGTGAAATAAACTCCGTCGTCCCCGCCTGTCTTCTGATGAATCAGGTCGCACAGCCCCTTGTATGAATTTCCGGTATCAACAAGCAGAATATGCGTACCTTGTTCCCAATACTGTCTCACAAGGTGGTTGGTGAAAAAGCTCTTTCCGCTGCCCGACGGGCCGAGGATGAACTTATTCCGGTTGGTCACCACCCCTTTTTTCATGGGTAAATCCGATATGTCAAGGAAGACGGGCTTTCCTGTCAGCCGGTCCACCATGCGCAGGCCGAAAGGAGAGAGCGAGTTCCGGTAGCAGGTTTCCGCAGTGAAGAAGCATAAGGCCTGTTCCGTAAACGTGTAGAAACTCTCTTCCGAAGGGAAGTCCGCCTCATTTCCCGGTATGCCCGCCCAATAGAGTACCGGCAAGTCGGTGGTGTTGTGGTGTGGCGTACATTCCATCAGCGCCAGTGCGCTGCCCACGTCATTCTTCGCCCGCCGCAGTTCATCCCCGTTTTCGGCCCATGCGATGATGTTGCAATGGCAGCGGACGGATTGCAGCCCGTTGGTGTGCGCCACATTTAGGTATTCATCTAACCATTCCTTGTTTATCTGGTTGCTCCGGCTGTAGCGTGAAAGCGACTGCATGTTCTTCGCCATCTTCTCAAAACGGGCGAGGTTCTCGCTACTGTCGTCTATGAATATCCACTGGTTGTAGATATGGTCGCAGGGCAGCATGATACCCACGGGCGAGGCATAGCTCAGACGGCAGTCCGAGCGGTCCGTGGAAAGACGTTCATAACGTCCGTCGGTCCGCACCTTTCCCGGCAGGTCGTCGAGGTCGGAAAGGGTATGCAGGCAGAGCCGTTTGTCGCCGATACGCATCTCGTCCGGGTTCAACTGCATGTCCTGTAACATGACGCTTCCGTCCGTCGATAAGGTCAGGTACCTCTCGATGATGCCCGGTTCGTCTTCCGTTCCCGTTATCTCTTCCGTGGTCAGCCGTTCCAGCCGTACCAGCCCGCCGTCATTAACAATACTCTCGAACTGTCCCACCGACTCCATGAAACGCTCCATTGTCTCTTTATCCTGTATCTCCTTCGGTACCAGAAACTTCCGGCACAGCGTATTCCAGTTGCTTTGCTGCCGGGAGCGTTCTTTGGTGGTCTTGGTGAGAAACAGGTAGCAGGTATGGTTGAGATAGGGCCGTTCGTTGAAATGCCGTTCAAAACTGCGGGAGAGGAAGCTCAGGTCGTCTTTTCCGGTGTCGGGCCTGTATTTCTCCGTGATGAAAATATCCTGCTTGTGGATGATTGAATAGTTCGGCAATACCTTGATTGCCTTGGCTCATGTGGCGTGCATCGCCTCATATTCCGTGGATGATACCGAAAATACTTCCGGCAGTGTCACCCGGAAAGCCACCGTTATGTCGGCGTCCTTGCTGACGATGCAGCCGTGTTCCACCGCCATGACGGGGAATTTGCTTTCCAGTGTGGATGTTGTCAATGTACTTCTCATAATTTACGATTGTTGTTTTTTAATTAGCCGTGTGATACGTTTCCGTGAGATGATCCGTCGGGGATGCTGCCGGGCGGCAAGGAGCTTCATCAGTCCGTGGCTGCCGAAACGCCTGTTCAGCGAGAAGGTCAGCCAGACTATTGCCGTGGCCGCCGATACTCCGAAACCGATACATATCCATTGCCCGATACCCGCCGTGTACATGATGACGAACACCACGAACACGGCAAGCAGGCCGAAGGCAAAAATAAAAAGGTATTGGGCACGGAGTCCTTTAAATTCCACCTCACGGCCCACACCTTTGTTTATCTCAAAATCAGACATAAGTTGTTGTCTTTGAATTGTTTTTAGAGGAAGAACGACCTCAGAATAGTGGCGGCGACTATCAGAAAGATACAGGCTCCAAACCACGAACTGGCAGTTTTCGAGGTGTCCGGATCGCCCGAACTGAACTTCTGATAGACCTTGATTCCGCCTATCAAACCGACAATGGCACCCACTGCGTACACCAACTTTGTGCCGGGATCGAAGTAGCTTGTCACCATCTGTGTAGCTTCTGTGATACCCGCCTGTCCGTTCCCTTGTGCCATTGCCGCACCCGCTGTCGCCAGTACGGCCAGCATCATAATCAATCTTTTCTGTTTCATTAATTTCCGTGATTTTTTTAAGTGAATAAAAATCCACGGGCTGCCCCCTTTCACTATCCCCATAAGGCAGCCGTGGCCGTTTATGGTTTAATAGTTCAGGGGGTAAGTTCCGGCAGGTAATCAGCCGGAGTCAAAATACATCTTTCGCATGGTTACATGATTGAATGGTGAAACTTCATTGTTAATTCTCTCCCCGGGATGAAGGTCTGAATCATCCCGAATCGTAATAGCCTTTTGCTCTCATTGTCTTCTGCATTTTAAATAAATGTTTAACCGGCCTTCTTCAGATAGGCTCCGCACTTGAAACCTTTACGGGGCATATAATCCTCAAAGGGTGAGGATTTGAACAGCCACATCCGGTTTGCCCACCGGGCAAGGTCACGCTCGTACTGCGTAGGCACCCGTTCATTTCCATAATCCCGGAAAGGAATCACAAAGGGAGTGATACCCAATTCCCTCAGTGTGTTCAGCCGGAACAAGTCCTGCTCAATGGTCGAATTGAAACCGACCAGCACATAACAGGTTATCTTGTAAGGCTTCACGTACTTTACCATTTCTTTCAGACGGTCCGTCAGGTCAAGTTGCGGCAGGTCCCATGCGATATGGATATTCTGCTTCATCTTCAGCCTGTTCAGATGATAGGCTTGTTCCTCGTCCATAATCCGGACATCCACGCCGTGCAGCTTTACGGGCTGGCCCGCTTTCAGCAGATAGCTTACCGCACTCCTTCACTGTGGGTTCGCAAAGAAATTGTTGTCCAGCACCTCTATCCAGCTTCCCCGAGGATTTAACTCTACCGGTTCCACAGCCCGAATATATCCCTCTTTTTCACGGACAAGGCAAAAAGGACATTTGCGGATACAGCCTCTTGAAAAGAATTGAAGGGAGAACGGGTAATCGGGGTATATGGAATAGTCCATCATCCGGCTGTTCTCCACGGCTTCGGGAAGCCTGCCGGAAATGTCATACCCGGTGCCGCCCCTTATCACTTCACCCGCATCCAGCAGGTTATAGTCATAATCAGGCGTGAAGGTGAACACCTTGCTTGCCAATACCTTGTCATACCGCTGCGCCGGTGATGCTCATTCCACCCGGTGTCCCTTTGCCTTGTTATAAGCGGAAAGGCGCATCAGTGCGAAATTGGGGAAGTTATGCCCGTCCACATCTACTAATCCTATGTTCATACGG
Organism: Bacteroidaceae bacterium; assembly: GCA_963651205.1. Taxonomy (GTDB): domain Bacteria; phylum Bacteroidota; class Bacteroidia; order Bacteroidales; family Bacteroidaceae; genus Phocaeicola. Next base: position 34,888 of record CAVJPC010000237.1, read on the forward strand.
ATAATGATTAATGATGAATAATTCGTATTGTCTTTTTAGGTAAGGGACTGACATGTCATCCCGAATCGTAATAGCCTTTTGTCATGGCCGTATTGTTTGATAGTTATGTACTAAAAGAAATTCTCTCTGTTTTCGGGTAATCCGTTTTTCCGGATCAACCCGTATCAAAATAACCTTTTGTCATCGTTATCTCCTTTTTTTAATTGGTTAGTCACTGTCCGGAGCAGCCTCGCCCATGCGCTCGGCATCATCCAGAAATTTGCTGATACGGCTGTCGCTGCCGTTGATACTTTCCAATATTGAACGTTCAATCTGCGTATCCTTGATATGGTGGATAGCCTTTAACAGAGACAGCCGTCTGCCTGCCGGAATATCCTTGCCGTTACACAGGTCAATAATCAAGTCTATCTCTTCCGGCCCTATGCCGGGTGCCTCTGAATAATCCTCACGGGCACAGTTCAAATCTTCCAGTTCCTCATTCAACTCGTCCGTATCCACCCCGTCACCGTTTCCGGTTTCACCGTCATCGCTTTCACGCCCGGCAGAACCGTCAACATCGGAGGCCCGCCACTCTTCCACACGCTTGTCCCGGAATAAATCGGGAATACGTTCAGGTTGTACTTGTGCACTCCTGCGGGGGGATGTCTTTTCGTTTCCACCAGCAAAAGTAGAGGCATTTTCAGTTCCTGCAATAGCCCCGGAACCAGTGGCGTTCATTGGCGGCTGTTGGCGTGTCCCGTAGCTTCTTGTGACAACAAGACTGTCCGTTTCAGGCTGTTTTTCCACCGTTTTTTCACTGTTTTTCTCCGCTGTCTTTTCCGTGGGCTTCATCTCTGTCTTGACGGGTGGAAGCTCTTTCTCTTGCGTTTTCACGACTGCCGGAGTCTCTTTCCTGCCCGTTTTCCCTTTCGCCCGTCCGTGTCCTTTCTTCCGTTCCTCTTTCACCGGATCGAACCAGCCTGCCGCACCCCGCAGGGCTTTCGCCATGCGGCGGCGTGCCTTCCCGAAACATATCTCGCCAAGCTGCCCCCTGAACAGGAACTTGTCCATGAACAGATAGGCGAACAGCAGCCAGAACAGAACTGCTCCGGCTTCATAACATAATCGTATATCCATAGCTTAAAATATTTTGTTGTAACTCTTCTGGCAGTATGCCTTCACCTCATCCGAATGTTTTTCGAAATGTTCCCGCAATACATTGTCAATGTAATTACCTACCGTCAACTGCCGTTTACCGGCAATACCGACAATGACCGATATTTTCTGATGCAGTTCCTTATCTATATAGACACCCTGCCTGCCTTCGCATTTGTAAGGGGTGAGGAATCTCCGCATAAATTCGGCCAGTGCGGCTTTCAACGTTTTGGATGCGGCCTTTTCCGGCATCTCTTCCGCTTCAAATTCCGTCTTTACTTCTTCTGCCGTTTCCCTGTCCGTTTCCCCTTTTTGGGGAACAGACGGTGTAACCCTTTCCGGCGGGCTACCCGCCATCAGGCTGCGCAGGTAGGCTTCATCCACCGGATTTTGTTCACTCGTTTTCTTTGCCATGATTATACGATTTTGATTATCCGCATGATTTCATCCATAAGCGCATCAAAGCCGCACTCCTTAGTAAAGCCCGCATCCGGCGCAAACAGGGTGCTCCGGTAAACCGGGCCGCCCGTAGTGGAAAGGTCTTTGGTGAAGTTACTGCGCACGGGAACACGGGTTTTGAGACAGTCCAGTCCCAAGAGGGAGAAACCTTGCTGGTAAATGTCATATAAAACGGTACGTTCCCTGCGGTCCACCATATTCCAGAACATACACAAGGCTTTCAGATTGGAGATACCGGTCTTTATCAGGCGGTCATTGATAGTCGTGGCAAAGTTCAGCGTACTTTCCAGCACAAGGCGGTCTGCCTTTATCGGTACGAACAGATAATCGAGCGCACTGATTGTGGCAATCACCCCGTCACTGCCCATTGTTCCGGGCAGGTCGAACAGTACCACGTCATAATGCACGTCTGCCTTTTCCTCAAACGCCCTTCAGTCCGTCATGCAGTCTGCCGAGGTACTGCCGATAACCGGATAAGCCTTCTTCTTCAACCGCCCGGCCTGTTCCACCAGAAGATTTTGATAGACGGGTGTGGTCTTTACCACTTCCATATCCCGCTTTTTCTGTTTGATGATTGAATGCTGCGGATAGTCACAATCCACTATCGCCACATTCAGACCTTTCACATAATGCAGTCACGATGCCGCATAAATCGCAAAGGTTGATTTACCCACGCCGCCCTTCTGGGAGGCGAACGAAACGAACACGGTTTTCTTTCTCTTTTCCATTGTTACTAATTTAAGTGAATAAATTGATTTATAGACAGCCGGATGAATAGCCGTCTGTCTTTTCGGCTATCTGTCCGGTTACTCATTCTGTTATCTGTTTATCCGATTAACTATATAGCTATTTAATTATGCAGCTACTTGGCTATCCAGCCATCTACTTACATAGCGACTCTATTACATAGCTATTTAATTATGTAGCTATTTAGCTATCTATCTATTCAGCTATGTAGCTATATAGCTATGTACATATTCGGACAGCTATTCACATATCTGATTGTATAGCCATTTATCCGAATATCTGTTTATCCGTCTATACATTTATATATATGTATAGCTATATAGCCGGATAAATGCCTGTTTGAATATCTACCTGATTGCATATCCGTTTATCCATTCAAATAGCTATCCGGCTACAAATAAACCTCAAAAAGAGCATCCATGAAGTACCCCCGGTTTCAAAGTCATTCATTGGCGGGTGTTGGCGTGATACGCCATGATGCACGGACAGAAAAAACTATCTACCTTTGTCACCGGGAGAGCGCAGCCCGTTCTCGAAAGAGAACGTAAAACAAATCCTTCAGACCTTTAATCCGGCCCAGCCGGATTTTAATATGCGTCAGCATATAGCGAGGTGTACTTTCAGCGGTTGAAAATATTTCCAACCGCTGAAAGTCTCGCCCCGAAAGTTTTTTCGGGGGTGGTAGTTCTCCTAAGTCGAACTTCCTAAATTATTCATGTTATGAAAGATGAAACAAGAATCCGTGGCGCCGCAGGGCGCAAGGTGCTGGCCGATCCACGCACGCACCGCTATTACCTTTGTCTCAATGACGAGGAAGATGAAAAGTTTATCTCCATGTTTGAACAATCCGGCATGAAGAATAAGGCCGAATTTATCTTCGCCCGTATCTTCGGTTGAGAGTTCAAGGTAGTGAAGATTGACAAGGAAGCGCAGGAATACTACGCCCAGCTCACCGCTTTCTATCAGCAGTTCCGACGCATCGGGAATAACTATAACCAATGTGTAAAGACTATCCATACCATTTATGGGGAGAAGAAATCGCTTGCGTTTCTCTACAAACTTGCCGAAGAAACCCGTAAACTGGAAGAAGTATGCAAGCAGGTTATCGAACTTACAAAGCGGTACGAAAAGGAGTATCTCACTAAAAAGGAATAACGTCATGGTACCGAATATCACATCGGGCAGTTCATTCTACGGAGTAATTGCCTATAATAAAATAAAGGTGGACGACGGTACGGCAAAGGTATTGTGACATCCGAAAATAGCGGCGGACACTTCCGGCAATGTGCCGATTGAAAACTGCGTGCAGGCTTTCGAGCCTTATATCGCACTCAACTCGCACGTCAGGAAACCGGTTATCCATATCTCATTGAATCCTTCCCCGAAAGACATTCTTTCAAAAGAACAAATGACTGTATTGGCGCAGGAGTTCATGGAAAAGTTCGGTTACGGAAACCAGCCCTATATCGTATGGCTACATGAAGACATAGACCGCAAGCACATGCACATCGTTTCGGTACGTATCAACGAACAAGGAGAAAAGATAGACCACAACCGGGAGGCTATCCGGGCACAGAATATCTGTCGGGATATGGAAGTGAAGTACGGCCTTCATCCCACACTCGGAGAACACAGTGAAAGGGAATTACTATCCTTGCAAAAAGTGGATTATCCGAAAGGTGACGTGAAAGCGCAGGTGAAGCATACCGCCCGTACCTTGCTGGAATGTTACAACTGCCATTCGCTTGCCGAATACAACACCCTTCTGAATCTGTATAATGTCACTGTTTACGAAGTCAGGGGAAGCGTGGACGGAAAGGAATACCACGGCATCATGTACGGAGCTTTGGACGATGACGGGCAGCAGGCGGGAACGCCTTTCAAGTCCAGCAAGTTCGGAAAGGTATTCGGTTATGAAGCCCTGCAAAAGAAGTTTGCCGCCACCGCCGAAAAGGTGAAAAGGAACAGCCTTGCCGAAAGGGCACGGCAGGAAATAGTCAAAGCCATGCAGGACATAAGTACGAAAGAAGCGTTTGCCCGCAAGCTGAAAGATGCGGATATAGAGGTGGTTTACCGTATCAATCCCGAAGGACGCCTGTACGGTATCACTTTCATAGACCATACCAACCGGACAGTGTTCAACGGCTCGCGTTTGGGCAAAGCCTTTTCAGCCAATGTATTCAACGAACTGTTCAACAATCCGGATGCGGACCGCACAAGGCTGATACCGCCACCGGAGCAGGATACGCCCCGGCAGGAACGGGAAACGGATGCGGAAGAAAGACAGGAAAGGGAGGAATACCGGCAGCAGGAAAATCAAGAGAACTATCAGAGTGAACCGTCCGGCAGTCTGATTGATACGTCCGCACTCGGCGCCATTGACATTTTCTCCGTACTTATGGAAGATGACCATACGCACGAGTACATCGATCCGGCCTTCCGCTTCGGGCGCAAGAAAAAGAAGAAGCGCAGGCGCAGGTTATAATATAATAATGTATAGAACAAGAAGTCTAATTTTAATAGTTACAATTATGCAGAATGAAGATGATTTAAGAGGTCTTGCCAAAGTCACGGACTTTATGCGGGCCATCAGTTTTTTATTTTTGGCGATACACATCTATTGGTTTTGTTACGGCTGGCTCCACGAAATGGGCTGAACGCTCGATATAGTGGATAAGATACTATCCAATTTCCAGCGTACCACCGGACTGTTTTCATCCTTGCTTTACACCAAACTGTTTTGTGTCCTCTTTCTCGGTCTGTCCTGCATGGGCAACAAGGGAGTGAAGAAGCATGAAATCACATGAAAGCAGATTATCATTGCGGCCATAGCGGGCATCATACTCTTTTTCCTGAACTGGTGGTTGCTGTCCATTGACGCATCATCCGGTGTATGTGTGGTACTTTATACCACAACATTGGTCAGCGGCTTTTTTAGTCTGTTGGCATCCGGTTTATGGATAAGCCGTCTATTGAAAAATAGTTTGTTGGAAGACGTTTTCAATACGGAGAATGAATCATTCATGCAGGAAACCCGCCTTATGGAAAACGAGTATTCCATTAACCTACCAACCAAATTCTGGTACAGGAGGAAGGAATGGAAAGGCTGGATAAACGTGGTGAATCCGTTCAGGGCAAGCATGATTTTAGGCACGCCGGGTAGCGGAAAGTCGTATGCCGTGGTCAATAATTACATAAAGCAGGCAATCGAAAAGTCCTATGCGTTATATATATACGACTTTAAATTTGATGACTTGTCGGTTATCGCTTATAACCATCTGATTAAGTACAGGCACCGTTATAAGATACCGCCCAAGTTCTACGTGATAAATTTCGATAACCCACGCAAGAGCCACCGTTGTAACCCGTTGGCACCGGAACTGATGACGGATATTTCGGATGCTTACGAGTCCAGTTATACAATCATGTTGAACTTAAATAAAAGCTGGGTGCAGAAGCAGGGAGACTTCTTTGTGGAATCTCCGATTGTCTTGTTTACGGCGATAATATGGTTTTTGAAGTTGTATGAAAACGGTAAGTATTGCACGTTCCCACATGCGATAGAACTATTGAACAAAAGGTACGAGGATGTATTCACCATTCTGACAAGCTATCCCGAACTTGAAAACTATTTGAGTCCGTTTATTGATGCGTGGAAAGGCGGTGCCAGTGAGCAATTAATGGGGCAGATTGCATCTGCCAAAATCCCGCTGTCCCGACTGATAAGCCCGCAACTTTATTGGGTGATGTCCGGCAGTGACTTTACGCTGGATATTAATAATCCCAAAGAACCGAAAGTGTTATGTGTGGGCAACAATCCCGATAGAATTTCTATTTACGGGGCAGCTTTAGGTCTGTATAATTCAAGAATCGTTAAATTAATTAATAAGAAGAAGCAACTCAAAAGTTGTGTGATTATTGACGAGCTACCAACCATCTTCTTTAAAGGGCTGGATAACCTTATAGCAACAGCACGAAGCAACAAAGTGGCAGTCGTATTGGGTTTCCAAGACTTTAGCCAATTGAAACGTGACTATGGTGACAAGGAGGCCGCCGTTATCATGTCAACTGTGGGCAATGTATTCAGTGGTCAGGTAGTAGGTGAGACGGCAAAAACACTATCAGAGCGATTTGGAAAAATCCTGCAAAAACGGGAGTCTATGAGCATCAACCGTAACGATACATCCACTTCCATCAGCACGCAACTGGACAGCCTGATACCTGCCAGCAAAATCAGTACACTCTCACAGGGTATGTTTGTCGGTGCCGTAACGGATAATTTCGGAGAAACGATAGACCAGAAGATTTTCCATGCGCAGATAGTAGTGGATAATGATGCGGTACAGAAGGAAACAGCCGCCTATCAGCCCATTCCTGAAATCAGCAGCTTTCTGGACGAGAACGGTAACGATACAATGGAGCAGCAGATACAGGCCAACTATCGGCAAATCAAGCAGGATATTGTGGAACTTGTGGAGAACGAGTTAATCCGCATTGAGAATGATCCGGAACTTAAACATTTATTGAATAATGAAATATAATTATAGCATATAAATTAATTAATAACTAAATAACATATGGTAACTATAAGATTAGTACCAAATAAATCTTATAGTTACCACAATACTGTTAAGTAAATCATCTGATACACAACTATATACTTTCCTACTAACTTTACTATTGATTGTAATAATTCTGCAACTCATTGAATAATATGTTTATATCTAAAATAGAAGATCTCATACTTTTATCGAATTTTTTCGGATTGTGTACAAGTAAGTTACGTAATTTTCTCATTTCATTCAATTTATAGCGTAATTTTTGATCAGCTATATTTTGAATTGCATTTAAAACAGTAGGCATATTGGAGGCTGTTGAACGATAATTTTCCATAAGTAATTGTTCTAACTTTGTCCAATATAACATAAAACTACCAAATTCCATGTCAGATAATGGCACCTCATTAGGTAGAATATTATTGTAAAGTTCGGTTTTAATTTCTTGACATATATCAGCCATTTTATCATTGTTAGGATATAAATCATCCCTGCATATAGCTCTTTCTGAAATTCCCCAGAAATTATTATTATTCGGAATTTTGAATTTAGCAATTAAACGATTATTCAAATCTAATTCTGATTTATTTGTATAGGTTTCATTTATTTCATCTTCACCAATGAGAAAACCTTCCTGAAAATAAGGTCTCAGTGCTTCAGGTGGAGCGACACTTAACAATCTGATATTCGTTAAATATTGCTCTGAATTTACAGAAATTCTATTTGTATAATATGGCAAAGCGAATGCATATATATAAGCATAACTATTAGTATTATCTAATTGGGCAAAAGAACAAGCTACTCTTAAAGATTGAGTAACATCTATTAAAGGAGTTTCAGTTACTTCATAATGTTGAATAATGCTCCATTGTAGAAGTTTTTTTCTTATCAATAAATTCTTTTCGCTTATATTTTCAGCTTTAATCTTATCTACCAATAATTTACTTGCTGATTTTAATTTTCTCCAGCGAAAAGCAAGCTCATCAGCAGACAAAGGTTCTCCTCTATATATGGTAGGATAAAAGGTTGATTTACTTTTACTATTTTTATAATCTTCCTTCTGTCCCCTATAAAACAAGATGCAATCTTTATTTTTACAGGATAGTTCCGCTACATACTTTCTAAGTTCTCTATAATTATTCACAATTAAGCCATCATCAGATGCAACTCTATCAGGAATAGTATGGGCTAATAATACAGCAGTCAATTGAGGTTTTATAGATTTCATATATAAACAGTTTAAAGTTAGCTTCTTTTTCATACAAATATACATGTTTTATTTAAAAGCAAGAATTTAAAATGTACTCATTAAACCAATCGGCCATTTCTCGCCAAACACCGCCATCCATGTTCCACATCGGCAAAAGCGTAATACTCTATCAATTAAACCTCTACATTCGCACCGACGGGCTAAAGTTTACCCGGTAATTTAATTTATTGTATCACTTAATTTTTTAATTTATGGCTAAGAAAAAGCAAGAACAACAAGAGCAGAGTCAGGACGAGCATGTAATGGCTGTCCTTGACAAGAGAACGAACAAGACCGCCGTCATTTCCAAAATGAACGAGCAGGACGGCAGTATTGAAGTCGTACCGCCCGACAAGAAGAACAGTAACAGTTTTCTCAAACTGGACCGCACCTCACCGCTGGAACTGTTTTTCACGAACTTCAAGAACCAGTACGAAAATCCCACAAGTTTCAGTTTCTTCCTCGTCCCTTTCGCCCTATTGGAAAAGACGCTGAATGCGGTCATCCAAATCCGAAAAGGGGAAGATCCCGGACCGGACGGCAAGAAGCTGGTGGAAAACAGCGAACTCAACGATGAAGGGCGTATCGCCAAACTTGCCCGACGGTATAAGTTTGATGAACACCAACTGCCGTGGAAAGACCTGAACGCCCTCGGCCTTGACAAAGAGACACTGTTCAACAATCATTGCATGGGCGAGCTTCTCAAAGGCAGAATTACTTCCACCGCTTTGCCTATCAGCAAGGAAATAAACGGAGAAAAGAAGGATATGGGCGAAGCCTGTTTCATGTGCGTGAAAGGTGCGGACGGCAAGGTGGAACTCAAAACCCTCACCCGTCTGGACAAGCCCCAATATGATTCGCCCACCTATAAAGGTGTATTTACGGATGAAGAGAAGAACAAGCTGGCGGAGACGGGCACATTGGGAGGCATCAAGGAGATGAAGGACACCCTTACCGGAAATGTCTGCAAATGTTACGTCAGTTTCCACGAGGCTACCAACCGAGTCATTACCATGCCCGTGGATGCCATCAAAATCCCTGATTATATTTATGGAAAGAGACTGGACGACAAGCAGAAGCAGATACTTGCGTCGGGCGGTGAACTTCCGGTTAATGACATACAGCGCAAAAATGACACCATGCTCTCCGGTGTGGCTTATGTTGATCCGACCATCAGGGACATTGCTTTCAAACAATCCGACAAGCAGTTGAAAGTCAACGATACAATTTTAGGAGCCAGGATTTCCCCCGAACAGAAAAAGATACTGGAAAATCACGGCATGGTATTCATCGAAAACATGCGCAATCCCAAGACCAAGCAACTGTTCTCGGATGATGTACGTTTCAGCAACAAGAGCAACAATCTGTTGATAGGCCGCAATGCCCGTGAATATAAACCGGCAGTAGAGAACCAGAAGAACGACAAGAAGAAAGAGACGAAACAAACGGCCCGTCATGTCGTATCTTCCAGACCGCAGGCCAGAAAGAGCAGCCTGTCATTTTCATAATCCGGCAGCGAACAGAACGTTTACCGAATCTATATACCCGGTTTCCTTTTAGGTTATCGGGTATATTTCCGATTAATTCCCTATCATATTAATCTTTAATAATAACAACAGATGATGATTACACAACATGATAACAACGGAGAACTGTCCTATTTCAAGTCAGCTCTCCTTTTTTATTTGAAAGAAAGCCATCCGCACATGGCCGGAAACAAGGCGTTCATTCAGAAGCGTGCGGACAGTGCCGCAGAGGCTTACGAACATGCGGTACGTGGCGGTCTGCCGGTTGCGCAAGCTCTTGAAGCGGCAGATGCGCTTCTCTATCATGGACTCAAATTCTCAAAATACGATACGGTCTTTGAAGTGGTTTCCGAATGGTTTCCTGAAATATCCCCTGAACAGCGGAAAGACTTCTGTCTCAAAATATTGCCGCTTACGGAAGCCGTATTCAAAAAATATCCCATAGACGACAAGTTTGAGACATCTCCCTCTTACCGTACCCTCACCATTGAACTGACAGGTTTCATCCAATCAAATATCGAAAAATATGGCATATAACAAACGGCAACATTTAGCGGACAATATAGCCGCACTTGAATATATATTCATGCACCCGGACTTTTGTCTCACAGAGAAAGGACGGCAGGTATTAGGCAAGTACTCCGGTTTCGGCGGACTGAAATGTATCCTCAATCCGGCAGAAAAAGACACGGATGTTGCAAGATGAACAACAGATAAGGAACTTTTCCCGCAAATCAGACTGCTGCATGAACTGTTACGTGAATATTCCAAAGACGAGAAAGAGTACAAGGGGTATATCCAAAGCCTGAAGAACTCCGCACTTACAGCCTTTTATACACCGGAACCGGTAGCTGCGGCCATACAGGAATCATTGCAGGCAGCGGGAGTCATTCCGCAACGTTTTCTTGAACCCTCTGCCGGAACGGGTATATTTATCAGCCAGTTAAAGGATGTCCCCGAAATTCATTGTTTCGAGAAAGATAAAATCACAGGCGAGATATTGTCATATCTTTATCCTGACAGTAAAGTAAACATAGGTGGTTTCCAGACCATCCCGTCCCATTATAACAATTACTTTGATGTTGTCTCTTCCAATATCCCATTTGGAAATACAAGTGTCTATGACCGTGATTTCGACAAAAGCAGTGATCCGGTGCGTAAGTCATCACTCGCAGCCGTACATAATTATTTCTTCCTCAAAGGAATGGATACCTTGCGTGAAGGAGGTATATTGGCCTACATCACCACTTCGGGTGTCATGGACTCTCCCCGGAACCGTCCCGTCAGAGAATGGCTGGTGAACCATGCCGACCTTGTTTCGGCTATCCGCCTGCCGGACAATCTGTTTGTCGATGCGGGTACGGAAGTAAGCAGCGACCTGATTGTATTGCAGAAGAATACCCTGAAAACCGGGCTGTCGGAAAGGGAGCGGAACTTTATCGAAACCCGTGAAATCTCCGGCAATATCAATATCAACAACACCTATGCCAATCTGGACCACATCATCCATACTTCCGTTTCTACCGGAAAGAACATGTACGGACAGCCCGCCATGAATTTTATCCATGACGGTGGAATGGATGCCATATCCGAACGGCTCAAAGAATTGTTGGCGCAGGACATCGGCCAATCCCTTGACTTGAAACGGTATGAAGGAGGACTGGCACAACAGGTACATCAGAAAGAAGTACAGGAAGATATGACGGCCATTTCATCTGCGGAAAAGTCTGTCACGCCGACATTCGCAGAACCGGAATTTATAGTTGATGAACCGGAAGATACAATCATGGCAGAAAGAAAAGAACCCGTTTTTTCCAAACCGTATGAACCCATGCTCAACCTGTTTGAAACCTATACGGATGAAGAGGATACGGAAGTCGAAACCGTGAAAAGCAGACCGTCCCGTCCTTCTCAGACACCCCGGAAGAAGAAAGGGGACGAACCGGAAATGTTCAATCTATTCTCGCAGGAAAATATGTATGATGAAGCACCTGTACAAGAAGGCATGACGGAGGAAAGGGCCGCAGCGGAAGCAAAGTGGCAGGAGCGCAGACTGAAAATAGAAGAAGAACGGAAGAAGGAAATGGAACCCCGCCCGTTTACCGGAGAGATAAGAACGGAGTATAAGAACGGCTCCATTGTGAAACAAGGCGAGCAATACGGCTATCTGCGTGGATTGGGCACTTCCGATGTTCAGTTCCATCCCCTCAAGCTGACCGTCACACAGCAGTACAGGGCCGCCTATTATATACCCTTGCGTGAAGCCTACCACAACCTTTACAATGCGGAAGCTGAAACGGAAACCGAACAGCCGGAATTGCGTGAAGAACTCGGCAGGCAGTATGACCGTTTTTTCCGCATGTTCAGGGAAGTCAACAGCAAGGACAACGCACAGTTTATCCTCATGGATGCAGGAGGAAGGGAAATGCTCTCGCTGGAACATGCCGTTGGCGGGAAAATGCGGAAAGCGGATATTTTTACCGTTCCCGTATCGTTCAACCCTAACGAAACCCGCCATGTGGATACAGCACAGGAGGCGCTTGCGGCTTCCATAAACAAATTCGGGGAGGTCAATCTGGACTATATGGTAGATTTGAGTGATATAGACCGGCAGGAACTGCTCAACCAGTTGAGAAACCGTATCTTCTATAATCCCATGATGAAGAACTATGAAATCAAGGACCGTTTCATAGCGGGGAATGTGGTTGCCAAAGCCGAATGGATAGAGAACTACCTGAAGGACTATCCCGATGACGAGGCAAGCAGAATTTCGCTGAAAGCGTTGCAGGATGCCGTTCCGGAACCGGTCAGTTTTGAACTTCTTGATTTTAATCTGGGAGAACGGTGGATACCCACATCCGTCTATGAAGAGTTTGCGGGATACCTCTTTGAAACCGGGGCACATATCCATTATACGGAAACCATCGACGAGTTCAGTGTAAGTTTTGAGGGCACCAATGCGAACATCACCGACAAGTATTACGTGAAAGCGGAGAAAAGGGGATATTACGGGTACGACCTTCTGAAACATGCCCTGCATAATACTGTGCCCGATATAACCAAAACGGTGCAGGATGAAGACGGCAATGATATAAAGGTACGTGACGCCGATGCCATCCAGCTTGCCGACACCAAAATCAACGAGATACGTGCGGCCTTTTCCGACTGGCTGAACGAGCAATTGCCCGAATTTAAACAGAACCTTGCGGATATGTACAACCGCAAGTTCAACTGTTATGTCCGTCCCGATTATGACGGCTCATCCCAGAGTTTTCCGTTCCTTGACCTCAAAGGGCTGGGCATACCGGACTTGTACGACAGCCAGAAAAATGCCGTCTGGATGCTGAAAATGAATGGCGGGGGTATAATCGACCACGAGGTGCTGCGCCCATAAGGGGCATATAGTAAATGTAGGCTTAGCAACCTACCCGGCAAGGGTTTTCAACGCCGGTCATTAGCCAACTTATCCACTTAGCCGAAAGGCGGTGGGGAGTGTCGCATGTTGGAAACGGCATAAGTCAGTAAACTATCATACTGCTACTGAATGCCTAAATGAAATGATAGATATGAGGATGAAGACTATACTGTTTGAACGACAGTCCAAGTTGTTAGTTGGTAAACCCCGACGGAAGATAGTTACAAACGTCGGGCTGCAATACTTCTACTTTCCGACTTCGAGTACGAGAGCCGAAAACCGATTGCAGAACAGCCGCAATAAGCGGAAAAGGACGAAAATCGCATCCGACAATCTATCGCGCTATGTTACTTGTATGCCTAAATGGGGATTACCTAAGTAGGAATGCCGCAAGGCTATGGGAACTGTCCCTGAATATCCTATATGGTAACAGAGTCTCTGTAGTAGTCCGAGCAAGGGAAAGCCTTGTACATGGCGAAGGGAGACAGTGAGTTATTATTTAATATGTTTAACGAATGATGTGTGAGACATTATGAGAGATTCTACAAATGTATTAAACAGTCTGGCTGGGCACAGCCAAGACCCTAATTACAAGTTTGAACGGCTTTACCGACTGCTGTTCAATGAAAACCTGTACGCACTTGCCTATCAAAAGTTGTCGCAGAATGCAGGCAACTGTACGAAAGGCACAGACGGGCAGACCATAGACGGAATGAGCATAAAGCACATTCATACTATCATTGAACAATTGAAAGACGAGAGTTACCGTCCGTGCCCTGCACGGAGAATTTACATTCCCAAAAAGAATGGCAAGCAACGTCCGTTAGGCATCCCTACCTTTAAGGACAAACTTGTACAGGAAGTTGTGAGGATGATTCTTGAATCTATTTACGAAGGTCATTTTGAAGACTGTTCGCATGGATTCAGACCGCACCGTGGCTGTCATACGGCTATGGCTTCCTTACAAAAGGGAGGTTCGGGAACACGTTGGTTCATCGAGGGAGACATCAAGGGATTCTTTGACAACATCAACCATGATGTTTTAATTGAAATCCTTGCCGAAAGAATCAATGATGAACGTTTTCTGCGACTGATACGTAAATTCCTGAAAGCAGGCTACATGGAGCAATGGGAGTACAAAAATTCCTATATCGGAACTCCGCAGGGAGGCATAATAAGTCCAATTTTGGCGAATATTTATCTCGACAAACTCGACAAATTTATGCGGAACTACATAAATGCTTTCAATACAGGTAAAGCAAGGGTACGTAATCCCGAATATAAAAGGGTTGCAAGCCGTAAAGACAAACGTGTAAAGAAGCTAAAGAATGAAACAGACGAGTTGAAGAAAGAAGCATTGCGCAGGGAGATAGCCATTCTCCACCGTGAGATGCAACAACTTCCTGCAACTCTCGACATGGACGAAAATTTCAAACGCATGAGATACGTACGCTATGCCGATGATTTTCTGATTTGCGTAATTGGAAGTAAAGAGGACTGCGTAAAAGCAAAAGGGGACATCAAAACCTTTCTGCATGATACGCTAAAACTGGAACTTTCAGACGAAAAAACGCTAATCACCAATTCACACGACACAGCTAAATTTCTCGGCTTTGACGTTACGGTCCGCAGTACGGACAAGACGAGAAAGGATTTCAGAGGAATCCCCATTCGTTCACTTGACCATAAAGTGGTTCTTCTCCTGCCTTACGAGGTAATGAGAAAGAAACTGATTGATTATAATGCGATGCGCATAATAATCAGGAACGGCAAGGAAGTATGGGAATCAACCTCACGTCCATATCTCCGTAGTAATGATGACCTTGAAATACTCAACCGATATAACTCGGAAATTCGGGGAATCTATAACTACTACTGTATTGCAAACAATGTCAACATTCTCAACAGTTTCTATTACTACATGAAAGAGAGTATGTATAAGACATTATCGTCTAAGTATGAATCAACCGTAAGGAAAATAATCCGCAAATATTGTCGGAATAAAATCTTTACTGTACGGTATGAGAATAACAAGGGGGAAATGTTAGAACGTACAATTTATCATGGTGGGTTTAAGCAGAGAAAAGATGCGCGTATTGATAATGCGCACATCATGCCCAGTTATCACGGAACTGAAAGTACAAGCCTTATGGCTCGGCTGAAAGCCCGTGAATGTGAATATTGCGGAGTGGAGGACAACCTTAGAATGGTGCATGTCCGCAAGCTCAAAGACCTGAAAGGCAAGCAGGAGTGGGAACGCTTCATGATTGCCAGACAGAGAAAAACAATAGCAGTATGTGAAAATTGTTATCGTAAGATTCATGGAAAGAAATAGACTGAAAATAATCATGGAGAGCCGTATACATGGAGACGTGTACGTACGGTTCGGTGGCGAGCGTTTAGAAACCTACCGTCCGAAAGGACGGCAAGGCGCTTTGCGCTTAGCCTGTGGTACGGGCAAGACGCTTATCATGTGCGTGGCCGCCTTTGAGATGAAACGTCTCGGACTGGCGAACAAGCCGATGATTATAGGGCTGAAAAGCAATGTGCATGATATATCCGACACATTCAAAAGGGCCTATCCCAACGCAAAGGTACTGTATCCGGGCAAGGAGGATTTCACCCCGGAAAAGCGGATAAGGATATTCCATGACATCAAGAACAATAATTGGGACTGCATCATCCTGACGCATGACCAGTTCTTGAAAATACCCCAGTCTGCCGAAATACAGCAGGAGATATACGGGCAGGAAATAGAAAGCATCGAAGAGAATCTTGCCGTATTCGAGCAGCAGGGCAATGAAATCAGCGGTTGGATAAAGAAGGGGCTGGAAAAGAGGAAAGAGAACCTTGAAGCCAAACTTGAAAGGCTGGAACAAGAAATAAAGGAACGGACGGACGACGTGATTGATTTTAAACAAATGGGCATCGACCATTTGTACGTAGACGAGTCACATTCGTTCAAAAACTTGATGTTCAACACCCGGCATACAAGGGTTTCAGGTCTCGGAAATCCCGAAGGCAGCATGAAAGCCATGAACCTGCTTTTCGCCATCCGTACCATACAGGAACGCACCGGAAAAGACCTCGGTGCTACCTTCCTGTCCGGAACGACCATATCCAACAGTCTGACCGAACTCTACCTGCTCTTTAAGTACCTTCGTCCTAAAGAAATGGAACGGCAAGGCATCACCTGTTTTGACGGCTGGGCGGCTGTCTATGCGAAGAAAAGCACCGATTTTGAGTTTTCCGTCACCAATCAGATTGTACAGAAAGAACGTTTCAGGTATTTTATCAAAGTTCCCGAACTTGCCAATTTCTATGCGGAGATAACGGACTACAAGACGGCGAAGGATGTAGGCGTTGACAGGCCGGAACTCAATGAACAGCTATACCATATACCGCCCACCCCCGAGCAGGAGATATTCATTCAGAAGCTGATGAAATTCGCTGAAACCGGAAATACCACCTATATAGACCGAGAGCCTTTATCCAAAGCGGAAGAGAAGGCGAAAATGCTGATTGCGACCAACTATTCAAACAAGATGTCACTGGACATGCGGCTGATAGATCCTGAGTATGGTGACAATCCGGGTAACAAAGCATCCCATTGTGCGGCCAAAATTGCGGAGTATTATTACAGATACCTCGACCAGAAAGGCACACAGTTTATTTTTTCGGACCTCAGCACATATAAACCGGACCAATGGAATATCTACAGCGAGATAAAACGCAAGCTGGTGGAAGACCATAATATCCCTGAAAGGCAGATAAAGTTCATTCAGGAAGCGAACAGTGACAACGCACGCAAGGAGCTGTTCGACAAAATGAACTCCGGGCGTATCCGTTTTCTTTTCGGCTCCACCCAGAAACTCGGAACGGGAGTCAATGCGCAGGAACGGGCCGTAGCCATACATCATCTGGACATACCATGAAGGCCGTCCGACTTGGAACAGCGCAACGGGCGTGCCGTGAGAAAAGGCAATATGGTAGCCAAACAATACGCGGACAATAAGGTGGACTGTTATATCTATGCGGTGGAGAAATCTCTGGACAGCTACAAGTTCAATCTGTTGCATAACAAGCAGGTTTTCATCAACCAGTTGAAAAAACGTAATCTGGCTACCCGTACCATAGACGAGGGGGCAATGGATGAAAACGGAGGGGTGAGTTTCAGTGAATACGTGGCCATACTTTCGGGTAATGACGACTTGCTGGAAAAGGCAAAGCTGGACAGGAGGCTGGCGGTTCTTGAAAGTGAAAGGCAGGCATACCACCGTAACAAAGGAAATGCCAAAGGTAAACTGGACGAAAAGACATCCGAAATGGAAAAGAACAACTCCTTTATTGCACGTTTAACCAAAGATTGGGAATATCTGAACAAGGTCGCCCCTGTGGATGTGGAAACCGGACTGCGCCCCAATCCGCTGAAGCTGGACGGAGTGGAATCGGATAATGTTGAAATACTCGGAAACCGGCTTGCAGCAATCAATCAGAAAGCCCGGACTGAGAATGACTACATGAAAATCGGTACGCTGTTCGACTTCCGCATCCTTGTCCGCACTGAAAAGACCTATGACGGAGAAACCCAATCCTTGCAGAACAAGTTCATGGTGGAAGGACTCGACGGTCTTAAATATACCTACCATAACGGTTACATAGCCAAAGAGCCGAAACTGGCCGTAATGAATTTCATCAATGCGCTGGAACGTATTCCCGGACTGATAAAAAAACGGGAAATATCAAATGCGGAACTGGCAAAAGACATTCCGGTTTTGCAGGAAGTGGCAGCGGCATCATGGTCCAAAGAATCGGAAATCAAGCAAGTGAGTGAGGAGCTTGCCACATTGAACCGGAAGATACGGCTTACCATTAAACCGGTAGGTGAACATGAAAGTGAAACGGACGACCAGCCGGAAATGGAAGAGCAGAGACTGGTCAGTGGCAGTGACGTCATACCGGACCTGCCACGGATAGCGAGACATGTACCGTCAATGGAGATTGTTACCCCGTCAAACGGACTGAAAAAAATATCCTAACGTTTCCTACGGCACATTGCGGTAAACCCCGGAAGCTACGCAGGCTCCACTTCCGCAGTTTACCGCAAAGAGCCGTTTCTCAGGAAAAGACAAAGGCACGGCTGGCACCCGGATAAATCCGACCTTGCCAGCCGTGCCCTTGTCTGTAAAGGGAAGAAAGCCATTTCGTCATTCCTCTTCCTCAAAGGAAAGGCTTTCCACCTGCTTGTTGATTACCTTCCAGTCAATCGAGTCTTTCAGATTGATTATATCCACAATCGAATAATGCTTTGTCCCGTTTTCCTCTTCCGCAAAACGCAGACGCCCGCTTAAACGTTGTTTCTCAATTTCTGCCGGATCGAGGTTTATCAGTTCACAGACTTCATCCGGTAGCATGGATAATGCCACATCGTTCTCCTGACAGATATGTTGCAGGACGGCCAGCATGTTCAACGACTTCTTATAACTTCTCACGAGGGCGGCGAAAGAACTACTTTCAATCTTAATCATCTTTTTCATAACGGTTATTTTTTAGAGTTTTCTGATTTTTCCAATAATACGGCACGCAGGACATCTGAACGGCGATAGTAGATTTTCCCCTTATCTCTGTAAAAAGGTAATGTACCGTCGTTACGTCTTCTCAGTAGTGTTCTGTCCGACATCTTTGTCAGCAGACGCACGCCTTTTGAATCAAGTATCTCGCTATCCGGCAAATTCTCAACGGCAGGAGAGAGTAACTTCTCAATGTTATTCACTTTGGCAAGTATGGCACTAAGCATGTGGTTTGTCTGTCCACACGGTGCAGTTCTTCTATTGTTCATAACGACCTTATTTTTATTGTTTACGGTGCAATATTACGGAGATATTATAAGGCCATTGGTTACTCAACCGTTGAGCAACCGCCAAAAAAAGACAGAAAACGCCAATTTAGGACAAAAAAATAGCCGGAAGCAATTTCCGGCCATTCTTAAAGGAACAAACATCTGATTGTTATGCCTATTGTTGGATAAAATGTTAATACACAAATATATACGAAAATAATCCCTATAAATTTGGCCATGTTCCAAACAATGCCTATATTTGTATATGAGTTATTTGAAACTACGCAAAGCAGTGTAACCGAAAGCAGGACTTTTGCTACCAAATCGTTACCTGCATCTTTTAAATACTGTAATTACCTTCTGATTTACAGTAAATTACAACAATATATTAAGTTTTCGGTGTAAAAAACAAGTATTCTATATTATTTAAGACGGTTTTACACAAAGAATGTACGCATAAACACAACTGATATTTTTTAATACGATAGCTTTGTGACCAAAAGATCCTTATTATCTATTAAATTTTATAAACCAATAATTTAACTCAATGAAAATGTTTATCGATTTGAAGAACACACGAAATTGGCTGATTATGCTATTTACACTTATTTGTGTTAATGCTTCTGCACAACAAATTTCGGGAATTGTGAAAGACGGTTTAGGAGAACCTATTATAGGTGCTTCTGTAGTTGAAAAAAGTACAACCAATGGTACAGTTACTAACTTGGATGGTAAATTCACGTTAAAAATATCTGGGAATCATCCTATTGAAGTTTCTTACATTGGTATGAAGACTCAAGTGATTAATTTGAAAGGAAAAACTCAAATTAATGTGATTATGGTGGAAGATTCTAAGTTGATGGAAGAAGTCGTTGTCATTGGTTATGGTTCGGTGAAAAAGCGCGATTTAACGGGTGCGGTTACGTCTGTAAAAAGTGAGGCGATTACATTGACACCCGCCGTGAATCCCATGCTAGCATTACAGGGGCGGGTAGCAGGTTTGGATATAACCAAATCTTCCGGACAAGCCGGTACTGGTGTATCCATGCAGTTACGAGGTAACCGTTCTATTAATGCATCAGGAAATCCACTATTCATTATCGACGGTATGCCTGGTGACTATTCTACAATGAACCCTAATGATATTGAAAGTATAGAGGTGTTGAAAGATGCGTCTTCTACAGCTGTTTATGGTTCATCCGGTTCTAATGGTGTGGTAATTATAACAACGAAAAAAGGAACTGAGGGTAAAATGAATGTGAACTTTAATTCTTATGTGGGTTTTAATGGGTGGTCTGTACTTCCGAAAATGCGTAGTGGAGATGGTTTCATCAATACAGTACGCTTGGCTCAACAGGAGGCTGGTACTTATATAGATGATACGGAATTACTTGATCCGGCCATTTATGAAGCCTACTTGAAGGGCCAAAATATTGACTGGGCAGATGCGATGATGCAGACAGGAGTCGTTCAGAACTATTCATTATCGGTAACGGGAGGAACGAAAAAGACGAAAGCATATTTTTCCCTGAATTATTCTAATGAAGACGGGCAGTATAAAAATGATAAATATCAGGTATTTTCTTCAAATATCCGTTTAGATCATCAGATTACTAAATGGTTTGCAGCCGGATTGAATGTTCAAGGTGCATTTACCATGCAGGACAAAACATATAGTAAACTATATAATGCGTTAGTTGCTTCTCCGTTTGGTTCTCTTTATGATGAAAATGGGAATTTGAATCCTTATCCGGTGGTTGGTGATAATAAGCAAGTGAATTTATTGCTTGATCAAGACAAAGACGTTTATCTGGACTATACACATAAATTAAATGTATACATAAATCCTTATATTCGATTGACTCCATTAAAGGGGCTAACTATCGAGTCGCGTTTGAATGGCAGTCTGAATTATTCAACCGGTCACAAATATATTGGATATGGTTCTTACCAATTCTATGATGCTTTAGGGACAGGTGCAATGAATTCATCACCGGAACAGCAGCGTGCGCAAGTTTCGGCAAAAGTTTCAAATAAGCACGGTCATAGTTACAAGTGGGAGAATATCTTGACTTATAATTTTCAAATAGCTAAAGATCACGACTTTACATTTACCGGAGTGTCTAGTTATAGTTCGGGTATGTCTGAAAGTTCTGAATCGGGTGTTACAGGTATAACTAGTAATAGTTATTTGTGGACTAATCTTGGTGCTGCTACCGGGGCTAAATCTGTTGGTTCGGGGTATTCCATGTCAAAAGGTATCGGACTGATGCAACGTTTGAGTTACTCTTATCTTGGTAGATATTTATTTTCAGCTTCTGTACGTGAGGATGCTTCTTCAAAGTTAGCTAAAGATCATAGGTGGAGTACATTTCCGGCTTTTTCTGCAGGATGGAGAATTTCAGATGAGCATTTTATGGAAAGTACACAGAGTTGGTTGGATAATCTAAAAGTGCGTGTGGGTTATGGTGAAACAGGAACAGCCGGTATTGGTGCCTATTCTTCATGGTCTATTATGGGACAAGGTAATCTATCCTTGGGAGGACAACAAGTCATTAATAGTTATTATCCTAAGACAGTATCGAATCCTGAATTAACTTGGGAGCGTTCTCATAATACAAATATAGGTGTTGATGCTTCTTTCTTGGGTAACCGTATCGATTTGACTGTAGACTATTATATTACAAAAACGACAGGTGTTATTTGGGAACAAACTTTACCTATTACTAGTGGTGGGTATGATGCAAGTACTTATTATAAGACCAATGTAAATATCGCTTCTACTAAAAATCAAGGTGTAGAGGTTGCATTGACTACACGTAATATCGTATCGAAGAATTTCAATTGGACATCAACTTTCACTTTTTCTCATAATAAAGAAAAGATTACTTCTTTAGGGGATGGTTCTCAAGATTATGTGACCAAGGATGACTATAGTTTACATGTAGGTTCTCCGATCCGATCTTATTATAACTATAAATTGGTGGGGATCTGGCAACAAGGTGAAGAAG
The DNA here is from genome assembly GCA_963651205.1 of Bacteroidaceae bacterium. Lineage (GTDB taxonomy): Bacteria > Bacteroidota > Bacteroidia > Bacteroidales > Bacteroidaceae > Phocaeicola. The sequence continues at coordinate 56,824 of CAVJPC010000237.1, forward strand.
CGGATGCAGCTGTTTTTGGAATGAAACCTGGAGATTTCAAAATTGATATTCCGGGGCTGGTACGAGATGGTGAAGGACAATACCATAAAGTAATAACAGACGAAGAGGGTAATGATGTAACTACTGAATATAATGCAGAGAATCCTTATAGTATAGGTAAAAATGATTATCAGATTATAGGTCATAATTCTCCTGACTGGTCATTGGGATTTCAGAATACTATTACTTGGAGGGACTTTGATTTGTCTGTTTACATGTATGCACGTATGGGTCAAATGATAAAATATGATTTGTTGGCCTCCTATAGTAATTCTGGTACAACAAACTTTCCGGAATATTTTAACTATTGGACTTCGACGAATCCATCAAATGATTTTCCTGCATTAGATTCTTCTCGTCCTGTGAAAGAAATAGAAGGATATTATGCTCTTCCCTATGTAGATGGATCTTTCTTTAAGATTAAAAATATAACATTGGGATATACCTTACCATCGACTTTATGTCGTCATTGGGGTGTTCAGAAATTACGTCTTTATGGAACTATTACTAATCCATTGATAGTAGCTAAAAGCCATTTAATAAAAGACTATGATCCGGAAATGGGCGGTGGACTTGATTTTCCGTTGACAAAACAACTTGTATTTGGATTAAATCTCACATTTTAATTGATAACTCATAAAAATATGAAAATGAAAAGAACATTATATAGATTAGCATTAGCAGTTTGTACAACCACAATGCTTTATTCATGTGATTTGGATGAATATAATCCCTCTGCAGGAGATACATCTTTGGATACATTTACTGCATGGTCAGGTTTGGAGGCAAATTGTTATGCTCCACTTTATGCACAGTTGTTTTCTGCGACAGACTATATGTTTGTTGCCGAAACAGGAACAGATATGTGGCTAGTGAGGGCGGATGGAACATCAACAAAAGATCTTTTCTATTATGAAAGTATGACTACAAGTTCTGCTCCTACTAATAAATTGTTTAAGCAGTGTTACTCTATGATTCCATCGTGTAATTCAGTAATTAATGAAGCAGGAAATTTAACAGATGGTTCACCGGAGGATATCAAAGTTTTGGTTGCCGAAGCCAAATGTTTGCGGGCTTATTATTACTCTGTTCTGGTTACTCATTTTGGACCTGTGACGTTGAATCTTGATAATGCAGGTGGTACTAATCTGACCCCTGTTCGTTCTACAGAAGAGCAAATTTATGAGCAAATAGTAAAAGATTTAACGGAAGCTGTAAAAGATTTGAAAGTTGAACCCTATGGTGGCAATTATGCACGTGTAACTAAAAAGACAGCTCTGGGTTTGTTGGCACGCGTATATGCACAAGGGGGCGGTCTCGGTTTGACAGAAAATGGGAAATCTTATTGGGAGAGAGCGAAAGAGGTAGCGGTTGATTTAATAGATAATGCAGCATCGTATGGAGCTTATTTATATTCAGATGTTTCAGATATGTGGGCAGATGCCAATAACCGTGAAAACAAAGAGGCTCTTTTTGTTGCAGCAGCTCCACGCCCGGGCGAAAATGAAGCGTTTAATTTCGGATCTGGTGCCAATAAATTCTTTGCATACACTTGTGGTAATCCGGGAGCTTTGAGTGAGTTTTGGAATAAGAATCATAAGCCGAGTGACAAGGGATATTTCTATGGACGTATGAATTCGTCGACCTATATGCCCTCTAAATATTTGATGGATTGTTTTAATCCGGATTGGGATAAACGATGGGAGAATAGCTTTATCTATGGATATTCGGAATGGAGTATGGTACAGGCCGGATGGGTTAAATATGCAGATGGTAAGGTAAAAATAACTCAGGATATGATTGATAAGTATAAACTGAATCCTAATCTTTTAGGTGAGTATTATTATCCCTATGCCGATTGTGATGCTATTACATATACTTATGGAGGTAATCAGTATCCGGCTGCTGTATGGCCGAAAGGTGATCATTCTGGAGATGCCGGAAAACTGGAACGTCCTAAGAAAGTATATGTCGTTGACTATCCGATAGCTCCGGATGATGATCGCTTCAACATTGTTTGCTCCAAGACATATATGACACAAGCGGAAAAGATGAACTGCCGATATTTTGTAGTTAATATAGATGATTTGTATCAGTCTGATGGTCGTCCGTGGAAGGTACCTTTTGATAAAGATGAGGCAAATGGCTATGCCGGCACCAGTGCTTATCAAGTATATCCTTCATTGAATAAATTTAATTGGTCTTATGCAGGTGTTTTCAATGGTGGTAATTTGCAGGTTAAATATGGTGATATGTATATTATGCGTATGGCTGAAGTTTATTTGATTGCTGCTGAGGCCGAACAACAGCTGGGAAATGGGGCTGAGGCTGCTAAATATTTGAATGTGCTGCGGGAACGGGCAGTTCGTTCGGGAGCTAATAAAAAAGAGGTTCGTTTATCTACGGCCACTGAAAATGATATATTTGATGAATATGCTCGTGAACTGTGTGGAGAGTTTAGCAGATGGGCATTGTTAAAACGTCACAATGCATTTGAATCTCGTTTGAAAGAACACAATATCCGGGCCTATGAAAGTTTTGATCCGAAGAAGCATTATTATCGTCCGATTTCTCAGGACTTCCTGACTACTATATCTAATAAAGAACAGTATGGTGATAATGGATATGGGACAACAGCTAACAGTGGTTTTATGAAATAGTATGTCCGTAATAAGACAGACTGTAATTTTTCAATAGTTAACAAAATAATTAATCCGGGTTTCATTTGCTTGTGAAAGTAGATGGAACCTATCATTAATTTAAGAACATTATTAAATTGAAATATGAAAAATATATTGTTGTTATTCTTTTTCTTATGCATTTGTCTGGAGGGTGATGCGCAAGATAAGATTCCTTTCAATGGTTTACTGTTGGATATTGCCGGTAAACCTATTAAAAGAGCTCATGTATATATAAAAAGCCCTAAAGAATATGCTTTGACTGACAGGCAAGGCCGGTTTGGTTTGACGGATGTAATGCATAATGATACTTTGAAAATTCTGTTAAAAAAGAAACTTTATTATGTACCGGTAAATGGTAAGAAAAGTATGAGAATACATTTAGCTGACGAAAAGAATATCCAGACAAAAGAAGATCAGGAACTGATTGATTGGGGATATGGATACATAAGCAGGAGAGAGCATACGGGGGTGAGTAATATTATATCAGGGGAGGATTTGCGGAAAAGTGGGTATAATGATATTATTTCAGCCCTGCAAGGAAGAATACCTGGTTTGAATGTTATAGGAAGCGGTGGTAATCTGGATGTCTCAATGAGAGGGACGCGTAGCTTTACTGCAAATGGAACTCCTTTATATCTTATAGACAATGTGATAGTTAATTCTTTTGAGGGAATTAATTTGAATGATGTGGATTATGTTGAAATTATGAAAGATGCAAGCGCCTATGGTTCAAGTGGAGCTAATGGCGCTATTATTGTGCATACAAAAACAGCCAGGTAAATTAAAAATAAAGGCTGGTATCTATAGCCATGTATAGCCCTTATTTAATTATCAACTATTATCTTGGTAATAGCTTTTATTCCAAAAAAGAATCGGCCTCTCTCTCCAGAATATAAATCACATCACCACTCTTTTTAACCTCTACCCGGCTACCTTTCGGGTTCAGGTTGAAAGGTGTGGTTTTGTCCGTCTTGTTATCTACGACCATAAGTACGTTGTCTTCGGCAAAGCGTTTTATCTCAACTTTCAGACTGGCATCGGGCATGGTCTGGTCCAATAACAGACTGTCATTTAAATACACCGCTATGCTGTCTCCGGCAAAACTGTTAGCCAACTCTATATTGTAAACTCCTTCATAAGTTTGCACTTTGTCTGCCTTGCGCTGAAACCGGAAGGACATATACAAAAAAATGATAATGACAGCAAAGACTCCAAAAGCCAGCATACCGTTACCTATCATGAATTGCTTGTTTGTATTTAAACTGTTTTTACCCATAGCGTTATAAGTTTCTGCAAAACTACAAAATTTTAATAGAATATTTTGTAGCACTGATAGATAATTTGTATCTTTGCACCGAAATGGATGAATGGTGGGGCTTGATTAAGCCCTTTTTTTGTTCTTAATAGTGAATAAATGATAGATAAAAATGTAGTAAGCCGGATTGTTGACGAATGGCTGGAAGGTAAAGATTACTTTTTGGTGGATGTAACTGTGAGCCCGGATGACAAAATTGTGGTAGAAATTGACCATGCCGAAGGTGTATGGATTGACGATTGTGTAGAACTTAGCCGCTACATTGAGTCTAAACTGGACCGTGAAGAGGAAGATTATGAACTGGAAGTAGGATCGGCCGGTATAGGACAGCCTTTTAAAGTGTTGCAACAGTACTTGATACACATTGGTAAAGAGGTGGAAATCCTGACGAAAGAGGGAAAGAAACTGGAAGGTGTATTGAAGGATGCGAATGAAGACAATTTTACTGTAACTATTGAAAAGAAAATGAAACCGGATGGAGCTAAACGGCCCAAATTGGTGGAAGAGGATGTTACTTTTGCATATGATGAGATAAAATACACTAAATACTTAATTAGTTTTAAATAATTATGGCCAAAAAAGAGGAAACAATCAGCTTGATTGATACATTTTCGGAATTTAAGGAATTAAAGAATATTGATAGAACAACTATGGTAAGCGTTCTCGAAGAATCTTTCCGTAGTGTTATCGCGAAAATGTTTGGCACTGATGAAAATTACGACGTTATTGTGAATCCTGACAAGGGGGATTTCGAAATATGGCGTAACCGTGAAGTTGTAGCAGATGAGGATTTGACCAATCCGAATATGCAAATCTCACTGACCGAAGCACAGAAGATTGATGCTTCTTACGAGGTAGGTGAGGAAGTGACTGATGAAGTAATCTTCGCGAAGTTTGGCCGCCGTGCCATTCTGAACTTGCGTCAGACACTGGCATCAAAGATTTTAGAGCTTGAGAAAGATAGCTTGTATAATAAATATATTGATAAGGTAGGTACCGTGATGAGTGCGGAAGTTTATCAGATTTGGAAGAAGGAAATGTTGTTGCTGGATGATGAAGGCAATGAACTGCTTTTACCCAAGACTGAACAGATCCCCACTGACTTTTACCGCAAAGGCGAAACAGCCCGTGCCGTAGTAGCCCGTGTGGATAATAAAAACAACAATCCGAAAATCATTCTGAGCCGTACCTCACCAGTGTTCTTGCAGCGCCTGTTTGAAATGGAAGTACCCGAAATTAATGACGGGTTAATTACCATTAAGAAGATTGCGCGCATCCCCGGTGAACGTGCGAAGATAGCCGTTGAGTCATATGATGACCGTATAGACCCGGTAGGTGCCTGCGTAGGTGTAAAAGGATCACGTATCCACGGTATTGTGCGCGAGTTGCGTAATGAAAATATCGACGTGATCAACTATACTTCTAACATTCAGTTGTTCATTCAGCGTGCGTTGAGTCCGGCTAAGATTTCTTCTATTGTGTTGCATGAAGAAGACAAGAAAGCAGAAGTGTATCTGAAACCGGAAGAAGTATCTTTGGCAATCGGTAAGGGCGGTATGAATATCAAGCTTGCCAGCATGCTTACCGAATATACGATTGATGTGTACCGCGAACTGGATGAAAGCGCGATGGACGAAGATATCTATCTCGATGAATTTAAAGATGAAATCGACGAGTGGGTTATCGCAGCCATCAAGAACATCGGACTGGATACAGCCAAGGCTGTACTGAATGCTCCGCGCGAGATGTTGATAGAAAAAGCGGACCTGGAAGAAAACACGGTTGACGACGTGTTGAAAGTTTTAAGAGCTGAATTTGAAGAGTAATTCTTCGGTCCCGGCTCGTAGTTAATAATTAAAAAACGAGTATGACGATTAGACTGAACAAAGTAACAAGAGATTTAAATGTAGGAATAACGACGGTAGTTGAATTCTTGCAGAAGAAGGGCTATACCATTGAGGCTAGTCCTAATGCGAAAATTACCGAAGAACAATATGCTGTACTTGTGAAAGAGTTCAGCACAGATAAAAATTTAAAAATAGAGTCTGAAAAATTTAGTCAGGAAAGACAGAACAAAGATCGCAATAAAGCTTCTATTTCTATCGAAGGTTTCGAACCCAAGAAGGAAAAAGAGGAGGTGGTGAAAACTGTAATTCCTGAAGAGGCACGTCCCAAACTGAAACAAGTGGGTAAGATAGATCTGGATAGTTTGAATAAAAGAACTGCACCGAAGGTTGCAGAAACGACTGTGAAGGCTGTTGAACCTGCTCCGAAAGCAGAACCTGTGGTAGAAAAAGAAGTGGTTGAGAAGAAAGAAACTCCCCAACCCGTAAAGGAAACCCCAAAGCCTGTGGTGGTAGAGGAAAAGAAGCCGGAACCAGAACCCGCTCCACAACCTCAGCCTCAGCCTGCTCCGGTTCCTGTTCAGGAAGAAAAGAAAGAGCCTAAAATTGAAAAGACGGAAGAAAAGACCCCCCAGGTGAAAGAGATGGAAAAAGAAACACCCGAAGCAGCGCCCGTTCAGGAAAAAGAAGAAGACGATGTATTTAAAATTCGTCCTACTGAATTTAAATCGAAAATTAATGTAGTAGGTCAGATTGACTTGGCTGCATTGAATCAGTCTACCCGTCCGAAAAAGAAATCGAAAGAAGAAAAGCGGAAAGAAAGAGAAGAGAAGGATAAACAGCGTCAGGAACAGCGTAAGCAGATGAAAGATGCTATTATCAAAGAAATCCGCAAGGGAGATGATAAGGTTTCTAAACCCTCGGCTAACGACGATGCTGCCAAGAAGAAAAAACGTAATAGAATAAATAAGGAACGCGTGGATATAAATGCTGCCGGTACAACCAATGCGGGCGGAGCATCTAATAATAATCAGCGTAACGATAATAACAACAATAATAACAGACCGAATAGAAACAATAACTCCAGACCTAATAATAACAATAATAATAATCAAGGTGGAGGCAAGTTCAATAAGGATCGTTTTAAGAAGCCTGTTGTAAAAGCGGAAGTTAGTGATGAGGATGTAGCAAAGCAGGTTAAGGAAACTTTGGCCCGCCTTACTAACAAAACAAAAAATAAGACTGCCAAGTATCGTAAGGAAAAACGTGATAATGTTCGTGACCGCCTGATGGAACAGGAGGAAATGGAACAGGAAGACAGCAAGGTATTGAAGCTGACTGAGTTCGTTACTGCTAACGAACTGGCAAGCATGATGGATATTCCTGTAACCAAAGTCATCGGTACTTGTATGAGCATCGGCATCATGGTTTCTATCAATCAGCGTTTGGATGCGGAAACGATCAACTTGGTGGCTGAAGAGTTTGGATACAAGACAGAATATGTAAGTGCTGAAGTGGCACAAGCTATTACGGAAGAGGAAGATGCCGAAGAAGATCTTCAGCATCGTGCTCCGATTGTAACGGTTATGGGACACGTTGACCACGGTAAGACTTCATTGCTGGACTATGTGCGTAAAGCCAATGTAATTGCAGGTGAAGCAGGTGGTATCACCCAGCACATCGGTGCTTACAATGTGAAGTTGGAAGACGGACGTCATATCACATTCCTGGATACTCCGGGTCACGAAGCATTTACGGCCATGCGTGCCCGTGGTGCGAAAGTAACGGATATTGCTATCATTATTGTAGCTGCCGATGATAATGTGATGCCGCAGACCAAAGAAGCGATTAACCACGCTATGGCTGCCGGTGTACCTATTGTGTTTGCTATTAATAAGGTGGACAAACCGCACGCTAATCCGGATAAAATTAAAGAAGAACTGGCTGCAATGAACTTCCTTGTAGAAGAATGGGGTGGTAAATATCAGTCACAAGATATCTCGGCAAAGAAAGGTACAGGTGTACACGAATTGCTGGAAAAAGTATTGCTGGAAGCTGAAATGTTGGATTTAAAAGCTAATCCTGACCGTAAGGCTACAGGTTCTATTATCGAATCCACATTGGATAAAGGACGTGGTTATGTCGCTACTATCTTGGTTTCAAACGGTACACTTCGCATGGGTGACATTGTATTGGCAGGTACTGCTTATGGTAAGGTGAAAGCTATGTTCAACGAACGTAACCAGCGCATCAAGGAGGCAGGTCCTTCCGAACCGGTATTGATTCTTGGTTTGAATGGTGCTCCTGCGGCAGGTGATACTTTCCACGTAATTGAGACTGAGCAGGAAGCGCGTGACATCGCTAACAAGCGTGAACAGTTACAGCGTGAGCAGGGCTTGCGTACTCAGAAACTGTTGACACTGGATGAAGTAGGCCGTCGTCTGGCACTGGGTGACTTCCATGAATTGAATGTTATCGTCAAAGGTGACGTGGACGGTTCTGTTGAGGCATTGAGTGATTCATTGATCAAGTTGTCTACGGAACAGGTACAGGTAAATGTTATTCACAAGGGTGTCGGTCAGATTTCCGAATCGGATGTGACTCTGGCAGCTGCGTCGGATGCCATTATTGTAGGTTTCCAGGTTCGTCCTTCAAGTTCTGCCGGCCGACTGGCTGAACAGGAGGGTGTGGATATACGTAAGTATTCTGTCATCTATGATGCGATAGAAGAGGTGAAAGCTGCTATGGAAGGCATGTTGGCGCCTACTTTGAAGGAGCAGATTACTGCAACTATCGAAGTGCGTGAAGTCTTCAATATCACCAAGGTCGGTTTGGTTGCCGGTGCTATGGTGAAGACCGGTAAGGTGAAGCGTTCTGATAAGGCCCGCTTGATCCGTGACGGTATTGTAGTCTTTACGGGTGCTATCAACGCTTTGAAGCGTTTTAAAGACGATGTGAAGGAAGTGGGTACTAACTTTGAATGTGGTATCAGTTTGACTAACTGTAACGATATCAAGGTAGGCGATATCATCGAAACTTACGAAGAAATAGAAGTTAAACAGACTTTATAATGTACTAAAGTCTAAAGACAATAGATGGTAATGTCATCCTGAGCATAGCGAAGGATCTGGCACCTCGCCCAGCGCGTGGGCTGGCAGATTCTTCACTTCGTTCAGAATGACATTACTGCTTTTTATAAGAACGATAGAGATGACAACAATAGATATTATCATACTGGCTATGATCGGCGTAGGTGTTATCATGGGCTTGATGAAAGGTTTTGTGAAGCAGATGGCATCTATTGTAGGCTTGGTAGCCGGGTTATTGGTAGCCCGCGCCTTGTTTGGCACCGTTGCCGAAAGGTTGGCGCCTGCGTTGGGTACTTCGACTACCATTGCACAGATTCTGGCTTTTATATTGATCTGGGTAGCTGTACCCTTAGGTTTCGCACTTGTTGCCTCTTTGTTGACAAAAGCATTGGATGCTGTGCACCTGGGATGGCTGAACCGTTGGCTGGGTAGTGGCTTGGGAGCACTGAAATATATGATACTGATAGGGTTAGCTATTCATGTTATAGAATATATGGACCCGAAAGATGAGATGATTAGTGCAACAAAAAAGAAGGAGTCGGTGTTATATTATCCTATGAAGGACTTATCCGGTATCTTTTTTCCGGTATTTAAAAATGTAACAGAACAATTAATAGAAATATAAGATATGCAAGAAGAACCCAATAAATATGTGAAAGAACTGACGCAGGAGAAGTACAAATATGGCTTCACTACAGAAGTTCACACAGATATTATAGAAAGGGGATTGAATGAGGACGTTATCCGCTTGATTTCTGCAAAGAAAAACGAGCCGGAGTGGCTGTTGGAGTTTCGCCTGAAAGCATACCGCTACTGGCTGACCATGGAGATGCCTACATGGGCGCACCTCACTATTCCTGAAATTGATTATCAGGCTATATCCTATTATGCAGACCCGACTAAGAAAAAAGAAGGTCCGAAAAGTATGGATGAGGTAGATCCCGAACTGATCAAGACTTTTAATAAACTGGGTATTCCCTTGGAAGAGCAAATGGCCTTGAGTGGTATGGCGGTAGATGCCGTGATGGACTCTGTGTCAGTGAAGACTACGTTCAAGGAGACTCTGTTGGAGAAAGGAATTATTTTCTGTTCTTTCAGCGAAGCTGTACGGGAACATCCGGATCTGGTCAAGACATATCTGGGGTCTGTAGTCGGCCCGCGTGATAATTTCTTTGCGGCTTTGAATTCGGCAGTGTTCAGTGACGGTTCATTTGTATATATTCCGAAAGGGGTACGTTGTCCCATGGAGCTATCCACCTATTTTCGTATCAATGCCGCCAATACCGGTCAGTTTGAACGTACGCTGATTGTAGCGGACGATGATAGTTATGTGTCTTATCTGGAGGGATGTACGGCTCCGATGCGTGATGAGAATCAGTTACATGCAGCCATTGTGGAAATTGTGGTGCACGACCGTGCAGAAGTGAAATATTCTACCGTACAAAACTGGTATCCGGGTGATGCCGAGGGGAAAGGCGGCGTTTATAACTTTGTAACGAAGCGGGGACATTGCAAGGGTGTCAATAGCAAGCTAAGCTGGACACAGGTGGAAACCGGTTCGGCTATTACCTGGAAATATCCCAGTTGTATCCTGAGTGGAGATAACTCTACGGCCGAATTCTATTCGGTGGCGGTAACCAATAACTACCAGCAGGCTGATACGGGGACCAAGATGATTCATTTGGGTAGAAATACCCGTAGCACCATTGTCAGTAAAGGGATCAGTGCCGGGAAGAGCCAGAACTCTTACCGTGGTTTGGTACGTGTGGCTCAGAAAGCGGACAATGCCCGTAATTATAGTCAATGTGACTCTTTGTTGCTGGGTAGCCAGTGCGGTGCTCATACCTTTCCTTATATGGATATTCATAATGAAACGGCTATTGTGGAACATGAGGCTACGACTAGCAAAATTAGTGAGGATCAACTGTTCTATTGCAATCAGCGTGGTATTCCCACGGAAGATGCTATCGGTCTGATCGTGAATGGATATGCTAAAGAGGTACTAAACAAACTTCCGATGGAATTTGCGGTGGAAGCACAGAAGTTGCTGGCTATTTCTTTGGAAGGTAGTGTGGGATAAATAAATAAGACGATTATGTTAGAGATAAAAGATTTACATGCCAGTGTCAATGGCAAAGAAATATTGAAAGGTATCAACCTGAATATAAAGAAAGGTGAGATTCATGCCATCATGGGACCCAATGGCTCAGGAAAAAGTACGCTTTCATCTGTATTGGTAGGTAATCCGGCTTTCGAGGTGACGAAAGGTTCCGTTACGTTCGAGGGTAAGGATCTGTTGGCTTTAAGTCCTGAAGACCGTAGCCATGAAGGGTTGTTCCTTTCTTTCCAGTATCCGGTGGAGATTCCGGGGGTGAGCATGGTGAACTTCATGCGTGCTGCCGTGAATGAGCAACGCAAATATAAGGGCTTGCCTGCGCTAAGTGCCAGTGAATTTTTGAAACTGATGCGCGAGAAACGTGCAGTGGTGGAATTGGACAATAAATTGGCAAACCGTTCGGTAAACGAAGGTTTCAGCGGTGGTGAAAAGAAGCGCAATGAGATTTTCCAGATGGCAATGCTGGAACCCAAATTGAGTATTTTGGATGAAACGGATTCGGGTCTTGATATTGATGCATTGCGTATCGTTGCCGAAGGGGTGAACAAACTGAAGACTCCCGAAACCAGTTGCATCGTCATCACTCACTATCAGCGTTTATTGGATTATATCAAACCGGATGTCGTACATGTACTTTATAAAGGGCGTATTGTCAAGACTGCCGGTCCCGAATTGGCTTTGGAACTGGAAGAACGTGGCTACGACTGGATTAAAGCTGAACTGGGAGAATAAGCAGCCCACGCGCTGCGCGGAATTTTCCTTGTGGATTTTATACTAAAAAAGAAACAATGAGAGCAGAACAACAATATATTGACCTCTTTTCCCAATGCGAAGCAATGATTTGCCGGCATAGTGCCGAGGTGCTGAACGCCCCCCGCGCACAAGCCTTTGCTGATTTCGAAAGCCTGGGCTTCCCTACTCGCAAACAGGAAAAGTATAAATACACCGATGTGAGCAAACTGTTTGAGCCTGATTATGGTTTGAATTTGAATCGTCTTGCCATTCCGGTGAATCCGTATGAAGTGTTCAAGTGCGATGTACCCAATATGAGTACCGCCCTTTATTTTGTAGTGAATGACACTTTTTACAATAAGGCATTGCCCAAAACGCAATTGCCCGAAGGCGTATTGCTAGGTAGTTTGAAAGAACTGTCCGAACAACATCCGGCATTGGTAAAGCAATACTATGGCAAGCTGGCCGATACTTCAAAAGATGGAGTAACCGCCTTCAATACGTCCTTTGCACAAGACGGCTTCATGCTGTATGTCCCCAAAGGGGTTGTGGTAGACAAACCCATTCAGTTGGTGAATATCCTTCGTGCCGATGTGAACTTCATGGTGAACCGCCGTGTGTTGGTTGTCTTGGAAGAAGGTGCACAGGCTCGTTTGCTTATTTGTGACCATGCCATGGATAATGTGAACTTCCTGTCCACTCAGGTGATAGAAGTCTTTGCGGGCGAGAACTCCACTTTCGATCTTTATGAATTGGAAGAAACCCATACCAGCACCATCCGCCTCAGCAACCTCTACGTGAATCAGGAAGCCAACAGTAATGTGCTTCTGAATGGCATGACTTTGCATAACGGTACTACCCGTAACACAACAGAAGTGACCCTCAACGGCCGTGGAGCGGAAATCAACTTGTGCGGCATGGCAATCGCCGATAAGAATGAACAAGTGGATAATCATACCTTTATCGACCACAAAGTATCGGATTGTAACAGCAACGAACTTTTCAAGTATGTATTAGATGACCAGGCAGTGGGAGCATTTGCAGGAAAAGTATTGGTACGTGAAGGTGCGCAACATACCAATTCCCAGCAAACCAACCGTAACCTTTGTGCTACGAGAGATGCCCACATGTATACCCAGCCACAGTTGGAAATCTATGCCGATGATGTGAAATGCTCTCATGGAGCTACAGTCGGGCAATTAGACGAAAATGCCTTGTTCTATATGCAGCAACGTGGTATCAGTTTGAAAGAAGCCCGTTTGTTGCTGATGTTTGCTTTTGTAAATGAGGTAATTGATACCATCCGTCTGGATGCATTAAAAGATCGTCTGCACCTGTTGGTGGAAAAACGCTTCCGTGGTGAGTTGAATAAATGCCAGGGATGTGCGATATGTAAGTAGTGGTTAGTGGTTAATGATTAGTGGTTAATGCCTGCGGTGGGCATCACTAATCACTAACCACTAATCACTAACCACTAATCACTAACCACTAATCACTAA
>CAVJPC010000238.1:0-3386 GCA_963651205.1 Bacteroidaceae bacterium
GTATCTACTTGTCGGCTCATCCGCTTGATGAATATGCCATTGTGTTGGAACATGTATGCAATACCCGTATGATCGAACTTGATGATAAAGCTGCTTTGGCAGGAAGAGAAATAACGATGGGAGGTATTGTTACCAGCGTGCGTCGAGGTATAAGTAAGAATGGTAATCCTTATGGCATAGCCAAAATAGAAGATTACTCCGGTTCTGCCGAGATACCTTTCTTCGGAAACGATTGGGTTACTTTTCAAGGCTATTTAGGTGAAGGGACTTTTCTGTTTATCAAAGCTCGTTGCCAGCCTAAACAATGGCGTCCCGATGAACTTGATATTAAGATTACTTCGATGGAATTGCTGCCCGACGTCAAGGAACAACTGGTAGAGAAGATCACAATTCTGATTCCGCTTGCCGAACTTAATTCGAACTTGGTTACGGAACTTGCCGCTTTGACGAAAGAGTCTCCGGGAAATACAGAACTTTATTTTAAGGTAACAGATACGGATGGAAAGATGTATGTAGACTTGATTTCTCGTCCCGTTAAACTTTCGGTGGGTAGAGAATTAATTTCCTATTTAAAGGAACGTCCCGAACTTGCGTTTCATATAAATTGATTATCTTTGCCCCATAACAGTGATGGATACTTAATAACTAACAATTAATAATTAAAGAAATGGCTTTAGAGATTACTGACAACAACTTTAAGGAAATCCTTGCAAAAGGAACACCGGTTGTTATTGACTTTTGGGCTCCCTGGTGCGGGCCTTGTAAGATGGTAGGTCCTATCATCGACGAGTTAGCTAAAGAATATGAAGGAAGAGTGATTATGGGTAAGTGTGATGTAGATGAAAACTCTGATCTTCCTGCAGAATTCGGTATTCGTAACATTCCTACGGTTCTTTTCTTCAAAGACGGAGCATTAGTGGATAAACAAGTCGGTGCCGTAGCTAAACCTGCATTCGTAGAGAAAGTTGAGAAATTATTATAATATACTTTCATTAAAAATATTTGTTTATGGGACTGGAAGACGATTTTTTGTTAAGTGATGCCGATGATGAAAAGACCATCGAGTTCATCCGGAACTATTTGCCTCAGGAGTTGAAGGATAAATTCTCAGAAGACGAGTTATATTATTTCCTCGATCTGATCGATGAGTATTACTCTGAAAGCGGAATCCTTGATGCTCAGCCCGATGCTGACGGTTATGTAGACATCGATCTGGAGCAGGTAGTGGAATATATCGTGCAAGAAGCCAAGAAAGATGAAGTGGGTGAATACGACCCGGAAGAAATCTTGTTTGTGGTGCAGGGAGAAATGGAATACGGAAATTCTCTGGGACAGGTGGAATAAGCCAGTCTTCGTAAACCAAAAGATAAAGAGCGTGCAGAAACACTTCTGCACGCTCTTTTGTTGCATATATGTATGATAGTTTACTTTGTCTTGATTCCTCTCCTCCTGCTGAAAATACATTTTGTTTTTCGGCCCTCGGAAGTATCGGATGTGTATAGGAGTCCGGATATCTGCCTGAAAATAGGATGAATAAAAGTCCGGCTTACTCTGTTTTTACGAAATAAGATCTACTAAATTTCTTCTAACGCATAGTATTGGTAGTCTCTTACAACGGTTTGAAGAAACTTTTCATCATTTACGTCTGTTTGGTCTACAGAAAGCAGTGCACGAACTTTGGGTGCCAGTTGTGAGATATGCCTTGCCCGGTCCTTATGATGCAGTTCTAACGCCTTACTGATCACATTTATTTGTTCCAGGGATAGATCGGCGGCTAATGGAAAACTGGGGTGATATCCTTTGGTCAGATAATCGAACTCATCAAGGCTTACTTGTATTTTGCGGTAATTTTTCTCTTTAATTACCATTGTTCCTGCCGCAAGATCGCCCAAACGTTGGCTGTTTTTGGTTAATAGTATGACCAGTACCCCCAATCCTCCGGTAATAGTTACGTCTATCCCATAGAGCAACCACCTTAGCAGATATGCACTCAGGCTGGGTGTCGTACCGTCTGCTTTTACCACACGGATATTCATGACCTTTTTTCCGATACTTTGTCCTTGGTTAAAAACTTCGCAAAGTAACGAGTAACATAGTACGGGCAGATAGATAAACAGGAACAACAAGAAAAAAGTACTTCCGGAAAAAGCGTGTATATTGAGTTTCCCCAATACATAAGAAGTGGCAAGAATGTAAATAAACAGCAGAAAATAATCGATGATACGAGCCAATATCCGTTCGCCAAGGCTGGCGGGTACTTGGCTGATGCGTACGAATTGTCCGGTGATAATAGTCGATTCTGCCATTTCTGATTAAACACATTTGGGTTCCGGTTGCAAATATATCATAATTCTCTTACTTTTGCTTCCGGTTTCGGACAAAACTTATCCGTAACTAGAACCTGTTGGATAAAAGAGGTAACGCTTATAGGTCGTAATGTGGATTCTAATTTTATTTATCGGTTGAGTTAGTTACTATTTTATCCTTTAATAAAATCCCCTTTATCACTTCCACATAATTTCCATCTGAAATACCGATGTTGATGATTTGTTTTGTTTGCTGTTGTGTCATAGTATCCAGCAGATAGAGGTATGTAGAGTCATTCTCGTATAAGACATATTTTTCATCAATGGATAAAGTGTGCTTTTTCTGTTTTATCACCATAGTAGCTGTTGCGGAATATCCCGATCTTATAACAGGCATATTTTCCGAGACGGGAAATTCTGCCTCAAGCATATATTTCATAATTCCGTTCTCCGCATTTCCTTTGGATGAAATTTTTGTTACTACTGCCCGGGTTTGTAAATTATCATAGGCATTGAATAAAAGTGAAATCGTGTCTTGTAAAGCGATGTCTTTCAGATATTTTTCAGGGACAAGGGCTTTAAAACGAAACCGGGACATTTCCGCCACAACGGCAATCGTTGTTCCCGGATTAAAATTATTGCGCTCTATTACAGAGGCCCCCGTTTCCAGAGGGGTATCAATGATAACGCCGCTAATACTCGATCTTACAATATTTGATGCCGTTTCAGGAGAGATACGCCCTTCTTTCAAGATGTTCAATTGATTTTGGGCAGAGGCGAGCTTCTCCTTAGATAATTCGTATGCCTGTGTGTAAGAGTCCATCTCTGCCTGTGCCACAAGGTTCTTTGAGTACAATTTTTGTTCCCGTTTATAATCTTCCAGTCGGGCTTTATACTCAATTTGGGCAGTGTTCAAGTTATATTCCAGCCGTTCCATATCCGATGCGTTCGGGACCAGCATGATGGAGGCGACAGGATCTCCTATGCGCACTTTATCTCCTATCGAAACATTAATCTTGTCCAGAACTCCCGATATCTG
Organism: Bacteroidaceae bacterium; assembly: GCA_963651205.1. Taxonomy (GTDB): domain Bacteria; phylum Bacteroidota; class Bacteroidia; order Bacteroidales; family Bacteroidaceae; genus Phocaeicola. The sequence goes on from CAVJPC010000238.1 coordinate 3,346, forward strand.
CGATTTTATTTCGATCTCCTTCATCGGAAAAACATTGCCGG
>CAVJPC010000239.1:0-73456 GCA_963651205.1 Bacteroidaceae bacterium
TTCAAGCTCTTTACTGCAATTGAGATTGCCATTGAGATTGCTTGCGGATTTTAGGCTTTCTAAATAATATTCAAATACCTATTGAAAACGTAACCGCTACGGCTTTGTTCAATGGCTTTCGCGATTTCATGAGAGTTTCGTCAAATAGTTTGCCAAAGAGAAAAAATAAGCTGATAGAGTAAAATAAGCAGACATATTGGCAGTTGCCTCCGGTCCTTGAATGAAAAAAAGCCCGAATTGTACACAAAAAGGCAGACAACTCTTTCTGTAGGCAGATGATTATTGTTATCTTAGCATCGAAATCATAAAATGAAAACGAGATGACGAATGAAATAAAGTTTGCAGACACTGTAATTTTGATGGATGCAGCCTACGTAGATAGGGTAGCGGGTGATTTATCCAAACATTTCGGTGAGGTGCTGGGCCGCAAGTTGCCGAAGGCCGATTTGCCGGTATTGTTGGAATGTCTGTCACTGGATGGTGGAATACCTTTGGGAGAGAATGCGATCCAAGTATTATTTATCTATGATAAGGAAAGCAGGAAGATGGGGGCTTTTCAGCCGTCCGATTTGGAAAAGGAGTTGAATAATGTGGCTTTCAAAAGCCAGTTGGGGGAATTTGCTCTCTATTCTTTCGAACCGTCGGATATGACCGGACGTGAAGAGCTGTTCCTGGAATCTTTGAAAGTGGTGGTTGACGCTAAAGAAGTAAAACGCGTGATTATAGTCCCTGCCGAAGAGGAATATGGTGATAAGATCCCTGCTATATTAAATAAGGTGGACGGAAAAGAAAAAATGACGGTATTCGGTATGAATCCTCCTGCCGGCGAAGTGGCTTATCAGTGGGAAATGCTTGGATTTGCCATTTTACAATCATTGGGGATCAAAGCGGAGGAATTGTAACCATGTCCGATTTCAGATTAAAAGTATTTAGCAGTGTGGCGAAGAACCTTAGTTTTACGAAGGCTTCGCAGGAACTTTTTATCAGCCAGCCGGCTATTACCAAACATATCCAGGAACTGGAAACCATGTACCAGACGCGTCTTTTTGAACGTATGGGGAATAAGATTTCCTTGACAGATGCCGGACAGTTGTTGCTGGAACATTGCGAAAGAATACTGGAGGAATACGGGCGGTTGGAATATGAAATGAATCTGTTGCGCAATGAGCATACAGGCGAGTTGCGTTTGGGAGCCAGCACTACGATTGCCCAATATGTATTACCACCTTTGCTGGCCCGTTTTGTCGAGAAATTCCCGCAAGTATCCTTATCCTTGTTTAGCGGTAATTCGGCAGAAGTGGAAAAGGCTTTACAGGAACATCGTATAGATCTGGCACTGGTAGAGGGGAATACCCGCCAGCCTAATTTGAAATATACTCCTTTTCTGCAAGATGAACTGGTGGCTATCGTCCATACCCGCAGTAAATGGATGGATTATGATGAAGTCACTTTGGATGAACTGAGAGGAATCCCGTTGGTGCTTCGTGAAAGAGGCTCCGGTACCTTGGATGTATTGATTACTGCTTTGCAGAAACACAACATAAAGTTATCGGATCTCCATATCCGCATGCATCTGGGAAGTACAGAGAGTATTAAATTATTTCTGGAAAACAGTGAGTGCATGGGCATCCTGTCTATCCGGTCTATCAATAAAGAACTTTATTCCGGTAAGTTTAAAGTGCTGGATATAAAAGACTTGGTGATGTGCCGTGAGTTTGATTTTGTCCAATTACAAGGACAGGATACCGGGCTGTCGGCTTTATTCATGCAATTTGCCAATCATTATAAAGAAAAGTTATAACCTATAATTAAAAATAATTAGACTGTTATGGAAACATATAGTACCTTTGCACCCCGAAAAAGGAGATAACATTAAAAAGAGAAATATATGATTTCAGTAACAGCTTTACAGCAAAACAACAAAGCTATTTATGTAGGTTTGCTTTCCACATTAACGGTATTTTTATTGATGGACTATGTTCCGGCACTCGCCCCGTTTTCCCGTTGGGTCACTCCGCCGGTATCTTTATTCTTGGGGCTGATCTTTGCATTGGTTTGCGGGCAGGCTCATCCGAAGTTCAATAAGAAAGTTTCCAAATATTTGTTGCAATATTCAGTGGTAGGATTGGGATTCGGCATGAATCTTCAGGCATCTCTGGCATCCGGCAAGGAAGGTATGGAGTTTACCATTATTTCTGTAGTCGGTACTATGATTATAGGTATGTTCATTGGTCGCAAGTTGTTGAAGGTGGATCGTGACACTTCTTACTTAATCAGTTCGGGTACTGCTATTTGTGGAGGTAGCGCCATTGCTGCCGTAGGTCCTGTGCTGAAGGCAAAGGATAGTGAAATGTCTGTAGCTCTGGCTACTATTTTTGTATTGAATGCCATTGCTTTATTTGTTTTCCCCGTATTAGGCCATGCGTTGGGACTGGACCAGCAACAGTTCGGAACTTGGGCTGCTATTGCCATTCATGATACCAGTTCTGTGGTAGGAGCAGGTGCAGCTTATGGTGAGGAGGCTTTGAAAGTGGCGACAACGATCAAACTGACCCGTGCCCTTTGGATTATCCCTTTGGCATTTGCCACTTCTTTTATATTCAAGGGCAGTGGTAAGAAAGTAAGCATTCCTTGGTTTATCCTTTATTTTGTAGTGGCTATCATCTTGAATACTTATGTGCTGGATGGCATTCCCCAATTCGGACAGGCTGTATCAGGACTGGCACGCAAGGGCTTAATTATCACTATGTTCTTTATCGGTGCTTCACTTTCTATGGATGTGTTGAGGCAGGTTGGTATGAAACCGCTGATTCAGGGTGTTGCTCTTTGGGCGGTAATCAGTATCAGCTCATTGGCTTATATTTTACTTTTCTGATAAAATCAATCTTGATATAGTAAAGAATGCGGATGATATGGATTTTATACAATAATCCTGTCGTCCGCATTCTTTGTTCTAAGAAATGGGAATTTAGAAGTAATATATAAGCAATAAGATAGCATTCACCCCGATAACGGAGAGGAATCCTTTCCACACATAAGGTAGCATTTCTTTTCTGCGGGAAGAAAAGAACATGGCATAGAACATATTCACCACAATATTACTGATGATAGCCTGCATAATGCACGCTCCTACGATGGTTGCTGAAATGCTTCCACCTTGTAACAGGTTAAGTATGAAAGGAGTGATATCACTTAATCCTGCCACAATAGAAAGGATGCTCAGACCTCCTGTTCCTGCATAAATCAGCGTATAGTGAGTAAGAAACGTAAATACCACAAATAACAGGGCAAAAATCAGGGCAACTTTAAATTCCAGGGGATTGCTTTCCGTTTCCGGTTCCTCAATGACTTCGCGTTCACCTTTTACGGTATTCTTTTTATGGATGAATATGCCGATGCCGGCAGCAACCACAGACATAATGAGCAGATACGGGTAAATATCCAGAAAGATGGAAGTGCTGAATATCAGAATCAGGATCATGAAACGCAAGAACATCATGCTGATGGCAAGCATCATGGCAGATACATATTCCGGTATTTCATAGGTCTGTACCCGTTTGCATTTGCGGGCAAGAATGGAAATGGTGGCGGTGCTGCTATACAGACCACCGATAATACCCGATACCAGAGTGCCCGATTCGCGGAAAACATATTGTTTCAGCAAGTATGATAGATAAGAGATACCCGATACCACTACGGTAGCCAGCCAGATGGTGTAAGGAGTGAGGTTGATTCCCGGGATAAGAGCTTCCTTGGGCAACATGGGGAGAATGATACCACTGATGGCAAGAAACTTTGCCAATGTGATCATTTCATCATTCTGCATCCGTTGCACAAGTTCCGTGAAAGTATGTTTCATCTCGGTAAAAAGAAGTACGGTGACCACCATCATGACATAAAACCAGGAGGGCTGCGTGCTTACGATAGGAGCTATGCAGTAGGTGATAAGGGCAATGATGATAGTGGTCACTCCGAACACATGAAACAGAGATTGCTTGACGTAGTAATTAATTCCCAGCAGCAGCCCCAGAATCAATCCTCCTCCCATAAACAAGCGCATTTCCTCAGGATCGAGTATATAGAGGAGGTATCCCAGAATGCCGATAAAAGTAAAAGTCCGGTCTGTGCCGAAAAGCGTAGTTTCTCCTTCTCTTTTCAGACTGATTCTTCGTTGGGACAAACCGATGAGCAAAGAGAACAAGGTCACTAGAATGAAAGTTACCAGCTGCTCCGGGAGGTAATCGTACAACTTTTCCATAACTCTATCGGGATTAGGTTTATATTATAATACATAAAGCCAACCATTTTCGGGCGCCCAAACTCTGCCCCTACGTGGATGTGCTGCTGGAAATCGTTCCAAACAATTATTTAGAACGCCTGTTTGAACTTACTTTCTTCAAAAATCCCTTTCAGCTTATCATCGCTTTTTACTTGGCTGATGATCGTGGACAGGACTTTTGCTTTTGACAATTCTACGACAACATCTGTTTGGTATTTACCACCATTCTGTCGGCTGTTCTCGCAAATTACTTTTAAGTGGGCAGCTTCCTGCTGGGTAGCCATTTGTACCAGATCCAGAAATTGAGCCAACTCTGCACTGCCGAATTTGCTTTGGGATTTGGCAGCCATTTCCGCTTTCGCTTTAATCTGGTTGGCAACGGTAGTACGGGCCGTAATGGTCGCTTTCTTTTTGGAAGCGGTGGCGTCACCGCTCTGTGCTGATGCCGAAGCACGGAAAAAATCCGCATTCGTACTATATTCACTTCCTGTGCAGGGCGTATTCTGTGCCTGTACCAGTGTTGACATTCCAAAGAAGAAAGTCAATAAACAGATGAATTTATAACATTTCATAATCGAAACTTTATCAATTTATGGCGAAGATAGAGGAATATTTGATAATATAAACAAGAAAAGAGAAAAAAAAGATTGAGCTTGCTCTGTGAAATGATTATATTTGCAGAAATTAAATGAAAGGTTCATATGATGGAATCAACAACAAAACTCTATTCATTAAACTACACGAGTGCAACTACTTATTTGTTTGCATTATTGTTCATTGTGGGCAATATAGCATTGCCACAACTTTGCCATCTGGTGCATCTGGGCGGTCCTACCATGCTGCCCATTTATTTCTTTACATTGGTAGGCGCTTATAAATATGGTTTGAAAGTGGGGGTGCTGACGGCTGTCCTCTCTCCACTTGTCAATAGCGCCTTGTTTGGAATGCCTGCTGTAGCTGTCCTTCCGGCAATCTTGGCAAAGTCCGTATTGCTGGCTGTAGCTGCGGGCTATATGGCCCGTCGTTTCCACCGGATTACGATCCCTGCGTTGCTGGGTGTCGTTCTGGCTTATCAGGTGGCGGGTACTTTGATAGAATGGGCCCTTGTAGGCAACTTCTATTTGGCGGCACAGGATTTCCGAATCGGTATTCCGGGGATGTTGCTTCAGGTTTTTGGCGGCTATGCGTTGCTGAAAGCCATTGCCGGGAGATAAGTTGTAAACACTTGTAAACCATAAACAACGAATAATTGTGGACAGAAGGGATTTTTTGAAAACGGTGGCGATAGCCGGCGTGGCGGCAACAGTGAGGCTGGAAGGTGCCATGGATGTCATGGCGCAAACGGTGGAAAAGACCGAAAGTGGTGGTGGCTATGATCTGGTAGCTGTCATGGGGGGAGAACCCGATGAAATGTTCCGTCAGGCCATTACCCAGATGGGAGGCATGAAGAAGTTTGTAAAATCCGGTTCAAAGGTGGTGGTTAAACCTAATATCGGTTGGGACAAGACACCGGAATTGGCCGGAAATACGAATCCCAAACTCGTAACGGAAATTATCAAACAATGCTTTGCAGCCGGAGCCAAAGAAGTGGTCGTGTTTGACCATACTTGTGATGACTGGCAAAAATGCTATAAAAACAGTGGCATAGAAGCTGCGGCAAAGGCAGCGGGGGCCAAGGTCCTGCCTGCCGATCAGGAGTCTTACTATCGTGAAATAACATTGCCGCGGGCCCGGAACCTGAAGAAAGCGAAAGTGCACCATGCGATTATGGATTGTGATGTGTGGATCAATGTGCCCATTTTGAAGAATCATGGTGGCGCACAGCTTACTATCTCCATGAAGAACCACATGGGCATTGTGTGGGACAGGGGGTTCTTCCACCAACATGACCTGCAACAATGTATTGCGGATATCTGTACCATGAGCAAACCTGCTGTGCTCAATGTGGTGGATGCTTACCGCATCATGGAAACCAACGGTCCGCGCGGACGTTCGGCTTCGGATGTGGTGCTGGCAAAAGGGTTGTTCCTGTCGCAGGATATTGTAGCCGTGGATACGGCTGCTGCCAAGTTCTTTAATCAGGTACGTGAAATGCCGTTGGATAAGGTCGGCCACCTGTCTAAAGCGCAGGCTTTGAAAGTCGGTACGATGGATATTGACAAGCTTAAAGTGAAGAGAATAAAGATTTAAGATGAAATTAAATATCAAACATTCCAGGCTGAGAATGTTGCGCGTAGCCGTGTCGGTAGTCTTGTTTGCTATGATTACCTTCTATTTTCTGGATTTTGCGGAGATAACGGGGCATCATTCTTGGTTGGAGCGTATTCAGTTGGTTCCGGCATTATTGTCGGGCAGTCTGGTTATTGTGTTGTCTTTGTTGGTACTGACCTTTCTCTTCGGCCGGGTATATTGTTCTTCCATTTGTCCCATGGGGGTGTTTCAGGATATAGTGAACTGGGTAGCCCGTAAAATAAACCGGAAGAAGAAATATGGGTATCGTCCTGAATGGAAGATGTTGCGGTGGGGAGTGTTGGCGGTGGTTGTGATAGCCTGGTTGACAGGCCTCACGTTTCTGGCGGGGCTGGTAGAACCTTATAGTGCTTACGGGCGTATGGCTGCCCATATTTTCAGCCCGGTCTATCTGGCGCTTAATAATTTGCTGGCGTGGGTGTTCACTTCATTCGGGAATTATACATTTTATTATGTGGATATTTCCATTCGTGCAGTGGCTGCTTTGGCAGTCGCTTTACTGACATTGGCTGTCATTGCCCATTTTGCGTTCCATTGGGGAAGAATGTATTGCAATACGGTTTGTCCGGTAGGGACATTTCTGGGGCTTATTTCCCGTTTTTCATTATTCAAACTCCGTATAGATGCCGAAAAATGCAATAATTGCGGATTATGCAGTCTGAAATGTAAGGGATATTGCATGGATGGCAAGAATCATATGATTGATTATAGCCGTTGTATCAATTGTTTTGATTGCCTGGATATTTGTCATCATCAGGCTATTTCGTATAGTCTGCCCGGAAGAGGGACTCAGGTTCACACGGATGCACCTCCGGAAGCATCAGACAATCACACATCTGTGAATGTGCCTGAAGACGATGGCCGGCGCCGTTTTATACTGACTTCCGTGACTACGGCAGTTACGATTCCCAGGGTGATGGCCGGAGATAGGAAATCTTTGTTTGACAGTGACTTGATAGCCTATAAGCGTGAAACACCGTTAAGCCCTCCGGGCTCAGTCAGTCATGCTCATTTCTTGCAGCATTGCACTTCATGCCATCTTTGTGTTACCCGGTGTCCGTCTCATGTATTGAAACCTGCTTTTCTGGAATATGGATTGGGAGGGATTATCCAGCCCATGATGGACTTTGAAAAAGGATTCTGTAACTTTGATTGTACCGTGTGTGGTGATGTTTGTCCTAACGGAGCCATCAAGCCGCTGACAGTGGAGCAGAAGCATAAGACACAGATGGGAAAGGTGGTTTTTCTGGAGAAGAATTGCATTGTTTTACGGGATCATACCAGTTGTGGTGCTTGTTCCGAACATTGTCCCACGCAGGCGGTGGCCATGATACCTTATAAAGACGGGCTGACGCTGCCTAAGGTGAATCCCGAAATATGCGTAGGTTGTGGAGGCTGCGAATATGTTTGCCCGGCCAAGCCTTATAAAGCGATTTATATAGAAGGTAATGCCGTGCAACAGGAAGCGAAACCTTTTGTGGAAGAGAAAAAAGAAGAAGTTGTAATAGATGACTTTGGTTTTTGATTAATCATTTAATAGTTGAATAGAAAAAAATGACAGGTACATTATTATTTTTAGGATTAGGCATGCAGGAAGTGCTGTTCATTGCATTGATTGTACTTTTATTTTTCGGGGGCAAGAAGATACCCGAACTGATGAAAGGTCTGGGCAAAGGGGTAAAGAGCTTCAAGGATGGAATGAACGGACTGGAAGAGGATATAGACCGGAAAGACAAGAAGGAAGAGAAAAAGGAGTGACCTCATAGCCGTCAAGCTAAGCCTCCCATCCACTGTAGGGGCGGGGTCTGCCCGCCCGGATACATCCACAAATACACTTTTCAGAATGTATTCGGGCGGGCAGACCCCGCCCCTACGGTGAGTGGAAACGCTATTTACAGGCTTGGCCTGCCGACTATGAAATCCCTTCGGCTCCTACAGTGGAAGAAAGCGTTATTGGATATATTTTAAATTTCAGGATTCAATGAAACAACAACAGCAAAAAGTACTGACTTTTTGGGATCATTTGGAAGAATTGCGTCTCGTCTTGTTCCACATTGCGGTGGCGGTGGTGGTTCTTATGCTGATCGCATTTTTATTTAAGGATGAGCTCTTTGCCATCGTTCTGGCTCCCAAGAATGCCGATTTTATCATTTATCATCTTTTCTGCCGGATAGCCGATGCTGTGTCCATACCTTCACTATGCCCCGAAGCATTTTATGTAAAAATCATCAATACCCAGCTGGCAGCCCAATTCATCACCCACATGAGTGTATCATTTTATGCAGGGTTTCTGTTGGCATCTCCTTATGTCATTTATCAGTTGTTTCGTTTTGTATCTCCGGCTCTATACGAGAACGAGAGGAGGTATTCCACCCGGGTAATTGGTTGGGGATATCTTCTTTTTATAATGGGTGTCCTGCTGAATTATTTCTTGATTTTTCCTCTCACTTTCCGCTTTCTTGCTACCTATCAGGTAAGTATGGAGGTAGAGAATACCATTACTTTATCCTCATACATGGATACTTTGATGATGATGAGTCTGATGATGGGGATTGTTTTCGAGATTCCCATCCTTTGCTGGCTTTTTGCCAAACTGGGCTTTCTTACCGCCGATTTCATGAAACGGTATCGTCGTCATGCCATTGTGATTGTTTTGATAGTCGGAGCCATTATTACTCCTACATCTGACGTCTTTACGCTGATGATGGTATCCGTGCCCATGTACTTGCTTTACGAAACCAGTATCTGGATTGTGAGCCGGACAGAGAAGACACGGCTGAAAGCTCCCGTAGAAGAGGTGCCTGAAAAACCGTGGGATGATAATCCTTATCAATATTAGCTGTTAAAAAAGGAAGACTTGTACTAAGCCTTCCTTTTTCTTTAGAATCCATACTTTACTAAATCTTCCAGCCGAAAGCTTCTGCCACAGCCGGATACACAATTTTTCCGTCTACAATATTCAAGCCGTTTTTCAATCCCGGATCGCTTTCACAAGCTTTCTTCCAACCCAGATCAGCCAGTTTGACAGCATAAGGCAAGGTAGCATTGGTCAGTGCCAAAGTGGAAGTGCAGGGCACAGCGCCCGGAATATTTGCCACACAATAATGAATGATACCATCCACTTCATAAATAGGATCAGCATGTGTAGTGGGATGGGATGTTTCGAAACACCCGCCCTGATCAATGGCCACATCTACCAATACGGTACCTTTCTTCATCAATTTCAGCATGGGGCGTGTGATGAGGTGGGGAGCCTTGGCTCCGGGAATAAGAACCGCCCCGATTACCAAATCGGTAGCAGGCAGTTCCTGCTCTATATTGTGACCGGACGAGAATAACGTCTTTACATTTTTGGGCATGAACTCACTCAACTGGCGTAGACGGGGCAAGGAAATATCACAGATCGTGACCTCAGCTCCCAGTCCGGCGGCCATTAATGCAGCGTTGGTCCCGACAATGCCACCGCCCAATACCAATACCTTGGCAGGCTTTACACCGGGAACTCCTCCTAGCAGAATGCCGCGTCCTCCCTGGGGCTTTTCCAAAAAACGTGCACCTTCCTGGGTAGACATTCGTCCGGCTACTTCACTCATGGGGATCAGTAGTGGCAAGCCACCCTGTTTGTCGGTTACGGTTTCGTAAGCCAGGCATACCGAGCCGCTGCACATCATCGCTTCCGTCAGTTCCTTGTCACAGGCAAAGTGGAAGTAGGTAAATACCAATTGCCCCTTTCGTACCAGGCTATATTCACATTCAATGGGCTCTTTGACTTTCATGATCATTTCGGCAATGGCGTACACATCTTCTATGGCAGGAAGGATACGCGCACCGACTTTTTCATAATCTTCGTCAGAAAATCCGCTGTTTATACCTGCGGTGTGTTGCACATACACCGTGTGACCTCTCTGTACCAACTCGTGTGCTCCCGCAGGGGTTAACGATACACGATTCTCGTTGTTTTTGATTTCTTTAGGGATTCCTACTATCATAATCGTCACATTTAAGGGGTTTGACTGCTCCAAAGATAACAAAATGTCAGAAAAGTAGGTTTTGTAATGATGTGTTTTTTTTGAAATAAACGTATGTTTAGCAACACTATTTTAGGGGATATTCTGTTTTTTATTTGTAAGTTTGCAGGGAGATTCAAACCTTTTGGGATGAATCCTGAATAAAGATAAAGAAAATGACTTTGCGAAATTATATAATGATAGTAGCCTTGGGCAGTGTTCTCACTGTGCAGGCGCAGCAAGAACCGGCGGCTCCTGTATTCCGTCCCCCTTTTGATTTTCCACTCAGTTTGAGCGGTAATTTCGGCGAATTGCGTTCCAATCACTTTCATGGGGGAGTAGACTTTAAAACCCAGGGAGAAGTAGGAAAGCCTGTTCATTGCATTGCCGACGGATATGTAAGCCGTGTGCTGGTAACTCCCGGCGGATACGGACAGGCAATCTATATTACTCATCCCAATGGGTATACTTCCGTATATGGGCACGTGCTGAAATTTGCTCCCTCTGTGGCTAAAGTGGTGGAGGAATATCAATATAAACACGAGACTTTTACGGTAGATCTGAAGTTTGAACCTCACCAGATCAGTTTCAAAGCCGGAGAGGTGATCGCTTTAAGCGGAAACGAAGGATACTCTTTCGGACCGCATCTGCACATGGAGATACGTCATACGGCTACTGATGAACTGATAGATCCTTTGCAGTTCTATACGGACAAGATAAAAGATACCACTCCACCACGTGCATCAATGATCATGCTTTATCCGCAGCGGGGAACAGGAGTTGTGGAAGGTTCTCGGAGAAAGAAAGCCATTCCTGTCGCTTCCTTGGCGAAACCGGTTTCTGCCTGGGGGGAAATAGCCGCAGGCATTAAGGCATACGACTATATGGACGGTACACACAATAATTACGGTGTGCGTTCCGTAGTGCTTTACGTAGACACGACGGAAGTTTTCCGAAGTACGGTGGACGGTGTTTTACCCGAAGAAAACCGGATGATTAATGCTTGGACGGATTACGAGGAAAATGTAAAGAAACGTAATTGGGTGATGCGCTCACAAATCCTTCCCGGAAACCGCCTGCGTATGTTGCAGGCTAATGAAACGGGAGGCATTGTTACGATTGATGAAGAGCGTGATTATCATTTCCGCTATGAACTGACGGATTTATATGGTAATCAATCGACTTATCGTTTTACGGTGCGTGGGCTCCGGCAACCAATAGAAGAATATCATCCGCAGGTGAAGCATTATCTGGCATGGAACAAGGGGAATGTGGTTCAGGAACCGGGCATGGAATTGGTTATCCCCCGGGGCATGCTGTATGAAGATGTGGCGCTGAACAGTTGTGTGATAAAAGATACAGTTGCTATTTCCTACGAATATCAGCTGCATGACGAACCTGTGGCTTTGCAAGCCGGATGTACACTGATGATTGGGATGCGCCATTTTCCCGTAGAAGATACTTCGAAATATTATGTAGCCCGCAAATGGGGAAACAGAAAGGGATCGGCAGGAGGAACCTATGAAAATGGATGGATGAAGACTTCTATCCGTGAGCTGGGAACCTATACGGTAGCCATAGATACTGTTCCTCCACGGGTAACTCCACTGAACAAACCACAATGGAAGACAGGCAATATACAGTTCAAAATAGGAGATGCGGAAACGGGCGTGAAGGACTATAAGGTGAGGATAGATGGTGAGTTTGCCTTGTTCGGGTTCAGTTCCAAAAATGCGAAATTGTGGATGAAGCACCCCGAAAGGTTGAAGAGGGGAGTACCTCATAAACTGGAACTGGTAGTGACGGATTATTGTGGAAACGAAACAAGAGAGGAATATACGTTCTGATAACAAAAAAAGAATTACACACAATTAAAAAGTGATATATTAATGAAGAATAAACTGATTTTAGGCGCTGCCCTGCTATTGGCAGCAGTAACGGAAAGTCTGGCGTGTACCAATCTGATTGTAGGTAAGGGAGCCTCTGCCGACGGTTCTGTTATCGTATCTTATTCCGCCGATTCTTATGGGATGTTTGGCGAGTTGTATCATTATCCTGCCGGTATGCATGAAAAAGGAACTATGCGTGATATCTATGATTGGGATTCGGGTAAATACCTGGGACAAATAAAGGAAGCGCGTCAGACCTACAATGTCGTTGGTAACATGAACGAATTTCAGGTAACCATAGGCGAAACTACTTTCGGCGGACGCGAGGAACTGGTGGATTCTACGGGCATTATGGATTATGGAAGTTTGATTTATGTAGCCCTACAGCGTTCACGTACAGCCAAGGAAGCCATACAGGTCATGACAGATCTGGTAAAGGAATATGGTTACTATAGCAGTGGCGAATCATTCAGCATTGCCGATCCCAATGAAGTATGGATTCTGGAAATGATCGGTAAAGGCCCCGGTGTGAAAGGTGCCGTATGGGTGGCAGTCCGTATTCCCGATGATTGCATTGCCGCACACGCCAATCAGAGCCGCATCCATCAGTTCAATATGAATGATAAGGATAATTGTCTATATTCTCCGGATGTCATTTCGTTTGCCCGTGAGAAAGGTTATTTTGACGGCATGAATAAAGACTTCAGCTTCTCGGCTGCCTATAATCCGCTGGACTTTGGCGGTGTGCGCTTTTGTGAAGCCCGTGTATGGAGTTTCTATAATATGTTTAATAAGTCAATAGGAGATACCTATCTGCCCTATATTCAAGGTGACAGCAAAGAGCCGATGCCTCTTTACATCAAGCCCGTCCGCAAACTTTCGGTACGTGATATTCAGACAGCCATGCGCGATCATTATGAAGGTACTCCGCTGGATATCACCAACGATCCCGGTGCAGGTCCGTTCAAAACTCCTTATCGCCTGTCACCATTGAGTTTTAAAGTGGGTGATCAGGAATATTTCAATGAACGTCCTATCTCTACCCAGCAGACTGCTTTCACTTTTGTGGCGCAGATGCGTGCCAATTTGCCTGATGCCATAGGTGGTGTATTATGGTTTGGAGCAGACGATGCCAATATGACTGTATTCGCTCCCGTATATTGCTGTTCGGACCGTATTCCTGATTGCTACAGTGGCAAGGAAGCCGATTGCGTAACCTTCTCCTGGGACTCTGCATTCTGGATTTATAACTGGGTGGCAGATATGATCCGTCCCCGTTACAGCCTGATGGTCGATGATATGCGTGCCGTTCAGAATAACCTGGAGGATACTTATGCGAATGCACAGGCAGGTATTGAATCTTCTGCCATGAGTCTGTATGAGAAAGATCCTGCAAAAGCAAAAGAGTTTCTGACTAATTATAGTTGTATGACAGCCGAATCGGCAGTAGACAGCTGGAAGAAGCTGGGCGAATTCCTGATTGTGAAGTATAATGACGGCGCTGTGAAGAAGATGGCGAAAGACGGAACTATTCTTCGCCCTGAAACCGGTCATTGTGCACCGCTGGTACGTCCGGGATACCCCAAAGAGTTCCTGGAGGAATTGGTAAAAGCTACCGGTGACCGTTATAAGATGAAATAGGGTACATTCTTTTTCTGTACTTTCTAAAAAGGATATAAAGCATTATGTCATTAGCAGGGGCGGGTTTTAAATCCGCCCCTAAAACTATATGATAGAGAATTTTACTTTGGATGACCTTCTCTTTTTTTATAAATGGTAATTTTTGAATGGAGAATCCTTCATATCTTTAATTTTCTTCTTCCAAATTTCTAGGATTTTTAATTTAATTCTTTTACATTTGTCAACACGTAAAAAGCGGATACAATTATAAACCTTATAAATAACAAAAAATTATGGAAAATGAAGAATTGATAAAGCAAGTGACAGAGAAAGCCGAAAAATGGTTAACACCTGCTTATGACGCTGAGACACAGTCCGAGATTAAAAAAATGTTGGAGAATCCCGATAAGACCGATTTGATTGAAGCATTCTATAAAGATCTGGAGTTTGGTACAGGTGGTCTTCGTGGTATTATGGGGGTAGGTAGCAATCGTATGAATATCTACACGGTGGGTGCCGCTACTCAGGGCTTGTCCAATTATCTGAATAAGAATTTTAAAGATCTTGACCAGATATCTGTAGTCGTAGGTCATGACTGCCGTAACAACAGCCGCCTGTTTGCAGAAATCTCTGCCAATATCTTCTCGGCAAACGGTATAAAAGTATATTTGTTCGAAGATATGCGTCCTACTCCTGAAATGTCATTCGCTATCCGTCACTTCGGCTGCCAGAGCGGTATCAATATTACTGCTTCTCACAATCCGAAAGAATACAATGGTTACAAGGCCTATTGGGATGACGGTGCGCAGGTATTGGCTCCGCACGATAAAGGTATCATTGATGAAGTGAATAAGATTTCATCGGCTACCGATATCAAGTTTGAAGGTAACAAGGATCTGATTCAGATAGTAGGTGAAGACGTGGACAGTATTTATCTTAATAAAGTGAAGACTATCTCTATTGATCCTGAAGTGATCAAGCGCCAGAAAGATCTGAAGATTGTCTATACTCCGATTCACGGTACAGGTATGACGTTGATTCCGCGTGCATTGAAGCAATGTGGATTTGAGAATGTACATACAGTGCCCGAACAGATGGTAAAGAGCGGTGACTTCCCGACAGTGATTTCTCCGAATCCTGAAAATGCAGAAGCATTGTCTATGGCTATCGACCTGGCTAAGAAAATTGATGCTGACATCGTAATGGCCAGTGACCCGGATGCTGACCGTGTGGGTATGGCTTGCAAGAATGACAAAGGCGAATGGGTATTGATTAACGGTAACCAGACTTGTCTGCTATTCTTGTATTACATCATCAAGAACCGCATCGCAATGGGTAAGATGAAGGACAATGATTTCATTGTGAAGACCATCGTTACTACGGAACTGATTAAATCGGTTGCTGACAAGAACCATATTGAAATGTTGGATTGCTATACCGGATTCAAGTGGATTGCACGTGAAATCCGTCTGCGTGAAGGCAAACAACAATACATCGGTGGTGGTGAAGAAAGCTACGGATTCCTGGCTGAAGACTTTGTTCGTGATAAAGATGCTGTTTCTGCTTGTACATTGCTGGCCGAAATCTGTGCTTGGGCAAAAGACCAAGGCAAGACTTTATTCGAAGTATTGCTGGATATCTATGTAGAATATGGTTTCTCAAAGGAAACTACTGTAAACGTAGTGAAACCGGGTAAGAGCGGTGCTGAAGAAATTAAAGCGATGATGGAGAACTTCCGTTCTAATCCTCCAAAGGAAATAGGTGGTTCGAAGGTTGTTATTTCCAAAGACTTCAAAACCTTGAAAGCTACTGATGGCAACGGTAATGTAACAGAAATTGATATGCCGGAAACCAGCAATGTATTGCAATACTTCACAGAAGATGGAACCAAGATTTCAGTTCGTCCGTCGGGAACAGAGCCAAAGATTAAGTTCTACGTGGAAGTGAAAGGCGAAATGGGTTGCCACAAATGCTTCGATGCTGCTAATACCGCCGCTGAAGAAAAAGTGGAGGCTGTAAGAAAATCATTGGGAATCTAACCGGGACAAGCGCCGGGCGAGATTTCTGGAGGATATTTGCTCACAAATAAAGGATGGGGTGATGGAGATGTATTATTTCTCCGTTACCCCTCTTTCTTTTATTCCCATACCATTTATATCAAAATCTACACTCCTTTATTTGTATTTTGTTGTAACTTTGCGCCCGATTTTAAAATAAGGTAAAAAAGATATGATGTGGTTACTTCTGGCATTTCTCTCGGCAGCGTTGCTGGGGTTTTATGATGTATTCAAGAAACAGTCGTTAAAGGACAATGCGGTAATTCCGGTGTTATTTCTCAATACGTTGTTCTCTAGTTTGATATTTCTTCCTTTTATCGTGTTGTCGGTGTGGAAACCGGGAACCTTGGAAAGTACTATTTTTTATGTGCCTGTCGCAGGGTGGGAGGTGCATCGCTATGTGGTACTGAAATCGGTCATTGTACTCTCATCGTGGGTGCTGGGATATTTTGGCATGAAGAATCTGCCTATTACGATTGTGGGTCCTATAAACGCTACCCGTCCGGTGATGGTGTTGGTGGGGGCGTTGGTAGTATTCGGTGAAAGGCTGAATCTTTACCAATGGATTGGTGTGCTGATGGCTGTTTTTTCTTTCTTTATGCTGAGTCGTAGCGGTAAGAAGGAGGGGATAGACTTCAAGCATAATAAATGGATTTATTGCGTGGTAATGGCAGCTGTGTTGGGAGCAATCAGCGGTCTTTATGACAAGTATCTGATGGCACCTGTAGATCAGGGGGGCATTGGACTGGATAGAATGATCGTTCAGTCCTGGTATAATATTTATCAATTGTTTATGATGGGAGGCGTATTGATGCTGCTGTGGTGGCCGAAGCGCCAATCTACCACTCCGTTCCATTGGCATTGGTGCATCATTCTGATATCTATTTTCCTGTCGGCTGCCGATTTTGTCTATTTCTACGCTTTGAGTCTGGATGGAGCCATGATTTCCATTGTATCTATGGTAAGACGTAGCAGTGTGATTGTTTCCTTTATATTCGGTGCAATGGTATTCCGTGAGAAGAACCTTAAAAGTAAAGCTGTGGATTTGGCACTGGTACTTATAGGTATGATATTCCTGTATTTTGGAAGCCGGTAATAAGAACAGGATTCAAATTGCCGGCTGTAGGGGCAAGGTTTGCCCGCCCGAAAACGATTCGGGCAGGCAAACTCTCATATCCGCCAAGCTAAGCCGGCAAATGGCGTTTCAACTCACTGTAGGGGCGGAATGCTTCCGCCCGAACCATCGGTCACGACCTTGGGAGTAATGCACCCACAAATACACCTTTCGGAGTATTATCGGGCGCATTCAATGCGCCCCTACGGTGGATGTGAACGCATTTATCTGTTCAAATTTAGCCATTTTATTTGTAGCTTAACGGATGTGTAATCCATTCCCAATTATCCCATTTCTTCAATTGTTGCACAATAGCTAGGCTACTGGTGAAGAATTCTATAATTTTCTCTTCGGGGTTATCATAACTCAATGCATCTTTCAGCGTCAGAAAGAATTCCTTCTTCTCCGGCTTGAATACTGCTTTGTCCGGGCGAAGCATATTTCCATAAATATCTATAGAAGGAACAAATGGATAGGGCATGACGTAGAATGACGGTTCCAATGCCTTCGGATCGCCGGGCCAGAAACCAAATTCACAATTTCGCTCATCAAAAGCAGGATAAGAAATGCGCCCTTTTGAACTGAATGGTGCCGCTTCGCCACTATAAACAATACATGATAAATCCATCGTACCGAAATAATAGGCCGGAAAATCGACTTTTCCACGAAAGGGAGACATGAATTTATTCAGTACCTGATAGGCAAACAAAAGATTATCCTGAAAGAGCGTAGCTGCCATCGCATCATAAGCATGATGCTTTTCATCCTGATCAAAATTTATCGGGTCATAAAATTCCTGTGAATGTACATTGATGGTGGTCGGTGAGCCAATAAATTTCAGCGCGTGATGAATCTGTTCATAATAGTGGGCGATAGAAATACCGTCACGTAAAGGAATACGGATGGAACGCCCTTCGGTATTGTGCAGGGTGATGCGATGTTCCCTGAAATCTACCGTTATCTCAAACGGCGCAGTATCCCCCGGAATAATCCCCGTAGTAAGTCCGTTCAGTGTAAGGAATTGACGGATGTGCGCCCATTCGGGCCGTTTGTTATTTCGTTCCAGTTTTATCTTTCCTATGATTTGAAGCAGCATATGGAGAGTGTCCGCTGTAGGCTGCCATTCGGGATAGGTTAAAAATGCTTTGTTCATAATTGGATATATTTAAAATAGTTCTTTCCCATTAACGCTTCGCCCTTCTGAATAGTTTGGTCCGGGGGCAAATAGTTTCTATTGTCGAAGAAATTCTAAAAACCTGTAAACCAAATTAACTTTTTTTTGTTATACTAATATGCGCATAACTTTAAAACCAACGATATTGATATTTTTAATGATGAATTAAACATGAAACTTAAAACCTTACTATTATCCATAATAGCCTTATTATGCCTGTCGGCACATGCCGATGAACCCGATAAATATCCACATTTCAAACTGAATGGTGCTTTGCGCTTCAATTATAATTTCTCTGACTGGAAAGAAGGAAGTAAAGATCGCGGAGGAGACTTTGGATATGATGTTTTGTTTTTCCGCTTGCAAGGCAAATACAATAAAATTCTGTTGGATGCTGATTATCGTTTCTATTCCAAAGATTTTGGCGGATCAATGCTGAAATATGGGTGGATAGGCTATCAGTTTGATGAAAAGAACCAGATACAGCTGGGCTTAACCCGTGTGCCATTCGGCATCCAACCTTATGCAGCCCATAATTTTCTGTTCCAGATGTCGTACTATGTAGGGTTGGAAGATGATTCGGATATGGGACTTAAATATCTGCATGCGGCAACACACTGGGAGTTTGCTTTGGCTTTTTTCAAGAATGCCGATGAGTTGCTTTTCAGTTCGGATGCCGAGACTTCCGATGACCGTTACGGATATGATGTGGCAGGGCGAAACAAGGAACTGAACCAGTTTAACGGACAACTTTTCTATAAATGGGGAGAGAATATACAGCAGCGTATAGGTGCTTCCGTAGAGTTTGGCTGGCTGTATAATCTTGATACGAAAAAGCAGGGTACGCATTATGCGTTTGCCATTCATCATGAACTTTACTGGAAAGGTTTGAGTGTGAAAACTCAGATTGCAACCTATGCCATGAAACCGAAGAATGCGCCGGGTGTCCCTCGCGACACCATTATGATGACAGCCTATGGTACTCCTTATGCGGTTGCTGCCAAGGCCAATTTATATCAATTGGGTGTGGGATATAAATGGAACGTGAACTGGGGACCGCTGCAAAGTGTTCAAGTATATAATGATTTCGGCTGGTTGCAGAAGCAAAAAAAGGATTTTCATGACAGCTTTCAGAATGTAACCGGATGCATGGTGACTGCGGGACCTGTTATAGCCTATATAGACTATGCGTTAGGATTGCATCAGGCATGGTTGGGACCCGATTGGAATGCTTTTGCCGAAGGTACGGGAAGTAATTCGTGGCACGCACGTTTCAATGTGAATATCGGCTATTATTTCTGATGCGGGCCGGAAAGAATGCCATTTGAAGGAAACTGAGTTATAATAACCTGACAGAAGATGATCAAAGAAATATTTACATTGTATATAGACCGTTGGCCTCTGTTTTTGAGCCTGACTTGGGAACATATCCAGATCTCGGTCATTTCCATAGCCGGAGCCATTATCATTGGACTGGCACTGGGCGTTTTTGCCAGTCAGTACCGTAAGAGTTCCTCATCTATTATGGGACTGACGAATCTGATTTATACCATCCCCTCTATCGCTCTTTTCGGTTTTCTGATCCCTTTTTCGGGTATCGGAAATACAACTGCTGTTATAGCCCTTACGGTATATGCGTTACTGCCTATGGTGAGAAATACCTATACAGGTATCAACGGCATTGATAGAGAAATAATAGAAGCTGCCCGGGGCATGGGCAGCACTCCTTTTCAAATTTTATGGAAGATAAAGCTTCCTTTGGCATATCCCGTCATTCTTTCGGGAATAAGGAATATGATGGTGATGACTATTTCTTTGGCAGGTATCGCTGCCTTTATTGGCGCCGGGGGACTGGGAGTAGCCATTTACCGGGGGATTACTACAAACAACAGTGCCATGACCCTGGCGGGAAGTATCCTGATTGCCTTACTGGCCTTGCTGGCCGATTGGGGAGTAGGCAGATATGAGAAATACATTAGGAGAAAGCGCAGATTAATAGAATGAGTAGATAAAATAAAGAATATGAGAACAAGGATTATGATACCCTTTTTCGCTGTCCTGTTGTTGCTGGCAGGATGTGGAGAGAAAAAAGATACGATCCGCATCGCTACCAAGCCGATGACGGAGCAGTTTATCCTGGCTGAAATGCTGTCGGCATTGATTCAGGACAACACCTCTTATGCCGTAGAGATAACCAAAGGCATAGGCGGAGGAACCAGTAACATCCATCCTGCATTAATGAAGGGGGAGTTTGACCTCTATCCTGAATACACGGGAACGGCTTGGATGGTGATATTGAAAAAAGATACTTTCCCCGGTCCCGCGCAACTTTACCCCGAATTGAAGAAGGTATATCACGATAAATTCGGTCTGCAATGGATAGGTCCCTATGGATTCAATAATGCGTATAGTCTGGCTGTGAACAAAGCCGGTGCGGACAAATATCATCTGAAGAAATTCTCTGACCTGGCAAAGTATCCGAATACATTTATTTTAGGTGCGGAGTATGATTTCTATGAAATTCCAATGGGGTATAAAGAACTGTGTGACCACTATCATTTGAAATTCAGAAAGACCCTTGACATGGATATCGGTTTGAAATACGAGGCCATTAAATCCGGTAAGATTGACGTTATGAATATTTTTACCACGGATGGACAGTTGAGTGGTGCAGGTCTGACTGTTTTAGAGGATGACCGGAACTTTTTCCCTACTTATTATTGTGCTACAGTGGTCCGTGAAGATGTATTGGCAAAACATCCTGGTCTGGAAGCTGCCCTTGCTAAGATGGATGGTATCCTGACTGATAGTGAGATGGCGGATTTGAACTATCAGGTAGATGTCAAAGCGCGTTCCGAGCAGGAAGTAGCCCGTGAATTTCTGCAAAAAAAGGGACTGTTGAATCAGGCAAAACCTTCAAAAGAGAATACCACATGGATGGCAAGATAATCATACGTTTCGATCATGTGTCGAAAGAATACGAAGGGCATACCGTTTTGCAAGATTTCAGTCTGGATGTTACCAAAGGAGAATTTATCACGGTAATTGGCAGTTCGGGCAGTGGAAAGACTACCATGCTGAAAATGATAAATGGTCTGCTGACTCCCACAAGAGGGATTATTTATGTAGATGACAAGGATATCTCAAAAGAGAACCAAACCTTGTTACGGAGAAACATCGGATACGTGATACAGGGTATAGGATTATTTCCGCACATGAGTGTGCGTAAAAATATTGCTTATGTTCCTGAATTGTTGAACAAACGGGACAAGCTGCGGACCGCCCGTGCCGTGGAGAGGCTGATAAAAGTAGTGGGTTTGGAGCAAGAGATGCTTGAGCGTTATCCCGCTGAACTTTCGGGCGGTCAACGGCAGCGGGTAGGTATTGCCCGTTCACTGGCGGCGAATCCGGAGATATTATTGATGGATGAACCCTTTGGTGCTGTAGACGAGATAACCCGTAAGATGTTGCAGACGGAAATAGCCCGTATTCATCAGGAATTAGGAGTTACAATTATATTTATTACCCATGATATAAAGGAGGCGTTGAAGTTGGGAACCCGTGTATTGGTAATGAATAACGGAAAGATAGAGCAAATAGGTACTCCGGAGGAAATTAAAAACCATCCGGCGACCGATTTTGTAAAGGAACTGGTAGCCGGGTGATTGCTTGGTGGGGCAGGAATGCTGTAGGGACGTGGTTTGCCCCATAGCTGTCAGGTCGAGGAAAACATCTACTGTGGGGCAACGTCCGGTCGCCCGAATGCATCCGCAAATCCACCTTTCAGAGTGTTATCGGGCGCATTCAATGCGCCCTTACATGAACTAAACCCTTTTCTGTCGTTACTCTATAACAATTTTATATTCTACATCGAATACCTCTTTCGGCTCCAGTTTCTGTATCCATTCACGGTCTTTTAACTCGCCTGCGTATCCTACAGAATCACAACGGCCATACCACGGCTCAATGCAGACAAACGGACAATCGGGATGCGCTTTGGTAGGAGACCATAATGCAACCAACGGTGAATCAAACTCCAGACTGATAGATGGCTTTCTTTCCTTGTCCAGCAATGTCACCTTTTTCAATTGTTTGTTATCAAAGATATAAGTATCACAATCAAATGTATGAATATCAATCGGCATCAATCCTTCTTTATCCAGCTTCAGCTCATGACGTTCCGGCGATACACATCCTTTTTCCACCGGTACAATGTATTCCAGATTCTTTGTCCGGTCGAAAGCAAAGAAACCTCGTTCGTCAGTAGACGCATCGAAATCAGGAAAATAGAACGCAGGATGAGCGCCAATTTGAAAATACATATCTATAGCTCCCAGATTTTCTACCCGCCATTTCACGGTAATCTTGTTCTCATCCAACAAATATCCCACCAGCAAGCGGAAGGGGAAAGGAAACTTGCTCAATGTATCCGAAGTACTTTCCAACCAGTATACCGCCCCATTTTCCTCCTTATAAGTAACTTTGAAATCCATGTCGCGTGCAAATCCATGCTGGCCTATTTCGTAAGTATTTCCTGCATGGCGGTATTTATTATCCCATACACGTCCCACCGTAGGGAATAGAACAGGCGAACGGCGTCCCCAGAACTTCGCGTCACCTTGCCAGAGATATTCTTTGCCATCTTTTTTGATGCTTTGAAGTTCGGCACCATGTTCAGCTATTTGTACAGTCAGGATAGAATTAGAAATTGTTTCCATATTTCTTCAATTAGATATTATTTTTTCAAAGGTAGGGAAGTTTCATGAGATAGCAAAATGAATCTTAATCTTTATGTAAATTTTATCCAATATGCCTTCCCGATGAAATAAATTTCCATAAAAATATGCAGTTGTGTTTATTTTTGCTTATGTTTGTCAATAAACTATGAAGGAGAATTTATGATGAAGAACACACATCTAATGTTTAAGCTACTATGGTCTAGTATATTATTATGTATATGGGGAGTTGCTTGCACAAGTCCTGAAACTTATAATAAGTCTCAAATGGACAGCTATATGCAGTATTATCGTTCGGTAGTAGATTCACTGTCAAAAAATCCCAGTTACGTATGTACCCGTACTACCGGGCAAATGAGGGCAACGACGGACAGTGTGGCTTATTATCACTATCTGGTTCTTTTGGCAAAAGCATATATGTTCAAGTCTGAAATGGATTCGGCCAGACTCTGTATGAACAAGGCAGAAGCATTCTGTGATAAATCGGAGTCTTCACCAATGATCAATGATTTGTATGCTGAGATTTATAATATGAGGGGTAATGTATATGCCCGTCAGGGATTGGTGGACTCCTCGGTGGTATGTTTTCAGAAAACTTTTGATTATCGTCTGAAAGGTGATGACAATACTGTGCTTCCCGATATTTCCATCAATCTGGCCGATGCTTTTGTCCGTACCGGTCATTATGACAAAGGTGCCATGTGGTATCGTAAAGCCCTGTCTTATTGTGATTCATTGGACGTACCCGAGGATAAGCGTTTTCCTGCTTACTACGGATTGGCACAAGTTTATATGGAGCTTCGTGATTTCGCTTCCTGCGATTATTACTATGATATGGCTGCCCGTCATTATGACAAGATGATGCCATTTGAGAAACATATTTATTTGAATAACCGTGGTAATTCTTATTATTTCCGGGCTGATTACCCCAAAGCTTTGGAGATTTTCAGAAAATCGTTGTTGTTGGCTCGTTCTTATCCCGATATGATTTTTGAAGAACACCTGACTGAAATGAACTTGGGAGAAACCTTTCTCTTAATGGATCAGACTGATTCCGCTGCATATTATTTAGATCTTTGTGGTGATTTCTTCCGTTCTATTAAAAATCAGAGTGCTCTTTATTATCTGGATACCCAATTGATAGAACTTGCTTTGAAGCAAAATGATCTGTCCCTGGCACGCAAGCGTATGGCTGAGGCTATAAAACCTGACTACATAGAACCGAATATGCAACATATCCGTAACCGATATCTGCAACATTACTTTGAAGAGGAGGGGGATTTTAAACAGGCCTATTATTATCAGATGAAAAATCAACGTATTGATGATTCCACACGTAATGAGCGCATCAAGATGCGTACTGCCGAAATTGATCTGAAATACAGTCAGGATACTACATTAATGAAACAGAAAATTTTTATCCAGCAAAAAGAAAATGAGGTATTGGCTTTGAATCAGACTCTTTACATATGGATATCCGCTAGCATATGTATCCTTATTCTTGTTATTTTTGTCTATATATATAGTAAAAAGCAACAGTACTTGTTGCAAATGAAAAGCCAGAGTATGATTACAGCTTTGCGCATGGAGAATATCCGTAACCGGGTTTCCCCGCATTTCATCTTTAACATTTTGAATCGAGAGATGGGGAGCTATACAGACGAACAGGCCGGCAATATGCGCGGACTGGTTAAACTGATGCGGCGAAATCTGGAGTTGACCGAACAATTGTGTGTAACAATGTCCGAGGAACTGGATTTTGTCAATACGTTTATCAGTTTGGAACGTAAGGCATTGGGAGATACATTTATACTATCTACATCTATAGATGCTGCCATAAATCTTGATCAGGAAATACTTCCGTCAATGATGATACAGATTCCGGTAGAGAATGCCCTGAAGCACGCCTTGAAGGACAAGGAAGGGTTGAAAAAACTGTGGATCGATATAAAGAAGACTGAGGCAGGAATCTGTATTAAAATTAGAGACAATGGGGGAGGATACAAAGTAAACAGTGCCAATCATGGTACGGGTACGGGCATGAAAGTTATTTTTCAAACCATACAATTATTGAATGCTAATAATAAAAAACATATTGACATATCTATAGCTAATGTTCAAGTGGAGGGTGGAGAAACCGGTTGCGAGTTCACTGTAATCTTACCCCAAGTCTATGATTACAATCTGAAAAAGATAGTTTAGTCACTGTTTTTACTATAATAGTAACTGAAATAGTCATAATGATATCATAATCGAAGTATCGGGTTTGTACGTTAAAAAATGTTTGGATACTTTTGTTTCGTTAATAATTAAAGATAGATGGTTTGTAATGGATAAGCTATATAGGGTCATAATAATTGATGATGATGAGTTCTCTGCCGATAACCTTTGTTTGGAGTTGAAAAAGTATAATCGGTTGTCTATAGAAGGGATTGCGCGTAACGGTGCAAACGGTAAGAAGTTACTGGAAAAAGTACATCCGGATTTACTGTTTCTGGATGTGGAGCTGCCGGATATGAAGGGCATGGAATTGTTGGAGCAGATAAAGGGAACCATAACCTGGAATATGCAGATTGTGTTCTATACGGCATATGATAAATATATGATCTATGCGATTCGCGAGGCTGCTTTCGACTACTTGTTAAAGCCCATTGATAGAAAGGAACTGGAAGGAATCATCGACCGTTTTATGAAAAAAGTGGAAGAAGAAGTTTCTGCGTCCTTTGTGATTCCTCCACGTGTATATGCTGCCGGTGAGCATACTTTTATGATATCTACACCTACCAATGACTTGCGTATTTTAAGATCTATTGATATTGGTTTTTTCCGTTATAATTCTGACAGGAAATTGTGGGAGGTGATACTTAATAACCAGATGCCTTTATTGCTGAAGAAGAATACGACGGCTGACCATATAAAGGGATATGATTCCTGTTTCATCCAGATACATCAGTCGTATATCATTAATATTAATTATCTGATGATGATTAAGGAGAATCGCTGTGTCATGTTTCCTCCTTTTGAAAATATTATAGAACTTCAAGTCTCCAAGAAGTATAAGAAAGAATTGCAGGATCAGTTCTATCTTTTGTGATAAATCAAAATACAAATTTATAAAAAGTGATTTCAGGTCGCTTGAAGTGGAGTGGTAGTCGTGAGATTGCTGCTCTTTTTTTTATGCTTGTCCGGCAGATGCATAGCCGTTTAAATGGGAATTTATGTGTGAATGGAACATAGATAATCTGGACTAACTGTGAATTAATATTGATCGGATAGTGATTAATTTGATACGTTTGATCTCCTGATAAGAATCTTTATAATCAGAATGGAGAAAAGATGTTTTAACGATTGTTTTATATATTATACTTTTGCATAACTGCCTTTAGTGAGAAAAAACACAAGATGTATAAGAGATTATTTAGTGATTTATCCATGAAATTTAAGGGCAATAGAGGCAATATGAAAAACGATAGATCTTTATAAAATTGATTATATAACAGTTTTAAATATTAGTTTTGATATGAAACGATTGATATGTGGACTCATGTGCTGTTTGTACATTCCCACGCTTTTTGCCCAGACTGTATCTGATGTCGGCCAGTATGTTTATAAACAAAAGGTTACTCCTCTGGGAATAGACAACTATTTGTTTTCCACCTATTATTATAATGGGAAGAAAACTTATAATTTGCGCAGCTTGCCACTAAGTTCGGCACCGGGGCCAATAAAATCTTTGAAGGTAAATCCTTCCGGGACATCATTCGCTGTATTGGCCCAGAAAGGGAAAGAGACTCATGCAATAATATATGATTTGTGGAAAGCCAATCGCACCTTGCATGAATTTAAGGAAGTGGAAAATCCCATCGCTCTTTGCTACACACCGGATGCCAGGCGCATTCTCATAGCTACATCTAAAGAATTGCTATTCTTTAATGCTCGGCTTTATGACTTTTTGGATAAAATGGAAATTCCTTTTGCTCCTAGTCAGTTAGTGGTTAGCGGCAATGGATATTATTTGGCTGCTGCCGGGGGAAACCATTTAGTGGTATGGAACTTGGAACAAAAGGCAATTCGCAAAGAGTTCGACCTTGATACTGCTGTGAATGACATTGCCTTCTCTGATGACAATAGCACCTTTGCCGTGCTTACAGCTGATGGTCTGCTTACTACTTATGACACCCGTAACTTTCTTATTCTACAAAGTTTCGACGCTATGGGCAACGCCAACCGTTGCTCTTTTCATCCTGAAGGAAAATATCTCTCGGTAGTTACGGGTGATACTCACATAGCCATTATCAACTTGATGGATGACCAGGATCGTACGTATGTGGATAATTCTCAGGGAGGTATCACAGACGCGCGTTTTGTGCGTGATGGTAAGAAACAAATCTTTCTGACTTACAACACTACCGCTGATATGACCTATAAGCTGATGAGTGCGCTTGCTCCCAATTATACCAAATTGCTGGCCGACGAATTGAATGACCGCATGAATGACTGGATGAAAATGATGCCGGGCGAAACACTGGAAGAATACAAGTTGCGTGTCAACGATGAAACGCGTGCCCAGCAAATACGTCTTTTTGAGCAGGAAATCGCTACCCGCATGGCAGATAATTTAGTACAGATGTCAGAAGTCACTTTGGGCAGCTATAATCCGGAATCTAATATGTTGGCAGTAAACTTTAACACGATGCCTACTATTTATTTGAATGTGCCTGCTGCTGAGGTAAATGACTTTATGGATACCGGCAATCTGGAATTCCGCAATGCCAAATATGGTTTGACCAAACAGGACAAATTTGAATTGATTTATGCCGATGTATATAATAAGGTGTCAGGCAAGACTTATGTGTTCGACAATCTTGACCGCCAGTCATTGGACTATCTGAAATCGGATGATAACTTCGTACCTTTAGAACTGGTTCAGCAGTCTAATATGGAAGAGCTGAAATTGCAGGAAATAAAAGAGAAGATAGTCAATTTGGCGAAGCGACAGAATACCATTTCAGATCATACCCAGATTTCGGTAAATGCCCGTATCGTTTCTGATCAGGATGCCAATGGTAATAAAATAATGAATTATAAGATAGACTTTGCATACGAAGTGGAAAAAGGTTTCTCCGCACAAGAGGATTTTGCACCCGGAAAGTATAAGGCAGGAGAGTCCGGAGCCGCCCAGTCAATGCTTGCTATTGTGAAAACAGCTTTTGAGAATGATTTTGCCCAATATGTGAAACCCGGCAAGAAACTACGGGTGCGTATCACCGGAATGGCGGATGCTCTTCCTATTAATGGAAAAATAGCCTATGACGGTTGTTACGGAGACTTTGTCAATGAACCGGTGTATAAGAACAATGACTTGAGCAATATTACAGTTACTCAAGCTGAAGGAATAACACAGAACGAGCAGCTCGCTTTCTTGCGTGCCACAGGTGTAAAGGAATACATTGGCGAAAACATTCCCTCATTCGGCAAAATGAATACCGACTACCAGCACAATATAGAAGTGACGTCCGGCAAGGGTGGAGAATTTCGCCGTATCACGGTGGAGTTCACTTTCATAGATGCCTTTTAAATAGTAAAATGGTTGCATAATCTTTCAAAATAAAGAATTATAAGACAGAAGAGTTTATGAAAAAGAAATTTTTTATAGCCGTTATCTTGGCTTGCATCGGTTTGTATACCTCGCCCTTGCAAGCGCAGTCCATAGACAAAGCAGCTGCAAGTTACCAGCAATTTAACAAACTTAGGGCTGAAGGAGCAAATGAGGCAAATGTTTACAATGCTCTGTATCAAAGTTACAAGGACTATGTGGAGGTATTGACTGCCTCCAGCCCCAATACGTCGGCATATTCACAGGCAAAGGGTATCCTGCGCGAAATGTATCCCTTTCTGCAAAGTGGGGCCGCTTACAATTCCAGTCACGGCAACCAGCAGAATGCCTTGATTTTTGCCCAAGCATTTATGGATGTGCCTTTAATGAAAGCTTTCCAGGGGGAATCTTTCGTAAGAGATGATTATTTTCCTACTATGGCCTATTTTGCAGCATCGGGCACATTCAATGCCCGTGACTATGACAAAGCCATCAACTACTTTCGCGTCTATCTTGATACGGGCGATCAGAAGAATCGGCAGAATGTCTATAGCTATATGGCGAAGGCTTGCATGAATATCAAGAATTATGATCTTGCCATGAGCGTTCTTAGTGAGGCTGCCAATAATTATCCTAATGATTTCAATATTCTCTCCATGGCCATCAATAGCTGTATCGAACGGGAGGATAATATCAATTTGCAGAAGTTTGTGACTAAAGCGCTCACGCTAAAACCTAACGATGAGACTCTTCTTAATATTCAGGGCAAACTTTATGAGGAAACTCAGGAGTTTCAGAAGGCATTGAATATCTATAATAAGATGAAACAGTCAAAGCCTAATAGTTTGAACATTGCCCAGCACATTGCTCTAAATTACTATAATTTGGGAGTGATGTACTACAATAAGGCAAGCATGGAACAGAGTGAAGGAACCGCCAAAAAGTATTCTCGACAGTCAAAAGATTATTTTTCGGCCGCCGTCACCACTTTACAGGATATCGTAGCCAATGATCCCACTTCTGTGAAGTATATGCAGGCTCTTGCCACTGCTTATAGCTGTATGGGTGATCAAGGCCAACTGGAAGCTACCAATGTCAAACTCTCATCCATAGGAGCACATACGGTTGCTGCGAATGTCACCCCGGCATTGATTACTTATTCGGGCAAAACGCCTGCACAAGGGAATAATGTTCAAACGACCCTTACCGCAGCCAATACACCCGGGGGCAGTAATGCGCCTAAGCGTGCTTATTCTCCTGATGAAGCGCCGCTTTACTCTAAATTCGCTAAGGAATATGTGGAACGTCACATTAAGAAGTGGCAGGCTAAAGACCCTTATGAAACGGTGGAAGAGTATCAGGCGCGCGTCAACGAAACGACCCGCAACAGGGAAGTGGAAAAACTCAAAAAGGCGGCTGAAGCCGATTACATTAAGACATATACTCAGCGTATTCGCTTTAATGATATGCTGCTGAAACCCTATGATGCTGAAAATCGTGTGTTTTTGGTAGAATCAAAATACGGAGAGTTGATAGTACCGGTGCCTCGTGAGAACAATAAGGCCAAAGTCTTTGAAAGTAGTTGGAGTGGCATTCAGTTCAAGAATCCGGAGTTTTATATAAACAATGATAAGTTAACGCTTGCAAGCCTCACTTTCGTTACGCCTACGGGAGATTCTTATCGCTATGACGGCGACAAGAATCTGAATTATGTGGAAACTGTATTGGATGTGTCCTTTGATCCGATCAGCAGTGATTTGTTTGCTGACTCGTCTTCAGGACCGTCTGGTGGTACACATGGAAAAGATACTGTCACTGTCGGTACTGTTACGTCAGACGTAGACAAGAATATTCCAGAAGCTAAGAGTATCAATGATAAGACCTTTGCTGTCATCATCTCTAATGAAAATTATGATATGGTGGCAAAAGTTCCTATGGCATTGAATGATGGTAAAACTTTTAGTCAATACTGTCAGAAGACGCTTGGATTGCCAAAGAATAATATCCGCTTTTATCAAAATGCTTCTTTTGGCGTGATGATTCGTGCTTTACGTGATATCAAGGATATTGCTTCTGCTTATTCCGGTGATATTCAAGTCATATTTTATTATGCCGGACATGGAATTCCTAACGAAGCCACTAAAGATGCTTTCTTGCTTCCCATTGATGCTGATGGCACACAGACGGAAGGATGTTACTCTTTGAACCGGCTTTACAGTGAATTGGGCGCTTTGAATGCAAAGTCCGTAGTAGTATTCCTTGACGCTTGTTTCAGTGGCGCCAATCGCGATGGAAACATGCTGGCTTCTGCCCGTGGTGTCGCCTTGAAAGCAAAGAAAGAAGCTCCGAAAGGAAATATGGTTATTTTTAGTGCGGCCTCCGATGATGAGACTGCTTTTCCCTATAAAGACAAAGGACACGGCCTCTTTACTTATTTTTTGTTGAAGAAGCTGCAGGAAAGCAAAGGTAATGCGAGTCTGAAAGAATTGGGAGACTATATCACCCGGAACGTGAAGCAGCAATCGGTTGTGGTCAATCGCAAGGCACAGACGCCGACAGTTACCCCGTCTGCTTCTGTACTGGATAAGTGGCAGCAAATCAAGCTGAAACCTTAAAACGGATTATTAACTCAATAACATTATAGCAATGAAGAAACTATTATCAATTCTCTGTCTGCTGTTGGCAAGCGTTACATACGCTTTTGCACAAAACGTGGTCAGTGGCACAGTGGTAGACCGTGATGGCAATCCTATCCCGGGAGCTAAAGTAGAAATCGTGGGAAGCACGGAATCAGTTATTACCGAACTGGACGGTACTTTCCGCTTTGATATTCAGAGTCCGGCAAAGAAAGTGCAAGTCTTCTATGCCGGAATGCAGACTAAAATGCAAACCATCAGACCGGACATGATTATCAAGCTTTCAAAAACGACTTGGTGGAATATGAAACCGGAGAAATATAGCTGGCTCATTAACGTGCAGGGCGCTTTTCCTGAAAGTGGAGTAAAGAACTCGTCTTTTGGCTTGATGGTGGGGCGTGTAAAGACCCTTGGCTGGTATGTGAAAGGGGTTTATAGTCCCGGTAAATCTACAGACGGGGATTACGTCAGTTACCCTGAAGAGAGCGACCAGATAAGCTATTGGACTACCGGTAAAGATAAACGTAGCTTTTATGCTGCTACGGCAGGTGTTTTGGTGCGTTTGGGATGTCCCGTTCACCTATATGCAGGTGCCGGATATGCCAATCGTAAAGTAGCTTGGGAATTGGCTGACGGTACTTATGCTAAAAACACAGAATACTCCTATTCTGGAGTGGCTGTAGACTATGGTCTGATGCTGAAAATAGGCAAGTTCTCGGTCAACGGCGGTGTCTTGATGAGCCTTGCCGATGGATGCGAATTTATAGGTAACGTCGGTATCGGCGTTTGTTTCTAATCCTTTTAAACATCAAAGAATGAATATGAAAACAATACGATATACTTTATTAGTGCTTCTCGCCTGTCTGTCGCTGAACAGTTGTCAGGACGTGGAGGACCCTGCAAACACAGTACCTACGGTAGTAACGGATGCGGTAGAAAAATATTCAGGTGATTATGCTTTCCTTTCAGGTACAGTGAGTTCAAGAGCTGAGTGTTACTTTTTGATTTCCACTTCGGAAGATATGAGTGAGGCTCAGAAAGTGGAAGTTTATTCTCATAAAAATGAAGAAAAAGGTAATTGGACTTGTGGTCGGGAGTTAGGTGATCTTATTCCGGGGACCACTTATTATGTGGTGTTATGTGCTACTGATGGGCGTAGTGAAGTGAAGGGGAATGTGGTATCGTTTACAACATCGGCATATCTGAGTATCGAATCGGTAAAGGTGGATGGAAAGGATTATAGTGGGGATGTTCTAGGTACTTATTTAACGGATGTCAATCAGCGTGTGAATAATTCCCATTATGGAAATATGCGAACTCTAAGAAACGGCAATAATAGCTATGAATTGCCTTATAACATTATTCTGTTTGAACCTACTTATAGGGTTTACGCTTATGCTCCTTACGATATGAAGGCTTCAGTAGAAACAATAAACGCGATAGAAGTGTGGACAAGAGGAACTAATAACTACCTGTATGGAAGTTGCGAGGTTACTCCAAGCAATCCTAAAGCGAATATAGAGATGCATTCCGCTCTTGCTAAACTTTATTTTACTATCTCTACAGATAGTAAAGAATCTATTTCGCTTGGGTATATTAATCTGAGGAATGCAAATTGGCAATCTGAGACAGAAGCCTTGTCCATCAATGGAAAATTGGATTTGGCTACAGGAAAGATTACTCCAGTCCCTGTTTCCGGTCATGATGGTATTCTCCTGAACATGCCAAATACTCCAATTTATGACGGTGTGCATGCTAATGCTGAAATGCTGGTTATCCCTACATCTTTCAAAGATGGAGAGATTGAAATAAGCGTTTCTGTTAATAATGAGCTTATCCGTACAACTCTTCCTGCTACAACTTGGGAGGCTGGAAAGACGTACGAGATTCCTTTAAAAGTTAATGTAGAGACGAATAAGGCGAAAATTGGTGATTATTATTATAGTGATGGAACTTGGTCAACAGCATATAATGCTAGCAAAGAATGTATTGGTATTGTGTTTGCTTTGAGTGATAAAGCTTATGGAAATATCAATACTTCATTAACAGAATCAGAACATGGAAGAATTGTGGCGTTAAAAGATTTGAAATATAGTATTTGGGGGGATCAAAAAGTATATGATCAGTCTCTTTGTTTTGTGGGATTTATGGGTAATGATCGAGGTGCTGATTATTGTTATCTTCCTGTAGACGGTAAAGAGAAGTATGGTGGTACGGGGCATTGCATTCCGTACAATTATCAGAAATGGTTTGAAATGCCAGTTGGTGGTAATTCCAAGGATTATGCACTATGCGATTATGGAGGCGATGTGTGGACTCATAATCATGGTGGAATAAAGGGTATAACCGAAGTTTACAGTTATAAAGCAGGAAATACGACTTGGTTTGTACCTTCGATTGGTGAGATGTCACGATTGGCTATGGCATATGGCTATTACAACAAATTCTCTGAGAAGGTTGGATTTGAAGGATTCAGTGATAAAACTTATTGGACTTCATGTCTTAAATGGTCAAATGAAGTAGGGTCAGGAGCTTGGTATTATCAGTTTATCAGTGGACTTTTTCAAACAGATCTTATATCTGTCAGCAACCACTCTATTCGCCCTATTGCTTCATTTTAAAATCAACGTTATTAAGTTGGATTATAAACAGTACTTTTCCTTTTATCCTTTGCATCGAATAGGTGTAAAGGATGAAGTAAAGTCTATTTTTTATATTGAATTTAAGAAGTTGAATCAGTATTTGAGAAGGTGCCAAGTATAAAGTATAGCTAATGAATTTAAACCATAAAAATAAATCATCATGAAAAAAGTAATTTTACTACTCGTAGCTTTCCTCGCCCTATCAGCAGGAACTACTTATGCGCAGTCTGCCAAAGAACTGGCAAAAGAAAGAAAAGCATTAGTGAAACAATCACGTGCGGAATTGAACGACAAAGCCTCTAAAGCAGCTCGTAAAGAGGCTAAGAAATTGAAAAAAGAAGGATGGCAGACAGCACCAGGCGCACTTCCGCTGGATAAACAGCTGGACAAGTCCTATATGATGCAATATGAACAAGACGATATGGGCTATCCTAAATACTTGATGGGTGAAGCCATGAGTATCGGCCAGAATTACGATGGCGCAAAGATGCAAGCCCTTGAACTGGCCAAACAAAATTT
The DNA here is from genome assembly GCA_963651205.1 of Bacteroidaceae bacterium. GTDB lineage: Bacteria > Bacteroidota > Bacteroidia > Bacteroidales > Bacteroidaceae > Phocaeicola. Next base: position 34,520 of record CAVJPC010000239.1, read on the forward strand.
AGCGGGACAGATACAGACGGAAGTTACGGCTTTAGTGGAAAATACGGTTGCCAATGAACAGTTGGAACCCGAAGAAGCCGCAACAGTAACAAAAAGTGTTATGGCAAGTAAAAACTTGATTTCCCAAAGTATCGGGCGAGTAGTGACGGTGGTAGAAGTTTATCGTACTTTACCCAATAAAAATAAAGAAATCCAAGTGCGTATAGCCTATAATTCGGATATGGCGAAAGCTGCTGCCAAGAAAGCTATTAAAAAAGATCTGGAAAGCAAGGGCGACGAACTGCATGGCAAACTGGATAAACTTTTGAACTGGTAAAAATGGTGAAGATATACGTTTTTCTTTTTGGCCTATTACTCCCGTTCACTCTTTCTGCTCAAAAGGCGGAAAAAGTGTGCGGTGAGTATACTTATTATTCTTCTTTAGATAAATCTCCGGAAGAAGCAAAACGTATTGCTCTGGAACGTGCAAAGATTGAAGCATTAGCCGAAAAGTTTGGTACAACCGTTTCACAGAATAATTTCACAAATGTAAAGAATGAAAACGGTAACTCATCTATTGATTTTCACTCTATCGGAGGCAGTGAAGTAAAGGGTGAGTGGCTTGAAACGATTGATGAACCTGAATTTCAAGTAAGTATTGAACAAAATCAGTTGGTAGTAACAGTCAAAGTATGTGGAAAGGCTCGGGAAGTGGTTCGGGCGGAGGTGGAATTTACCGCAGCACTGTTGCGCAATGGCACGGAAGATAAGTTTAAAAGTGAAGAGTTCCGTGACGGAGATGATGTTTATCTTTCTTTTGTTTCGCCTGCCAATGGTTTTCTTGCCGTTTATTTAGTTGATAATGAGCAAAAAGTGTATTGTCTGCTTCCATATCGGCAGTCATCGGGTAGCGCAATGGAAGTGAAACATGGACGCTCTTATCTTTTCTTTTCCGCTAAGAAAGCTGATAATCCGGCAGAAGTCGATGAATATGTCCTTACGGCTGAAAAGGAGGAAGAGCATAATCAATTTTATATCATCTTTTCTCCTCAATCTTTTACGAAAGCCAATGACTCGGCACTTGATGAAACACTCCCTCGTGAACTGACCTTTCCGGAGTTCCAAAAATGGTTGGGGAAGAATAGAAACAGGGATAAACAAATGCAGGTATCTGTTCAGAATATTACAATTAAAAAATAACAATGAAAAAGACGGTTGTTTTTTTGTTTTTCTGTTCTTTCATATTGTCGGCAAGTGCTCAAAATGAAGAACTTCAGAAGCAGTTCGATGCATTCCGCAAAGAAGCGCAGCAAAACTATCAGAACTTTGTTGATGATAAAAACCGTGAATACATTGAATTTCTGCAGGAAGCATGGAAGAGGTTCAAGATGGAAAAACCGATAGAAAGACCTGTCCGCCCTGAACCTCCACAACCGATAGCGTATGAAAAACCAACATTGCCCAAGGTTCCTGTGCAAATAGATGTAGACGATGTGGTGATTCTTCCCGTTCCTGTGCAGCAGCCGGTACCTGAAAATACTCCTGAACCTGCAACTCCTCCCCAACAGCCTGCCGAATGGGTGGTGGTGGATTATTACGGATCGAAAATATATGTTGATAATAAACTGGAAGGAATGCTGCATCTCAATGGCATTTCAGAAAAAGAGGTGGCAAAGGGATGGGAGACTTTGTGCAAGGCAAATTATCAGGGAGTGCTTTCCGATTGTAAGAATATAAGGGAATATTATGTGATGAATGATTGGGGATATGCTCTTTTTATGAGTAAAGTGGCAGAGGCGCTTTGTGGCGGTGAAAATGATGAGAAGGTATTGATGCATGTCTTTCTTCTATCCCAGTCAGAGTATAAGGTGAGAATGGTACGGAACAATAATCGGTTGGCATTGATTGCCGCTATTGATTGTATGCTCTATGGTGTTCCTTTCCTGACACTAAATGGTGAAAAATATTTTAATATCCTTTCCAAGCAGATGGATGGAGAAATATATACTTATGAGAAGAATTTTGGAGGTGCCAAGAGGAATGTCAGTATGCGGCTGACGAGCAGTCCGGTAGTGAGAGATCTGCCTGAGGACCGTATTCATCAGGCAAAAGGATATCCGATAGCTGTTCATTCGAAAGTGAACAGAGGACTGATAGATTTTTATAGAGATTATCCACAATGTGACTTCCCCGTTTATGCTTGTGCTGCTATGAGTGATGAGTTTCGGGAAACGGTGCTTCCGGCTCTTGCGAAAGCTGTTGCAGGAAAAACGGAAACAGAAGCGGCTGATATGCTATTGAATTTTGTTCAAACGGCTTTTGAGTATCAAAGGGATGATGAGCAGTTTGGTTATGAAAAGCCTTTCTTCATTGATGAGACTTTCTATTATCCCTATTCCGATTGTGAGGACAGGGCTGTCCTTTATCAGACTTTGGTTAAGAATTTGTTAAAACTGGATGTTGTTTTGTTGGATTACCCGAACCATCTGGCAACGGCTGTCCGTTTCCATAATCCGGTGGACGGGGATTTTGTAATGGTTGGCACTAAAAAATATATTGTTTGTGATCCTACTTACATTAATGCTTCAATAGGTTGCGCAATGCCGCAATTTAAAAGTACGAAAGCGGTAGTAGTAAAATAGCTTGGTGGTCTATAATGGGGCTGTAACAGAAATTTCTATCAAATGAGAGTGTTGAATAGATTCTGTTTCAGCCCCGTTCTTTCATTATGGATTATTTATCGGTTAATAACCCTTCAGCCTTATATTTCTCCATACTCTTTGATATTCAGGTGCAACTACTACGTGGGGGGCTGTGGTTTGCGGTTTGTCTGGAAAGAGAACTTTCTTCTATATTATTGAATAGTTCTTCATAGAATACACCACTATACGCCTTCTCTAACAAGTTTCTACAGACACCATAAAATAAAATAGATATTTCATACTGGTCATAACCCATGATTCAAAAGTTTGAATCAATGGGTTAAGATTTTTTTCTCCGAAAAGGGAAACGGGCACCATCCATAGAAATCAACGGATACGGTAAGTAATAGAAATCTTCTGCCGGTATCCATTTACCCCGAAGCTCGTCGTCAATTCTTCTACCAGATAAACTCCATTCTTTGATGGAATACACCCTTGTATTGCATCAATTGCAAAAATTTAGACACCTCGGACTCGGGGTATATCAGGGTATTTGGATGTTATCTTTCCGTTTATTGAAATCTCCAAATTCCCACCGCTTATGATTTTATACAGCCAGCTGCAACAGTCAACGCAGCCGCTTGCGATAACCAACGCAACCGCTTGCGATGACCAACGCAGCCGCCTGCGATGACCAACGCAGTCCAAAGCGGTTAACACCTCAAAATAATTTACCATAAAGCAAAATGGGGAAATAAAAAATAATCTCCACTGAATTTCTACTGCTCCATTATTTTTCCGGATAATTAGGCCCATACAGCATGGTCTTCTCCCTGATTACCAATTGTCCGTCTTTTACAAATTCTTCGCCGCGTTCACTTAAATGACGAATCATTTCATTACGCATTTCTGCCAATTGCTTTTTGTATTTTTTATCATTGACGGCATTATGTAATTCTTGAGGGTCTTGGGTCAAGTCAAATAACTCTTCGGTACCGGTGTGGATACGCCATACATATTTTATTTTGCCGTCAGTCAATGCACACCAATAGTTATCATCACTATAACAGGTGGCATGTTCCAGATCCAAATATTTACGCCAATTAGTTTCCGTGCCTTTGGCAAGCGGCAACAAAGAACGACCGTCCATTTCGGCAGGAATGGTTACATCGGCTGCGGCGAGGAAGGTTGGAAGAATATCACGCAATTCTACAGGAGCATTGACCTTTCCCGGTGTTACACGCTCGGCGGCAGGCCACTTTACGATATAGGGTACATGTGCGGAACCTTCATACGGATAGGTCTTTCTCCAATGATAGTGGTCACCCATCATATCGCCGTGATCGGATACAAAAAGAATCAGTGCATCATCGTACATACCCTTTGCTTTCAGTGCTTGGATCACTCTGCCTATCTGTTCGTCAATGAAAGTGATGTTGGCATAATAATGACGTTTGGAATTGCGTGCATATTCATTGCCGAAATTACCGTATGGAGCGTCTTGCGCCGCTTTTTCAGGGTTCAGCTCTTTGGCGTATTTGCCACACCAGTCTCCAATAGCTGGATCGGGTACCGGGGCATCTTTATACATGTCCAGATATCTTTGTGGCGGATCATACGGACTGTGCGGACGGGCAAAAGAAACTTTCAGAAATAACGGCTTGTCGGCTGGATCATAGTTGCTGATGAGTTCACAAGCCATTTCACCTGTCCAATAGGTAGGATGGAGGTTTTCGGGTAATTTATAGGTGCCGGCAGTGTGGTCGTTCCATCCTATGCCGGTGGCATCCGGGTTCTTTCCGGGAGCTTTTATCTGAAACCATTGACGGTAATCACTGGTAAAGTTCTCGTCTTCCCGGCGACCGCTTTCATCTAATAAGGTTCCTTCAAATCCATGCTTTACACGCTGGGGATGCCAGTGCATCTTTCCGATTCCGAAAGTGTAGTATCCGGCATCTTTCAGCATCTGCGGCATTTCATATTTATATTCGGGAGATACTTTTCCATACCCCAACAGGCCATGGTGCCAGGGGGAAAGACCGGTCAGCAGACCAGCACGGGCGGGCGTGCTGCTTGGACAAGAAGAATAACCATTCATAAATAATGTTCCATCATTGGCCAGTGCGTCCAGGTTGGGGGAGATGACCGTCTCGTTTCCCATACAGCCCATGGCATCGCCCCGCTGTTGGTCGGTCATTATCAGTATGATATGAGGGTGTTTTTGCGCATAGGCAAAAGAGGAGCACAATCCGGCTGTGACAGCCAATGTGCATTTCAGGTTAGTTAGAATATTCATGTTTATAGGTTTTTCATAATGTTATGTGGCAAAGGTATGAATTTTTTGCCAACATTGGGCTATAAAGAGTATAGTTAAAGGGAGAAATACAGATAACGTATGCCTTTTTTATACAATAGTTCCTGTGGGACAGTGCGTGCGTATGTATGGCATTTCATGAACGTATGTATAACCTTATGTGAACGTATGTGTAAGCCTATACATACGGACGCGTACAGAACAGGGGCAATAAAAAAGGCCTGCCCTTTCGGACAAGCCTTTTCATCTATGGATTCAGAGATTATTCACCCCAATTCATTTCTACCATACGCTTGTAAGAAGCATAACGTTTTTTAGCCATTTCTTCGCAAGCGGCGAACAGGTCAGAAGCTTCAGCAGGATACTGTTTCATAACAGAAGCAAAGCGAACTTCGCTCTTCAAGAAATCCTGGAAGTCTTCCCACTTCGGTTCTTTAGAGTCAAGCATGAACGGATTCTTGCCTTCTTCTTCCAGAGCCGGGTTGAAACGCCACAAGTGCCAGTAACCGCATTCTACAGCCTTGGCTTCTTCAGCCTGGCTCTTACCCATACCAGCCTTCAAACCGTGGTTGATACACGGAGCGTAAGCGATAACCAATGACGGTCCGGGATAAGCTTCAGCTTCGCGGATAGCTTTCAAAGTCTGAGCCTGGTCAGCACCCATAGCGATCTGAGCTACATATACGTAACCGTAAGTAGTAGCGATCATACCAAGGTCTTTCTTGCGTACACGCTTACCGGAAGCAGCAAACTTAGCGATAGCACCCAGCGGAGTAGCTTTGGATGACTGACCGCCGGTGTTAGAGTAAACTTCGGTATCCAGTACCAGGATGTTTACATCTTCGCCGGAAGCAATCACGTGGTCCAAACCACCGTAACCGATATCGTAAGAAGCACCGTCACCACCGATGATCCACTGGCTCTTCTTTACCAAGTAGTTCTTGAATTCGGCGATGGTAGCGCAATTTGCACATTTATCTTTAGCAGCTTCTACCATCGGGATAATCTTTTCGGCAGCAGCCTTGCTCTTGTCAGCATCGTCTTTGCCGTCAATCCATTCCTGGAATGCTTCCTTGTATTCGGCAGGACAAGTATCGCTGGCGATAGCATTCTTCATAGCAGCTTCGATGCGTGCACGAAGTTTCTTGTCAGCCAAAGTCATGCCCAGACCAAATTCGCAGAAGTCTTCGAACAATGAGTTGGCCCAAGCAGGACCTTGACCCTTTTCGTTCTTGGTATAAGGAGTAGAAGGAACTGAACCAGAGTAGATAGAAGAACATCCGGTAGCATTAGCAACCATTTCACGGTCACCGAACAACTGAGAAATCAGTTTCACATACGGAGTTTCACCACAACCCGAGCATGCTCCTGAGAACTCGAACAATGGAGTAGCGAACTGTGAATTCTTCACGTTAGCCTTGATGTCTACCAAATGTTGTTTGGTCTTTACGTTCTTAGCGCAATATTCCCAGTTGGCAGCTTGAGGCAGCTGGCTTTCCAGGTGTTTCATCGTCAAAGCCTTGCCACCCTTCTTCGGGTTACCCGGACAGATGTCGGCACAGTTACCGCAACCCAGACAGTCGAGAACGTCAACCTGGATGCGGAATGTCATACCGTCGAACTGCTTGCCTACAGCTTTCAGTGTTTCAAAGTCAGCACCCTTCTGTTCTTCAGCGTCAAGTACGAACGGACGGATAGAAGCGTGCGGACAAACGTATGCACACTTGTTACACTGGATACAGTTTTCAGCATTCCATTCAGGTACAAATGCAGCCACACCACGTTTTTCGTATTGAGCAGTACCTTGTTCCCAAGTACCGTCTTCGATGCCTTTGAATGCAGATACCGGCAGCAAGTCACCGTCCTGAGCGTTGATAGGACGAACCACTTCATTGATGAAAGCAGGATCGTTGTTGGTAGCAGCAGCTTCCACTTCCAGATTAGCCCAAGCCGGATCAACAGTCAATTGTTTGTATTCACCACCACGGTCTACGGCAGCATAGTTCTTGTTCACCACGTCTTCACCCTTCTTGCCATAAGACTTAACGATGAATTTCTTCATCTGTTCTACAGCCAGGTCAACAGGAATAACGCCTGTGATACGGAAGAATGCTGATTGCAGGATGGTGTTGGTACGGTTGCCCAAACCGATTTCCTGAGCAATCTGAGTTGCATTGATGTAGTAAACAGTGATATTGTTCTGAGCGAAGTATTTCTTCACTTTGTTAGGCAGGTTCTTTGCCAGTTCTTCACCTTCCCAGATAGTGTTCAGCAAGAAAGAACCGTTCTTACGCAAACCACGGGTTACATCGTACATGTGCAGATAAGCCTGTACGTGGCAAGCTACGAAGTTCGGAGTATTTACCAAGTAAGTAGAACGGATAGGAGTATCGCCGAAACGGAGGTGAGAGCAAGTGAAACCACCTGATTTCTTAGAGTCGTATGAGAAGTAAGCCTGGCAGTGTTTGTCAGTGTTGTCACCGATAATCTTCACTGAGTTCTTGTTGGCACCTACTGTACCGTCAGCACCCAATCCGTAGAATTTAGCTTCGAACATACCTTCGCCGCCCAATGCGATTTCTTCTTCCTGGGGAAGAGAAGTGAAAGTAACGTCGTCTACGATACCCACTGTGAAGTGGTTCTTAGGCATCGGCAATGCCAAGTTCTTATATACAGCGATAATCTGAGCAGGAGTAGTGTCCTTAGAACCCAAACCGTAACGACCGCCAACGATAACCGGAGCATTTTCTGCACCATAGAAGCAGTCTTTAACATCCAGATACAAAGGTTCGCCGTTAGCACCCGGTTCTTTAGTACGGTCAAGAACTGCGATAGTCTTGGCAGTCTTGGGTACAGCAGCCAGGAAATGCTTAGCAGAGAACGGACGGTACAGGTGTACAGAAACCAAACCCACTTTTTCACCGTTAGCGATCAGGTGGTCGATAGCTTCGCGGGCAGCTTCTGTAACAGAACCCATAGCGATGATTACGCGGTCAGCGTCTTCAGCACCATAGTAATCGAACAAACCGTGAGGACGGCCTGTGATTTTACCGATTTCGTTCATATATTCTTCTACGATAGCCGGAACAGCTTCATAGAAGTTGTTGCAAGATTCTCTGTGCTGGAAGAAGTGGTCGGGGTTTTCAGCCATACCGCGTGCAACGGGGTTGTTAGGATTCAACGCGCGTTGACGGAATTCAGCCAAAGCCTGTTGGTCAATCAGACCTGCCAGATCTTCGTTTTCCAGCATTTCAATCTTCTGGATTTCGTGAGAAGTACGGAAACCGTCAAAGAAGTTCATGAACGGTACGCGAGATTTGATAGTAGCCAGGTGAGCTACAGCGGCCATATCCATGACTTCTTGTACAGAACCTTCGCACAACATAGCGAAACCTGTCTGGCGTGCAGACATTACGTCCTGGTGGTCACCGAAGATACACAATGCGTGAGAAGCCAATGTACGAGCCGATACGTGGAATACGCAAGGCAGGAATTCACCGGCAATTTTGTACATGTTAGGGATCATCAGCAACAGACCCTGAGATGCAGTGTAAGTGGTAGTCAACGCACCTGCCTGAAGAGAACCGTGAACAGCACCTGCCGCACCGCCTTCCGACTGCATTTCTTGTACCAAAACTGTTTCACCGAAGATGTTTTTACGACCTGCGGCAGCCCATTCGTCTACGTATTCAGCCATAGTAGACGATGGAGTGATGGGATAGATAGCAGCTACTTCCGAGAACATATACGAGATATGTGCTGCTGCTTGGTTACCATCACAAGTGATGAATTTTTTTTGTTTAGTCATACAATTACTAATTATTAGGTAATAAAATTTATTCTCTATCTCTTAATACAAAAAACCGAAAAGCCATAGCGGAATCATATTTCCGTGTCCCAGTTCCAGTTTGTGTGGGGCATAATACACGTTCGGGTTGTTCTTGAACTTGCATCCTTCCGCACAAATGCGGAATTGCAAGCCGTTGTCTACCATAAACGAGGTGCCTTTGTCGCCTTTATATAGTTTGTGGTCCTTGTACAGGGTGTTCATGAAAAATGTATCCAGAACATCCTGCTCTTCGACCTTTACCGGATAAATGGAGTACATCAGGTTGGTGTTGTGCATCATCAGTTTGGAAGGTTTCTTGGGAAATTCCTCTCCTTTGGGGTAAACCATATTGATAAGACGCGCATCTGCCAGATACTTAATGTAATTCATCACCGTGGCACGTGAGGTTTGAATCTCCGTAGCCAGCTGGCTGACGTTCGGAGCAACGGGTCCGTCCACAGCTAGCAAATATAGTAATTTTTTTATCTTCGAAAGATATTTCAGCTCAATTTGTTTGATAAGAAGTATATCTACTTCTATCATCATGTTCATGGTTTTCAGCAGATTCTCCGAAAAGTTACGTTTTTCCAGGAAGAACGGGTAGAAGCCATGGTGCAGATAGTCCTGAAAATAATCCAGCGGTTTCACGTTGCGCAGGATAGTTTTCGCTATCTGTTCGTGATTCTCCAGGATCTCTTGTAAGGTATAGGCGCGGAAATTGTTACCGCTTTGCAGGTTCAGATATTCGCGGAAGGAGAAACCTCTCAGGTAGTACACCTTGACGATGCCGCTCAGTTCAGGATTTTCTTCCTTCAGTCGCATCACGGACGATCCGGTGAATACGATTTTCAGTGTAGGAAACATTTCGTAACAGGCACGCAGGTCATGGCTCCATTCGGGATACTTGAACACCTGGTCTATCAACAATACTTTCCCTCCGCGTTTCACGAATTCTGCGGCAAACTCCACCAAGGTATATTTGGAGAAGTAAAAGTTATTCATATTGATGAACAGGCATGAGTGATCCGTTCCGAACTTTTCTTTTGCATATTGCAGGAGGAAAGTCGTTTTCCCTACGCCACGGGTTCCCTTGATACCGATCAGTCTGTCGTTCCAGTCTATTTCGTCCATCAGGTCCCGGCGAACAGGAGCATTTGTATGTTCCACCAGATAACTGTGTGTTCTGTAAAAGGTTTCCATGGTTGCTTTTTTATCGGCTGCAAATATAGCAATACTAATTCAAATTGCAAACTGGAGATAGCAAAATATTATTTTTTTTCTTTTAAAGGACGGATAAGGGGAGTGAATTGTACTCTAAAACATCTATCTTTGTATCCGGAAATGGAAGTACTTTATTTGTTCAATCCCGAAAATGACATGGCGTTGGCGTGTGGCGATCCTTATTATATGGCGCCTGCCAGTGCGCGGCGGATGGCGGCTGAGCTGTCTGCGTTGCCCGCATGGTATGCGGAGCCGGGAGGAGTCGTATGGCTGGATTCTCCTCTACGCGCAAAGATAATGAAAAAACAATTCCCTCTGCCACTTCCGGTCAATTGGGTTTCAGAATTCTTGCCTATATATAATAAGGTATGTCCTTGGGGATGGAATCCGTCTTTGGTGCGTTGTTTGCAGGAGGCTGGATTCCCTGTTACGGCATATCCTTCGGCAGAGCGCATGAACCGCATCCGTCAGTTGTCCGGCCGGCAGACGGCAGTGAAAGTGTTGCGCAATCTCCGTAGAAGTGTCTCTACGGTAGGGGAAGCTTTTGTACTGTCATCCATAGAGGAAGTGGAGAGTTTTGTGTTTTCTCATCCCCGTGCGTTGTTGAAGGCACCCTGGTCGGGTAGCGGGAGGGGAATACAATATACTTCGGGTGTTTTTCCTTCTCCGTTGAAGGGTTGGGCTCAACATGTCCTTGCTACTCAGCATGAGGTGATGGGAGAGCCTCTTTATGATAAACTGTTGGACTTTGCGATGGAGTTTTTTGCAGATGAGTGGGGGCAGGTACGTTTTGTAGGATACTCCTTGTTCGAAACGGACAAGAGGGGTGTTTATAAGGAAAACTTGCTGTCTATGGATGCTGCTATCGAGGCACGGATATCCGCCTATGTTTCAGCGGAAACCTTACGACAGATTTGCCGGATGTTACAGGTAGAACTGGCGGAGGTGATAAATGGAGACTATCAGGGCTATTTGGGAGTGGATATGATGATATGCCGTACTGACGGAGGTGGATATGCCGTTCATCCGTGTGTGGAAATAAATCTTCGCATGAATATGGGAGTAGTAGCACGGCTGGTATATGATAACTATGTGTGTCATGGGGTGCAGGGCCGGTATGTCATAGAATATTATGCAAAGCCCGGTGAGGCATGTCGGTCACACCTTGCACTTCAGGAAAGGAATCCTTTACACATAGAAGATGGAAAGGTGAAGTCGGGCTATTTGTCGCTGACGCCGGTAGAAGAGAATACAGCTTATCAAGCCTATATCTTAATCTGATTATTCGGGATAAAGAAAGATACAAAAAAGGGGATGGTTACCATCCACCCCCTAATGCCTTATACAGTCTTACCAAAGTAATCTGCTTGTCCCTTACCGCATTGCTCAATCCTATCTGTGCGTCGAAATAGCTTCGTTGTGCATCCAGTACGTCCAGATAGCCTATCACACCGTTGATGTATTGCAATTGGGCTAGCTCCATCGTCGCTTTGGAAGAATGTTCCAGTTGCAGACGTGACTCGTAGATATCCTTTATCTTATTGAAATCCACAATGGCATTGCGGGCTTCCTTGAATGCGGTCAGTACCGATTTCTCGTAGCTGTAACATTCCTGTTCATAGGCGGCTTTCTTTGCCTTCAGGGTTGCTTTGTATTTTCCCATGGCGAAAAGGGGAGTGAGCAGATTGCCGCTGATATAATGAATGGGCGATTTGAAGAAATCAGAGAATTCCTCACTTTCCACCCCATATTGCGCCGTGAGGCTGAGACGTGGGAACATATTCGTATAAGCGATGCCCACATTGGCATTGGCAGCTATCAGTTTCTGTTCCGCTTCACGTACATCGGGGCGCCGTTCCAGCAGTGTGGAGGGCAGACCCACCGGGAGCGTTTCAGGCAATTTCACCTCTTCGGGCAGAATGGAACGCTGTATGCGGTGCGGATATTCCCCTGCCAGGAATGCGATATCATTTTCTTTTAATGAAATTTTTCTTTCCAGTTCAGGAACCAGCGTAGCTGTACGTGCATATTCCACTTGTGCCTGTTGGTAGGAAGTTTCGGCGGTCAGTCCCCCTTCAAAGCGGAGTTTGGCCAGCCGGACACCTTCCTTACGGGCATAGAGGGTTTGACGGACAATGTTCAGTTCGTTGTCCAATGCCACCAGTTCAAAATAGGCTTGCGCCACTTCGGACACAATGCTCATTTGCAGGGCGCGTTGTGCCTCTATGCTTCCCAGAAATTGTGCCATACTTTTATCTTTGGCCCAACGCAGGTTACCCCATAGGTCCAGTTCCCAGGTTACGGTGAGTTTGGCACCCAGTTCGGGATCATTTTTATAGTGGTCGCCGCCATAGTTGCTCCCTTCTTTTTGGGCATAGGCACTTCCGTTTAATTGGGGGAAGAGGTTGGCAAAGTCTATGCGCTTCATGGCAGCAAGCTCTTTTACACGCGCCGCGGCTATTTTCATATCTTTGTTATTATCCAGCGTCTTTTCTATCAGGCTTTGCAGGGTGGTGTCCGTATAGATTTCCCACCATTGCATATCGGCAATAGATAATGTATCCTGTTGTTGCAACGTGTCCAATTGTTGCGGCAGATGCAAGTCGGGTCGTGTATAGTGTTTACCCAATTGGCAGGAGGTCAGTAAAGTCATTCCCGATACGGCTATATATAATAATGTATGTTTCATCCTATTTTTCATCTTTTATATCCTTATTTTCGTCTCATTTTCGCTTTCATCTTATATATCAGTACAAAGAAGAAAGGAACTAATAAAATTCCCACTGTTACAGCAAAGATCATTCCGAAGAATACACCTGTACCGATAGCCTGCCGGCTGGCAGAGCCCGGTCCGCTGGCGATGACCATAGGCAACATACCCAGGATGAATGCTAATGAAGTCATCAGGATGGGGCGGAAGCGGAGTTGCGAAGCATGAAGGGCAGCTTGTACCACATCTACTCCTCTGTCCACTTGTTCCTTGGCAAATTCTACAATCAGAATCGCATTCTTGGCAGCCAGTCCCACCAGCATTACCAGTCCGATCTGGAAATAGACATCATTCTCCAGTCCGCACCCCCATACACCCAGATAGGCACCCAGTGCAGCTACCGGCAGAGAGAGCAGTACGGCAATCGGTACCATCCAGCTTTCGTATAGGGCGGCAAGGAACAGGAATACGAACATGAACACCAATGCCAGTACCATGCCGGTCTGTCCGCCCGCCTGTTTCTCCTGGAAGGAGAGTCCGCTCCATTCTACGCCAATGTTCTCCGGCAGATGCTCGCGGGCTATCTGTTCGATAATCTCCATAGCCTGTCCCGAACTGTAACCATCCGCAGCTTCACCGCGAATCACAGAACTGTTGAACATATTGAAACGCTTGATGCTGCCCGGTCCGGTGGTGTACGAAGTGGTCCCCAGCGAGGTGAGCGGCATCATGGCATTATCCGCACCGCGCACAAAAAACAGGTTGATGTTCTCCTTATGCTCCCGATAGGAGGCTTCTGCCTGAATATATACACGGTAAATGCGGTTGAACATATTGAAGTCGTTTACATATACCGAACCCGTGTAAGCCTTCATGGTTGAGAATACATCTGCCAAAGGCACGCCTGCGAATTTCACTTTGTCACGGTCCACATCGAAATAAAGCTGGGGAATATCCGCCTGCAAAGCCGAAGACAAACCGGATAGCTCTTTGCGCTTTGCTGCATAGTACATCAGCGTGTCCGTAGCCTGCACCAGATTTTCGAAGGTGGCATCTCCACGTGCTTCCAGCTGCATTTCGAAACCGCCCGAACTACCCAGTCCCGGAATAACGGGAGGAGTGGAAAGATAGACTTTGCATTCGGGGTATTGGGACAGGTCCTTTTTCACCTGTGCCATGATATCGTCAATGGTCTGTGAGTCACGTTCTTCCCAAGGCTTCAGGATAACGGTCAGTTCACTTCGTGCCTGACTGGTTCCCACACGCGGACTGCTTCCTGCCACGCTCTGCACATATTCCACCGCCGGATTTTCCATCAGGTATTCCACCGCGCGTTCCGTCACGATGCGTGTACGTTCCAGTGTCGCTCCTTCGGGCAATTCCAGTTCTATCTTGAAATAGCCCTGGTCCTCAATAGGGAGGAAGCTGGTGGGGATTATGCGATGGATCAGCAGGATGGCGATCAACACCATGCCGAATCCGCTCAGTACTCGGCGCGGGTGTTTCACAATATGCTTGATGAGGCCCACATACTTATGATTGCCGATAGTCAGCCACTCGTTGATGCGTCGGAATACCATATTCTTTTTCTTGTTCGGGTCTTCCGGTTTCAGAATGAGCGAACACATGACGGGGCTCAGCGTCAGCGCCACTACTGTAGACAGCAATACGGATACTACGATGGTTACCGTAAACTGGCGGTAAAGCTGTCCTGTAATTCCACCTAGGAAACTTACGGGAACGAATACCGCAGCCAGTACCAGTGAAGTGGCGATGATGGCCCCTGTAAGTCCTTCCATTGCTTTCTTGGTAGCCTGATAGGGAGAGAGTTTCTCCTCTTCCATGATGCGCTCCACATTCTCTACTACCACAATGGCATCGTCCACCACAATACCGATGGCAAGTACCAGTCCCAACAAGGTCAGCATATTGAGCGAGAACCCGAAAATTAACATGAACCCGAAAGTACCGATCAGCGAGATGGGTACGGCAACTAGCGGAATAATCGTTGCACGCCAGCTCTGGAGTGAAAGGTACACTACGATGATAACCAGTATTAAAGCTTCGAACAGCGTCTTGTACACTTCGTGAATAGACTCCGAAATATACGTAGTCATATCGAAAGGTATCTCGTAACTCATTCCTTCGGGGAAGTTCCTGCTGATCTCCTCCATAGCCTCTTTCACACTTTTCGCTACTTCCATAGCGTTGGCTCCCGGCAACATGTAGATGGCCAGTACCGCTGCATTCTCTTTGTTGATGGCACTTTCGGTGTTATACGATTGTGCTTCGAGCGAGATGCGTGCCACATCACGCAGACGGATGATGGAACCATCGGCATTGGCACGGACAACGATTTCCTCAAACTGGCTTACGGTAGACAGACGTCCCTGAGTAGTGATGGGAATGGTTACGTCCAATCCCTGTACCGGTTGTTGTCCCAGTACACCGGCTGCCGATTCGCGGTTCTGGTCTTTCAGTGCGTTTTGCAAGTCGGCTACGGTCAGGCCGAAATTGGCCAGTTTGTCGGGTTGCACCCAGATTTGCATGGCGTAATAGCGGCTTCCGATGTTTGATACACGTCCCACGCCGGGGATACGGCGGATCAGGTCCAGCACGTTCAGAGTAGCGAAGTTACTGAGGTATATTTCATCAAATTTCGGATCGGTGGAGGTAAGGCACAGAGTCAGCAACTGGCTGGCCGCCTGTTTCTCTACCGAGATTCCATTCTGTATGACTTCTGCCGGAAGACGTGATTCCGCCAACTTGATACGGTTCTGTATTTCCACTGCCGCCAGATCGGGATCTGCCGAGATATCAAAAGTCACGGTGGCCGAGAAACCTCCCGAATTGGAACTGTTTGATTCCATGTAAAGCATACCCGGCGTACCGTTCAATTCCTGTTCTATAGGCGTGGCTACCGCCTGTGATACTGTCAGGGCACTGGCACCCGGATAGGATGCGCTGATTTTCACTACCGGCGGAGTAATCTGCGGATATTGGTCAATGGGCAGCATCGTGAGGCCGATGATACCGACAATGACTATTAATATGGAGATGACAGCAGAAAATACCGGTCTGTCTATAAAGAAACTAACTTTCATAATGTCTATTGTTTTTTTTGAATGCGTAAACTTTCCTTCTGTAGGGGTGGATTGAATCTGCCCCTGCAGGAGATGAAATCGTATTCGGGAGTGAGAAATTATCTGATGGTATCCTTTTCTTCCTCCGGCTTTTTGCTTTCTACGACAGGGCTTACTTTCACCTTCATACCCGGATTCAGCTTGTGATATCCTTCTATGACGATATTCTCTCCGGGTGCCAAACCTCTTTCCACCACCACCTGGTTTTGGAATTCGGGTCCCAGTTCAATGAATCGTCTTTCTACGGTAGAATCTTTGCGCATTACATAAATATAGGCTCCCCCTTTCTCTATGATAACGGATTTCAATGGAACTACCGTGGCTTTCTCTCTAACATCCAGCAGGAGTTTTACTTTGGTGAACTGTCCCGGAAGCAATACCCGTTCCGGATTCGGCATTTCGGCACGGACGGAGAATGTACCGGTGCGCGGATCAACCTGCGGTTCGGCAAAGTCTACCAGTCCTTTGTATGGATAAACGGTGTTGTCGGCCAATGTGATGGTAACACTGGGTTGCCAGGAACGGGTGGAGTCTTTCTGTCCCAGGTTTACGTTACGTTCCTTACTCTTCAGATAATCTAGGGCGGTCATGCTGAAATCCACCAATACTGTATCACTCTTTACTACGGTGGCAAGCAATGATTTGGCACCGGGGCCAACTAATGTTCCTAAGTCCACATGGCGCTCACTGATATGTCCGGCAAGGGGAGAACGGACAATGGTGTAACCTAATTCTTGTTCTGCCTGATCCAGATCAGCGCTACTCATAGCCACCGATGCTTCCGCGGTTTCATAGGCGGCAGTAGCATTATCCAAGTCCAGTTGGCTGGCTGCATTCTGTTCATACAGGGGGCGGATACGCTCTAAGTCACGTTTTGCCTTTTTGGCTTGCGCCTCGTCCTTTTTTAACTGAGCGCGTGCCTTGTCAGCTTTGGCCCTATATTGGTCCTGATTGATGACAAACAACACCTGATTCTTGGTGACATACGTACCTTCAGCGAAAAGCATTTGTTCCAGATATCCCTCTACCCGGGCACGTACCTCTACAAATTGCTGCGCACGGACGCGTCCTACATACTCGCCATAAATCTCTACATCGTCTTGTGTGACCGGTGCTATGGCAACCACCGGAAGCTCCGGCGCTTTGGCCGGCCGATGAGAGACAATCAGGTAAATCCCGATAATTAGTCCGATACCTATTACTACAAGCGCTGTCCTTTTCTTCTTCAGCGCAATTTCTCTGTGTGTAAAAAATAGCTTCATACCTTCGTTTTGTTAATGTTTAAGATGCCATCTGTGGGAGTACAAGCAGCGTGCCAAACTAATACAGTATGTCTTCCCTATTCACAATCAACACTTTAACATTGTGTTTTGTTGATTGGTAAAGTGTGGAAAACGGGCAACGATTGTAGAATAATTCCACAGCAGGCATAATTAAATTTAGCAGAGGATTATCAATCAGGGCGCAAAAATAGTAAAATAGCAGGTATTTTAAAATGTTCATCAGCGAGATAATACACTCCGTACACTTGAATAAATGTTGAATTTCACTGATAAGCCCATATATTCCGTGGTAAAATCCAATATTTATGTATGTGTATGGAAGAATAAAACGTATACCTGCCGCAGGGGTGGATTTTTCCTCTGCGCCGAAATAACACGGCATATAAATTCCCGTTAAAACAACTATCTGAAATCACTTTTTTTCTCTACTGAAATCATTTCACCTGTAACAGGATGGACAAATTCCAGACTTTCGGCGTGTAAATAAAGTCGGTCTGCTTTTCGCCCATAAAGTTCATCCCCCCATATGGGACAATGCAATCCTTCCGGATGGGCCGCGTGTACCCGAAGTTGATGCGTGCGTCCTGTCAAGGGATAAAAAGCGATGAGTGTCCGCCCTTCCCGTTCGTTCAACACCTGGTAGCGTGTGGTGGCTGGCTTGCCATGCTCATAGTCTGCCATTTGTCTGGGTCTGTCAAGAGGATTCAGGCACAGAGGTAGTTCTATGAGTCCTTCTTTGGATGGTATATTGCCATCCAATAGAGCTATATAGCGCTTTTTTATCGTCCTGTTTTTGAATTGAGCCTGTAGGTTCTGATGCACTTCTTTGCTTTTGGCCACCAATAGCAGACCGGAAGTCGCCATATCCAACCGATGTACGATCAGAGGACCTGTAGCATCGGGGTATAATGTCTTTATGCGGTGATAAACCGAGTCCATTTCTCCTTTTCCGGGAACCGAAAGCATTCCTGCCGGTTTGTTGATTATTACTAAATAGTTGTCTTCATACACTATTTCCAAGGGTGTTGCGTGATGACGATTTTCCAGCAGAGGATTTTCTTCCACTTCCAGCCCTTGCAGCATATGTCCTAGAATAGGCTCGCATTTTCCTTTACACGCCGGATAGTAATATCCATGATGCCTTATTTCCGTCTTTGGAGAGTTTCCCCACCAAAATTCGGCCATAGCAACGGGTTTCAATTGATGCAGATAAGCATATTGAAGTAATTTGGGAGCGGCACATTCACCGGCTCCGGCAGGTGGAACTTTCTGTATGGTATGTTCGAATATGTCACATAAATTTTTCGTTTCTCCAAGGGCATTCAGCATCCGGAATTGTTCAAACAACTTCTGTTGCAGAGCCGCAGAACGTTTTTTTCTTTCTGCTTTCATAGTTTCTATTTGGGTGGTGAAAGTATCAGTTTCCTTTTGTAATAAAGCAATTCTTTCTTTCCATGTACGTTCCAGACGTTTCAACTCTGCTTTCTGGAACTGGCTTTGGTGTATCATTGCGACCAGTTCTTTTTCGTCAGGAGCTCCTGTTTTGCGCCGTATTTCCCTGGCTTCTTTGGCAGTCTTGAATTTTTCTTTTGCTTTTGCCAGTTCTTCGCGGGCCTGTGTTGTCTCTTTTTCTATCTGCCGGAGCAAATCCACATAATGAATGTTTTCCTGTAAGTTTTTTATCCGTGCATTGATAGCGGATATTTGGTCTTCTTCCATTTTGAAGAATCCCTGTGGCTGTAACAAATCATAAACAGGTGGAACGAAGAAAGAATGTCGGTTGTTGCCTGCCAATATTCCTGAGAAAGCGGCCAGATAACCTAACTCTTTTTTCGGGGTCTGCACAATCAGCACTCCGAACATTTTTCCTTGTTGCAATTCTTCCTGCCACCGGATCTGATTGGTCAGATAGCTTTGTACTTCTTTGGCAGCCATTATGCAAAGTGGGTGAGGGGTATAGTGGAACGGGTAAGTGAATTTGTCGGGCAATTCTATAGAGGAGATGGATTTCTTAAAAAAATGTATCATGTTTCGTTTTATATTTTGATATCTTAGGGAACGCAAATTACAAAAATTACCCAAATGGCACAAATTAAGAGAGTGAAATTTGCGTCATTTACGTGATTTGCATTTCTACGTATTTCATTTTCAATAACGTTATCAACCATTTTAAGGACGTGATTTGTTCCATAGCTGGACAGCTATGGGGGACGCCCGAAAACGATTCACCTTCTGTATTCGGGCAGGCAAATCCTGCCCCTACAGCAAATGTTAACGAAGATGGGTGTGATTCACGTTACTTTAGCAAATCAGAATGGATAATGAAGCTTCTGCTTAGTTCCTGCAAAACTTCAGTTAGCCGTTGCTCTGCCTGTAATGGGAAACTGGAAACACGATTCAGTGCCAGCACGATATCCCGCTGGTAATTGCAAAGTTCTATTATTCTGATAAGCGTTTCCTTTTCTCTTTTCATCATATAAGCGCCTTCTATTCTGTCCGTATTTATATTACTTTCCACTGTAAAGCCGTTGGTGGCTTTTGTGACGGTGATTTGGGGCTCTTCTTTCTGAATGGTAATTTGTATTTCCGGTTTTTCGTCCGAAAATATCAACGGGTATCCTGCCAGTTGCATGATGGGCTTGGGACCGCATAAACGCATCCGGTTTTTATCGGACCAGCTGTCGGAGAGAGTCTTGACATACCTGGTCAAGGCATGATCCATTTCATTCATTTCTGGCATTCCTTGCTGGAAAGTGGTGAGTGAGATGATACGACCTTTGCTCCACACAATGCCATCTTTGGATTTTTGTAAATAAGGATTGATATTGTTGTATCGATCTATGCGGTAAACGATTCGGCTTTGTGACTCGGCTTTTTTTTTCTTTTCTTTTTCCTTTTGGGGAAGTTCTTTTGATTTTTCCAGTAACGATGCAAGGACTCTTTCCCATTCATTGACTTTCTGATAAGGAGGTAATAAAGGGGAAAAACCGATTTCTTGAATCAGATGGTCAGCCATTTTGGTGTAAGGGGCGAAATCTTGCGAACACTCCAATTGTAGTAATTTCAGGTGGTCGGCTTCAATGAGCTGTTGCACCTCTTCATCACTTATTTTTATCTTTACTTTTTTATGAAGGCGGTAATGGCGGACAATCAGCATAATCAGCACTTGGGTCAATGGCGGAAGTTTGTTGTAATTATAGAGGATATGATTAATATCCGAATCCATAGTTTCATTCATCGCATAGTGCGCCAATAACTGTGCGGGCATCATGTCCGATGAGGGATAATCACGCGTGAACAAGCTTTTCAATATTTTTTTTGACTCGGTGGTAGAGTCGTTGATCAAGGCAATGGTATAAAGAAAGTTGATCAGAGTGTTGTCGAAAGTCTTGGAATTCATTCCTTTCAGCGATTGGGAGTACAGTTCAAGGGCTTCACTGATATCTCCTTTGTATTGGTGGTAAATAGCGTGGTAATACATCCCTTCGGGAGCATCTGCCGGAATTTTTTCGGGAATTTCCTTGATGCGTCCGGGCAGTACATATTGGTAGAATGCCAATTCCAGTTTGTATTTTTCACGGGTTGCCGGTTTTAGTCTTTCGTTTTCGAAATACCCGTTTGTCAGACAATTCATATCGGGATGAAGTAGTCCGGAGGTCCATATATACTTGTATTCATGAAATAGGGTGTCAATGATATAAGTAGGTATTTCTTGAAAGAAAGGCATCCATTCGGGAAAAGACGGCATATACATTAATACATAGCGTAACGGTTCAGAGTCAATATAGGAGGGGACTTGGTCTTTGATATCCTTTCCTAATACAAAGTTCTGGATGGCGACGACCCATTCGTCATTTCTCCGGTTGCTTGGGGGGTAGAGATAGAGAGAGTTGATGAAGGCAGGTTTTTTAATGCTTTTCTTTATATCCATGAGATATTGCAATTGGATATCTGCTTTCAGCATATATTGTATTTCTCGGGAACCTTGTACGATTAAGGGAAATGTTTTGTTTTCATTTTCCAGCTCTTTCATGATGTTTTCGGCTTCACCAGGGATGATCTTAAGGATACGGTTTATTTCGTAAGATTCATGGTAAGGGGAAAAAGGCTTAATTTTCCATGACAGGTATTTCATGATTTGTTCTTTGTGATCAGATTTCGTGATGTAATCTTTCCCACTATCGAATTTTATTTCCATAGCTACACTTTAATTTTGCGGTTTTTTATATTCTCGGACAAAGATATACATTTTATTTCCAATAATCTTTTTATATCCTGCAAATTCAGAATAGATGTCCCGTATCTATTTTTTTTTCCTATTTTTGTCGGTGAATTATAAGAAAAATTGAATGTCTGTTTGTTATTCTAAACAAAAAGGAGAAATCGACATGAGAAAATTATTGTGCCCGCAATGTAAAATTGCAGGCTTATACGTTAAAAACGGACAGGGAGAGAGGTTGTTAGTTTATATTTCGGACAAGGGGGAGGTGATATCCAGGAATCCTGAAGAGGAGATGGAAGGATTTGATTTGAGCATCGTCTATTGTCTGGGGTGTTCTTGGAGCGGTTCTCCCCGAAGATTGGTAAAGAGCTAAAGATGGAGAAGAAGCCCAAATTTGCATTTGTCGGTAACAGCCATATTGCTTACTGGCCGCTTGAACCTTATTTCCCCAAATGGGAGTGTCAAAATTATGGTGTTCCGGGGGAAGGACTGGACTATGTGGAGGCATTTGATAAGGATGTTTCGAATTGTCATGTGATTATTCAATTCGGGACCAATGACATTTATCGCTTGAACAGAGAGAATATGGACGATTACGTGGAGAGGTATGTGAAAGCGGTCTGTGCCATTCCTTCTGTCAGTACCTGTTTGTTTTGCATTTTTCCACGAAATGATTTTATGGACAGTACGGCAGTAAACCGTTTTATTGCTTTGCTGAATACGAAAATCAGAAAGAAGATAGAGGAGGAAACGGATGTTGCATATCTGGATGTGTTTGACCGGCTCTTATTGAATGGCAGGCTGAACCCCGATCTGACCGTTGATGATGTGCATCTTAATGGGGCAGGTTATCGGATATTAGTCTACACTTTGAGGGAATTTTTTAAACAAGGTGACAGGGTTGATTGTTCTTTTTATAATAAAGATACACAGATATGAAGATAGCCATTAGCGGTTCAACCGGATTTATAGGGAAACATCTCGTTCAAAAACTTGTTGAGCGGGGGCATCAGGTAGTTCCTGTGGGAAGAGAGCTTTTACGGGAAGATTCTTTTCAGCGTCTGGTGGCGGCTATGAGTGGTTGCGATGCCGTGATAAATCTGGCAGGTGCATCCATCAATCATCGTTGGACGGATGCGTATAAAAAAGAATTGTATACCAGTAGAATAGGAGTTACCCGTCAATTGGTGCGTGCCCTACATGAACTGAAGAACAAACCCGGAGTGATGATTTCCACTTCTGCCGTGGGGTATTATCCGTCCTATGGGGAATATGATGAATATACTATAGAGCAGACAGAGGGATTTCTGGCTGCCTTGTGCCGGGATTGGGAAGCGGAGGCCGCAAAATGTCCGCAAGAAACGAGATTGGTCATTACCCGTTTCGGCGTGGTTCTTTCATTGGATGGGGGAGCGCTTCCGCAGATGCTTATGCCCTTGCGGTTGTTTCGTTTTTCTTCTGTCATAGGCAATGGAAGTCAGGCTTTTCCGTGGATCGGATTGACCGATTTATGCCGTGCCCTTGTTTTCTTAGTGGAGGATAAAGATGCATGCGGCATATACAACCTGACCGTTCCTCAAATAATAACGCAACATTATTTTGCCGAGGTATCGGGAAAAATGTATCATGCATGGGGGCTTTTGCCTGTACCTGTACTGGCTTTCAAACTATTGTATGGAGAGGCTGCAAGCGTGATGACTGAAGGACAGAAAGTTCATCCGCGGCGGTTACTCGATACCGGTTTTACTTATCTGAGCCCTACCATAGAGCAATTTTTCCTTTCTGAGGGACGAAGGGATAGGACAGGGAAGTGAATAAGTTTTTTCTGTAAACATAAAAAATAGAAATAAATGATGAATATTTTACTGGTAAGTAACAATGATATATGCCGTAGCCGCATGGCACAAGAGATATTGTCCTCATTGGGACGTGGTACAAAGATATTTACTTGTGGGGTTCTGCCGGGAGGCGTGGTACCGCAATCTGTGGCCGATGTGATGGAGCAGAACGGATACGATTTTTCCCGCAAGAAGGCCAGTGATGTGGACATTTATTGTCACCAATCATGGGATTACGTGATTACTCTTTGTGAGGAGGTAAAGGAGGTGCGGCGTGATTTTGACAAGGAGGTGAAAAACTGGAAACATTTCTCCTTTGCCGATCCGTTCCAGAATGCCTTCGGGGATGAAAGTGAACAGGAACGGCGTATTTCCGAACTTTATGAAACCATGTACCGTGAGTTGTATGAGTTTTATCGGGATGAACTGAGTGAGCAATTATTGCCGCGCTGCACCTGTGGAGCTAATACATATTGTCGGTGCGAATAAATTGATAAATATGAATATAGAACATGATTTGCAAAAAGCTGAGTTCCGGACCAGCGTAGACGGGTATACGGCTCATCTTAATTATCGTTTGGCGGAAGGCGGACTGGATGTACGCCACACCATTGTACCCGATGAGATAGGCGGACGGGGGATAGCCTCTGCTTTAGTGAAAGCTGCCTATGACTATGCAGTGGCGAATAATCTGACACCCGTTGCCACCTGCTCTTATGCCGTGAAATGGCTGGAAAGACATCCGGAATATAAAGGGAAAACAGGAAAGGATTTTGCCGGTGAAGGGAGTTGTGCCATTTAGCTTATTCCTCTTCGCTGCCGGTAGTGTTCCATAAGTGTCCGGACATATTTACACATCCGTTGGATTTAAAGATGACTCCTTCTTTTTCCAGCAACTCTTTTTGTTCCTGCCAGTCGGGGGCCAGTCTTCCTTGGCTGTTTACTACCCGATGGCAGGGCAGATGCTGTTCTTCGGGTGCATGAAATAGGGCTTGCCCCACTATGCGTGAGCATTGAGGTTTTCCCGCGAGCCGTGCTATTTCTCCATAAGTTGAAACTTTGCCATAAGGAATTTCCTTTACAATGCTATATATTTCTTCGTAAAAACGTGCTCTGTCCATCTTTATTTATGAATGAGATGTCTGATAGCTGCTATCGGATGGAAAAATATCATCCGCGGGCCTGCATATCGCATCACCTCCTGCATTCGTTTCTTCATTTCCGGTTTATAGCAATGTATGGGGCAACGGCGGCAAGTCTTTTTCTTTTCACCAAACTGGCAACGCCCCAGGCGGGAATGTGCATATTGCAACAACTCCAAACAGGCCGGACAAAGTTCTTTATTACCTTCCTTGTACCGGCAATAAATTCGGATCATCTGTTCTACGGTATGTTGTTCTCTTTCAATAACTTTCATTTGTTGCGACGTTTTTGTGTGAATCAGGTACAAATATAGGACTATTTTTTCTTATTTTTGTATTCTAATTAGTGTATTACCCTTAAAACAAAAAAATAGATGAATAAAGTAATTATCAATTCGTATGAGGATTTTGAGAAATTGATAGGTCAGCAGATTGGTGTTTCTGACTATGTGGAAGTGTCACAGGATCGTATTAATCTTTTTGCAGATGCCACGCTGGATCATCAGTGGATTCACGTGGATACGGAACGCGCTAAAGTGGAAAGCCCTTACCATAGTACTATTGTACATGGCTATCTCACTCTTTCCTTGCTTCCGCATATGTGGAACCAGATTATAGAAGTGAACAATCTGAAGATGATGATTAACTATGGTATGGACAAGATGAAATTCGGACAGGCGGTTTTATCCGGTCAGAGTATCCGCATGGTGGCAAGTCTTCATTCGTTGCAGAACCTGCGCGGTGTGGCTAAGGCTGAAATCAAATTTACGATTGAGATCAAAGACCAACCGAAGAAAGCGCTTGAAGGTATCGCTATTTTCTTGTACTATTTTAAATGATTGAAGTCATTCAGGATAGCGTGGTGGCGGAGTATGTAAAAGCCCTTTTGCTGTAGGGGCGGGGGTTGCCCCATAGCCGCCACGCTAAACCGGAAAATGGCGTTTCCACCTACTGTAGGGGCGGAATGTTTCCGCCCGAATGCATCCACAAATACACTTCTCGGAGTGTTGTCGGGCGCATTCAATGCGCCCCTACGGTGAACGGGAACGCCATTAATCTTTTAGTCTGGCAGCAATGGAGGTTTGCCCGTCCGAAAACGGTTTGCCCGGTGTCTTCGGGCAGGCAAACCCTGCCTCAACGGTGGCTATTGTCCTTTGGTTGGCTGCTTTGGAATTTCTAAAAGAACGGAAGATTGATTCCAACAACGTGTCCGGTTTCACCATGCTCATGCTTCTCCATCGGCATTTGGGGGTTAGTCTTGCCTGTAAACGCATTCTATGCGGTTTCCATCAGGATCCAATACGACGCTTTCAAAATAGCCGTCTCCCGATGTGCGTGGTTCTCCGGCAATAGTGTAGCCTTGGGAGCGTAGTTGCTCTGTAAGTTTCAATACAGCTTCCCGGCTTTCAAAAGCAAAGGCCAGATGCGTCAGGCCCAATCTGTTTTCTTCTATCGGGGTATCCTGTACATCCGTCCGGCACATCAGTTCCAAAGCGGGACCGCTTCCGAAAGAGATGAAATAAGATTCAAACCCTTTTAGGGGATTGACGTACTTTTCATTACTTGTTCCGTTGAAAAAACGGATATAAAACTCTCTTAATTCTTCCAGACGAAATGTCCAGATAGCAATATGATGTATTCTCATAACTGGAATAGTTTGATTTTCAGTTGGTTCTTTCGGTTGGACCTTGGCAGAAACTGCCTTCTTCCTGCCCTGTTTGCGAGTCTTTTCCCATGCTGCTTTTCGGGCTTCATATTGTTCGTATTGTCTTTCTATATAATTATCTGCCATAAGCTTGAAATATATTTATCGGAAAGTTATTTTCTTATTCGCCATAAAGTTTACGGCTCCATAGATCACTATGCCAATGAATTGCGCCAGAAATTCATTGAGCCCTGCCACCTCTACCATCAGTATTACAAAGAGAAGTTGTATGCCATAGGCTATTCCAAAAGCGGTACAGAAAAATAGGATTTGTTGCCAAAGAGTATTTTTCTGATCGCCCGAAGGAAAGATCCAGTATTTGCTCCATATAAAATTATGAGTCTGGGCAATAACGTATGCCGTAATGTTTGCCACTATATAGTCCCCTTTGAATGAGAAACTGGTCATCATGATTCCTATTACCAGCATGGTAATAAGATAATTCAGTGTCCCTACCATAGCAAAACGAACTAAACGTACTGATTCTTTCATCCTCTTTCTTTGCTGACCTGTTTCGCAGGTGTGAATTTTCGTGCAAAGATAGAAAGAAGTTTTGAAGAGTGTAAAAGAAGCGGGCGAAAACTTTCCCGCTTTTCTTAATGGGCCGGTCTTTTATCAAAATAGAAATTCCGATAATGATATAGATATTTGGATCATGGTAACTTTGGGGTGGGTGAGTTCAGGATTTTATATCAACGAAGGCCCGCTATGATGGAAGGATTGGAAGGATTTTAAACAAAACTATTCACTTTGTCAGATCGATACCTTATCTTTGCGTAATTTTATCCCGTTGACTACTGAGTATAAATGATACAGGTTAGAAAAGTAATCATCATAAAAAAGGAAATATCATGTTGGCATATACCTATATTGAACGAGGAAAATTTGAATTAGTAGAAAAGCCGAAGCCTGAACTGAAAGATTCACGGGATGCTATTGTGCGTGTCACTTTAGGCAGCATTTGCACCAGCGACCTGCATATCAAGCATGGCAGCGTGCCGCGTGCTGTCCCCGGAATAACGGTGGGGCACGAGATGGTAGGCATTGTGGAGCAGACAGGTGCTGATGTCACTTCGGTCAAGTCGGGCGACCGGGTTACCGTAAATGTAGAAACCTTTTGCGGCGAATGTTTTTTCTGCCGGCACGGGTATGTAAACAACTGTACCGATCCTGATGGCGGTTGGGCTTTGGGATGCCGCATTGACGGTGGTCAGACGGAGTATGTCCGCGTGCCTTCTGCTGACCAGGGGCTGAATCGCATACCGGACCCGGTGAGCGATGAGCAGGCATTGTTTGTGGGTGATGTCCTAGCCACGGGCTTTTGGGCGGCCCGTATTTCGGAGATTACGGAAGAAGATACGGTGCTTGTCATCGGTGCTGGTCCTACGGGAATTTGTACTTTACTCTGCGTGATGCTGAAGAAACCACGGCGCATTATTGTCTGTGAAAAGTCCCCCGAGAGAATCCGTTTTGTCCGTGAGCACTATCCGGATGTGTGGGTTACCACACCGGAAGACTGTAAGGATTTTGTGCTTCGCAATAGCTGTCATGGTGGTGCAGATGTGGTGCTGGAAGTAGCCGGGACAGAGGATACTTTCCGTCTGGCATGGGAGTGTGCCCGCCCCAATGCCATTGTTACTGTAGTAGCCCTCTATGATCGTCCGCAGATTCTTCCTTTGCCGGATATGTATGGGAAGAATCTGACCTTCAAGACCGGTGGCGTGGACGGTTGTGATTGTGCTGAGATTCTTCGTTTGATAGAGGACGGGAAAATAGACACGACTCCGCTTATCACACACCGGTTCCCGTTGAACGAGATAGAGGAGGCGTACCGTATTTTCGAAAATAGGCTGGACGGAGTGATTAAGATAGCCGTAACAGCGAATGATATGAACCGAAAAATATAAAAGCATATGCCTGTTATCGAGATATCTTCATTGACTCACCCCGGAGTAGAGGTATTCTGTACTCTTACGGAAGCCCAGTTACGTCGGCGAATGGAATCCGGCAAAGGTTTGTTCATAGCCGAAAGTCCGAATGTTATTCATAGAGCACTGGATGCCGGATACGAACCTGTGGCTCTCTTGTGCGAACATAAGCATATCATCGGTGATGCCCGCGACATTATCAGGCGTTGTGGTGATATACCTGTTTATACGGGTGACAGAGAGTTGCTTGCTACATTAACAGGCTATGTCCTGACGCGTGGCGTGCTATGTGCTTTGCGTCGCCCTGTATTGCCCGATATGGAGGAAGTCTGCCGGGATGCGCGGCGTATCGTAGTCATTGACGGTGTGGTGGACACCACCAATATTGGAGCTATTTTTCGTTCGGCAGCAGCGCTGGGGATAGACTCGGTATTGCTGACACACAATTCTTGTGACCCGTTGAACCGCCGTTCGGTAAGGGTATCTATGGGTTCGGTATTCCTTGTGCCGTGGACATGGATGGACGGTACGCTTCGCGATTTAGGCAAGTGGGGATTCCGTACCGCTGCCATGGCACTGACGGACAATTCCATTTCCATAGACCATCCCTCTTTGGCAGTCGAGCCCAGGCTGGCTATTGTGATGGGCACAGAAGGAGAGGGTCTTCCCCACGAAACAATTGCTGAAGCTGACTATGTGGTTCGCATCCCTATGGCACACGGGGTTGATTCACTCAATGTGGCTGCTGCGGCTGCTGTGGCTTTCTGGCAGCTTCGTGCTCCGGAATCTTTGGGAAGGTAATTGCGGTGGATAACTATAGTGCTTTTTTGCTTGTGATTTATGAGGCAGAAGGGTTGTATGAATTAGAAAATAATTAGAAAATCAAGAAGTATGAAAAAGGTTAAGAAAAAAGGGTTTACCCTCGACGATTATATGAAGGCGGCAAAGAAAGGAAGCCGGGAGGCTGAACAGGAGTTGCTTGGTCCCGGTTTTCATGCCGTTCACCGGATACATCGCTCTAAGAAGACTTATACAAGGAAAACAAAGCATAAGGGTGGGGAAGAGAAGTAACAAATGGATATAAAATAAGATTGTGGCCGCGGACAATGAATAAAACGAGGCATATCTTTTTAAAAGAGAACATAAAAACAGATTTTTCATATCCTGTCAATCTGTTTTTATGTTCTAACTGTTCTCACAAACTCTTTCGGTTTAAGTTTGGAATAATAAAGGCTCAGGACAAATGTTCAGGATTTGGTATTTTTAATATCATCCTTCACAATCTGGTCCATCTCTTTCAATAACTTTTTCCGATTTTTCTTTTTTCCGGTATTATTATCTTCTCCTTCATGAGGAATTTCAACTTTTTCAGTAATTTCTTCGGTCCAATCTTCGAACATATTTGTTGCCGGTTGCCCTGATAATGTCACATTTTCCTCTGCAATAGGGACATTTCTTTCAATAACTTTTGCCATAATCTAATCTATTTATTGTTTACCATACTACAAATGAGAAAGAAAATGGTTTAATGATTTAATAAAGTTTGAAGTTTATGATAATTGGAGATTCTTATAGGGTAAGTAGAGGGTATAAAAAAAGGCTATCTATCCCAGACAGCCAATCCTTTTGTTAACCTTAAATCTAATACTATGAAAAACACATTACAAAGGTACGCATTCTGATGTAAATTCCAAATTCAGGAAGTAAAAAGGCGTGTTTTATAACATGGTTTAGAGAATTGATAAACTTCTTAACGATTTACAAAACAATAGAGGGGATTTTGCTGATTGTTCAGTGTTTCTTGGATCTTTTTAAGGCATGATGACCGCTATCTCAGAGTAATAACTTGCCGTATTATGCTTAATTCGATTATTTCCATTATCTTTGCACTCCGAAAAAAAAGCTCGCTGATATGGAATTATCAAGCGTAGGATAAATGTACAAGAGGGATATTTCCCGATAAAATAGAGTAGAATATATGTTATCTCATGGTATTTATTCAGTTATCTTGCTGATTTTTTCGAATGTCTTTATGACATTCGCCTGGTATGGACATTTGAAAATGCGACAGGAGTTCAGTTGGTTTGCCGCACTTCCGCTGGTTGGCGTGATTGCGTTTAGTTGGGCGATTGCTTTTTTTGAGTATTGTCTTCAAGTTCCGGCCAATCGCCTTGGTTTCAAAGATAGCGGGGGGCCGTTTGATATCATGCAACTCAAGGTAATTCAGGAAGTAATTACCCTGGCTGTATTTACCTTATTTTCTGTTTGGGCATTCAAAACAGAATTAAGATGGAATCATTTAGCGGCTTTTCTCTGTCTGGTGCTTGCTGTTTATTTTGTCTTTAAGAAGTAATGAGTCTTGTTTGATAATTACTGAATCTTTATTAATAAACAATGAGTCTTGTTTGGGCAATGCATCTTGCTCGGATGCCTTGTTGGTTCTAGGAAATAACAGGGAATCATGACGGGTGGGTACATAGTTCTGATAAATTTTCCAGCCCTTGGCACGTTCACGGTTACGCCGGATGGCACGTCCCCGTTTGCTTAAAGACTCATACAGGAACTTGTTTGCGTCCAGTCCCCCTACCAGCGGATTATTACTGGGTGTTACTGTCTGGTCCATGCCGGCGGGCAGTACTACATAGCCGTTTTGCAAACCGGGAATCAGTTTGATCTTCAGCTTCCATGACATTTTCAGAGAGTCTTTTCTGTTGTTCAGGAAAATCGGATCATTGACCGGATCTTCATGCCAGGTGGTATAAGGGGTGTAAGGATTAAGGCGCACGAACTTAGGACGCACCCATTGCGTGGTGTCGCCAAAGTTTTTGGGCAAATCTTTCAGAAACTTCATCCACGGTTTGTCTTCGGACATGAGGGGAGTGCCTTTAATCTTGTCTTTATCGGACTTGAAGTCGAAGTTGATAGATTTTACAGCTTCCGTGTTAATCTTTAGCTCTCCATCTCCGTTCAATAACTCATGTAAACGAATCGAGTCCTGTTTGCTCCATTGTGCTTGTGCTGTCAGTACACTGATGGTACAGAATAATATGCTGATACTTACCCTCCGGGTCATTCGTTCTCTCTTTATGATTATAATTGATGACAAAAGTAAGCCTGAGTGCATTTAATGCTGGTTAAATGTGAGTTATTAATTGTTTATAATGTAAATGCTTTAAGTATTATTTGGTTAACAAAAGGCTTCATTCACATCTTTGCCGGACTTCTTTAAATTGGTCGGGCAAGGCTTCAAGAATGGAATGGAGAGTAGCCGGTCGCCGCAATCTGTTTTCATCTATGAGTCGGCTGCATCGAATATCAGATGAATGTTCTTGTTAAGGATATGAGATAGAGAATAAAAAAAATAGCCCGTTAATTTTTAATAACGGGCTAAGTTGTTGGAAATGTTACTGTTACTTCTGTGACAGTTGGGCATGCATGGAGGCGGCAGCCTTGCGTCCGTCACCCATTGCAAGGATAACCGTAGCCCCGCCACGAACAATATCACCACCTGCATAAATGGTGGGGATGGATGATTGCATTTGTTCATTTACGGCAATGGTTCCTTTGCGTCCCAGTTCCAGTCCCTGGATAGAACTGGGGACAATCGGATTAGGAGAAACGCCTACACTGACTATCGCCATATCAATATCAATGGTTTCGGTTGCACCCGGAATAGCTACGGGACTGCGACGGCCGGAAGCATCCGGTTCGCCCAGTTCCATTTTCTGCAAGATAACCTGTTTTACACGGCCTTTTTCATCAGCAATGTATTCTATCGGATTATGCAGAGTTAGGAATTCTACTCCTTCTTCTTTGGCATGTTTCACCTCTTCCAGGCGGGCGGGCATTTCTTCTTCGGAACGGCGGTAGATTATCATCGCACGATCTGCACCCAGACGGCGTGCTGTGCGGACAGAGTCCATAGCCGTATTGCCGCCGCCGATAACAGCCACACGTTTACCAAATGTTACGGGAGTATCCGAGTCTTCACTGGCGGCATCCATCAGATTCACACGAGTCAGATATTCATTGGAAGACATGATATTGATGGAGTTTTCACCCGGAATATTCATGAAGTTGGGCAGTCCGGCACCTGAGGCCACGAATATGCCCTTGAAGCCTTCCGCTTCCAGGTCTTCTACGCTGATGGTCTTGCCTACGATACAGTCTTTTATGAATTGAACCCCCATTCTGGATAAATTGTCGATTTCAACATCTACAATCTTGTTGGGCAGACGAAATTCGGGAATACCATATTTCAACACACCGCCTATTTCATGCAAAGCTTCGAATACCGTGACATCATAACCCTGTTTTGCCATGTCGCCGGCAAATGAAAGTCCGGCAGGACCTGAGCCGATAACTGCTACTTTTATATTATTTTTAGCAGCTACTTCAGGGACGGATATCTGACCGCTTTCGCGCTCATAGTCGGCGGCAAAGCGCTCCAGATAACCGATAGCCACGGCTTCATGTCCGGCTTTCAGGTGGGTACATTGTGCTTCGCATTGTTTTTCCTGGGGACATACCCGACCGCAAACTGCCGGCAATGCACTGGTTTCCTTTAAAGTCCTGGCTGCTTCAAGGAATTCACCGCGTTCAATGTTTTTAATGAATTTCGGGATATTGATTCCTACGGGACATCCGTTCATGCAAGTCGGGTTGGGGCAGTCCAGGCAACGCTTGGCTTCGGTAATGGCCTGTTCCTCGTTCAAACCCAGATTCACTTCCTCCTTACGGCTGTGAGAACGGTATTCTGCATCCAGTTCGTTCATTTTCACGCGGGGAACAGCCATACGTTCTTTAGGCTTCATGGCTTTGCGCAGGTCTGCACGCCATTCTGCATCACGGCCGTCCAGTTCTTTGGTAGCTTCGCAGGTAGCAGGTTTTTCAGCATCCAGTTTGTGGATTTCTTCTCTTTCAATATCTTTAAAAGCTCCCATACGTTTCAACATTTCGTCAAAGTCCACCTGATGTCCGTCAAATTCCGGACCATCCACACATACGAAGCGTGTTTTGCCCCCTACCGTGATGCGGCAGGCACCACACATACCGGTTCCATCTACCATAATGGTGTTCAGGGAAACATCTGTGGGGATTTCATATTTCTTAGTCAGCAGACAAACGAATTTCATCATGATGGCAGGACCGATAGAGAAACATTTGTTGACCGTTTCACGTTTGATCACTTCTTCCACACCTTCGGTTACCAGACCTTTGCGTCCGTATGAGCCGTCGTCTGTCATAATGATTACCTCATCCGAACTTTCCCGCATTTCTTTTTCAAGGATAATCAGTTCTTTGGTTCGTCCTGCCAATACGGTGATTACACGGTTGCCGGCAGCTTTCAAAGCCTGTACGATGGGAAGCATCGGAGCAACACCTACACCACCTCCGGCACATACCACGGTTCCGAAGTTTTCAATGTGGGTTGCTTTACCCAGCGGGCCTACAACGTCTGTAATGTAATCTCCTTCATTCAATTCGCAAAGGCGGGTAGACGAAAGACCCACTTCCTGTACTACCAATGTGATAGTTCCTTTTACGGGATCGGCACCGGCAATAGTCAGCGGCATACGTTCTCCCTTTTCGCCGACACGGACAATCACAAAGTGTCCGGCTTTACGCGACTTGGCAATCAGAGGCGCTTCTATGACCAGTTTAAAAACCTTTTCCGAGAAATGTTCTTTTGAAATAATCTTATTCATTTTGCTATACTATAAGTTAGTTGTTTTTCTGAGTTGATTGTCAAATTGATAATTTGTGCAAAGGTAGGATTATATTTTTTAAAGACAAAAGAAAAGCCGCCCTTTTGTGAGGGGCGGCTGATTCTATAATGATAAATTTGCTATTGTTTTTGATCGGGTGGAAGTCCACTTTCTGTGTGAAAGGGCTTACTTCTTTGTTCTGATTTTATATCCTATCATGCCGTAATAAAGGATGAAAAGGAAGCAGGGGACACAGATCCAATAAGAGGTCTGGAAATTGGTAGCATCCTGAACTACACCGCGTACCCAAGGCATGACTGCTCCACCGGCTATAGCCATAGTCAGCAATGAAGAACCGGATTTGGTGAATTTACCCAGGTCGGCCATGGCAAGAGGCCATAATGCAGGCCACATGAGTGAACATCCCAGTGCCATGAAGAAAATGCAATAGATAGAGATTTCAGCAGGCATGATGGCTACCAGTGCAGAGCCGATAATGGCGATGATGGCACATATCTTCATGGCTGTGGCCTGGCTCAGATATTTAGGTATTAAAGTTGCACCGCAAATGTAACCCACTACCATACCGATAGAAGGGATGAATCCGTAATTGTCACCCGGCAATTCCAATGCTTTGGCATATCCGGTTGCGGTGGCCAGAGCTATGGTTTCCACGCCTACGTAAAGAAAAAGAGCGACAACACCTAATAACAGGTGGGGAAACTGCATGATAGAAGTCTTGCCTTCCGCATAAGGACATGCAACGGCTTCTTCCGCATCTGTTGTGGCATCCTCTCCGGCAGCTTTCACTTCGGGAAGCGGAGCCATCAAAGCAATGATTCCTAATATGATAAAGATACCGATAATGATTCCGAAAGGCTGGTATAAGTCTTCCATCTTGATTTGGTCGATGGTTTTGCCGATAACCAGTGTGATAAACAGGGTAGTGGCAGGCCACGCCAGTTTGTTGCAGATACCCATGATGGAGATACGCTTTGCCGCAGATTCCATGGGACCAAGAATGGTGACATAAGGATTTACAGAAGCCTGAAGAACGGCGTTGGCAGCACCGCAAATGAATGAAGCAAAGAGGAACCATGCAATAGATTCTGTTGCGGCAGCTTGGATGAATAATCCGAAGGAGATGGCGAATATGATAAATGAAAGAGCCATTGTCTTTTTGTAACCGATAGCTTCAATACATTTGGTTGCCGGAATACCAAAAATAAGGAATGGAACAAAAGTGGCGGCTAGCAGAAGATTGGACTCCGAGGCCGACATTTCCATTGACCGTTCCAATACCGGCATCAGGAATGAGTTAATACCCAGCGCAAAGCCAATTGCAAAAAACATCATGCCTACAAAGGCAAGAGGTACCATGAAATTTTTCTGTGAAGTATTCATAATAATAGGTTAAATGGTTAGTAATCAAGATTAAGTTGACAGGTCTTTAAAACCTGTTTTATTTTTTATCAGCATTGTCATTCTAAATGTTAGTGAAGAATCTGGTAACTGTTGACAGATCCTTCACTAATGTTCAGGTTGACAATAAACCGGCGGCTTCTAATAGAAATTAAAACCGGCTCTTAGTCAATCATTTCAAATCCGCAATAAGGAACCAGTGCTTTGGGGATACGGATACCTTCCGGAGTCTGGTTGTTTTCCAGCAATGCGGCAACGATACGCGGCAATGCCAGTGCAGAACCGTTCAATGTGTGACATAACTCGGTCTTCTTCTCGGCAGAACGGTAACGGCATTTCAAGCGGTTGGCCTGATAAGTATCGAAGTTGGATACAGAACTTACTTCCAGCCAGCGTTGTTGTGCTTCCGAGTAAACTTCGAAGTCAAAGCAGATTGCAGACGTGAAACTCATGTCGCCACCACAAAGACGGAGGATACGATAGGGGAGTTCCAGTTTTTTCAACAGGCCTTCTACATGATCCAGCATTTCCTGATGTGACTGTTTGGAATGTTCGGGTTTGTCAATGCGTACCAGTTCCACTTTGGAGAATTCATGCAGGCGGTTCAGACCACGCACGTCCTTGCCATAAGAACCGGCTTCGCGACGGAAACATTGGGTATATGCGCAATTCTTGACGGGCAATTGCTTTTCGTCCAGAATCACATCGCGATAGATGTTGGTCACGGGAACTTCTGCCGTCGGGATCAGATACAAATCGTCCACTTCGCAATGATACATCTGTCCTTCCTTGTCGGGAAGCTGTCCTGTACCATAACCTGAGGCAGCATTTACGACCGTCGGCGGCATGATTTCCTCATAACCGGAAGCACGGGCTTCATCCAGGAAGAAATTGATCAATGCGCGTTGCAGACGTGCACCTTTACCTTTATATACTGGGAAACCTGCCCCTGTAATTTTTACACCCAGGTCAAAATCTATCAAGTCATATTTCTTTGCCAGTTCCCAGTGGGGGAGTGCATTTTTCGGAAGCTCGGTTTCCATGCCGCCCATCTTTTCCACCACATTGTCTTCGGCGCCTGTACCTTCGGGTACTTCGTCGTAAGGAATATTGGGAATGGTGTAAAGCAGGGTGTTCATGTCTTCCTGTGCCTTGTCCATTTCGGCTTGCAGGGTCTTGCTGATTTCTTTGACTTCGGCTACACGTGCCTTGGCTGCTTCGGCATCTTCTTTCTTTCCTTCTTTCATCAGCTGGCCGATGGATTTGGAGAGCGAGTTCACCTCTGCCAGGTTCTTATCTAATAGGTTCTGTGTGCTACGTCGTTTGTCATTGAATGCAAGCACTTGTTCTATAGTTGCTTTTGCATCTTTAAAGTGCTTCTTTTCCAGTCCGCGGATTACTTCTTCCGTGTTGTCTGTAATTTGTTTAATGGTAAGCATATCTTTTCAGTCTTTTTGATATTTCTTGAATTAGTGGACAAAGATAGATAAAAAAATGGTAAGGTGTATGAGTTATTCGTTACTTTTGTATCCGGATTGGAAAATGAAAAGTAAGAAAGATGAATTATCTTGAGATAGCGGGTACTTTAACCGGTCTGCTTTATTTGTGGTTTGAATATAAGGCGAGCATTTGGCTGTGGCCGGTCAGTATCATTATGCCTGCCATTTACATCATTGTCTATTATCAGGCGGGACTGTATGCTGATTCCGGCATCAGCGTTTATTATCTACTGGCAGGGATCTATGGCTGGTGGGTGTGGCTGGGGCATGCTTCGGGCAAAGTGGAGAAGCCCATTACCGTCACCCCGTCCAGAGTGATACTGCCTATGTTTGTGGTGCTGTGCGTGGTATTTGTGCTGATAGGTAAAGTTCTCGAAGCTTATACGGACAGTACAGTGCCCTGGTGGGATAGTTTTACAACCGCACTGAGCATTATCGCCATGTGGATGCTTGCCCACAAATATGTGGAGCAATGGCTGGTATGGCTGGTGGTCGATGTGGTTTCTTGCGGACTCTATATTTATAAAGATTTGTATTTCACTTCTTTTTTGTACGGACTGTATGCGGTAATCGCCTTTTTCGGCTATTTGAAGTGGAAGCAGTTAATGAATTCAGCTGATGAAAAAATATAAATTACCGGTAGAACCGGATGTGCCGGAAACCATTATTCTGGCCGATGGGGATTTTCCATCCCGTCTGTTGCCTTTGAAATGGCTGGAGCGGTGTCCTTATGTGGTTTGTTGTGACGGAGCGGCGAATGCCTATATCCGTTC
The DNA here is from genome assembly GCA_963651205.1 of Bacteroidaceae bacterium. GTDB lineage: Bacteria > Bacteroidota > Bacteroidia > Bacteroidales > Bacteroidaceae > Phocaeicola. Next base: position 71,878 of record CAVJPC010000239.1, read on the forward strand.
GGGCAGAGTACCGCAAGCCATTGTGGGTGATGGTGATTCTTTGTTGCCGGAGATTAAGGAGCGGTATGCTTCCTTGATTCATAGTGAGGCGGAGCAGGACACGAATGATCTGAGCAAGGCGTTTCGTTTTTGCTTGTCACAGGGAAGAACGAATATCACCATAATGGGGGCTACGGGAAAAAGAGAGGATCATACGATTGGGAATATCAGTTTGCTGGCGGATTATATGGAGCAGGCAGAGGTCAGTCTGCTGACAGATTACGGTATCTTTGTTCCGATAAAGGAAGACAGTATGTTTGAATCCCGTTGTGGTCAGCAAGTTTCTATTTTTAATATGAACAGCACGGCTCTGTCGGCAGAGGGGCTGGCTTATCCTTTGTCTGTGTTTACAAACTGGTGGCAGGGAACTTTGAATGAGGCGTTATCCGATTGCTTTGTTATCCGGACGAATGGCAAGGTTCTGGTTTTCAGAGTCTACTAAAAGAAAAAGGCCCTTCATCATGAAGAGCCTTTCCATTTCTTTATGTGTAACAGATTATGCTTCTACAGCAGGAACGATAGAAACAGATCTCTTATCGTCACGACCTACTTTGAAATTTACTGTACCATCTACTAAAGCGAAAAGAGTATGGTCACGTCCCATACCAATGTTTTCACCCGGATGGAATTCTGTACCTCTCTGACGAACGATGATGTTACCGGCTTTGCAAACCTGTCCACCAAATATCTTAACGCCTAATCTCTTGCTTGCTGATTCACGGCCGTTCTTAGAACTACCTACACCTTTTTTATGTGCCATTTCTTCTTAAATTTTAAATGATTAAGCAATAACTTGTTTAATAGTTAACTCTGTAAACTGCTGACGGTGACCGTTCAGTTTTCTATGACCTTTTCTTCTCTTCTTGTGGAATACGAGTACTTTGTCGCCTTTTACCAGCGGAGATACTACTTCACAAACTACTTTTGCGCCTTCAATAGTAGGAGCGCCTACAGTTACTGATCCGTTGTTGTCTACCAACAATACTTTTTCAAATTCAACAGTTGCGCCGTTTTCAGCATTCTGAATGTGGTGTACAAACAGTTTTTTGCCTTCTTCAGCTTTGAACTGCTGACCGTTAATTTCTACAATTACGTACATTTTTATATTATATTAAACGGTTTTCTCCGTAAGGTGGATTGCATCACTGCCTTCACTTCTCTACCTCCGCGGACTAAATCGGGCACAAAATTACTATATTTATTTGTATCTGCAAAGAAAAACGGTTTCTTTTTCTGCTGTATCAGCACTTTATTCAGTTTTCCGTTCGGGCAAGAGATGGAGGGAAACTTGCAAACTTGCAAAACTTGCAGCCTTTCCACACCCACACACGTACGTGTACCTTATATACGCACTTCTATATGCGCTTCATTCATGTTCTCTATAGGGGCTATTTTCTTTCTCCTTTTAGGAACTATTGGGGCTAACCCGGTATTTAGGATAACGTGATTTCGTATAAGAAAAGCCTCGTTTTTGAATGGTTTTGCATCAATCATTGTTGGAAACCATCCACCGTAGGGGCGGAATGCTTCCGCCCGAACC
>CAVJPC010000240.1:0-367329 GCA_963651205.1 Bacteroidaceae bacterium
CGGGCGGAAGCATTCCGCCCCTACGGTGGATGGTTTCCAACAATGATTGATTCAAGACCATTCGGTTATGTAAAGAATCTATTTTTTCATCTTCTCATATTCAATAGCCGCCAAAATAAAGGAACCTACTGATTTCGGATCATTCTCTATCACCGGCTCACCTACATAATAGGCAAAACTTCCATCCCGATTTCCTTTGCCACCCAATCCTGCAACGGCACAACAGTTGGTGATGGTGTATGAGCCATCGGGCTCTTCTTTGATAAATTGCTTGATCAGCCCGTTAAAGCCACGCTCTGCGGCCGCTTTGTATTCCACAGGAACATATCCCTTGTTTACAGCTTTACACAGGAAGTACACAAACAGGGAGGAAGCAGAAGATTCTAAGTAATTTCCTTTACGGCTATTCTGATCGGTCACCTGCCACCATACACCAGTTTCGGGTTCCTGATATTTCACAATCCCATCGGCCAAGGTGTTGATGATAGTCATAATGCTGTCACGCCCTTCGAACTGTGCCGGCATATAGTCCATTACATCCACCACAGCAGCGGCATACCAGCCTATACTGCGACTCCAGAAGTTGGGAGAACAACCGGTTTCCTTATTTGCCCAGTCTTGTTCTTTGCTTTCGTCCCATCCATGATAAAACAAGCCTGTCTTGGGGTCATATGTTTTGCGGGCAATCAGTTTGATCTGATTTACAATATCGGCATTGACTGTGGTGTCCTTGAACATTTCACCATATTGTGCCAAATAGGGAGAGCCCATAAAAATACCGTCCAACCACATTTGGTGCGGATATATCAGTTTATGCCAGAAACCGCCTTCACTAGTACGAGGCTGTTCGGTCAGTTGTTTGCGAAGGGTATCCATCGCTATTTTATAGCGTTCGTCACCCGTCTTTTCGTAAAAATCGAATAAAATCTTTCCGGCATTGATATTATCCATATTGAAAGAAAGATATTTCATGGTCTTGATCTTTCCATCAGCATCAATCAAACTGTCGGCATATATCTTCGCATAATTATAATAAGCTGTGTCGCCGGTATGTTTCCATTCTTCCAACATTGATTTCACTACCAATCCGTGGGTATATCCCCAACGCGGTTTTTTCGCTTTCTCTATCATCCAAGGCTCCGGGAAACGCTGCATTTCCGACTGAGCCATACGCTCACTCCACTTGATTTCTTCTGTCTGCTTAGGAGTACCGGTACATGCACATATTCCACCTGCCAGCAACAATGAGCAAATAATGTTTAATCCTGTTTTTTTCATATTTCTTCTTTTTACTATTATTTACCTATCAATACGTATTCTTCGCCTGATTGGGTTTCCAGGTCATAAAGATAAGTTTTTTTCAATTCAACCTTATTCAATTTTGCTTCTTTATTTATGACAGGTTGTAAAATTTCAGGTAAAGCATACAGTGCATTGGGGTTCTCTCCCTTGGCTTTCTTCAGTCCTTTGCCCGACAACGGATTCAAAGAACGCAAACGGCAATTGCCTCCATTGCGGGATTTTACAACCAATCGGTTCACCTTACCATTCTTCCAGTTCAGATCAAGTTCAAAACCACCACGGGCTATAATCCCTTTCACGCTACCTTCTTTCCATTGTCTGGGCAATGCAGGAAGTAAATAAATAAAACCATCATGACTTTGCATCAGCATCTCTACAATTCCTGCCGTACAACCAAAATTTCCATCAATCTGGAAAGGTGGATGGGCATCGAACAAATTGGGATAAGTGCCTCCTTTTTTCTTCTCGTTGCGCACCAGTGTCAACTGATCGGTTATCAGTTTATAAGCATGGTCACCATCCAACAGACGGGCCCACAAACATACCTTCCATCCCATACTCCATCCGGTGGACGGATCTCCACGATGAATCAGCGAAGTACGTGCCGCATCAAATAATTCGGGAGTACGGAAAGGAGAAATCTGATTACTGGGGAACAAGCCATACAGGTGCGACACATGACGATGCACATCCTCCGGATCATCCCAGTCTATCATCCATTCTTGCAATTGTCCCCAGCGGCCCACCTGCATGGGAGCCATTTCCTTGAGGCGCTGCTCTAGGTGAGCAGCAAATTCAGTATCCGTATCCAGCAGACGGGCAGTAGAGATAATCTGATTCCACAAATCGAATATCAGCTGGTTGTCTAATGTACATCCGGCAGCTGTGGTCGCTTTTCCGTTACTGCCCGCATGCGTGTTTTCGGGCGAGTTGCTGGGGCATACTACCAGCCAGTTGTGTAGTGGTTCTTTCACCATTATTTCATCAAAAAACCTGCCTGCCTCTTTCATGATGGGGTAGGCAGAACGGAGAAATTCCACATCGCCCGTATAGAGATAGCGTTCCCACAAATGGCGGCAAAGCCATGCACCGCCCGTAGGCCATAACCCTGACGGAGCTTTGTCTATGGCTCCGGTGACACGCCATATATCGGTATTATGATGCAGCACCCAGCCATCTGCCCCGTACATGATCTTTGCCGATTCACGTCCTGTTTCACTCACTTCACGAATCAACCGCATCAAAGGTTCATGCAGTTCGGTGAGGTTGGTCACTTCGGCCGGCCAGTAATTCATTTCCAGATTGATGTTGCAGGTGTATTTGCTGTCCCAGGAAGGAAACAGTTTGTCATTCCAGATACCTTGCAGATTAGCAGGCTGTCCGCCCGGCTGCGAAGAACAGATCAGCAGATAGCGCCCGAAACGGAAGTAAGTCGCCACCAGATAATCATCATGCGTTTCCTTGAAGTTCTGTACACGCATGTCGGTAGTCACATCAGCATATTTATCCATTCCCAAATCCAGAGATACACGGTCCATATATTGCTTGAAGAAATTGATGTGCGCTTGTTTCGAGGTTTGATAATCTTTGGCTATAGCTTTGTGCAGATAGTTCCTGGCACGTTCCACCTGGTTACCTGTTATATCCTTGTATTTATTGAAGTTGGTCGCAATGGAAACATAAATCACCGCTTCATCAGCTCCTTCAATGCTCAATACCCCATCACGGCAAGACCGGGTTCCACCTTGGGTACGCGCAGTCATTCTTCCCTGAAATTCCACTTTTCCCTTCAATCCTTCGTGCCAAGAAGAGACACCCGAGAGAGTGACATCCTCTCCTTCTGTCGCAATCATCACATCCTGATGCGGAGTGGTGAGATTGGCGCTACAAGTAATTTTTCCGGGCTGGCTGGCTGTGAGGCGTACCATGACCACCTGGTCTGCAAAGGAAGTCAAAGTCTCGCGCTGATAAGTTACCCCGTCCACTTTATAGCGTACCAGGGTGCGTGCCGAGTCCAAACTCAATTCCCGATAATAATCAGAATAACGCGTATGTCCCGGAAAAGAGACATGCAGATCGCCGAATGACTGATAAGGCATACCGCTATTGGTCTTTGCCATTACTTTTTCGGTAGCCAGCGTTTGTGCTTCAAGGTATTTTCCCTCGAACACCAACTGGCGTACCTTGGGGATATATTCCAAGGCATTGGGGTTGGCATTGTTATTGGGACGTCCCGCCCAGATTGTCTCTTCATTCAACTGGATATGCTCCACGCCGGGATTGCCGAACACCATCGCTCCCAGCCGTCCGTTACCCAACGGAAGTGCTTCAGTCCAGACTTGTGCCGGTTCATCGTACCATAATTTGTATTCCTGTGCGGCAGCTTGCAAGCTAAAACTTGCCCATAGCAAGCCCCCTACTATCCATTTTATTTTCATGTTTACATCTAGCTTTTATTAATGGGAGACGAAAAAAAAAGACGTCTGTACTCTCTATAAGAAGAAATAAAAGTCATTTTCTGCTATTTTTCCATTAACATAGTCCGGGACGTACGTATTATTGCACCCTGCTCCATTGACCTTCGCACCCTGCTCCATTGACCTTCGCACCCTGCTCCATCAGCCTTCGCAGCCTGCTCCATTGGCCTTCGCACCCAGCTCCATTAAATCCGCCCCAAGTTGCCATCGCACCCTGCTCCAAGCTCCATTGAATCTTGTACCAAACTCCATTGAATCTTGCTCCAAGTTTCATTGAATTTTGTAGCAAGTTCCAAGCCATATCTCTTTGGTGTTATCAAACCAGCTTTAATCGGTTCGATGTCTAATTCTAAAGTTTCGGTAAAAACTTACCGAAGTATTACTTTTTCTATCCCCCCTCAACAAATTCCCTATTTCCATTGTTATAACTATAAAACCACTTAAATATATAAAAATTAGAACTATATGAAAATTGCAGAGATTAAAGGAAGAGAGATTTTGGATTCACGTGGTAATCCCACAGTGGAAGTAGATGTCATATTGGAATCAGGTATCATGGGCCGTGCCTCTGTCCCATCGGGTGCATCAACCGGTGAACACGAGGCATTAGAACTGCGTGACGGAGACAAAACCCGTTACGGAGGCAAAGGCGTATTGAAAGCAGTTGAAAATATAAATACCCTCATTGCTCCGGCATTAAAGGGAATGGACTCTCTGGACCAGCGCGGTATAGACATGGCCATGCTTGCCTTGGATGGAACCCCCACTAAATCAAAGTTGGGTGCAAACGCTATCCTGGGTGTATCTCTGGCTGTGGCAAAGGCTGCCGCCAGTTATCTGGATATTCCTCTGTACAGATACATCGGTGGAACAAATACCTATATCATGCCTGTCCCGATGATGAATATCATCAACGGAGGCTCGCACAGCGATGCTCCAATCGCTTTTCAGGAATTTATGATCCGTCCTGTAGGTGCTAAATCTTTCCGTGAAGCATTGCGTATGGGTGCTGAAGTATTCCATGCATTGAAAGTAGTATTGAAAAAGCGCGGACTGAGTACAGCCGTAGGCGATGAAGGCGGTTTTGCCCCTGCACTGGATGGTACGGAAGATGCATTGAATTGCATCCTTGCTGCTATCGAAGCTGCCGGATACGAACCGTTCAAACATATCACTATCGGTCTGGATTGTGCTTCCTCCGAATTTTACCATGACGGCATCTATGACTATACCAAATTTGAAGGTGCCAAAGGTGAAAAACGCAGTGCATCCGAACAGGTTGCTTATCTGGAAAAACTGAGTTGGGACTACCCCATTGACTCTATAGAGGATGGTATGGCAGAAAATGATTGGGAAGGATGGCGTATGCTGACCGAACGTCTGGGCAACCGCTGTCAGTTAGTAGGCGATGACTTGTTCGTTACCAATGTTAAATTCCTGGAGAAAGGAATCAGTGAAGGTTGCGCAAACTCTATTCTGGTAAAAGTAAATCAGATCGGTTCTTTGACTGAAACGTTGGATGCTATCGAAATGGCCCAACGTAACGGCTATACCACTGTGACCAGCCACCGTTCCGGTGAAACGGAAGATGCTACCATTGCGGACATCGCCGTAGCTACCAACAGCGGACAGATTAAGACCGGTTCACTGAGCCGTAGCGACCGTATGGCAAAATATAACCAATTACTCCGCATTGAAGAAGAATTGGGTAACCGTGCCGTATATGGATATAAAAAAATCGCACACAATTTTAAAGCATAAGCAGTTTATATCCCAAATATCATAAACGAAGAATGCCTCAATCCGGATCGTGATGATTCCGTTTTGAGGCATTACTTTTTTATACTATTATTTTTATCTCAGTTCAATTACCATATCTTTTCCTCCCATTCTTCCACGGTCATAGTTACCGACGAGAAACTGATTCCAACACCTGTCACTCTGCGTGTATCGGTAAGGTAAGGGGTGGCATATCCTTTTTCCTCAATCTGTTGCAAGGCTTCAGCAGCCGTACCATCCAGTTTAAACTCAAATATATACACATAATCCTTAGTTTCCAAAATACAGTCCACCCGTCCTCTTGCCTGAGTTTTCTCCACATGCAACTGGCAATATACCCCAAGCAAACGAAGAATCAGATAGAAAGTATATTGAAAATGTTTTTCTGTAGCCTCAACCGTCTTTATCGAGCCATGAGAATTATAAGGTATATCCGCAAGGAAAGAAGTTAAAGCTGTACAAAAAGCCGTAGTTTCCCCTTCCTCGAGTAAAATGACGGCATCTACAATCCAGTTGGAAACGTCAAACTCTTTGGGCTTGAAATAATTGGCTGCCACCATGGTCAGAAATCCCTTTTTAACCTCATTATTTGGAAAGTCCAACAGGTAACGGTTCCTCCGGGGATCATATTCCTTGATAGTCAGATAGCCGCTTTGATAAATCATAGGCAGCGGTTTTTCCACATCTGCTTTATAATCGACAAACATCGAAGGATCATAGTAACGCCCGGTCAATTCATCCATTTGCTCGTGGTTATGCCGCAGAAGCTTGACCAAATAAGTAGGAGTACCTGATGCAAACAATAGTCGCGGATATCGTTCATATAAAAGGCATTGAGAAGGCTGAAAGGATTATAGACACCAAGCAAGCCGCTGCCAAAATGATAGCCATCGTATTGCATTTTGAGCACTTCTTTCATTTCCTCAACCGTATAGTTAAACTTTTCAGCCAAATTTGCAATAGGTTCTGCAAAATAATGTTCCAATTCCACCTGAGTCACACCACACAATGCTTCATAATGGTTGTCCATGCTTATATCTTTAGGATGGTTGAACCCGCTGAACACACTGGCTTGCGAGAATTTTGTCACTCCGGTAAGCAACACAAACCTCAAGTATTCATCAGCCCCTTTAAAGGTGGAATAAAAAGCTTTCAAAATTTCGCGGTTGACGTCTTCCAGAGGAGTATCCAATGCATCGAGAATAGGTTTGTCATATTCATCTACCAGCACCACGGCACGATGCCCCGTTTGCTGATAGGCTCGAGAAAGTATTTGTTCGAACCGCTTCCCCATAGGAACCTCACGGGGAGTCTCTCCATAGATTTTCTCCCAGTTGGCAAGATAATATTCTATGGTAGCTTCCAAGTTTCCTTTTTCCGTAAAGTTAACGCCGTTGAAATCTATCTTGAACACAGGATACTGATGCCAGTCTTTCTCCAACTTCGCTATCTCCAAACCATCAAACAGCTCTTTGCGTCCCTTGAAGTAGGCATCCAAAGTACTTACCAGTAAGCTCTTTCCAAAACGACGAGGACGACTAAGAAAACAAGTCTTGGTCGTCGTAACCAAACGATAAACCAAGTCCGTCTTATCTACATAAACCCAGCCTCCTTCTATTATTTGATCAAAGCTCTGTATACCAATGGGATATTTCATCATTCTCTTTTTCTTAAATGGATTGTTAATGTGAAGATAACAACTTCTCTTCGCATTAACAAGATTACCTCTAAAAAAGAAGTAAAAATAAGAACGGAGAAAATACTCATTTCAAATGCATTTTAAAGACAAGACCGCCTGAGAAATATTTCCCGTCATTCAGTTCTGCTATAAGATTAATATAATCTTTCCAAAAGCTATATCCAACGCCTGCATTGCAAGTCCTTGCATCATACTCCACCATCAGATTCATTCCATTTATTATCTTTACAGCCAAAGACTCTTGTGCAGGCAATCCCAAACGAAAATTCAGCGCTATTGCCGGACGATTATGATGTTCCCAGGTAGCTGGCCGGTCGAGCACCCATGCAAGATGGGTACCTTTAAATTATTAAACAGGACCCTAACAGAAAGAAAATTTGCACTAATGAAAACATAACACCCATTACTATACTATATGTAACGTATTGAATCTATAATTATTAAGACATTCCCTATTTTCTTTTAAAAGAAGGCTATTTATGGTAACCTTTAGCACAATCTATTGGTTAACTTTGCGCCCAAACAACAGGAAACTTATGAAAACCAATGCTGAAACAAAATATTGCCAGACGTGTGGAATACCTTTAGATATAGATTATACAAATCTCGAGGCAAACCAGAATACGGAATATTGCGACTATTGCTTGCATAACGGGGTTAAACTCTATGATTTCTCAATGGATTATCTCATTTACCTTTGGGGGCTTTTCCCTGAAGAATATTATAAAGAGACAGGAGTCAATCTCACTTCGGAAGAGTTGAGAGCGGAAATGTCCAAACGACTTCCGAATATCAAGAGGTGGAAACAAAAGATCAATACGGCTCATGTGCAGTATGATTTAATTATAAGAGTCCAGGAATATATCAACCGCCATTTGTTTGACAACCTCGATTCCGACAAGCTATCGCAGGTTGCAGGTAGCTCCAAATATTATTTCCGCAAGCTTTTCAAGGCAGTTTGCGGCGAAAATATGGGAATGTACATTCAACGGCTGCGACTAGAGTACATTGCATTCAAGCTAATAACAACGGATGTGAGTGTCCCACAACTTCTCGGTCAAATCAATTATCAGAACAAGCATACTCTTTCGAGGGCATTCAAGAGGTATTTCAATTGTTCCATTCCGGAATTTCGTAAAAGGCATTCAAACGTCCGTCCCGAGAGGAAGAATCCGATGCGGATAGAACCAAGTATTGAAAAAATACCAGGCATCCGGATTGCATACTTGAAATGGGAAAGAACAAATAATGTCGGTCATAGCTTCTCGGTTTTATGGAAGCAGTTGCTACAATTTTCCGAAAAATATGAATTGTCTTCACAAGGATGCAAATACGTGAGCTTGACTCTCGATTACCCGTATATCACGCCTGAAGAACAAAGCCGTTTTATGATTGGGGTAACATTGCCGCAATCATTTGAAACACCTAAAGGCTTTGGCGTTTATGAGATTCATGCGGGAGAATATGCAATCTTTCGTTTCAAAGGGTTTTATCATGAACTGAATAAGGTGTACCGCCATATTTACCTCGACTGGTTGCCGACAAGCGATTATACCCTGCGGGAACAGTTCACCTTTGAGACTTACATCAACACTCCCGAAAAAACTCCGGCTTCGGAGCTTATAACAGCTATTTATGTCCCTATTACAAAAAAAGAAACATGAAATATTTAAACCAAGAAATAGAATATGAATTAAAAAATCATGGAGCAGCACTGATTCGCTTTGTCGGCATATCGCATTTGGACGAAAAGCAAAACAGACAACTCCCGAACGCCATTGTTTTTGCGCTTCCGCTCACCGCAGAATATCTTAAAACGGTATTTAATATTCCCGACTACGTACAAGCACGGATAGCGGATAATTACAATTTCGACGATGATGAATATTCGCAAACCGAACATAAGGCGGGAGAAATAGCAGACGAACTGGCCAGGTTCATTACCGGGAAGGGTTATAAAGCGGTATCGCAATCGGATACGGGATTATTGGCCGACGGCGTATTCGATTTTGAAACAAAAGCATCGGTATTACCTCATAAAACGGTTGCCCTACTTGGCGGATTAGGATGGATTGGGAAAAACAACCTGTTGATTACCCCTGAATATGGCGCAGCACAATGTCTCGGCACGGTTTTGACTGATGCTCCACTGGAAACGGTATTGCATGAACCTCTATCTCCAAAATGCGGAAATTGCATTACTTGTGTCGATATCTGCGAGAGAAAAGTCCTTAAAGGCAGAATTTGGAGTAGATCTGTTTCTAGAGATGAAATCGTTAACATACACGGATGCAGCACCTGTTTGAAATGCCTTGTGCATTGTCCCAGAACACAAACGTATATAAGGAGGAGTATTGTCTGAATTTCCACAAGTAACAAACGAGGGTTCACAAGAATAAAAACGGAAGAGAAATCAATCCCTTTCCGTTTTTTATTCTTATGCCCATCTAAAAGCAGGATGTATTTCCCAGTCATAACCAAAATCAACAAAATCCGAACTTAAAAAACGATTTTCCTCAAAATATTTACGCTGAATTTCTCCATTATCCAATTCTTTACGTGCAGTTAGAAAGTTTATCTCAAACAAAACTGAGCTATATTTTGGGTTCTGCGGCCCGACCATTTTTAAATATTATTTTGTGATTCTGTGAAATATTTATAATCTTGGTGTTGAGTTCTTGCGTAGTGTATACATAGCCATTACCTGATTGTTTTTGTTTTCGTGTCGGTTTCATTCCAAAAATGAGTTTCTCAATACTTGGTAACTCAGAACGAAATTCATTGATTGTGCCTTGAATTCTCCCCTGTGAATATTCTTCGAATATAGCTTGTAAATTTTCCGTCCTAATTATTGGCGAATTATTTCTTTTTGCATTCTGAGCTGAGAGGGAACATAATTTAACCAAGTCTCGGGGGCGCTTTCTAATCATAGACATAAGCACTTAATATGTATATGTGTCTGACCACTTTCCTCTTCCTTGAAATCTTCGTTCGAATACTCGATCAAGGTGTTGACTAAGATAGAATTGATCTGTTTTTAATAAATTATCATAGTCAGCGGGAATATCGAAAAAAGTCAAGATCCTTTTTACTAATAAAACTAATATTCCATGATTCGACCATTCACACCAAACAACGGAACTTTCAATCTTATCCGTTGATTCATCAGAAGTGCGAACTAAATAATAAACATCAGAACGCAAAGAAACTTTGAATGAAATACCTACATTCTCATTAGCTAAATCTCGGACAGAATTCAGTAATGCAGATATTCTACTAATATCATCAGGTTTACCTTCCCAGCCTCTATCAAGGTCATCAATGTATACAACAATTTTTCGTTTAGATAAAAAATTAGACACAAGTAATTGCTGAGATTCCAACAAATCTACATTGTTTTTCACATTAGAAACAGTTTCATAAATGTAATTAGATAGTTTCAGTCCAAATTTTGTTAATTTAGAAAGGATTGAGCCATCAAGCAATCCAAATCCAAAGAAAACTTTTTCACCAATTATTTTTGTTAATCCATATTTCCATTGCTAATCCTCAATAAAAAATTCTCATTATCTTTACCTAATTCAGCTATATCATCTGGTTTTATAAGTATAGGAAGATTTCCCTTTTCTTGTTCTTCAGACATTGCAACTTTAAACAATGCAGATTTACCCGTACCCTTATGCCCAACTAAGATTCTAATAGGTAAATCAGCAGCAACACGATCATATGTATCTTTTTTAAGATGGTATTCTTTAAGTCAATCTATTGATTCACTTTCCGCATCTTCAAAGCCGAATAATGCTTGATTTGTGAAAATAGACGGTTCATAACCGTACGGTAATACACAAAACTGACCGTGAGAAGTATAAAAAGCAAAGAATTCCAGGCTCTCTGCTGTAGGAAGATACAAAGATGTCTATGCCCCAACTATTTATTAACGGTATTATAATGTATTTAGAACAACGTCTTACCGAATTGCGGGCCACGCCATAAAATATCACTTTACTGAAGGAATGAAATTTAGGGCCAGGCCACAATCTATTTAGGGCTGGCCCTAAATAAACTGAGGGCCACGTCTCGATTGTTTGAGGCGTGGCCCAAAAAATAACTATTCAGGGGTCATTAATAATTCATCTTGTGCTCTCTTTTAGGCACGGATTACATGGAAACTACAGACTCTTCGGCTTATAGATAGCATTCCACCAAGTTGCATCATCCTGCAACCACTTGGCAAACCAGGCAAAGATCGTATTCTGCCATTGGATGCGTTTGTCGTAATCCAATATATGATGATCCTGTCCTGTCACTGCCACGAAAGCTGTTTCTCTTCCCAAAAGTTTCAGCGCGGTAAACATTTGGATACTTTCTCCCACCGGAACATTGGTATCAGCATCACCATGCAGGAACAGTAAAGGTGTGTGAATCTTGTCCGCATTGAATAACGGGCTTTGCTTCACGAAAAGATCAGGATTGCTCCACGGATAACTGTTTGCCATAGACACTTCGCTATAAGAATAGCCCCAATATCCTTCTCCCCAATAACTGGTGTGGTCACTGATACCTGCATGAGAAATGGCTGCTGCAAAAATATCAGTCTGCGTTTGCAGATATTGTGTCATAAAACCACCATAAGAAGCACCGATACAGCCTATCTTCCGGTCATTGACAAAAGTATGCTCTTTGCAAAATTGCTTGGTACCTTCTATAATATCCTGTGCCACGCCTTCACCCGCAGTATTGACGTGACGGGCAGAAAACTCCTGTCCGAAACCGGTCGCTCCGCTAGGTTCTATCACATAGACTACATATCCCAATGCAGCATGAGCATGATGCGGATAACGGCTCTCGAAGTTACGGCTTACAGGACTGCAACCACCATAATAATTCACAATCATGGGATATTTCCTGCCCGCGTCAAAATGAGGCGGCAGATAGTAGCGACCATAAATAGTATCACCACGCGAATTAGTAAAACTCCAGGCTTTGCATTCACCCAGTTCTACCTCTTTCAGGATATCTTTACTCAAATCTTCCAGCAGGGAAGATTTCAAATTCTTCGTATTCAAAGTGTACAAGCGGTCGGAATTTGAAGCACTCTGCCCATAGCAAGCCATGACAGGAGCAGTCTGCGCCAATGAGAATGAACTGACCAGATCCTCCGGGACCTCCAGTTGCCGGATCGTCCCATTAACCGGATTCATCCGGTACAAGCTGTAACAATCCCGGTTCTCGGCTGTAAAATACACTTGTCCGTCGGCCTTATGCCATACTGCTCGCTGTACGCTGGGATGAAAGTCTTTTGTCAACGGAGTCACTTTCTTATCAGCCATATTCAGCAGATAAAGCTGACCGTCCGTCATACTCGGAGTCTGCCCCTCCCTGACATTCTTCCCTATTCCGTTCAGTGATTCAGGCGAACCGGATACCAAGACTTGTGTTCCGTCAGGTGAAAAACGGGCTCCGCTGATAAAACCGTCCTTATCTATCAGTTGCTCTGCCTGCAAAGTCTGTACGTCCAGCCGATAAAGGGAAAACAAAGTGGTGGGGCGTTGGGTCAGACGGCTTTGACTGGTCATCAGTAAGACATATCGGCCGTCATTGGAGATATCGGCCGCCCATACATTGTGATAGCCGAAAGTCAGCGGTTGCAATAATCCGGTCTTCAGGTCATATTTAGCCAGATACGAGCGGTTTCTCCATCCCGGCTGACGGTCGTCCGGCTCCAATACTTCATAAATTTCCTTGCGTTCTTCCGGCCCTTTTTGAGTCAAGGTGAAAAGCAGATAATCTTCCGTAGGAGCAAATTGAAAATAACCGTCGGGCAATTTATCCACCAGAACGGTTTCCATTCCTGTAGCCGGATCTACAACAATCAGTTGCCTGCCGTCAACGCCTGTACGGGTGTAATAATAGCGATTGAAACGCGGCATCCATTGCATATTTTCAGTGCGTTCTGTCAAAACCTTGCCGGTCGCGAGTTCTGTTATGCGTGTACTGCTCCCCGACTGTCCTCCTACACGGGTAGTACGATAATTTGTAATCAGGTATTTGCCGTCGGGTGACACCTCCACTCCGGCAAAACGCGTTCCATGCAATACATCAGCCAGGGTGTACAGCCTCTTACCATCTTGTTTAAGGGAAATATTTCCCTTCTTTTCCGTATCTATACTCAACCTCAGGGAGTCTTTCTTTCCGGCTTCAGAAAGATATTTAATCACTACAGGATGAGTGGCGGGCTCCAGAGTGAGATCAGTTTCTGCATGCTTTTTCCCGTCTACAAAGAGCTGGTATTTTTTCAGGCCGTCTATCTTCAGTTTGGCAGTGGCATAGCGGGTATTCTCCAATACAAAACTCACCATATGTAAGGCATAGCCCGATTCACTGCCCGGCAACACCTCTCCTGTAAATGAAGTTCCCTGCTGCCATACGTCTATGGAAAGAGGTGTATCCAGCAAACGGTCGGGTAAAAAAGTCTTTGAATTCACATCTATGCTGTCTACCCGGAAGGGCATCTGTACGGCATAAGGTCCGGCATAGCGGAATGTAGTAATGTCAATCGTTTCGGCACCTGCCATCAAAGCCCAGCAAAGGGCGCAGGACAAAAAAAGTTGTTTCTTCATATTTCTAACAATTTGTGTGACACAAAGATATGAAATATAAAAGAAACAAAAATCTTTTTTCTATGAATTTCAATCAGTCCGAACAAGTATTATTTCACTTCTCCCGGAAGATACCGCAACTGTAAATACTGTTCCCCCGGTTCCAGATACTTTTCTTCAAATATTTCTTTCCTGATTCGGTAGACTTCCACTCGTTTCAGCAGATAATTCTCCACCTTCATGGGTTGCTTTTTACAGAAAGAAAGTACTTTCAGACTGCCATCGGCATAAACTTCCGCATATACTTTTACTGTCTTTATGGGCGTTCCGTCCGCTATTTTACGTTCTTTTTTGTAATCCACCCACAAAATGGCTTTCGCCTTTTCCCCTTCACATCCACCGGCATATTCGTCTGCTTCAGACTTTGCAGCAGGAGAAGAGGTACCTTTACAGCTTACAGCCGCAAGTAAAATTAAAAAGATCAATAGAATGTTCAATCGTGTTTTCATAGGAACAGGTGTTATTTGTGTCAGTCTTTTATTTCTTCTATGGGAGTGACGTCTTCTATTTCCGGCATTCCCGCATCTTTCTTCTGACGGAAACGAATGATATTGACCAAATCGGAAATACCATAAACAATACTGCTCACCCCTAAAATAATAAATGGAACGGTAGCCGCAGTAAACGGATTGAACAAGACCACGATACCTGCTATCAGCACCAGGACAGGCACTACATAGAAAGCCCCCGGTACGACTGTCCAGTTACGTGCAGCGGACAGGTTTACAATCTGACTGATCCCTGCCAGTACCAAGATAGCCCCCAACACATACATCAGGATACCTACAAAAAAAGCCGGCATAATCATCAGCCACAATCCGAACAACAGACTACCCAGCCCTGCAATGGGGAACGTGCCTCCCGCCTGCTTGCCGCGAGTGAGGTATCCGAACACTGAAAAAAGCCCCGGAACCAAGAACAGCACGCCGATCGTTATCACCAAATAAAGAATGGCAGCCTCGGGCCAAGCCACCAGCAACACCCCGATAACCAATGCGCAGATACATCTGATTATAGAATAATTCATAGTTTTCATAAGCTAATTATATCTAATTTATTAATGAAGCGAATATACAGATTATTTCCGAGATAAGGACGAATAGAATGCAGAAATTGATGAATAATTTGTCAATGTGTCAATATGCTAATGTGCCAATTAGCTGTGCTCGGTTCCGCATGGCTATTGGCATATTGACAAATTAGCAAATTAGTACATTAGCAAATTGACACATTGACACATTATCCAAAACTGACTGGAAATGAAAATCAATCTATTTGTTCCGTTTCAGGCAGATTTTGTTCATTCTCGTCTTCATCAATCAAGATAGCCCAAAAGAGCCACCACAACAACAATCCTGCCAACAGCACGGCACCTATTCTTATCCAAAGTTTACGTTTCATACGCTTGTTTTTAATGATTTATTAACTGATTTACTAAAAACCATTCACACCCCCGGAATGTTCATTGAGAAAACCAATTTAAATTGAATAAAATTATGAGTAACGGAAAATTTTTCGCCGGACTGGCACTAGGAGCGTTGGTCGGCAGTGCAATAAGTTGTTTTGCACACAGCAGCAAAGGTCGTAAATTAAAAAGAGATGTGTATGACGCCATCCAGGATTTACAAGAAGATGCTATGGACTTTGCCCATCACGCCAAACATAAAGCGGAACGTGTAGGTAGTGAAGTAGCCGACAAAGTAGGAGAAAAAGTGGAAGAAGTAAAAGGGAAAATGCATGAAGCTGCAAATAAATAGAAAAAAAAGTAAGTTTTTCTTTGGAGTTTCAAACAAAACGCTTACATTTGCCCCGAAATAAAAACAGAAATCATGAACAGAATATTGGTAAATACATATTGGTGGCGCCTCTTGCAACTTAAAAAGTCGTAAGGGAACCAGACCGTGTATATATACCTAACATTCTAAAAGGATATTCAAATTGAAGGCCTGTCGTACTTACGACAGGCCTTTTTTCGTAAATACCAATTAAATAATTAAGATTTAAATACAGAATAACAATGAAAACTTATCAGGTAAACAACGAAGGCTATTATGGCGAATTTGGCGGGGCATACATTCCCGAAATCCTTCACCGCTGTGTGGAAGAACTAAAAAATGCCTATTCCGGGGTATTGGAAAGTGAAGACTTCAAAAAAGAATTCCATCAGTTACTGCGTGACTATGTGGGACGCCCTTCACCTCTTTACCTGGCAAACCGGCTAAGCGAGAAATATGGTTGCAGAATCTATCTGAAACGTGAAGATTTGAATCACACCGGCGCACACAAAATCAACAACGCCATCGGTCAGATACTACTGGCCAAACGGATGGGAAAAACCCGTATCATCGCCGAAACCGGAGCAGGACAGCACGGTGTGGCAACCGCCACAGTCTGCGCCCTGATGAACATGCAATGCATTGTTTACATGGGCAAGACGGACGTGGAACGCCAGCATGTCAATGTGGAAAAGATGAATATGCTGGGAGCCGAAGTCCGCCCCGTCACATCAGGCAACATGACACTGAAAGATGCCACCAACGAAGCCATCCGCGACTGGTGCTGTCACCCTGCCGATACGTACTATGTCATCGGTTCTACCGTAGGTCCTCACCCCTACCCTGATATGGTGGCACGTCTGCAATCTGTTATCAGCGAAGAGATAAAAAAGCAACTGAAGGAACAGGAAGGACGGGAATATCCTGATTACCTGATGGCCTGCGTAGGCGGAGGAAGTAATGCGGCAGGAACCATTTATCACTATATAGATGATGAACGCGTACAGATTGTCCTGGCGGAAGCAGGCGGCAAAGGCATAGACACCGGACTTTCGGCAGCCACTATCCAACTGGGAAAAATGGGAATTATCCACGGGGCTAAGACACTGGTCATTCAAAGTGAGGACGGCCAGATAGAGGAACCCTATTCCATCTCCGCCGGACTGGATTACCCGGGCATAGGCCCCATGCATGCCAATCTTGCCAGGCAGAAACGCGCTTTGGTGCTCGCCATAAACGATGATGAAGCTATCCGCGCCGCATTCGACCTTACCCGCCTGGAAGGGATCATTCCTGCTTTGGAATCGGCCCATGCATTGGGAGCACTGGACAAAATGAAGTTCAAACCGACGGATGTTGTAGTCCTCACCGTTTCGGGGCGCGGAGATAAAGATATTGAAACCTATTTAAAGGAATACGGCACAGCCTCCCCTTTGTAATAGACTCTTTCTGCACATTGCGTTATCATCCACCGTAGGGGCGCATTGAATGCGCCCGACAACGCTCCGAAAGGTGTATTTGCGGATGCATTACTCCCAAGGTCGTGACCGCTGGTTCGGGCGGAAGCATTCCACCCCTACAGTGGATGTTAACGAGACAGGCAGATTAAATAATTTACGAAAATTCCTATACGGACAACCATAAACAGAGAACAAATTATGAAAACTTTTACATATACCACCCGATACAAAACCATGCTGGGCGACCTTCACACACCGGTCAGCACCTATCTGAAAGTACGCGACCTCTTTCCGCAGAGCGCACTGATGGAAAGTTCTGACTATCACGGCAGTGAAAACAACCGTTCCTTCATCGGACTGAATCCTGTTGCCAGCATCGGCATCAATCATGGCATAGCCACCGCCACTTACCCCGACGGCAGCATAGAGGAACATCCCATCACTGACCATTTCCGGGTGGACAATGCCATCACCGACTTCCTGAAGCATTTCAAAGCAAGCGGAGAATACAATAATTATTGCGGTCTTTATGGTTACACCACTTTCAACGCTGTACGCTATTTCGAACATATCCACGTAAAAGACAGCCGCGATCCTAAAAACGATGCACCGGACATGCTTTACATCTTATATAAATACCTGATTGTCTTCAATGACTTCCGCAATGAAATGCTGCTGCTGGAAATGTTGCAGGACGGTGAGGACAGTCATCTGGACTATGTGGAAAAAGCGATCCACAACCGCAACTACACCACTTATGACTTCCATGCCGTAGGCGAAACCACCAGCACGCTGACCGATGAAGAACACAAAGCGAACATCCGCAAGGGAATTGCCCACTGCATGCGTGGCGACGTTTTTCAAATCGTTCTTTCACGCCGTTTTATCCAGCGTTACGAAGGTGATGATTTCAAGCTTTATCGCGCCCTGCGCAGCATCAACCCCTCCCCCTACTTGTTTTATTTCGACTTCGGAGGTTTCCGCATTTTCGGTTCCTCTCCCGAAACGCACTGCAAGATAGAAAGCGGACGCGCCACCATAGACCCCATTGCAGGAACCACCCGTCGCAGCGGAGATAAGAAAACGGATGCGGAACTTACGGCCGCACTGCTGGCCGATCCCAAAGAAAATGCGGAACACGTGATGCTGGTAGACCTGGCACGTAATGACCTGAGCCGCAATTGTCACGATGTACAGGTAGAGTTTTACAAGGAGGCCCAGTACTACAGCCATGTCATTCACCTGGTGAGCCGGGTTAGTGGTGAACTGGATAAGAATGCCGATCCCATCAAAGCTTTTATCGACACCTTCCCCGCCGGAACCCTGAGTGGCGCCCCGAAAGTGAAAGCCATGCAACTCATCAGCGAGTACGAGCCTCATAGCCGCGGAGCCTACGGTGGGTGTATCGGTTTTATCGGACTGAACGGCACACTGAACCAAGCCATTACCATCCGTACATTCGTCAGCCGTAATAATGAACTTTGGTTTCAGGCAGGCGGCGGCATCGTAGCCAAAAGCAATGAAGAATATGAATTGCAAGAAGTAAACAATAAACTGGGAGCCCTTAAAAAAGCCATTATCCTAGCAGAACAAATGTAAAAAAACAAATCATCATGAAAATAGTAATCATAGATAACTACGACTCATTTACCTACAATCTGAGTCACCTGGTAAAGGAATTGGGAGCAGAAGTAACCGTATTGCGCAACGACGCTTTCCAGTTGAAAGACCTGGAAGCATTCGATAAAATCATCCTCTCGCCCGGTCCCGGCATTCCATCGGAGGCAGGTTTGCTGCTGGAAGTCATCAAGACCTATGCAGGCAAGAAACCGATTCTAGGCGTATGCCTGGGAGAACAGGCCATCGGAGAAGCTTTCGGCGGCAAACTGACCAATCTGAGTGAAGTGTTTCATGGCGTACAGACACCGATATCAATTAAAAATGATCCATTAAAAATGAAAGAGGATTACATTTTTAACGGATTGCCGAATGAAGTACCAGTGGGACGTTATCACTCCTGGGTGGTAGATACGGACGGTTTCCCCGAATGTCTTGAAATAACCGCGGTGAGCCGGGAAGGATTCATTATGGCGCTGAAACATAAAGAATATGATATTCACGGCATCCAGTTCCATCCCGAATCCGTATTGACGCCCGATGGTAAAACCATGATTGCCAATTTTTTAAATGCATAAAATTAACAATTAGTGGGACCTGTCAGAAATCCAAAGCAAGTATCCAATCGTCCACTGTAGGGCCAGGGTTTGCCTCATAGCCATCAAGCTAAGATATAAATCACGCTCTCGTCCACTGTAGGGGCGCATTGAATGCGCCCGATAACACTCTGAAAGATGGATTCGTGGATGTTGTGGATGCATTACTCCCAAGGTCGTGACCGTTGGTTCGGGCGGAAGCATTCCGCCCCTACAGCAAAAAATAATAAAAATTACTTTTATCCCCTACAAAAAAACATATAACGAATATGAAAGCTATATTATCACGCCTCTTCAACCATGAGGAACTGACACGCAAAGAAGCAAAAGATTTGCTGCTCAATATAACCAAAGGAATGTACAATGACTCACAGATAGCCGCCCTGCTGACCGTCTTCCAGATGCGAGGCATTAAAGTAGAAGAGTTGACAGGTTTCCGTGAGGCATTGCTCACCACCCGCGTACCCGTGGATTTCTCGGCCTACAAGCCTATTGACATTGTAGGAACAGGCGGTGACGGAAAAAACACCTTCAACATCTCCACCTGTGCCTGCTTTATAGTGGCCGGAGCCGGATATCATGTAGCCAAACATGGCAATTATGGTGCAACTTCTGTCAGCGGAGCCAGCAATGTCATCGAACAGCACGGAGTAAAATTCACCAATGACCAGGATAAATTAACCCGCTCTATGGAAGAATGCGGAATGGTATATATGCATGCCCAATTGTTCAATCCTGCCATGAAAAGTGTAGGTCCTGTCCGCAAGGCATTGCAAGTACGTACCATTTTCAACCTGCTGGGCCCGCTGGTCAATCCTTGTCTCCCGGCTTATCAGCTTCTGGGAGTTGCCGATTTGCCGCAAATGCGTCTTTACACTAATGTTTTCCAGAAATTAGGCATCGGATTTGCCGTAGTAAACAACCTGGACGGTTACGACGAAATATCACTGACGGATGAATTCAAAGTAATGACCAACCGTTACGAAACCATCTACAAACCGTCAGAACTAGGTTTTTCGCTAGCCAGACAAGAAGAACTCTATGGTGGGAACAGCCCCGAAGAAGCATCAAGGATTTTCAATAACGTACTGGAAAACAAGGCTACCAAAGCCCAGACGGATTGCGTACTGATCAACGCCTCTTTCGCTATCCAGGCTATGGAACCTGCGAAACCGATAGAAGAGTGCGTAGCGATAGCCCGTGAATCATTGGAAAGCGGAAAAGCCCTGAGAACATTGAAAAAATTTGTGGAGCTGAACAGCTGACCGATTCATACATCGGAAGGCTTCCATCCCATAACCTACAAATGGAAAGTATTTATCAAAAAATTATTTTACACCTAAAGCCATCATACAATGACAGATATATTAGAAGAAATCATCGCCCACAAGCAGATCGAAATCGAACTGCAAAAGACCGCCATCAGTGAAGAATTGCTGATAAACAACTGTAACGAACCCATGCCACGTGTCAGCATGCGCGCCAGCCTTGCCGCCTCTCCATACGGCATCATTTCCGAATTTAAACGTCGTTCTCCCTCCAAAGGCTGGATAAAGGAAGACGCGCAGGCAGATATCATTCCTTCCGCTTACGAAGCAGCGGGCGCCTCTGCCATCTCCATCCTCACCGATGAAAAATACTTTGGGGGCACCTTGAAAGATATCCGTTCCGCACGCCCCCGCGTACAACTGCCTGTCTTAAGAAAGGATTTCATCATTGACGAATACCAGCTCTACCAGGCACGTATTGTAGGAGCAGATGCTATCCTCCTCATTGCCGCTGCTTTGAAAAAAGAGCAATGCAAGGCCTTGGCCGTCAAAGCCCACGAACTGGAACTGGAAGTCCTACTTGAAATCCATAGCGAGCAGGAACTGGAATATGTAGACGAGAACATCGACATGGTAGGCGTCAACAACCGTAATCTGGGCACTTTCCACACAGACGTGGAAAACTCTTTCCGCCTGGCAGAAAAATTGCCCAAAGAAATGCTTCTGGTATCCGAAAGCGGCATTTCCAGTCCCGAAACCGTGAAACAGCTTCGCGCTGCCGGATTCCGCGGGTTCCTGATAGGAGAAAACTTTATGAAAGCCATTCATCCGGGAATTGCATTAAAAGAATTTATTACCCAACTAGAAAAATGTTAAAGTTATTCCTTCTACACATTTCATTTAACACTTTCGATAGCGTTGTCAACCACTGTAGGGGCGGATTGAATCCGCCCGATAACACTAGGAAAAGTGCATTTGTAGATGTATTCGGGCGCATTCAATCCGCCCCTACAGTAACTGTTAATGAAGATATGTAAAAATAGTAGTTTTTAGGGGGGTAAGAGATGTATTAAAACAGCAACCATGATAATCAAAGTATGTGGTATGCGCGAGCCCGAAAACATACGCGCCATAGAACAAACCGGAACCGACTGGATGGGATTTATCTTCTTTCCCCATTCCGCCCGTTACGTAGCGCAATGCCCGGAATATCTGCCGGAGCAATGCCGCCGGATCGGAGTCTTTGTCAACGAAAGCACTGAAAATATCCTGCTAAAAGCAAAGGAGTTCGGTTTGCACTACATCCAGCTGCATGGCAAAGAGACACCAGAACAATGCCGCAAATTGAAAGCTGCGGGACTGGGAGTCATCAAAGTTTTTTCCATTGCTCAGGAAAGTGATTTGCAACCCGTCCTCTGCTACGAGGGCATTTGCGACTACTTCCTTTTCGATACCGCCTGCTCCGGATATGGCGGTTCCGGAAAAACTTTCAATTGGGAGATCTTGCAAGCCTATCAAGGAAAGACTCCTTTCCTGCTGAGTGGAGGTATTCATTCCGGCAGCCTCTCTGCCCTGCTGCAATTCAAACATAAACAATGGGCAGGCATCGACTTGAACAGTGGTTTCGAAATAGCTCCGGCCATGAAAGACGCCGGTTTAATCCATACATTTATAGAACAATTTAAACAAAAAATACAATGAACAGAATCAATCAATTATTCAGTGCAAAGCAAAAAGATATCCTCTCTATCTATTTTTGCGCAGGTTTTCCTACTTTAGAAGGAACAGTAAACACCATCAAAGCTTTGGAGAAAAAGGGAGTCAACATGATCGAAATCGGCATTCCTTTCAGTGATCCGATGGCAGACGGCCCGGTGATTCAACATGCCGCCACACGCGCCTTGAAAAACGGCATGACTCTGAATCTTCTTTTCGACCAGCTGAAAGATATCCGCAAAGAAGTTCATATTCCCCTGATACTGATGGGATACCTTAACCCCATCATGCAATATGGCTTCGAGAATTTCTGCCGTACCTGCCGGGAAACAGGCATTGACGGAGTGATTATTCCCGATCTGCCTTTCAAGGATTATATGGAAGAATTTCGTCCGATAGCCGAAAAACAGGATGTGAAGGTCATTATGCTGATAACTCCTGAAACCAGTGAAGAGCGCATTCGTCTGATCGATGAACACACTGATGGGTTTATCTATATGGTATCTTCTGCCGCCATCACCGGTGCACAGAATGATTTCAACGCTCAAAAGCAGGCTTATTTCCAACGCATATCCGATATGAATTTGCGGAATCCCCGCATGATAGGTTTCGGAATCTCCAACAAACAGACATTTGAAACCGCATCCGCCCATGCTGCCGGCGCCATTATCGGCAGTAAATTCGTGACCTTGCTGGACGAAGAAAATGGAGATGCGGAAAAAGCGACCGACCGATTACTGGAGGCTTTGAAAAACTAGGGCATTTACAATGAGACTATTTACAAGGTACAATTTGGCTGCGTTATCATGCCGCAGGGATAAATTGTACTTTGTACATTGTCAAATTGTAAATGCCTCTACTGGTCCTCCCGTATCTCAACGATCCTCGTTGCCACCGCATACTCATCGGGAACAATCTTGCCTCCCATCTCATTCGCCCATGCCTGTGTGAACTCCGCACCAATATAAATAATAATGGCTGAATAATAAATCCACGTAATAAAAACGATCATAAAAGCCGCAGCTCCATACACGTTCCCCACATTGGCCA
The DNA here is from genome assembly GCA_963651205.1 of Bacteroidaceae bacterium. Taxonomy (GTDB): domain Bacteria; phylum Bacteroidota; class Bacteroidia; order Bacteroidales; family Bacteroidaceae; genus Phocaeicola. Next base: position 23,399 of record CAVJPC010000240.1, read on the forward strand.
TTCCTATATAAAGTGATATTCCCCACTGACCCACCAGCAAAAGTATGGTAGTGACAATGGCCCCAATACACACATCTTTACTTTTCAATTTGGCATCGGGCAATATTTTATAGATCAATGTAAAGATGAAAGCTGTTACACACACGTTCATCACCATGCCCCCACCCTTGACTATGGATTCCGCCACGTCCGGATTACTGTTCATAAACCTCTCGCTCAACTCCACAATAATATTGGTAATGCTGAACGTAATCAACATGATAAAAGCAAACACCAGAATAATAGAAAAAGAAAGCAACCTGTTCTTGATATATTTCAGCCAACTCCTTTTGGGCACAGCCTTTATACCCCAAATGGTATTCAGTGAACTTTGTATCTCAGCAAAGACAGTCGTCGCACCAAAAATAGAGATTCCCAGACTGACAAATGTTGCAAATGAAGTAACATTGGTCCGTTCCGCACTTTCCAGAATGGCACGGAGTGCTTCAATCACCTTGATTCCCACAATGGGTTCCAACTGAATATAAAGCTGATTGGCCAGGTCCATATGAAAAAACACACCTACCGTAACCAACAGAGAAAGAAATGGAATAATGGCAAATAAAGTGGCATAAGCCAGAGAAGCACTTAGACGAGTAACGCTGTCATCTATAAATCCCTGAACCGTATTTTTCAGTATTTTAAAGAGCAGGGGAAAAGTGAGTTTCTTCTTATTTTCTAACTGAGTTTTCATTGATTTGTCGAAAAATAAAGATCCATTTTAAAGTTTACCTATTCATATATACACCTGAAGACAAGTATTTGTTCAGGCCTCGCAGTACCCGGAACCCAATAAAACATCCCCTCAACGCCACTGGAAAACATTTTGTTATTTTTCCCTCTTATTTTTGCCATCCTACACATAATTACTATCTTTGTGCCAAAATTCAACAAGAGAAATGCATGATACAGAGTGAATATCCTTCCGTTTTGCTAATATATACAGGTGGTACAATCGGTATGATTGAAAATCCTGAAACAGGCGCACTAGAAGCCTTTAATTTCGACCAGCTGCAAGACAATGTACCCGAATTGAAGCGATTCAACTATCGCATCTCTTCTTACCAGTTCAATCCGCCCATCGACTCCTCGGACATGGAGCCTGCTTTGTGGGCAAAACTGGTTAAAATCATCAAATACAATTATGATAACTTTGATGGATTTGTTATTCTTCACGGAACAGATACTATGGCATACACCGCTTCCGCACTCAGTTTCATGCTGGAAAACCTGAGCAAACCGGTTATCCTGACAGGAAGCCAGTTACCTATAGGCATGTTGCGCACAGACGGAAAGGAAAATCTGATTACTTCGATAGAAATAGCCGCTGCCAAACATCCGGACGGCACTGCTATTGTACCCGAAGTATGCATTTTCTTCGAAAACCACTTGTTGCGCGGAAACCGCACCACCAAGATCAATGCGGAGAACTTCAATGCATTCCGTTCATACAATTTCCCTTCGCTGGCAACAGCAGGCATACATATTAAATATGAATATGACCGCATTCACAAAGCTGATCCCAACCTGCCGCTGAAACCGCATTATCTCTATGATACCAATGTGATTATTCTGACTCTTTTTCCGGGCATCCAGGAAAACATGATCAGCAATATCCTGCATACACCGGGACTGCGTGCTGTGGTACTGAAGACCTACGGATCGGGCAATGCTCCGCAAAAGCCGTGGTTCATCGAACTTTTAAGGAATGCCACTTCACGGGGAATTATTATCGTCAATATCTCCCAATGCTCTACCGGAACCGTAGAAATGGGAAGATATGAAACCGGACTTCATCTGCTGGATGCAGGTGTCATCAGCGGTTACGACAGTACGGTGGAATCTGTCCTCACCAAGCTGATGTTCCTTCTGGGACATGGAAAGAGCGAAACAGAAATACGCCACCAAATGAGTATTCCTGTAGCCGGAGAGTTCACAAAATCATAAACTCCGTGTAATCTGTGGTGAAAACTTAACGATTTTACAACATGTAATCTTTTTGTAATATTTGTTTCATCAAATAGAAATAAAAATGCTCCATCTTTGCAATGCTAATCAGAAAAGATTAGTTTTGTAATATTAAAAAGATGGATATATGAACGATTACCGCATTTTAGTAGTTGATGATGAAGAAGATCTCTGCGAGATTCTTAAATTCAATTTAGAAAACGAAGGGTATTTTGTGGACACGGCAAACTCTGCCGAAGAGGCCCTGAAAATGGAACTGACCCAATATGACCTGTTGTTACTGGATGTGATGATGGGAGAAATTTCAGGATTCAAAATGGCGAATATGCTGAAAAAGAATAAAGCCACCGCTTCTGTTCCCATTATATTCATTACCGCCAAAGATACCGAAAACGATACCGTGACAGGATTCAACCTGGGAGCCGATGATTATATCTCGAAACCCTTTTCGCTGCGTGAAGTCATAGCACGTGTCAAAGCCGTCCTCCGTCGTACCAGTTCCACACAGGGAAAAGAAGTGCAGGAACAATTGCAGTACAAAGGTCTGCTGATTGATATCACCAAGAAAAAGGTCAGTATAAATGGTACAGAACTATCTCTGACAAAGAAAGAGTTCGAAATTCTGCTCTTGCTGTTACAGAATAAAGGACGCGTATTTTCGCGCGAAGATATTCTGGCAAAGGTATGGCAGGAAGAAGTCTACGTGCTCGACCGCACCATTGACGTCAACATCACCCGTCTGCGTAAGAAAATAGGCGAATACGGAAAATGCATCGTCACCCGTCTGGGATACGGATATTGTTTTGAATGCGATTAACCAAACTTGTACCTTTCCATGACAATTGAATTATCCAGCCACGTCCTGTCATTCAACAAGAAACTTTTCTTGTCGGTGATTTCATTATTCATTGCATTTGCCATCTGCTTCATGGCATTCCAATATCGCAGGGAGAAGGAATACAAGATAGAGTTGCTGAATACCCAACTCCAGAATTACAACGACCGCCTGAATGACTTTCTCCGCGGCCAAGACTCGCTGAATATTGAACGGTTGGACAAATACGTACACGAACATACCTTTGATGATCTGCGCGTGACGCTGATCGACAAGAACGGAACCGTAATTTACGATAATCTGAAAGAAGATCCCAGCCACTTCGAAAACCACCATAACCGGCAGGAAATTAAGGAAGCCGTAGCCTGTGGCAGCGGATATTCCATCAACAGACAGTCTGAAAGTCTGGGAGGTGAATTTTTCTATTCCGCCAAGTATTATCCTAATCTGGATTACATCATCCGCTCGGCTCTTCCCTACAACGTCAGCCTGATGAGACACCTGAGAGCAGATTCTCACTATGTATGGTTTACATTGATAATCAGCCTGGTACTGATTATTATATTCTACCGTTTTACACATAAGCTGGGGATGTCCATCACCAAATTGCAGCAGTTCGCCATGAAAGCCGACCGCAATGAACCTATAGACACGGATATGCAGGATGCCTTCCCCAGGAATGAACTGGGAGAGATATCCCAACATATCATCCAGATTTACAAACGACTGCATCAGGCTAAGGAAGATTTGTACATAGAACGTGAAAAGCTGATTACCCACCTTCAGATTTCGCACGAAGGACTGGGTGTGTTCAACCATCGTAAAGAAGAAATACTGGTAAACAATTTGTTTACACAATATGCCAATCTTATCTCGGACAAGAATCTGAGTTCTACGGAAGAAATCTTCTCCATCCCCGAACTGCAACCCATCACCCGCTTCATTACCAAGAACCGGGAACACAGCATAGGGAAAGGAGAGAAACGGATGTCATTGAACATAGACAAGAATGGCCGCATCTTTGCCGTGGAATGTATTATTTTTCAGGATGACAGTTTTGAAATATCCATCAACGACATTACCCAGGAACAGGAACAGGCACTTTTGAAAAAGCAGTTGACACAGAACATTGCCCACGAACTGAAGACTCCGGTAAGCAGCATACAGGGATATCTGGAAACCATAGTCAACAATCCGACTTTGCCCCGCGAGCGGATCAATGCTTTTCTGGAAAGAAGTTATGCGCAAAGCAATCGGCTGGCACATCTGCTACGGGATATCTCCGTACTTACCCGTATGGAGGAAGCCCCGAACATGATTGAGACAGAACCGGTGAACCTCACCGCAATGATGCAGAATATCCTGAACGAAGTAACCCTGGAACTGGAAGAAAAGCAGATTACCGCAAATAATCTGTTGCCCGAAGGACTGACCGTACCAGGCAATTCTTCCCTGCTATACTCCATTTTCCGTAATCTGACGGATAACGCCATTGCCTATGCGGGAACCCATATTTCCATAACCATCCGCTGCTTCCGCGAAGATGAGCGTTTTTACTACTTCAGCTTCTCGGATACAGGGATAGGGGTAGGTCCCGAACATATGAGCCGTATGTTCGAGCGCTTCTACCGGGTGGATAAAGGGCGTTCACGCAAACTGGGCGGTACCGGGCTGGGACTGGCTATTGTGAAAAATGCAGTTATTCTGCATGGTGGAACGATTTTTGCCAAGAATACTCCCGGTGGCGGACTGGAATTCATATTCACGCTGAGTAAAGAATAAGAGGATGATAAAAAACAATAAAGACGATTGTTTTTCTAAATATAAACTGTATCTTTGCCATGCATCGGTTCACTTATCTCTATCCTGAGGTAAATGATTAAAAGGGAATCAAGGTGAGAATCCTGAACAGTCCCGCTGCTGTATGTTTCACTAAACGCATAAGCAAAATACCAATGACCACTGGGATAACACCCGGGAAGGTGCTTATAGCGGAAACAAGTCAGAAGACCTGCCTGTGCATTTTTCTAAATCTGGAGCTTTCGAGGAAAGAGCTTGGAACATTGAACGTAAGGGATGTCTTTTTATTGCATCCGCTATTTTCTCCGTTTCACTATCCAAAAAAGAATATCAGGTAAAAAAAACATTTATTTAAAAGTAAACTCTGCCAAAAGTTTATTTGGAATGCTCAGCCGAAGTGATTCGTCTGAGCATTATTTTATAGCCCATGTCAATACAAAATCGGGATGAGTGACATAACGGACCCGGTAATGCCCCTGCTGCCCGGTGCGATACTCACACGCCTCAAACTCCCCTTCTTCCACGAGACTGAAAGGAAAAACACGAAGATGATGAATGAAATCCACCTCTTCCACTCCCATAAGCTTGAACAACGTCTCTTTGGCAGACCAATGGAGCAACAGAGCATAAATGTCATCCTTTTCTTCTGCCCTAGCGGGTTCCTCATCGGAACGGATAAAACGGGAAGCCACTTTCTTCACTCTGGTTCCATATTGTTCTATATCCATGCCCACCTCACGGGAAGAATGCAGTGCCACCGCCACATAGCCGCGGGTATGCGAGATGCTGATATACCGACTTCCATCTTTCAGGTAAGGTTTGCCCGAAGGATGGTAAGCTATTTCTTTTTCCTCTCCGCACAGAGCTTTCAGCAGTACACGCACCGACAACCACTCATGCTTCCGCTTTTCGGAAAACGCGGTGAGTCTTTCTTCATACCAAGCCTTATGCTCCAGCGATGCCAGCAATTGCTCCGTAGTTTCATCGGATTTCCATATTCCAAGCAGAAAATCCCCCTCTCTGTAAGTGCGGTATAAAGGCATGGCAGATTTATTTCTTTTCTTCCTCCACTGGTTTGGAAGCATCAACAGTTACTTTCACTTTCAGGATGCGGCGCGTACTCATTTCGAGTACCTCAAAATGATAGTTCTCATAGTCCAGACGCTCATGCAGCACAGGAAATTCACCCTTTATCTCCAGCAGCAACCCTGCCAAAGTATCCGCATCCCCTTCCGCTTTCTCAAAAAGATCGGAGTCTATTTTCATAATCTTATAGAAATCGGACAGCAAAGTCTTCGCCTCGAATATGTAGGTATGGTCATTCAGTTTCACATACGTGCGCTCTTCATCATCATACTCATCATTGATTTCGCCCACAATCTCTTCAATGATATCCTCCATGGTAACAATGCCCGAAGTGCCCCCGAACTCATCGACAACGATAGCAATGTGGATCTTGTTTGCCTGAAAGTCACGCAACAGGTCATCAATCATCTTTGTTTCGGGCACAAAATAGGCGGGACGGATCAGTGTCTGCCAGCGGAAATTATCGGTCTTGTTCAGATAGGGCAGCAAGTCTTTAATATAAAGAATACCCTTAATATTATCACGTGATTCGGCATACACCGGAATACGGGAATAAGCATTGTCCACAATACATTTCAGCACTTCGGCATAGGGAGCATTGATTTCCAGATCCACCATATCCAGACGGGGAGTCATCACCTCCTTGGCCGTTTCCTCGCCGAAACGGATTATACCCTCCAATATATTGCTTTCCTCTGAAATTTCACTTTTGTCCGTCAGTTCCAAAGCCTGTGAAAGCTCGCCGACAGAAATATTGTAGTTTTTCTTTGCCACGCATTTATTAACCAGAAACGAAGAACGGACCAGCACTGCCGACAAGGGCGAGAAGATTTTTTTCAAAACAGAAATGACCGGAGCAGCCTTGCGGCAAAACTTCAGCGTGTTCTGTGCCGAATAAATTTTGGGCATGATCTCACCAAAGAGCAGCAACAGAAAAGTAAGGATGACCGTTATAAGCAGGAACTCCAAAAGGACGGAGTTTCCAAAATGTATAGTGCTGGCAAAAAAGTAATTGCACAGCATGATAATGGTTACATTGACAAAGTTGTTAGAGATAAGAATGGTCGCCAACAAGTGTTCGGAATCATTCAGCAGGGCGCTGATTCGCCTGTCCGAAGAATGTTTTCCTTCCTCTATTTCACTTAGATCACCAGGTGAAAGGGAAAAAAACGCGATTTCCGAAGCAGACACAAAGCCTGATGCATACAATAATAAAACAGCTAACAAGATAGCTATGATGGCTCCTATGGTAGGAGCCGTTACGGTTACACCGTCAAATAAATCCGCCAAGCGGCATAAATACGAGTCAGGGTCCAATGAATCTGGTTTTAGTTAAACATCAAGTTTTCTCAATTAAAAAGGTAAATCGTCCGTCAGACTATTATCCGAAGCCTGTTGCTGTTGCGGGGCAGACTGTGCAGGTGTCTGATGCTGGGATGGCGCTTGTGCCTGCGGCGTATATCCCGCACCCGGCTGCTGTGAAGCGCTACGTGGGGTCAGCATTTCCATATTATCGGCAAAGATTTCTACAATAGTGCGTTTAACGCCATTCTGGTCATCATAAAAACGACTGCGGATTTTTCCTTCTATATAGAGTTTGTCACCCTTACGGACATATTTTTCCGCCGTCTGTGCCAGTCCTCTCCACAACACGATGTTATGCCATTCCGTACGTTCGGGGACCTGAGTTCCATTCTGCAACGTATAAGCACGGTCGGTGGTAGCCAACGAGAAAGTGGCAACAGCAACGCCGGTATCCAAATATCTCACATCGGGATCTTTTCCCACATTTCCAATCAAAATGACTTTATTTACTGACATTCTATTACTCCTTTTTTAATTATCAGGCTTCAAAATTAGCGAAAAAAACTGATTCACCAAACGCGATACCGCAAATTTATGCAAATCTTCTACGCTTATTCTCTGATACTTCGCAAAAGAAGCTGAATTTTCAGGAAGAATCACTTCATAGAAATTTGCGTAAATCACCCGATGGGACAACACATGTTTCACTCCCTTTTGCACCAGACGCACTACGGGCACATCTCCTTCCGCCAGCATCCCGCGAAATTGAGGGGAGGCATAGAATTCCTCTTCCGTCCACTCACGGTCTGCCTCTATCAGAGGAAGCTCATACAGATTTTTCCATATATCATTTCCGCTACGTTTATGTATAAAGGTTTGCGCGCCCATGCGTACATATATATAATTAAAAAAGCGACTGGTCACTTTGGTCTTATGTTGTTTCACGGGCAATGAATCTACCAGTCCCTTCAGACGTGCCACACAAGAGTCACTCAGCGGACAAAACAGGCAGTCAGGTGAAGCCGGAGTGCACTGCAAGGCTCCGAAATCCATAATAGCCTGATTGTAGAGATCGGGATGTTCACGATCCAACAGTTCGTCGGCCGCCTGAGCAAATAGTTTCCTACCCTCCGTAGAATCTATAGGGGTATCAATGCCTAGCCAGCGGGACAACACCCGGTACACATTTCCATCCACCACCGCACAAGGCATGCCGTAAGCAAACGAACAGATAGCCGCAGCCGTATAATCCCCCACCCCTTTCAAAGCGCGTACCCCTTCGTAAGTCACAGGAAACCCTCCTGCTTCCGCCATGCTTTTAGCCGCAGCATGCAAGTTCCTTGCGCGGGAATAATACCCAAGCCCCTGCCAATATTTCATCACTTCGTCCTCATGGGCCTCGGCCAGTGCAAATATATCGGGAAAGCGCCGGACGAAGCGCTGATAGTAATCATAGCCCTGAACCACCCGGGTTTGTTGCAGAATAATCTCCGAAATCCATATCAAATAAGGATTTCTTGTTCCCCTCCACGGCAGGTCGCGTTTGTTTTCCCTGTACCAGTCAATCAATATTTTGCTAAATTTCTCCATATCAATATTCTATAAAAGCGCATAATATGCAACATTTCCGCAAATGTAAGCCAAGAAAATGGAAGAAGATGCTTTTTTTAGGAAATTTATTCTGAATATATTTCTTAAAGAGGGAGAAAAGCTATATATTTGCAGTCCAAAAAATTAAGATATAAGTATAACAATAATTATTTAGCGAAATGACTAAAGCAGATATCGTAAATGAAATTACGAAAAATACCGGTATTGACAAAGTGACAGTGTTAACCACACTTGAAGCTTTCATGGATACAGTAAAGGAATCATTGTCTAAAGAGGAAAATGTGTACCTGCGTGGTTTTGGAAGTTTTGTAGTGAAGAAAAGAGCGCAGAAAACTGCTCGCAACATTTCTAAGAACACTACAATCATCATTCCGGAACACAATATTCCGGCATTTAAGCCAGCTAAGACATTTACATTATCAGTAAAGAAATAATAAACAAGAGTATTAACCCATAAAATTTGAAGCTATGCCAAGCGGAAAGAAGAAAAAAAGACATAAAATGTCTACTCACAAGCGTAAAAAAAGACTAAGAAAGAACAGACATAAAAGCAAAAAATAATTTGTAGTCTGTCTGTGACGACAAATAAAGAACAAACCTTGCAAAGCAACAAAAGTCTTTCGGGTTTGTTCTTTGTTTAATGAGAAAAGTGAACAATTTAAGATTACAAAAGTGACAAGCGAACTAGTAGTAGACGTACAACCCAAAGAGATTTCCATCGCACTCCTTGAAGACAAGGCGCTGGTGGAGTTTCAAAAAGAAGGAAGAAGTGCTTCTTTCAATGTGGGAAATATGTATTTGGGACGGGTAAAGAAACTAATGCCTGGCCTTAATGCCTGTTTCGTGGATGTCGGCTTTGAAAAAGACGCTTTTCTTCATTATTTAGACCTGGGTCCTCAATTTCATTCTTATCAGAAGTATCTGAAGCAAGTTTTAAGCGACCGTAAAAAACTTTTTCCCATCACCAAAGCTACTATGCTGCCGGACATTGAAAAGGAAGGGACGGTTTCAACCACCCTCCAGCAAGGTCAGGAAGTGATTGTACAAATTGTAAAGGAACCTATCTCGACCAAGGGACCAAGACTGACCTGCGAACTATCATTCGCCGGACGTTATCTGGTGTTAATCCCTTTCAACGACAAGGTTTCCGTGTCACAAAAAATTAAATCGAGCGAAGAACGCGCCCGCCTGAAACAGTTATTGCAAAGCATCAAACCGAAAAACTTCGGAGTGATAGTACGCACCGTAGCGGAAGGCAAAAGGGTGGCGGAGCTTGATGCAGAGCTTAAAGTCTTGCTGAAACATTGGGAAGAAACAATCACTAAAGTACAGAAGGCTCCCAAACTACCGGCATTGGTATACGAAGAGACCAGCCGCACGGTTGCCATGCTGCGCGATCTTTTCAATCCGTCATATGAGAATATCTACGTGAATGACGAAACAGTATTCCATGAGATCAAGGATTACGTATCACTTATTGCCCCTGAACGGGCAGAGATCGTAAAGCTGTACAATGGTCAGCTTCCCATATTCGATAACTTCGGTATTACCAAACAAATCAAGTCCTCTTTTGGAAAAACCATTTCGTATAAGAGTGGCGCTTACCTGATTATTGAGCACACGGAAGCCCTTCATGTGGTGGATGTCAATAGCGGTAACCGTTCCAAATCTGCTAACGGACAAGAGGCTAACGCACTGGACGTGAATCTGGGCGCTGCCGATGAACTGGCACGCCAACTGAGATTGCGCGATATGGGGGGTATTATCGTGGTTGACTTCATTGACATGAATTTGGCCGAGAATCGGCAGAAACTGTACGAACGTATGTGTCAAAACATGCAAAAGGACAGAGCCAAACACAACATTCTGCCTCTCAGCAAATTTGGATTGATGCAAATTACCCGCCAACGCGTGCGTCCTGCCATGGATGTCAACACCAATGAAACCTGCCCCACCTGCTTCGGGAAAGGTAGCATAAAGCCGTCCATCCTTTTCACGGATACTTTGGAGAGTAAGATTGATTACCTGGTCAATAAATTGAAGATAAAGAAATTTACGCTGTACATCCATCCGTACATCGCGGCATACGTGAATCAGGGACTGGTTTCCCTGAAACGCAAGTGGCAGATGAAATACGGATTCGGAATAAAGATTATCCCCGACCAGAGTCTGACCTTCCTGCAATATCGGTTCACCGATGTTCATGGTGAGGAATTAGACATGAAAGAGGAAATCGAAATCAAGTAAAAGAAAAGGGAGTGATGGAAAATATCGCTCCCTTTCTTTTTTATCTTCCCATTTCTTCGTATAAATAGCCGACATCGTATATTGTTTTAAAACATGGTAGCCTCCCCCTTTAACACCACTCTTCCCACACATCGTTTTAACAATCCCGACAACGCTCTCATTTCGCTGTAGGGGCAGGGTCTGCCTGCCCGAATACACAAAGCGAACCGTTTTCGGCGGGCAAACCCCATAGCCGTCAGGCTAAGCAGGCAAATGGCGTTTCCACCCACTGTCGGGGCGGAATGCTTCCGCCCGAACCATCGGTCACGACCTTGGGAGTAATGCATCCACAAATACACCTTTCAGAGTGTTATCGGGCGCATTCAATGCGCCCCTACAGTGGACGAGAGCGTGATCTACCTCTTAGCTTGACAGCGATGCAGCCGCAGCCCCAGTAGTAACAGTCGCATTTTACAATCCGAACAGCCTGTTATATTCCGCCGATACATACTTGTCCAACTCATCATAAAGCTGATAAACCTGCTGAACATCCAATGCTCCTTTTTCACGCCATTCATTCAGTCTGGGTTCCGTCAGGAAGAATACCCGTTCCTCCACCGGAGCCAGAACCTGCATATACCCCGTCTTATCATTGTTATAAAGCAACTCCCAATTCATGTACCGGTTACTGCCCATACCTTGATTATAGGCATAGACTTTATCCAGCAAGACAGTGGTTCGCTTACTCATGCCCGACGCATCCTTCCCCTTTTCCGTCAGAACCAAAGAAGGCAACCGCTTTTCCGCCCCTTTCAGCCACAACGGAACGGCTACACTGACGGGAGGATATCCCAATACCGTCCACATGGTAATCAGTTCCGGCTTCTCCCCTTTCTTCACGCCCTGTATCACCACCGAACTGGCAGACTCGTGACGAGGAATAAAATCCTGCTCCACAAACCAACCCGTTCCCTTCGGAAGATTATAATCCCCCTTCTTCAAATCAATCCCCAACAACGGATTGGCAAAAGAACGGGACAGTTCATTGAATATCCATGCCGGAGTAATCCTTTTCATAGCGGAAGCAGGCATCAGCAATTTATCCTCCTGCATGTACCGCACATATCCTGCTCCCACATTCACTTCTCCCGTAAAGGAAAAATTGGAACGCGCAATGTATCCGCACGGAGCATCTTTCGAGTCATTGGCATCAAAAAAGGTGTATTTATAGTAATCCACCTCGAACATAGCCGCCCCACCTTGTGCATCAATTACTCCAAAGTTAGCCTCTATCAGACTGGGCTTGCTGATGGTATCAAGAAAATGCTTGAAATCGTCCACCGTAGCACACACTTCCAGCGCCCTACGCATCACGCGCCCATTGGCCTCACCGCGCTCTTCACCTTCCTTTACCTGTACCAGATTATAGGACTGGGTATTCATCACCGAGAATCCGGCAGAGTTAGTACCTATCCACACATCCGCCGGATTCTCCTCTCCGCTATTTACCACAGCGATAAAAGAGTATTTCTCTCCCGAAAAATACTTCACACTATTCTGCAAAGCACCCGTATCCCGATGTTTCCACAACAGGGGACGACCGTCCGGAGTTACTTTTCCCGAAATGACGGCAGAGGTACAGGCATCCGTTTTTATTACGACTAGGCAAGCGGCAACCGCCAAAAGGCAAGAGACGATAAGTTTTTTCATATTCCACAATGTGTTTTTAGTTTTAACAAACAAAAGGCTAACAGGTATAAATACAGATTACCGCATTCATACTTTCGCTAAAAGTACAAATATTAATTAGAAAACCACCTTATTTTTTCTAAAATAATCGGGACAAGTGGACCACACCCGCTTATATCCCCCCATAAATATATGTATTTTCAACTGTCCATTCCAGCCAAACATAAACATTCCTGCCCCACGTACACTTCCCTCATGTAACTTCAAGACTTTGACCAACGAGTTTCCACCCCGCTCGTCAGTTTCCAGATACACAGCCGCAGAAGCCTTACGGGTAAGTTCCGAACCTAAATGCCCACGCACTTTCACAGGCATCCTATACGAGATCAGTAAAAATTTAGTGGGGATTTCTTTGAAACACTCTATAATAAGAAGTTATGGGTCTTGCAGGCAGGTAAAAAAGATCAGTTCGTTTTAAAAAAGGTCCTTATGCTTTTCGAAAAGGGCAAGTTCTTTCAGCACATAGAAGCAGGGATTTACACGTATATACGTGTAGCCCTACGTGAACGTATGTGTAGCCCCATGTGAACGTTCGCATAACCCCACGTGAACGTTCATGTAAAAACAGGCTACCTTTCTTCGGAACATTTGACCGGAACAGTGAGGAGGTGAGGCAGAACTTGATGCAAGATTTCGCAGAACTTGACGCAAGATTTCGCAGAACTTGGCGCAGAATCCGGCGGAACTTGTATCAGGATTCCAGACATCATGGTAGGGAAAAATGCAGCTTCTTGAAGCCGGACAAGAAATCTCGGACAACCTTTCCCATAATTATCGGGTAAGCCTTTATCCCCTCTAATTTTCTACTGCCCCGATTCTTTCAGTCAGTCAATGCAGACTGAAAGATACTAATGTTACAACCACATGATTAGTAACGTCATTACCCCCACAATATAATGGTAAAGAATATTAAATAATAGGTCACCCTTCATATCCGGATCTATTTCATTTTCACCACAAAAACGGATAAATGTATGTCACCGGACTGAAATAAAATGAATTTTATTTTCCTTGCTTATAGTCTTTCACAATCCCTTCTGCAATCCAGTTCGCCAACGCCTGACGATTATTATTCAGAACCAACCTCTGCTGGTCGCGTTTATTCCGAATATTCCCCAATTCCAGAAACACCGCTACAGGAGTCGTGTTCCGCAACACATACAGATTGCGCTCGCTCACTGTCCCCCGGAAACCACGGTTGGGCTGATGCTTATCATATTTCTTATCAAAGGTGCGGTGCAAGTTGTTAGCCAACCGCTTGCCTTTCGTACTTTTAGGAGCGTTATAAAAGAATACGTCCGTCTGCTGGCCCTGACTGCGGCTGTCCACATGGATAAATACGGCTCGTTTGTAATTGCTCTTATCTTTCCGATACAACTTGTTCACCCAGTCACAACGCTGCTTCAAGCGCGCCACCTGATTCAACGGAATGGGATCCCCCATACAAGTTTCGCGCTTACTGTTTGCCAGAACATGACCGTCACGGATACCATCCTTCTTATCCTGAATGATGATGTGCACCTTGGCGCCGCGCGACAACAATTCACGCGCCAACCGCAGAATGATATCATAGGCATACTCATCTTCATGCAACTGGCGTCCCTGGTAGATGCCGATAGCACCGGGATCAGGCCCCCCATGTCCGCCCACCAGATAGAAACAAGCACCGCTCAGTTCATTGGATGCAATTTGATAGGTGGCATACTCCTTTCCAAATAAAGGCTCCTTGCCGGTTCGAGGCTTTTTCTGCGCAAAAAGCGGCGATAAAGTAAGAAATAAAAATGTGACCAATAATACCGATACCCTCATTGCCTATTACTTTTCTCCCAACATTTCATCTATCTTCTTGCACAAAGAAGAAAACTCCTCTTCATTATACAAGCGGGTCAGCATCACAATCTTGCCCGTCTTGTCAATCAACACATTACGGGTGATGCCCGCCTTACGGTCCGCATACTTGGCAAAAATATCAGCACCCGGATCAAGGCCCAACGGATAAGTCACACCGGTACGCTTGGCAAAAGCTACTACAGTTTCCAAGGGTTCGTCCCGATCCACTCCGTAGAGGGCAAACGTTTTATTATCCTTATGCTTCAACCAAATATCTTTTTCAATAAAAGGCATTTCCTTGCGGCAAACTCCACACCAGCTGGCAGTAAATTGAAGCATCACCACCTTGCCACGCAAATCAGAGAGTTTCACCTTCTGCCCGTCTGTCAGCTCCATTTCAAAATCAGGAGCCATATCCCCCACCTTTACTATATAACCGGCATCATCAGGAGTAACCTGTTGCGCCTTCACCGGCTGGCTCAGCAAACATGCGCAAACCAGCAACATCAGACTCATAAACTTCTTCATCGTTATTCTCTATTTTTATATATTCGCTACAAAGATAGGCTATTCCATCATTTTTTCGTAATTTTGCCGCCCAAAATAACTACCAACCTATCAAGAAGATGAATATTTTTTGGGATACAATCGCTCAATATAATGCGGGTACGTGGATTTATCAAGTTATTATCACCCTTATCGGCATCATTTTAACCTGTTATCTGTTCAAAAGCCCCACAAAAAAGATAAAAATAGCGATGAAGCTCTATCTTATATTCTTGAATGTGTGGATAGCTGCCGTGTATTACATGGTCTACTGTGAACCAAGAAGTTACAACAGTGCCTTGGCAGGGTTCTGGGGAATCATGGCCCTCTTCTGGATTTATGACCTGAAAGTAAACTACACCCCTTTTGAACGGACTCATAAACATACCGCACTGGCCGTCCTGCTTTGCACGCTGCCACTGGCCTACCCGCTCTTCTCGGTAATAAGGGGCATGAGTTTTCCCATGATGACCTCATCCGTAATGCCCTGTTCGGTAGCGGTGTTTACCATCGGACTATTGCTGGCATTTTCCAAACGGGTCAATATCTTTCTCGTCATGTTCCTCTGCCACTGGGCGTTGATAGGTTTCACCAAGACTTATTTTTTTCATATTCCCGAAGATTTTCTGCTGGCAAGTTCGGCTGTACCGGGACTTTATCTGTTCTTTAAAGAATACACAGCCTCCAACCTGCATACCGCCACCCATTTCCGCGCCCGTATGATTAATCTCGCCCTGATTATTGCCTGCGGTGCAATCGGTGTACTGTTCATGATCTCTCTGGTATGCGAACTGGCTCAAGAACAGGCTTTATCGAAATAAAAACACGTCTTAATGAGGTACTTTGCAAAATCTTTCGTATTTTTGCCAACAAATTGAGTTAATGTTTTAACAGGATGAACGTATTAGAACTAAGTGAACAGGAGATTATCAGACGAAACAGTCTGAATGAATTGCGAGCTATGGGCATCGAACCATACCCCGCAGCTGAGTATGTAACCAATGCATTTTCGACAGATATAAAAGCTGAGTTCAAAGATGATGAGGAACCTCGCAAAGTATCGGTAGCCGGACGTTTGATGAGCCGCCGTGTGATGGGTAAAGCTTCTTTCATCGAATTACAGGACTCAAAAGGCCGTATTCAGGTGTATATCACCCGCGATGACATCTGCCCGGATGAAAACAAAGAATTGTACAACACAGTATTCAAACGTCTGCTGGACCTTGGTGACTTCGTCGGTATAGAAGGATTCGTTTTCAGAACCCAGATGGGCGAAATCAGTATCCACGCCAAAAAACTGACCGTACTGTCCAAGTCCATCAAACCTCTTCCTATCGTAAAATACAAAGACGGAGTCGCTTACGACAAGTTCGAAGACCCCGAATTGCGTTACCGCCAGCGCTATGTGGACTTGGCCGTAAACGAGGAAGTGAAAGATATCTTCATCAAACGCAGCAAAGTATTCAGCTCCATGCGCGAATATTTCAACTCAAAAGGTTATATGGAAGTAGAAACTCCTATCCTGCAATCCATTGCCGGTGGAGCCGCTGCACGTCCGTTCATTACCCATCACAACGCACTGGATATGCCGCTGTATATGCGTATCGCCAGTGAGTTGTATCTGAAAAGACTGATTGTAGGTGGTTTCGAAGGGGTGTATGAAATCGGTAAGAACTTCCGTAACGAAGGGATGGACCGCACACACAATCCGGAATTTACCTGTATGGAAATATACGTTGCCTACAAGGACTATAACTGGATGATGGAATTTACGGAAAAGATGATTGAAAAGATCTGTCTGGATGTAAACGGAACCACTCAGGTAAAGGTGGGCGACAACATCATTGATTTCAAAGCTCCGTACAAGCGTGTCACCATGCTGGATTCTATTAAGGAACACACCGGCTATGACCTGACAGGCATGAACGAAGACCAGATACGCGAAGTTTGTCAGAAACTGAATATGGAGATTGACGACACGATGGGCAAAGGCAAGCTGATTGATGAAATCTTCGGAGAATTTTGCGAAGGTACTTACATCCAGCCTACTTTCATTACTGACTATCCGAAAGAAATGTCTCCGCTGACAAAGATACACCGCACCAACCCTGACCTGACCGAACGTTTCGAACTGATGGTGAACGGCAAGGAATTGTGTAACGCTTACTCTGAACTGAATGACCCGATTGACCAGCTGGAACGCTTCGAAGAGCAAATGAAACTGAGCGAAAAGGGAGACGACGAAGCGATGATTATTGACAAGGACTTTGTCCGTGCATTGGAATATGGTATGCCTCCCACTTCGGGAATGGGTATCGGTATGGACCGTTTGACTATGCTGATGACCGGACAGTCTACCATTCAGGAAGTATTGTTCTTCCCCCAGATGCGCCCCGAAAAGGTTACACCGAAAGATACTCCTGCCAGATTTATGGAATTGGGCGTTTCTGAAGACTGGGTTCCCGTCATCCAGAAAGCAGGCTACAACCTGGTGAGCGATATGAAAGAAGTGAATCCGCAGAAGTTGCACATGGACATCTGTGGCATCAATAAAAAATATAAATTGGAGTTGACCAATCCTACGGTAGACGAAGTTGCCGGATGGATTGCGAAAATTGAAAATTAATTGTCAATTGTCCATCGTCAATTGTCAATTGCAAATAATAAAGCATGAAATTGCCCGGTAAAATAGCGATAATGGGTGGTGGCAGCTGGGCCACGGCTATTGCAAAAATAGTCCTGGCTCAGGCTGAATCAATCAACTGGTATATGCGCCGCGACGACAGAATTGAAGAATTCAGGCGTCTGGGACATAATCCGGCTTATCTGACAAGTGTGCGCTTTGATATAAAGAACATCGACTTTTCATCAGATATCAACAAGGTGGTAAAGGAATCGGATACCCTGATATTCGTTACCCCCTCTCCCTATCTGAAAAGCCACCTGAAAAAGCTGAAAACCAAAATAAAGGACAAGTTCATTGTCACTGCTATCAAAGGTATCGTCCCTGACGAGAACCTGATTGTTTCCGATTATTTTCATCAGGTATACGGCGTTCCCGAAGAGAATATAGCCGTCATTGCCGGTCCGTGCCATGCGGAGGAAGTAGCCTTGGAACGTCTTTCCTATCTGACTATCGGGTGTAAAGACATTGACAAGGCTAAAATATTTGCCCGCCAGCTGGCCGGACATTATATCAAGACTTCCGTCAGCCCGGATGTGGCAGGTATAGAATACGCTTCTGTGTTGAAGAATATTTATGCTATCGCTGCCGGTATTTGCAGTGGTCTGAAATATGGCGACAACTTCCAGGCTGTATTAATTTCGAATGCCATTCAGGAGATGAACCGCTTCCTGAATACCGTGCACCCCGTAGAGCGTTCTATTGACGATTCTGCCTATCTGGGCGACCTGCTGGTAACCTCCTACTCCAATTTCAGCCGGAACCGTGTGTTCGGCACCATGATTGGTAAAGGTTATTCCGTAAAAAGCGCACAGATAGAAATGGAAATGATTGCCGAAGGATACTACGGAACGAAATGTATCAAGGAGTTAAACAAGCACTTGCACGTGAACATGCCTATCGTAGATGCCGTTTACAATATTTTGTATGAGCGCATCTCGCCCATGATTGAGATTAAATTATTAACTGATTCATTCAGATAAAATATCAGATACAATGAAGAATATTAGTTTAAACATCGACAAAGTGGCTGATTTTGTTTCCAAAGAAACAATCGCTGCTTACGAACCTCAGGTGAAAGCCTGTATGGAAACATTGGAAAACGGTACAGGTAAAGGTAATGACTACTTAGGCTGGTTGCACTTGCCCTCGTCTATAACTGCCGGACACCTGGCTGACTTGAAAGCTACAGCTCAGGTTTTGCGTGACAACTGCGAGGTAGTGGTCGTAGCAGGTATCGGTGGCAGCTACTTGGGAGCACGTGCCGTAATCGAAGCTTTGTCCAACAGCTTCCAATGGTTGAAAGCAAAACAGGATGGTCCCATCATCGTATTTGCAGGACACAATATCGGCGAAGATTACTTGTTCGAATTGACTGAATACCTGAAAGGCAAAAAGTTCGGTGTAATTAATATTTCCAAGTCTGGCACTACTACAGAAACTGCTTTGGCTTTCCGCCTGCTGAAGAAACAGTGTGAAGACCAGGTTGGCAAGGAAATGGCGAAGAAAGTGATTGTTGCCGTTACAGATGCCAAGAAGGGTGCCGCACGTGTTACAGCCGACAAAGAAGGCTACAAGACTTTCATTATTCCCGATAATGTAGGCGGCCGTTTCTCTGTTCTGACTCCGGTGGGTTTGCTGCCTATCGCAGTGGCAGGTTTCGATATTGAAAAATTAATTGAAGGTGCACGCACGATGGAAACAGTATGTGGTTCAGCTACTCCGTTTGCCGAAAATCCGGCTGCTGTTTATGCTGCTACCCGTAATGCTTTATACCAAGATGGCAAGAAGATTGAAATTCTGGTAAACTTCAATCCTAAATTGCACTACATGAATGAATGGTGGAAACAGCTTTATGGAGAATCTGAAGGTAAAGACAACAAAGGTATCTATCCGTCTGCCGTTGATTTCTCTACCGACCTCCACTCTATGGGACAGTGGATTCAGGAAGGCGAACGTACCATCTTTGAAACGGTGATCTCTATCGAAAAGTCGGAACACATGCTTCAGGTTCCTTCTGACAGCGAAAATCTGGACGGATTGAACTTCTTGGCAGGCAAGCGTGTGGATGAAGTAAACAAGATGGCGGAACTGGGTACTCAGCTGGCACACGTAGACGGTGGCGTACCTAATATGCGGTTGATTGTTCCCGAACTGAATGAATACTACTTGGGAGAAATAATCTATTTCTTTGAAAAGGCTTGCGGTATCAGCGGTTATCTGCTAGGTGTGAATCCCTTCAATCAACCGGGTGTGGAAGCATACAAGAAAAATATGTTTGCTTTGTTGAATAAACCGGGATACGAAGAGGAATCTAAAGCCATCCAAGCCAGATTATAATCATCAAAACTTATAAAGAATGTCATTTACCAATGCCATTCTGAACGGCAGTGAAGAATCTGAAAGCATCAACCAAGTGCTTACAGATTCTTCACTTTGTTCAAAACCAACGGTCACAACCTTTGGGAGTAATAACTATACATTTATTCTATGTTTAAAGAAGCCATAAACAACTATCTTCACACTCACGGATACGAATCCATCGACCTGAAAGCCGTATTATTCGATATGGACGGCGTACTGTTCGACTCCATGCCCAACCATGCAGAGTCATGGTATAAAATAATGAAACGCTTCGGCTTCGGCCTCAGCCGGGAAGAAGCTTATATGCACGAGGGACGTACAGGTGCATCCACCATCAATATCGTGAGCCGTCGAGAACGCGGATATGATGCCACTGAAGAGGAAATAAAAACCATCTACCAAGCCAAAACCGAGGAATTCAATAAATGCCCCAAGGCAGAACGGATGCCGGGCGCACTGGAAGTGCTGACTAAAATAAAGGCTGAAGGACTGACTCCGATGGTAGTGACCGGTTCGGGACAAGCTTCGTTATTGGACCGGTTGAATCACAACTTTCCGGGCATCTTCCAAGCAGACCTGATGGTCACCGCTTTTGATGTGAAATACGGTAAACCGAATCCGGAACCATATCTGATGGCCCTAAAGAAAGGCGGATTCAAACCCAACGAGGCACTGGTGATAGAAAATGCGCCGCTAGGCGTACAGGCGGGAGTTGCCGCCAATATCTTTACCATTGCCGTGAATACAGGGCCGTTGCCCGACAGTGTGTTACTGGATGAAGGGGCAGACTTACTTTTTCATTCGATGCCCGACTTCAATGAAAACTGGGAAATACTAAAGCAAGATATTAAAAATAAATAGGGGCTGTTTCAGCCCCTATTTATTTTTAATTCGTCATATTCATTCAAACAGTTTGCTGCGTGATAACATACAAGCGCCAATGATTCCGGCTCTCTCCTTCAACTTGGACTCTACAATGACAGAGTCACGATTCATCAGGTTCAATGTATATTTTCGAATGGCTGTAGTAATGGGCTGTGTCAGATAATCGCCTGTACGAGATAACGCACCGCCGATAATAACCAGTTCCGGATTGAAAATATTAATAAGCCCCGCTACATGTCGGCCCAACTTCACTCCAATTTCTTCCACCAGCTCAATGCACAGCAAATCTTCTTTATTAACTGCATCAATGATATCATCCAATGTCAGATCTTCCAAGTTTTTCTTGGTATTGGAAATAATGGAATTCTCACCATTGCTGATATGTTCTAACAGAATACGGTGCAAAGCCGCCCCCGAAACTTCCGTTTCTACACATCCTTTTTTTCCGCAATGGCAGATAATCTCATTTTCATATCCGAAATTATGCCCAAACTCACCTGAAAAGCCGGACTTTCCTTTATAGAGCTTTCCATCAATGATAATACCCATTCCCAGCCCCCAACTGACATTGATTAAAATAATGTTTTTCTCACCTTTCACAACGCCCTGCATATACTCGCCGTAAATCATGGCACGGGTATCATTATCAATGGAAACACGGTAACCACCCACTTTTTCAGATATCACATCCGTCAAAGGACGCTCATCAAAATTGAATATGCTATAGCTATACCCTAAATCCGGATTCACACGCCCGGAGAGGTTTACATTAATATTTAGAATCTTATTTTTTTCAACACTGACTTTTTGAAGGAATTGCTTGATCAGTTTACACAATTCATCCAAACTTTCGGGCGTATTCTTCGCCTTAAAAGGAACATTCATCTTCAACTGAACCACATCCCCTTTAAAGTTTATCAATCCCAAATTAATGGAGAACTGTCGTACCTCAACCCCTACAAAATATCCGGAATCCGCATTCAAGCCATACAAACTGGGGTGCCTGCCCCCACTGGTTTCCAGTTTTCCGTAGTCGTTAATGTAACCTTCCTCACACATTTCATCAATGAATTTGGTAACCGTAGGTACACTCAAATCCATCTCTCTCGCCAAATCAGTTATAGTAGAGCTTCCATTATAAATATAGTGGGTGATGATCTTCTTCTTCATCACAGCCAACTTTGAGCCCTTTTCAATTTCTTTCAACAAATTCTCACCCATAATAAAATATTCCGTTAATGTCCACAAATATAGTTATTTTTTTTATGGAATCAAATCACATTTAAAGAGAATTTTCAAAAAACATTTTAGAAGATGTAAGCAAATCATCTTCTTTTGTAACAATCTCATTTTCCCCAACTATTCAAATAACTTTTATTAGAGGTTTATTCATCTTTCTATTTATTAAAAGAACGATTATTAATAAATATATTTAGTTTTCCCTTGTCGTTTTCATAAATCATTTATATATTTGCACGCAACATGATTAAGTAATATAAAATATTCATTTCAAATAAATTAAAGGCTATGGAAAAGATTCACGGATTAATTGATGCACCTTTTACTCCATTTTACGAAAACGGAGAAGTAAATTATGAACCTATTGAAGCATATTGCCAGTTATTGGTAAGAAACGGACTTCAAGGTGTATTTATCAACGGCTCTTCCGGTGAAGGTTACATGCTGACAGAAGATGAACGCATGAAACTGGCTGAACGCTGGGTCGAAGTAGCACCCGAAGGATTCAAAGTCATTGTCCATGTAGGAAGCACTTGCGTAAAATCAAGCAAACGCCTGGCAGAGCATGCGCAGAAAATAGGGGCATGGGGCATCGGAGCAATGGCACCTCCCTTCCCCAAAGTAGGTCGCATTGAAGAATTGGTGAAGTATTGCGAAGAAATCGCATGCGGAGCTCCCGAACTTCCTTTCTATTTTTATCACATTCCTGCTTTCAACGGTGCATTCCTCTCAATGGTTGGACTACTGGAAGCTGTAGACGGTCGCATACCCAACTTTGCAGGTATCAAATATACTTTTGAAAGCCTGTATGAATACAATCAATGCCGCTTATATAAGAATGGTAAATTCGATATGTTGCACGGTCAGGATGAAACTATCCTTCCCTGTCTGGCTATGGGTGGCGCACAAGGCGGTATCGGTGGAACAACCAACTATAACGGCAAAGAGCTGGTAGGCATTATCGAAGCATGGAAAGCAGGCGATCTGGAGCTGGCCCGTGAACGCCAGAATTTCGCGCAGGAAGTAATCAACGTTATCTGTCACTATCGTGGAAACATTGTTGGCGGTAAACGCATCATGAAACTGATTGGTCTGGATTTAGGTAAGAACCGGACTCCATTCCAGAATATGACAGATGAGGAAGAAGCTGCCATGAAAGCCGAACTGGAAGCAATCAATTTCTTCGAAAGATGTAACAAATAAACCTGAACCACGATGTTTTCAATAGATTATATAAAAGAATGGTCGGAATCATACAAGACAGATCTGACCACTAATATCATGCCGTTTTGGCTGAAATACGGACTGGACAAGGTCAATGGAGGTATTTATACCTGCGTTGACCGAGACGGCAGCTTGATGGACACCACCAAATCGGTGTGGTTTCAAGGAAGATTTGCTTTTATCTGCTCCTATGCCTATAATAATATAGAAAAGAACGAAGCATGGCTGGCAGCCGCCAAAAACACAATAGACTTTATAGAAGCACATTGCTTTGATTCCGATGGACGTATGTATTTCGAAGTAACCGCCGAAGGCACTCCCTTGCGCAAACGCCGGTATATTTTCTCGGAATCATTTGCAGCCATCGCTATGTCGGAATATGCCATTGCATCCGGAGACCAAACGTATGCAATAAAAGCATTAGACTTGTTTAAACGTATGCAGTATTTTTTGGAAACTCCGGGCATACTGGCTCCCAAATATATGGATACCCTTCCGATGAAAGGACATTCCATAACCATGATTCTGATCAATGTGGCATCACGTATCCGCCAGGCCATCCAGGATGAAAGCTTCAACGGACAGATAGACGCTTCCATCGCCCAACTGCGCAAAGACTTCATACACCCTGAATTCAAGGCGTTGCTTGAAACGGTGGGGCCTAACGGGGAATTCATTGACAGCAACATGGGCCGCACCATCAATCCGGGACACTGCATTGAAACAGCCTGGTTCCTGCTGGAAGAAGCCAAATACCGCAATTGGGATAAAGATATCACAGAACTGGCCCTCACCATCCTTGACTGGTCCTGGGAATGGGGCTGGGACAAAGAGTTCGGAGGTATCATTAACTTCAAGGACTGCAAAAACCTTCCGCCTCAGGATTATTCTCAGGACATGAAATTCTGGTGGCCTCAGACAGAGGCTATTATCGCTACTTTGTACGCATATTTAGCCACCGGAAATGAAAAATACCTTGACATGCACAAGCAAATCAGTGATTGGACATACGCCCATTTCCCTGATAAAGAGTATGGAGAATGGTTCGGATATCTCCATCGTGACGGTACGCCTGCACAAATGGCCAAGGGGAATCTGTTTAAAGGCCCGTTCCACATTCCAAGAATGATGATCAAGGGCTATGCGCTTTGCAACGAAATACTCGACAGCAAAAAATCACATTCATAAAGCCTTTTATCTATTAGCATGAGAAACAGTAAAATTTATCCTTGGGTTGTAGTAGGATTGTTATGGGGCGTTGCCCTATTGAATTATATGGACCGGCAAATGTTGTCCACCATGAGAGACGCCATGGCGGTGGACATTACTCAACTTCAGTCAGCCGCCAACTTTGGTCGCCTGATGGGAGTTTTCCTCTGGATATACGGCTGTATGAGCCCTATTGCCGGGATGGTGGCCGACCGCGTAAACCGCAAATGGCTTATCGTAGGCAGCTTGTTCGTCTGGTCAGCCGTTACTTACCTGATGGGGATCGCCGATACTTACAATGAAGTATTCTTCCTGCGCGCCTTGATGGGAATCAGCGAAGCACTCTATATTCCGGCCGGATTGTCACTGATCGCCGACTACCACTCCGAGAAGTCACGTTCACTGGCCATCGGTATCCACATGACCGGACTCTATACAGGTCAGGCCATCGGAGGTTTCGGTGCTACTGTAGCCGCTGCTTTTTCCTGGCATACAACCTTTCATTGGTTTGGCATCGCCGGCATAGCTTATGCCGTAGTTTTGATGCTTTTTCTACATGAAAAGAAGGATAGAATGCAAATTGAACAAATAAATTCACCTTCCGGTAAAGAAAAAGGCAATTTATTGAAGGGATTATCATTACTTTTCAGTAATATTGCATTCTGGGTGATTCTGCTATATTTTGCAGCCCCCAGTTTACCGGGATGGGCAACCAAAAACTGGTTACCAACCTTGTTCGCCGAGAACCTGAATATACCGATGTCACAAGCCGGCCCCATGTCGACTATTACTATCGCGTTTTCTTCGTTCATTGGTGTAATTATTGGTGGAACCTTATCCGATAAGTGGGTGCAAAGAAATATAAAAGGACGTGTGTATACGGGTGCCATCGGCTTGGGACTAACTATTCCATCCCTGCTTTTGCTAGGGTTCGGACATAGTTTCGTAGCCGTTGTGGGAGCTGCTTTATTATTCGGTATTGGTTACGGTATCTTCGATGCCAACAACATGCCGATTCTATGCCAGTTCGTATCATCCAAACACCGTGCTACCGCCTATGGTATCATGAATATGACAGGTGTGTTTGCGGGAGCAGCCATTACCGAAGTCTTGGGAAAGTGGACAGACGGAGGTAAATTGGGACTGGGATTTGCCATGCTGGCTATCATCGTGCTTGTGGCACTAGTAGTACAATTGACATTCCTCCGTCCTAAAACAGATAATATGGAATAACCCGTATAGTTAACTTAACACTTAAAATTTAAAAAAAGAAAGAACCATGAGAGTAATTATCGAACCTGATTACCAAGCGCTGTCACAATGGGCGGCAAACTATGTAGCTAGTAAAATTAATGCGGCAAATCCGACTCCTGAAAAACCGTTTGTTTTAGGTTGTCCTACAGGATCTTCACCGCTGGGTATGTATAAAGCGCTGATAGAACTAAACAAACAGGGAAAAGTTTCTTTCCAAAATGTTGTTACTTTCAATATGGACGAATATGTAGGCTTGCCCGAAGATCATCCTGAAAGTTACCACACATTCATGTGGAAAAACTTCTTCAACCAGATTGATATAAAGAAGGAAAATGTACACATTCTGAACGGAAATGCTGAAAATCTGGAAGCAGAATGCGCCAATTACGAAAAGCAGATTGCTGAAATCGGAGGCATTGACCTGTTTATGGGGGGCATCGGTCCTGACGGACACATTGCATTCAATGAACCGGGATCTTCTCTGTCTTCACGTACACGTATCAAGACATTGACTACAGATACCATCATTGCAAACTCACGTTTTTTTGACAATGATGTGAACAAAGTACCTAAAACTGCGTTAACTGTAGGTGTAGGGACTGTTCTTTCGGCGAAAGAGGTTTTGATTATCTGCAACGGTCATAACAAAGCTCGTGCTTTGCAACACGCCGTTGAAGGTGGCATCACGCAGATGTGGACCATCAGTGCATTGCAAATGCATCAACATGGCATTATTGTTTGTGACGAAGCCGCAACTGCTGAACTGAAAGTCGGTACTTACAAGTATTTCAAAGACATCGAAAAAGCTAATTTGTAATTTTATGAGAACAAACCTAAGTTCGCAGATTTCTCTGAACAGAGTATCTCCGAAATATTATAAACCCGAAAATGCGGTGGAACGTTCTGTCTTGACCCGCTGTGAAAAAGTGCCTACCGACATCTATGAAACGATGGAAGAAGGCGTACAGCATATTGCCAATGAAATTGCTGCAAAGATACAGGAACGCCAACGCGAAGGAAAATTTTGCGTGATAGGTGCCGGAACCGGCGCTTCATTACGTCCGCTCTATGCCGAACTGGTCCGCAAACATAAAGATGAAGGACTGAGTTTCCGTAACGTGGTAATTTTCAATTTATATGAATATTACCCGTTGGCCTCTGAAGGTGCGGGAAGCAGTTTTTCACAATTGAACGACTTGTTCCTGAGCCAAATTGATATTGACAAACAAAATGTGTTCACCATTGACGGAACGATTCCGCAGGAAGCTGTTATCGAATACTGCCGCCTGTACGAACAACGCATCCAGACATTTGGTGGCATGGATATCGTATTGATGGGTATCGGCCGTGAAGGTAACATTGCCATGAACGAGCCGGGATCAAGCCTGAGCTCTCCTACCCGACTGATTTTGATCGACTCCACTTCACGTGCAGAAGCCGCGCACAATCTGGGAGTGGACAATCTTCCTCCCTGCTCTATCACCATGGGTGTTGCAACCATTATGGCTGCACGCAAAATCTATTTGCTGGCATGGGGAGATGATAAAGCCGATATTATCAGAAAAGCAGTGGAAGATAAAATCAGTGATACACTTCCCGCTTCTTATCTGCAAATGCACAACAATGCCAATGTTTGCATTGACCTGGCAGCCGCTTCCCATTTGACCCGCATCCAGCGTCCGTGGCTGGTAACCAACTGTGAATGGAACGACAAGCTAATCCGCAGTGCCATCGTTTGGTTGTGCCAACGTGTCAAGAAGCCTATTCTGAAGTTGACAAACAAAGATTATAATGAAAACGGATTGAGCGAGCTGCTGGCACTCTACGGTTCCGCTTACAACGTAAACATTAAGATATTCAATGATTTGCAGCATACCATCACCGGATGGCCGGGTGGAAAACCGAATGCAGACGATACGTATCGTCCCGAACGTGCCAAGCCATTCCCGAAACGTGTGGTGGCATTCTCTCCGCATCCGGATGATGATGTGATTTCAATGGGTGGTACATTACGCCGTCTGGTTCAGCAGGGCCACGAAGTACACGTAGCTTATGAAACTTCCGGTAACATTGCCGTAGGCGATGAAGAAGTGGTACGTTTCATGCATTTCATCAATGGTTTCAACCAGATATTTGATGAAAACTCCAATGAAGCCATCAAGAACAAATACGCTGAAATCAAAAAGTTCCTGGCTGCAAAGAAAGAAGGTGATATGGACAGCCGCGATATCCTGACTATCAAAGGTCTGATTCGTCGTGGTGAAGCCCGCACTGCTTCTACTTTCAATCAGATTCCATTGAACCGTGTTCATTTCCTTGACCTGCCTTTCTATGAAACAGGCAAGATTGAAAAGAACCCCATCAGTGAAGCCGATGTAGAAATCGTATTGCAGTTGCTGCGCGAAGTGAAGCCTCATCAGATTTATGTAGCAGGTGACCTGGCAGACCCACACGGAACCCACCGTGTCTGCACGGACGCTGTACTGGCTGCCATCGACATCGAAAAAGAAGCCGGTGCCGAATGGCTGAAAGATTGCCGTATCTGGATGTACCGTGGTGCATGGGCAGAATGGGAAATTGAAAACATTGAAATGGCCGTTCCATTCAGTCCCGAAGAACTGCGTGCCAAACGTAACTCTATCCTGAAACATCAGTCTCAGATGGAAAGTGCACCGTTCTTGGGCAATGACGAACGTCTTTTCTGGCAAAGAAGTGAAGACCGCAACCGGGGTACAGCCGAATTGTATGACCAACTTGGTCTGGCATGCTATGAGGCAATGGAAGCATTTGTGGAATACATACCCCTATAATTTATGAAACAACCTAACCTAATTTTATACTAACCTTTAACCAAAAACCGAAAATCCCCGATGGATGCGAATCCCTCGGGGATTACTTTTTTATATAAACAAATATCTCCTCTTTGTAGGTTATGGAATTTGAATCAACTATATTTGTATAATCAAAACAGCAAGCACATGTATAGGATCCATACTATTATCAAGATATTTACAATATTGTTCCTTTCAATCTGTTGCTCAATTGCAACAGTCAAAGGTTCAAATTCATTGACTGCTTCTCAAGACAGCCTTCTTCTTTTGCTTAAAAATGCTCCAGACAATGAACGAAAAATAGAATTGTTAACCCATCTCAGCGATATCGGACTACTACAGGATGATTACAAATATACATTAGAACTCTGGAACCTGGCATTGCAATGTAACGACCAGCAGACAATGAGTATCACAATCCGTCCTCTGGCCCTCCGCTACCTGGATGTTTGTCAATTGGACTCGGCTGATGTCTGGATTAACAACTGCCACAACTATCTGAAAGGCAAAGAACGGGAAAAGTTAATACAATACCTGGGGATGATGCGTGATATACGAGATATGACCCAACGAAAAGAACTGGCCCAGAAGTTATTGGCGGAAAATCCCGTTTATGACCCAAAAGAAGACCGGTACAAAAAAATGAGAAGGCTCTATTGCTTGGGAGTAATTGCATCAATGGCCCAATACAACAAAGAACTGTCAGTACAAAAATCATGTAATGACTATTTAAAAGAAGGACTGGAAATAGCCAAGACAATCCCCTTGGAAGAGGATTATATATTCAGGACCCAATTCCTGCTTGGTTTGAGTGGAAGTCCAAGCTTGAAATACACCGAAGAACTGCTGGAAGTTTATAAAGAATACAGAGAATTACCTGCTACAAAGAAACGGGTATTCTCTTCTCACCGAACTGAAATAGCTGTCGTAGCCCGTATGCTCACCTTGGGAGAGCAAATAGGACGCAAGCAGATGGATTATTATTTCAAAGAATTCAACCGGCTGATAAAGCTATATCCCCAGGATGTAGCACCCCCACTTGATTTTTATTACTATTATGTCGCCGTGAACTATTATGAATATACAGGAAACTATTCAAAAGCCATAGAATGCTGTGACTCCGCTATAAAGACAGCTCCCAAGTATGGCATGGACAACGCGTATCTATATGAAGACAAAAGTAAATATCTGGCCCGATTAGGACATTGGAAAGAAGCCTATCATTCAGTCAATGAATATATGGTTATCAAAGACTCCATAGATTCCCAGGACTTAGCTTCCCAGTTAAACAAGTTACAGACACAATATGATGTAAACAAACTGCAATTGGAAAAAGCCAACTTGATAGCAAGCCAACAAAAGACTTTCTTATGGTTTACCAGCGTGATATTGCTTATCCTTGCCGGATGGATCATCTATATTTACCGGACGCTTTCCATTACACGCCGTCTGAAAATACATGTGGAAAAACAGAGCAGCAAAGCGATGGAAAGTGAAAAGATGAAAGTCCTTTTCATGAATTCCATGTCGCACGAAATAAGAACACCACTCAATGCCATACAGGGATTCAGCCATTTGTTACTTTCTGAAAATATAGACGAAGAGATGAAGCCAGCTATGAAGGATTCGTTGGAACAAGGTGTCATGCAACTGACAAATTTGCTGAATGACATGTTACAGATTTCCCAATTAGGGTGCACCAATGATTCCCTTCCCACTGCTGAAATAGATATAGACCTGTTATGCAGAAAATGTCTGGCAGAAGAAAGAGACGCATACGGTAAAAACACTGTAGAATATATATTCGAGAATCTATCTGGCATACAACTATTTAATACGAACCAGCAACATTTGGAAAAAGTCCTTCACAATCTGTTGGCAAACGCCAACAAGTTTACACAGAGAGGTCAAATCACACTCGTATGCTCATATGATTCAGCTAAAAAGGTATTATTACTCTCCGTAGCAGATACCGGGATCGGAATCCCTTCAGATAAACAGACATGGGTATTCGAAGCGTTTACTAAAATAGATGATTTCACTCCAGGCACCGGATTAGGTCTGTATGTCTGCAAAGAAACTATCAAACACCTGAACGGAAAGATATACATTGACCCTTCATACAGAAATGGAACCAAAATAGTTATAGAACTTCCTGAATGCCCTCCTTCTATAGTTCATTGATTCCATACCCAAAGAGTGCAAAGTCTCCCAGACACGGGTCTTCAGGAAAAACTTCTGCCAAGGCTTGTGTGATAGCTTTCGCATTATTCAACGTATAGGATTTACTCCTTGTCAACTCCAGTCTGAAAGCCATTTCACTGACATGTGTATCCAAAGGTATAATCAGTTCACACGGAGAAAAACGTGTCCAAAGACCAAAGTCCACTTCTGAATCCCGACGAATCATCCAACGAAGAAACATATTCAATTTCTTCTGCGGCGCTTTATCCGATACCCCGAAAAGACGACAAAGGCGTTGCATCGGGCTCCCTCCCCCTGCACAAAGCAATGCATCCTCCATACTCTTATGACCACTATAAATAGTATGCAGCCAATAGAATATCTGAGCCATCTTATTCTTTGATACAGTCCGGTAGAAAGACTTTTCTCCACAAAAATCCGTTTTCCATTGTTCGGACATGACATACTGCAAAGGTTGTCTATCCATGATAACATCCAGCCGTTCGGCTGCTTTCAATATCTGAGGACGAGCTCCGAAACTAAGAAAGGCCGTCAGAAAACCACTGATTTCTATATCTGCCTTTGCATGATAGCGATGCGGAAACTGCACCGGATCAGTTGATATAAAATCAAGGGTATGATATTGTAACGCATATCTTCTCAAAAAATTAATTACCGAGTCGCGGCCATCCTCTATCTGCCGTTCCATTATGCAGGTTATAAACTGCTTCTGTTCTTTATTCTTCATCTATCAAGTTCCAGTGTTTATTTTCAGTTTGTTCTTTCTGTATTCTTTTGGTGAAATTCCCACATATTGCTTGAAGTACTTTCCAAAAAACGATTGTGTGGGAAAATTCAGTTGGTCGGCTATCTCTTTTATACTCAAATCAGAGCCTTCCAACAATTGCTTTGCTTCGGTTATCACCATTTGCACAATCCATTGCAAAGCACTCGTTCCTGATTTCTCTTTAATGATGGTCGAGAAATAACGCGGCGTAATATGCTGCATCCTTGCATAGAACGAAACATCACGCTCTTTACGATAAAAGCGGAACAGGGCCAGCATAAAATTCTGGAAAACAGCATCTTTCTTGCTCTGTGGTAAAGGTTGCAGAGGCTTGTTAGCAAAATACATATTCACTATTTCATAGCAAAGCGTCTGTCCCATTGACTTTATCAACTCCAGTTTTAAATGCTGATACTGCACATTCCCTTGTTCACTATCTTCCGTTTTAATCCTTTCCCACAGATTATCCAACAGATACTCCAAATGCGCACACTGTTCGTTTGACAAGGAGATGCACGGATGCCTCCGCATAAAAAGCTGGCTTTCCACATTCATTACTTTATTGACAATCGGGAGAATATAATCCAGATCCACTTCAACCATAATTCCTTCGGCATCGTCACTTTTATGCAACAGATGCACCAAGGTGGAAGCCATATAAATATAAATGTCACCGGGTTTGATGTGATAAGGCTGGTCTTCCAGGGAAACATCCACACTTCCCTTACGGCAGAAGAAGATGCCACATTTATTGAATGTAGAAATAAGCTGACCATCCTTAAACCGATGAAACGTATCCTTGGAAAGCACTATCTGTTGAAAAGGCATTTGTTGTTCTAACATTGGTTTGTCTTCATGCTAAATTTTCCGCAAAATAAATACAAATCGCAAACTTTTCAGCTACAATAGCATTTAAAAATATACAAATCGAACAATTTATCATTCATATCAACCTTTTCTATCCCTTCCAATCCAGATAACTTTGCACCAGAAAACCAATGTACATAAATCATGAAACGAATTGATCTTATTCTGACGGGCATTTCATTCATTTTATTCACATCATGCGCACAACGCACCAGGAAAGCCCAAGATTACCAGACAGTAAAAATAGACACAGTCATTTCTGCTGACCAACAAACTTTCCTGCAATTTCCGGGTAAAGTAAAAGCTGCACAAGATATCAGCCTTGCATTCCGGGTGAGCGGCACCATCAGTAAAATACATGTAAAGGACGGAGCCAAGGTGAGCCAAGGACAGTTGCTCGCCGAACTCGACCCTACCGATTACCAGGTACAACTGGATGCCACAGAAGCCGAGTACCAGCAAGTCAAAGCAGAAGCGGAAAGAGTGATGGCCCTCTACAAGGAGAACGGAACCACTCCCAACGCCAACGACAAGGCAGCATATGGCTTGAAACAAATCACAGCCAAGTACAAGCATCATAAAGACCAGCTGGAATACACCCGTCTGTATGCCCCCTTCAGCGGATACGTGCAAAAACGCCTGTTCGAAACATACGAAACAGTGGGAGCCGGAATGCCGGTCCTCTCCATAATCAGTGCAGGCACACCCGAAGTGGAAATCAATCTTCCGGCAGCCGAATATATCCGGCGCGGACAGTTCAATGACTATCACTGCACATTTGATATCTATCCGGACAAAATTTTCCCCTTGAAACTGATCAGCGTCACCCCGAAGGCGAATGCCAACCAACTGTATTCCATGCGCCTGCAACTGGCAACGGACCGGCAACAGCCTGTCCCCTCTCCCGGAATGAACACAATGGTCACCATCTTCTGCCACACCGAGAGTGAAAATACACTCTCCGTCCCCACCGGCGCCATCCTGCAAAACGATGGAAAATCCTATGTATTTGTCTACCACCCATCGGACAACACCGTGCACAGCCGCGAAGTAAACCTGCAACGCCTTCTCAGCAACGGACGCAGCTTGGTCACATCCGGACAGTTGAAGCCTGGAGAACTGATCGTTTCTTCGGGAGTGCATTACATCAAAGACGGGGAAACCGTAAAACCTTTGCCACGTATCACTAAAACCAATATAGGAGGATTATTATAATGGATATAAGTAAATGGGCATTCCATAACCGGAATCTGATTTATTTCCTGATTGCCGTCCTTTTGTCGGGCGGTGCTTATTCCTGCTACCAGATGAGCAAACTGGAAGATCCGGAAATAAAGGTAAAACTTGCCATGGTAGTGACCACCTACCCCGGAGCCTCGGCACATCAGATAGAACTGGAAGTGACGGACGTACTGGAAAAAAGCATCCGCACCATGGGCAATATAGACAATATAGAAAGCTATTCATACAATGATTTGTCACTGATACAGATCGAACTGCTGAGCACTGTTCCCGATGGGGACGTAGAACAATGCTGGGACATGCTGCGCCGTAAAGTTAACGATGCCCGTTCTTCACTGCCCGAAGGGACATCCGCACCGACTGTGAAAGATGATTTCGGAAACGTGTACGGCATGTTCTATGCACTGACCGGCGACGGGCTTTCCGACCGCGCATTATCCGATTATGCGGAACTGGTGAAACGTGAAGTCAACGCATTGGAAGGAGTAGACCGGGTGGAACTGTACTGCAAACGCTCCGAGTGCATCAACATCTCCCTGCTGCAAGACCGTATGGCAAACCTGGGCGTAAAACCTGCCGAAGTCCTTGCCACCCTGAACGGACAGAACAAAACGACCTACACCGGTTACTATGAGAACGGTGACAACCGCATCCGTGTAACCGTAAATGATAAATTCAATACGGTGGAGGACATCGGCAGAATGCTTATACAGGGACATGATGACGACCAGCTCCGTCTGAGAGACATCGCACGGATAGAAAAAAGTTATGAAGACCCCACACGCAATGAAATGTTCTATGACCGCGAGAGGGCACTGGGCATCCTGATTGCCGCTTCCAGCGGTTCGGATATTGTAAAAGTGGGCCATGCAGTAGAGAAGAAGCTGGAACAACTCAAAGCCGACCGCCTGCCTGCCGGAGTAGAATACCATAAAATTTTCTACCAGCCCGAACGGGTGGGCAATTCTCTGGGAACATTTGTCATCAACCTGATAGAGTCCGTCCTTATCGTAGTCCTCATCCTGATGATTGCCATGGGATTCAAAAGCGGCGTCATTATAGGCATCAGCCTGGTGGTAACCGTATTCGGTTCCTTCCTGTTCCTTTACTCAGCAGGCGGAACCATGCAACGCGTATCCCTGGCGGCCTTTGTGCTGGCAATGGGTATGCTGGTAGACAATGCCATCGTGATTATAGACGGCATATTGGTAGACCTCAAAGCCGGAAAGAACCGCATGGAAGCCATGACCGCCATCGGACGGCAGACAGCCATGCCCTTACTGGGGGCCACACTGATTGCCATTATTGCTTTTTTACCCATTTATATGTCACCCGATACGGCAGGAGTCTATACACGTGACCTTTTCATCGTGCTCGCCGTTTCCCTGCTGCTGAGCTGGGTACTGGCATTGATCCATGTCCCGTTGATGGCAAACCGCAGACTTCATCCTGCCGCAGACGCTGACAGCACCGGAAAACGTGTCTATAAAGGAAAAATCTATGCGGCACTCCGCACAGCCCTCCGCTTCGGGCTGGCACACCGCTGGAGTTTTGTCTTCACAATGATTGGCTTGTTGCTTCTTTCCGTTTTCGGTTACGGGTTCATGCGCCAGGGGTTCTTCCCCGATATGGTTTACGACCAGCTTTATATGGAATACAAACTGCCGGAAGGAAATAACTACACCCGTGTGGCACACGACCTGGAAGAAATAGAAACCTATTTGAAAAGCCGTCAGGAAATAACCCATGTCACCGCCTCCATCGGTGGTACACCCGGACGCTATAATCTGGTTAGAAGTGTAGCCAATCCTTCCCTGTCCTACGGTGAACTGATTATAGACTTCACCTCTCCCGAAGATCTGGTAGACCATATGGATGAGATACAAGCCTATCTTTCAGCCGCCTACCCGGATGCATACATCAAGCTGAAGCGTTACAACCTGATGTTCAAGAAGTATCCCATCGAGGCGCAATTCCTGGGACCGGACCCTGCCGTACTTCATCAGTTGGCAGACAGTGCCCGCAGCATCATGGAAAATACGCCGGAAGTATGCCTCATCACCACCGACTGGGAACCTCAGATCCCTGTCCTGACCATCGAATACGACCAGCCTGCCGCCCGTGCACTGGGATTGAGCCGCAATGATGTCAGCATGTCCCTGCTGACAGCTACCAGCGGCATCCCCATCGGCTCTTTCTACGAAGGCATTCATAAAAACAACATCTATCTGAAGTGCCTCGATGAAAAGGGACAACCGATAGAGGACCTTGGCAACGCCCAAGTATTCTCGTCACTGCCCTCACTGAACGGATTGCTGAACGAAGAAATGATGGTGAAACTGAAAGCCGGAACTCTTTCCAAAGAAGATTTGGTGGAAAGCATTATGGGCAGTACCCCGCTGAAACAAATCAGCAAAGGCGTTGATATCCGCTGGGAGGATCCGGTAATCCCCCGCTACAACGGTCAGCGCAGCCAGCGTGTGCAATGCTCGCCTGCACCGGGAGTAGAAACCGAAAAAGCACGTCTTACCCTGGCAGACAGAATAGAAAAACTGCCGTTACCCGACGGATATTCATTGGTATGGCAAGGTGAAAAGATAGCTAGCGACAAGTCCATGAAATACTTGTTCCAGAACTTCCCGTTAGCCATCATTCTGATGATTGCCATTCTGATTATGCTGTTCAAGGATTATCGCAAACCGGCCATTATCTTCTGCTGCATCCCGATGATCTTTGTGGGAGTAGTAGCCGTGATGCTGCTTACCGGAAAGGTTTTTAATTTTGTAGCCATCGTCGGCACATTGGGATTGATAGGGATGCTTATCAAGAACGGCATTGTGCTGATGGACGAAATTACCTTGCAGATAAATAAAGGAATAGAGCCGATTACGGCATTGATAGACAGTTCCCAAAGCCGTCTGCGCCCGGTGATGATGGCGTCGCTGACCACCATTCTGGGAATGATTCCGCTGCTTGCCGATGCCATGTTCGGTTCGCTGGCAGCAGCCATCATGGGCGGTCTGCTTTTCAGTACGCTCATTACGTTGCTCTTTATACCTATATTATATGCTTTATTCTTCCACATTAAAAATGAAAACTAGAACCATATGAAAAAAACAATATACCTGCTCGCCTCCCTCCTCTTCTCCCTCCCTCTTTCCGCACAGGAAACCCTGAGCCTGAAAGAGTGTCGTGAAAGGGCCTTGAAATACAACAAGGAAATCGCCGCTTCCGCCCGGCAAACGGAAAGCGCCCACTATACCGCCCAAAGCTACAAAGGCAATTTCTTCCCCAATTTCACAGCCAGCGGAACAGGTCTTTACAGCAATGCGGACGGCAGCTACGGAATAGCAGGCGGTAACCTGCCCACCTTTCTGCCCGATGCTACAGGGCAGCCTGTCCCCACTGGCGGTTTCGCCTACTTTCCGGGCATCAACCTGGACTATAAGATAGGCTGGGTTTACATGGGCGGCATCCAACTGGAACAACCACTTTACATGGGCGGCAAAATCCGGGCAGCCTACAGCATGTCCCTGTTAGGGAAACAGATGGCACAAATGAACGAAACGCTGACCGCTACCGAAGTGATTCTGAAAACAGACCAAGCCTATGCTCTGGTAGTCAAAGCAAAAGAAATGAAAGAGGTAGCCGATTCATACAATGCTGTACTCGCCGAACTGAAAAAGAATGTGGAAAGTGCTTACAAACACGGTTTAAAGCCACAAAACGATGTACTGAAAGTACAAGTGAAACTGAATGAAAGCGAGCTCAGCATCCGCAAAGCCGAGAATGCATTGCGACTGGCCACCATGAATCTATGCCACCTCATCGGAAAGCCATTGACTTCCGATATCCGCATTTCAGGCGATTTTCCGGAAGTAGAGCAAGACCTGAAAATACAGATTGTAGATATCACCTCACGCCCCGAATATACCATTCTGGACAAACAAGTAGCCATTGCCAAGCAACAAGTAAAGCTAAACCGCAGCGAACTGCTCCCCAAAATAGGGATCAAAGGTTCCTATGACTACGTTCACGGGCTGGAACTGAATGACAAGAACTTTCTGGACAATGCCAGTTTCTCTGTCCTGCTGAACGTCAGCATCCCTCTTTTCCATTTCGGTGAACGAAGCAACAAGGTGCGTGCTGCCAAGGCCAAACTGGAACAGACACGCCTGCAACAGCAGAACATGAACGAACAAATGTTACTGGAACTCACCCAAGCCGCCAACAACCTGGACGAAGCAAAACTGGAAAGCGAACTTGCCGACCGTTCCCTGCAACAAGCGGAAGAAAACCGCCGGGTAAGTAAAAGCCAATATGAAGTGGGACTGGAAACTCTCTCCGACCACCTGGAAGCACAAGCCATGTGGCAACAGGCCTATGAAACGAAAGTCGATACCCACTTCCGGCTTTATCTGAACTATGTAGCTTATCTGAAAGCAACAGGAACTCTGTATGGCAAATAAATAGGGTCCGGATATTGGATCTTATAGTCGCCCACTAAGAAAGTAAATGGGGCTGTGATCCACTGTAGGGGCGGAATGCTTCCGACCGAATACATTTAAAGTGTATTTGTGGATGTATTCGGGCGACCAAACGTCGCCCCTACAGTAGATCACAACGAGATATGTAGAAAAGGTAGTTCTTAAGAAAAAACAACCCTACAATCATCTTTGGGAAACAACAACATCCGGAACGGTAAACCAAAACTCCGAGCCTACCCCCGGAATAGAATTTACTCCAATCTTCCCATTCATCTTTTTGACAATCGTCTCACAAATGGAAAGTCCCAACCCCGTACCTTGCACAAAAGAATTTAGTTTCACAAACCTTTTGAAAATCTCTTTCTGTTTCTCCGGTTCAATTCCTTTTCCCGTATCCTTCACATAAAAATAAAGTTTAGTCCCCTCTTCAATCAAGCGATACCCCATATCTATCCTTCCCTGTTCAGTGAACTTAATAGCATTGGTCAGAAAATTTATTAATACCTGACTCAAACGCTCCTTGTCAATACGGATATAAAAATCCGGAATAAATTCCTCAAAGTTTAAAGAAACAGCATCGGTCTTTAAGCGGAAACGAGTTGTTTCCAATATCTCAGTCAACACTTTGTTC
Organism: Bacteroidaceae bacterium; assembly: GCA_963651205.1. Lineage (GTDB taxonomy): Bacteria > Bacteroidota > Bacteroidia > Bacteroidales > Bacteroidaceae > Phocaeicola. The sequence continues at coordinate 62,281 of CAVJPC010000240.1, forward strand.
AAGTCTATATCCGATTCCACAAACTCCATCTTTCCCGATTCTATCTTTGACAAATCCAGAATATCATTGATCAGTTGCAACAGTAATTCATTATTCGTTTCAATGATATGCGCATATTCCAAAGATTCGGGATCATTGCATTTCTCTGCCAGAATAGAGGAGAAACCAATAATCGCATTCAGCGGAGTACGGATCTCATGACTGATGTTGGCCAAGAACGAACTCTTCAACCGGTTCGCTCTCTCCGCTTTTTCTTTTGCCGTCCTCAGCATCATTTCCGTTTCTTTCAGTTGCGTGATATCATAATTGATTCCCAATAACTCTATCTGCCCGTTTCCTGCATTAGAAGTTGCTATGATATTTTTGCAGATCCATTTCCATTCATCCTTCGTCCCCGGACAAAGCACACGCACTTCAGCTTGAAAATTTTTAAGCTCATTATTCTCAATGGTCTTATAGTAATCCAGAATCTTTTTATGGTCATCCGGATGCAGCTTGGAGTAATTGCCGATAATATCTTTCAAATCAGTCGTATTCTCCTCTCCCAGATTTTCATACCATTGCTGAATGGCATATCCTTTCTGAGTGAAAAGATTATACCGCGCATAACCCACTTTGGCATAATTGGAAATGGCGTAAAAGAGCTGCTCAAAATTCCATATCTGCTTTTCCATACTCACCTTTTCCGTATTATCTATATTGATGCAGATATAACCGGAAAAGGCTCCCGAATAATTGTACAACGGAGCAATTTTGGTATATAATTCCATCTGCCCCTTGTCAGCGGACACATAGTAAGCATTATCCCGGACCCTGCTATAATAAAACGTGTGGGTAAACTCCACTATTTCCTTGTTACGGACCGCTTCCTTCACCTCATCGGGCAGATTGGGGTTGTCAAATAGACTGATACCTTTCACATCCTCCTTCTTCTCCACCCCGAATATCTCCATCGCTTTCGGATTAATGTCATACATAATCCCCTCTTCGGTATATAGCTCTTCTCCGATAGGAATATAATTAAATATATTCCGGAATAATTCTTCACTGTCCGCCAGTTCCTTGGTAACATTCTGCACCAACTCGTGGTTTTGTTCCGGTATGCGGAGGTGTCTGTCATCATCCGGCAACCCGGTCAATTGCAGTGTGCCCAATATTTTATCTGCCGGGGAATGCTTGATACATGCACGAAAATTCACCCATACCTCCTGGCAGGACAGAGTCAAAGGAAATGTCAGATTCAAAGTCCGTCCGGGTACAAGCGTCCGGATTTCCGTTTCAAAAAGGCTTCTGAAATCCCGATGGATAAATTCTCCAAATTCAGGGAAACGAATGGAAGGCTTCTGCAAGCCCAGCAGTTCACAGATAAAAGCGGAACATACACAAAGTTGTTGTTTCAAGTCCGCCTCCCACCATCCTATCTGAGCCAGTTCAGACAATTGTTCAAGCCTGTCCTCGTGAACATCTATAGTATTTGCCATTACTCTTCTATCAAGTTTTATCGATTATTTTTCAGTTCGCGTCATCCGGTTCCTATTCGTTCAGCCGGTACACCACATGCGAGTGTCTTCCTTCACAAAGCAGCTTCTTTTCCTCCCGCCATCTCTTCAGTTCAAGCGCAGCCGTGCTGCGTGCCAATCCTGTCAGAGATGAATATTTCATTCGGGTGATGGCGCCATACTCCTGCAAATATTCCCTCAATACTTCCCAACGCTCTTCCTTGCTGTATTCCTTGGAAGACGGGCGAAACCCATATTCGGCACGCATCAGCGTAGCCCCACTCCGTACCCGCTTCACCAGATCAGGAACCGGCCGGAAATTCACTTTCTCAATGCTGATGGAAGCGGCACGAATCTCCTTCCGGTCCGTCACCTCACGTGAGGACAAAGAAAGCGAGAAAGTTCCCAGCTCGTCCAGCCGGACATTGCATCCGTCACGCAGACTGGAAACAATAAGATCTGAAACTTCTGCCAGCACTCCCATTACGCATCCCGACGAGAAACCACTGTGACGGGATACTTCCGCCACAATATCTTCCGTTGTCAATGTCCGGTTCACTACCACTCCCGGATAAAGCACCGGTTTGCCATCCTTCTCTACGAAAGGATTCTCCTTGAAATCGTATTTTATGTCCATCACTTAAAAGTTTTGTCCTTTCATCTAAGCCCTTTTCTCCTTGCAATTAAGGGGGAACGACCGTCATACTTCTATCTCCAAAGGCTTTGGAGTTATCTCCAAGCATTTAGGAGTTATCTCCAAAGGGCTTGGAGATAACTCCTGAAAACAGAGAGATAAAACATATACGGACAAAAGTACTTAATAATAAGGAAAGAAACAATTAAACATACGGAAAAGAAGTGTTAATGATAAGGACAGCAAAAGTTTTTGAACGGTCAACATCAGGTATCCGGACCGAGTTTAAATCTTTGTTCTTGGGAAATACCTCTTCAATGTGTCATTATACACCCGTAGATCTGTTATTCTTGAAGCAAAAGAAACCTGGAAAGAAGGAAAAAGCAAGCTGTTTACCTTTTTTCTTGATAAAACAGGTTTGTATTTCAAAAAAGATCTATATATTTGCAGTGAAGAAGGAGTATGAAAAGCCTTCTTTAAGTGTTGTTCCTATAGCGATAGAAACTTTTTTTTAAAAGATATTGTATTTACAATTCATTTCTCTTGTAGACCAAACGACCAAATTAAAAGCTATCAAGAGAACAAGACGGAGACTAGGTTTGTTGAATACACCCGGATGGGTGTGTTCCTACGGTTTATTCTACGTCTTGAGGGTGCTTGGTCGTACCTGGTCTACAATAGAATATACTGGGGGGAACACACTTTTTTTTATGTCTAATTTTAAAACTAATAAAAAGAAAAAGACAGAGAAGAACACATAGTATGATGCTTGAAGCATTTCTCAGTAGACCGAAACGACCAAATTCCTACTAAAGAGAAAACGCTGTAACGAAATCAATCACCACAAAAGGCCATTGATTATTGTATTGTGATATATCCTTATCTCAAAGGGAATATTATTTTATAAGCAAGCCTGAAATACATGCTTTCTTTTTCTGATCTTTTTCCGGTAAAGAAAAGGCAAGAAGAATATGTTTACATTGATAGGAAATACCATAGCATGCATCTTTTGGGGAATAGTAATCGCCTCCATAGTGATATTTGTACTGCATTTCATACTGAAATACCTAAACAGCGGCTTTCGCATGTCAATGACCGGCATGGCAACAAGCATTATCCTATTTATTCTACTTTTCACACAAGGAATACTGATGGCAGGAGCCTTTTATGCCAAAGGCTATGTGGATGAAATAGGCACATTGGCTTTGGAAGTAATTAGCAACAGCCAAGAAAATGCCAACGAGCTAATTACTCCCGACGAAGCAGAAAGAGCCAAACGGGAAATAAGCGATGCTTTTCCCCTTCTCTCTCCTTATATTTCCAATCTCAATATCGAAGAACTTGAAGGCAGAAGCACCTCCGTGGCCATAGCCATGACAAGAGGCATCAAGAACCTCATCGACTGGTACATCCTGCGGCGTGTGTTTTGGATGACGGGGATGATGATAACGGGAGGAATACTGATGGGATGGACCGGCAAGTATACAGGAGCCTATCCAGGTGGAAGCAGACCGGGACGAAAAAACGGATTTTGAAACATATAACAGTATTAATCATAACAAACGAGGAACTAATCTATGGCAAATCATTTAATCATCGGACTTGGCGGAACGGGAGGAAACATACTCCGTGAACTGCGCCGCCGTTCTTTTGAACATTTCGGAACTAATGATCCCAAAGGAGACACTCGCGTGGAATATATCTACGTAGACTCCAGTGAAGAGGATCTAAAAAACCGTGAAGGATGGAACTACTTGGGAGAACCCGTTCATCTGTCGAACAACCAAAAAGTGAACATACACGGCATGGGAGGTGGAGTATTGAACCAACTACAGGCCTATCCCAGTATGCGCGCATTCATCAGCGACGAGGACCGGGAACTGTTCCGCGACGACCAAGTGAGCATGATCATTGATACCGGCATCGGAGGCCAGCGCCGCCGGTTCGGACGTATGCTGGTTGCCAACAATGTGATGACCGACCCCCAGAATGGTTTTGCGGCCATACTTAAAGACCGTATCATAAACATGACGGACAATGCAGCGGGCAGCGGCAACATTACCTTCCACATTTGCGCAGGCTTGGCAGGCGGTACCGGATCGGGCACGATAGTGGACACCATCGCCCAATTGCATAAGATCATAGGCCCGATGGGAAATGCCTTCGATGTATTCCTTTATCTCTATACGCCCGAAATCATCGTGCCGGCCAAGCATGACGCCGGGTATTATCATGCAAACGGGTATGCCGCCCTGCGAGAAATCAACGCTATCTCCCTGGGATACTATCACCCTACGGACATCTGTGGCGAAATAGACCATTTGACAGGAAAAGTCCGTCGACTCATCAGCGGCCAGAACGCCAATCCGTTCAAACAAGTATATCTGTTCAGCGACCGAAATGAAAAAGATTATGTATTGCCTAAAGAGAAAAAGCTTCCTGCGGCGGTGGCCGATTTCCTGTTCCAGCGCATCATTGCAAGCGAAGCCGCAAATGGCTCACGCCTGAACCGGGTCATCAATTGTGAAAACAATCCCGGACCGGCAGAACAGGATGAGACTAACACCAATGTACGCAGCCGCAATTTCATGACATTCGGCATTACCCGCATCGTCTATCCGGAAACGGAAATAAAGACTTATGCACAAGAGAAATCGACAGCCGCTTCACTCACCGGACTGCTTTACAACAAATGGGTAAAACACCAGGGGTATGTATATATGGATGATGAAAATGCAAGCATCGGCATTGACGCAGAAGTGAGGTTGCCCGATACGCAGGAGCGTTTGATGCTGGCTTACGACCATCTGACCCTGCAACGCCCGGTTCAAAACTTTCCCGGTTCTGAAGACTGGAGCAATTACGAAACGTACTTCAACAATTATTGCACATTCTTCTACAAGGACATCATCGAATCGGAAAAAGACCGCCACCTGTGGGTAGGGAAGTTCCTCGATATCTGTAACGTAGAGTATTCCAGCAACTTCCGTGGACTGGGGGTAAACGCTTTCTTCCAGAACTGGTGCGGAGACAGGAACGTAAACAGTTACGCCAACTGCATCATGAAACACATTGAAAAGATATTCTTTGACGAATGGGTAAACGGTATGCACGGCGAACATCCCATGTCGCTACAGAAAGCACGCCTGTACCTCACGGCATTGGAACAATCCGTATCCGAGCGCATCCCCAAAGTAACTGCCATGAAAGCCGACTTGCTGAAAGAAGCGGAAGGATATTACAATGAGGCCGACCAAAGAGGAAACGAATTGAAAGCGGTAGGCTTCCTGAACAACCTGCTGTTTGCTTCCGCCAAGACAAAGTTTGAGCAATACTCCGGCCTGATGGCCAAATGGTATGCCACACAGTCCAAGATAAGAGCTTGCGACTTTGCCCAACTGTTGTTGACGGAACTGAAAAGCCGCATCCATGGCTTGTGCCAGTCACTGCTGATGCTGAACAACCTGTTCACTGATGCCGCCAAGGCCGCCAACGAAGTAGCCGAAAACTCATGCAGCGCACAGAGTGCTACCGGCAGCCATGATGTGCAAGTGGTGGAGAAACGCTTCAACCCTTCGCAAGTAAGAGAAAATATTGAAAGCGAAATATTGACTGATGAGCAAACGCAAACAGCCATTGCGGTCAATTCACGCCAGCAAATGAAACAATTGGTGATGCAATCAGGCAAAGACAACCTGTTCCAGACCCTCTATGACCAAATGGGGGGAAACAGTAATCCTGACGTTCCTGAAAACCCGGAAACATTGATGAATTTTGTAGAAAGAAATGCCAAGCCCATTATCGCCGACAAGTTGAACCAAGTAGGTCAGGACGATGCCAACAAACGTTTGCTGGGTATGAACATACTGGACAAAATACATCAGGATTTCCCCACTGACGAAGCCTTGGAACGTTATCTGAGCAATCTGGTGGACCGCACCAGATGTTTCCTCAAAAAGAACGGAACAGAAACGGCTATCGGGCAAAATATGAGCAATGACTACATCCAGCTATGCCTCCCCGCCAACCATCCATTCAGAGAGAAATTTATCACCGCATTCGGGAAAGCATGCGAAGGAGCCGTATTTGATAACGACAGTGTTGCCGACAATCCTACTTCCGACCAGATTGTCATTATCCGCGTAGCTTCCAACTTATTGCTCCGCTACTCACAGAATGTAGCTTTCTTGAAAGAAAAATATGAAGGCATGGTGAGCGAGGTGAATCCCAAGCATAAACTGAACCGTGCATTGCTGCACACCGAGTCGCTGGATGACAGCGTCATGCCCGACCTGTTTGTAGAAGGTCCGGAAGTGATGCGCAAAAAGATGGTGAAACTGGGCATCCTGATCCATTCGGTAGAGAATCTTGTCACACAGGCCACTGACCCCGCAACGGGCAACCCTATCCATGTGATTCAGATAGGCGGTCTGTTCGACGGACATTCATATACCATAGGCCGTAATGTGACAGAAACTGCCACAATGCTACTGAACGACTTCAACCTGCGCAAGGCACTTACCAAATATGTAAACGAATTTGTCGCAGGAAACTATCGCAGCGACATGGACAAACAACACTTGCAGAAGTTGATTGAAACAATGATAGTGACCGTCATCCTGCCGATGGCGAATAACAACAGTCTGGATCCCCTGTTTGTGGAATACCGTGACGCAGCCAAGGAAATAATTAAAAACCTATAAAGATTATGGCAACAGGAAAATGTGTAAACATCGGGGGCGGATGCTCCAAAGCCCTCAACAAATATGTAGTGGAAGCAGACAAGGCTAACTTTGTGTGCAAAGAATGCGGAAAGCCGCTGGTGTCTTGTGACGGTCAGGTTACAGACCCGGACTGCAAGTCTGCCCTAACAGGGACGTCCACTCCAACCCAAGGTGGTGACAAGGGTAAGAGAAACCTCATCATCGGCGTGGGCATATTGGCTGTTCTAGGCATGGGCGGCGCAGCTGCCTACTTCCTCCTTAACAAGGAGGAGATTCACATGCCGGAAAGCATCCAGCTGTCAAGTACCCGGCAGGAACTGCTTGAGGGCGATATTGATACCTTGAAAGTTACGAATACTCCCATTGACTATCCTGCTACCTACACTTGGACATCAAGCAATGAAAAAGTAGCCAAAGTGGATTCCAATGGTGTAGTGACCATGACAGGCGAAGGGCAAGCGACCATCCTAGTAACGGCTGTGGAGAATGCAGCAGCAAAAGACAGTTGTATTTACACAGTAACCGAAAGTATGGATGAAGGCATAGTTGATGTGGAAAGCATGACTTTCATGGAAACTGAAAAGGACATGCAACTAAAAGCAGGCGAGGAAAAGCAGCTGAACATTGACTGTAGTCCGGGAAATGCGAATGAAATGGTAAGCTGGGAAAGCGAGGACACCAACATTGCAACAGTAGGAAACGATGGAATGGTGAAAGCCGTTGCCTCTGGTAGTACGACCATCACCGCCGTGACGGACCGTACCGGCACAAAGGCTTCCATCAAAGTGACTGTTGCCAAAGAGCAAATCGCAACGAGTGGTTTGCATTTAAGCGGCAGAATATGGGAAGGACCGACCGTTAACGGAAAGCCTCACGGCATCGGAGTAATGAAATTCACCAGTAGCCAAGTCATTGATTCCAGAGATCCCAACAAGACAATGGCCAATAAGGGAGATTATCTGACCGGGGCCAAGTATGACAACGGAAAACTGGTACAAGGACAGTTACACCGCACGGACGGCACACAGAAAGCAATCGTTATAGGGCAATAGTATGAAAAACTCCATCTCACATCTTCCATTGATTTTACTCCTATTGTGCATCTGCACTTCAGAAGTAAATGCCCAAAACCGTTACAATACTGACTTATTGGAACGGATGGCAGAAACCATGTCGCAAAAGCAAAATATGGCGCAATGGAAAGAAGGTGAGCATTATGACAAGTTGAGCTACCGGGGAAAACCATTGACAGTTATCATAGCCGATGGCGAAGTACAACACATCGGCTATACATTGTTCAATGCAGAAGAACGCAGGAAGATGCCTTCTCCTGTCTACAACTTTATAGAACGTTATGCACTTGCCCTGGATTTGCCGCTGAAAAGAGAAAAGACCGTTGCCCGGCAGATAGCGGAAGACCATATATCTTTCAGCACGGGAACTTTTTCTTCCCTCTTCGGTACAAAACAAGATGTAAACATAGAAATGCATGACGGACGCAATTACACAGTGAGCTGGAACGAGCAGGGAAAAACAAGCTGTTGCATAAACTTCCCTGCCGACTATGCACTGCTTCACGGCAGCGAAATGATGGAAAATGAAAGACGTTTGTCAGGACGGATACTCAGGCACAAGGTACGGAATGATTCTGTAGCACCCGTTGTAACCCGGAAGCAATTGATACCTACGTGGCAAAACAATTACTTTATATTATCCGGCCAGAGTTATTACATAGACCAACTGAATACGAATCTATATTATGAATGTATTTCTGACTGGGAAGAAGCGTTCCAACTGGTTTATAATAAACGATACCCGTTAGAGAGTCTGGCAAACTTGTTCACCACCACATGGATTGACAATTCTTTTATACTGGACATCACCCTGTGCAAATATGGCCATTCAAAAGAATCTTTTCAAGTGCCTCTGGCGCAATGGACGGACTATTGCCTGAGCCAAGGATGCCAACCGTACTTTGGTGTAATAAGTTATGATGGAGAGACAGCTACGTGTTCCCTCATTATGCGTAACGAAGCCTGTGGTTACAATCATATTCTGAAAGCAAGCGTTCCTATGGAACAGTTCCCGGAACGCAGAGGCTTGATAACTGCCCGGCTGTATGCTTATGTGCCCACCCACAACATTAAATATTTATTTGAAGAGTTTGGACTATGATAAAAATAAGAAAATTATGAAGTTACGTTTGATAATCCTATTAGTGACAAGCATACTCGCATCAGGAGTTTATGCCCAGATGGAAACCAAGAAAATCAACTCCATCAAGCGAAACAGTCAGTATTTATACGGCGAAGGGACAGAAGATACCGAAGCAGCAGCCTATGAAACCGCCAAAGAATACTTGCTGATGCAGATCAATGAGTATGTGGAAAGCAAGAAAAAGCTGAACCAAGCAGAAAACATCATCTTGAAAGATGTAGGTGAGAACTATGAAAAGATTCAAATGCAAAGGGGCGAAAGAATACGTGTTTTCCTGTATGTGAAGAAAAGCGGAATCATAGCGGCCGAAAATTCAGAGATACTGGTCAAGACACCTGTTCCGGCCAATGAAGGACAAACAGAGGATGATAAAGGTTTAACATCCACTTATGTCACCATCGGCAATAATCCGGAAACAGAAGAAGGGGTGAAAGAAAACTTCCAGCTGGAAAAAGCATGGCAACAGGAAGTGGTCAACCAACTTTGCCAAACCGCCTCTATCACAGAAGCCCGCGCACTGCTGGCCCGTATGAAAGCGGAATATAAAGTGAAACGATACGGAGCCTTTCAGGATTGCCGGAACCCGGATGCCAGCTTTATTCTTGTTTTTGACAACAACGGAAGTGTCAAAGCTGTACTGGGACCGGGAAACGAGCAACGTGCAAATTACCAAAGCGGACAATATGATAGTCTGGGTAACTACCCGGAGAGTAGTGCTCTATGGTTTACTTTAAGTGATTAATAAAAGCAGAGATATGAAAAAACTAATCATTTTAACAGGATTATTCTTCTTGCATTCTTTTATGAATTTACAGGCACAGAATCAAGTGAATTTCGAATTTTCAGATGGAATCAGTAACGAAACGGTAAAGAGCCAAATGGAACGGCAGGTCATGAATCTGCTTACTGCCATCAATATAGCGGAAAGCAATCATTCGGATATCAACTTTTCAGGTATCCAAATTGATGATCTTGCTTCAAGCAGCATTTGTATGTTGTGGAACAATGTTCATTTCCGCTGCTTGGACGATGACATTGTGGAACACTGCCTCAGCCGGAAAGCCGGAGGAAGAATAAAAGGATATCAGGTACGCAATATCGCCATTGAAATGAAGCCACTTGATAATACTTATACCGATGACTTAAATCAGGAAGTTTGTATCGATTTTGATACTACCGGACGTATTACAGACTTCAACATCACGATGGGCATCAAGCAATATGCCCGGTTAATGAAAGAAGGAATAGAACTGGATGATGTGGACAAACGGATGCAGATTATTCATTTCTGTGAGCAGTTCAGAACGGCGTACAATCAGAAAGATATCCAGTTTATGGAAGATATATTCAGTGAAGATGCCCTTATCATTACAGGTAAAGTCACTCAACGCGTTCCTTCTGAAATAGGGATACCGGACAAAGTAAAAGTGGAATATAATGTGCAGGGGAAACAACAATACCTGACCAATTTGAGAAGTGTTTTTGCCAGACAGGGATATATCAATGTCAAATTCAATGATTACCGCATCAAACGCGATGGAGCCAAACCCAACTATTATGGAGTGACCTTGATTCAGGAATGGAATTCTTCCACTTACAGTGACCAAGGCATTGTTTTTCTGGTATGGGATTTTACCGATGAGAATGCTCCCAAAATCCATGTCCGCACCTGGCAGCCTACTGAAACAAGTGCGAACGAAATATTTACGCTCAACAAATTCAAACTGCGCTAACTATGGTAAGGAATATTTTATATCTGCTCTTTTTGCTGGCTCTGCCATTGGAACTTCATGCGCAAGAGTTAAAGGTGAAAGAATTTAAAGCGGACCCCAGCGACAATGCGGCCATCAAATTCCAGAAGAAAGACAATAATGGTGATCCCTGCGCTTTAATAATGGTCGGAATCACTTTAGCCAATGTGGAATTTGAAGGAAGCATTGTGGAGGTTGAACAGAAAGACAATGGAGAGTATTGGGTTTACCTTACGCAAGGTGCCAACTGGCTTGAGATTAAAACCAAACAATACCTGCCTCTGCGCTATGAATTTGAAGATATAACGGGAAACGTGACTTACATCATGCAAATTGAAAAGCCGTTGATTGTCAATGACGGGCCTACAGGAGTGGTAAAAATCACAAGTAATGTCAGTAATGCCGATGTGTATGTGGATGGTGAAAAGATGAGCAGCGTAACCCCGTTTGCCTACAAAGGAACGGAAGGGGAACATATAGTGGAACTGAAGGCGGCAGGTTATAATGATGAACGGACTACAATCACGGTAAAGCTGAACCAAAAGCTGCAACATCATGTGACCATGCGTGCAGAAGGAAGCTTCTCTGTCAACGGCATTTCATATGAAATGATCCAAGTGCCGAGCGGCAGTTTCTTTATGGGTTCTACCTCTAAAAATGACAAACGAACCACCTTCAATTACGAACAGCCTGTCCACGAAGTGACGTTGCGAAGTTACAGCATAGGAAAAACAGAAGTGACGCAAGCGCTTTGGGAAGAGATTATGGGGAGTAACCCTTCGATGAATAAAGGTAAAAACCTGCCTGTGGAGAATGTAACTTGGAATGACTGTCAAGAGTTTATCTCCAAACTGAATGAGCGTTGCGGAACACACTTCCGACTGCCCACGGAAGCCGAGTGGGAATATGCCGCCCGTGGAAGGGGACAACGTAATGCAGATGAATTTGCAGGTGGAAGCCAATTAGGAAAAGTAGCTCACTGCGGCATATGTACTATAGCAGTGGGAATGAAACAGGCCAATGAATTGGGAATACAGGATATGAGTGGAAATGTAGCCGAATGGTGTGCAGACTGGTTGGGCAAATATACACCGGCAAAAGCCATAAATCCTGCCGGTCCCAAAATGGGAGTACGCCGTATCGTGAGAGGTGGTTCATTCAAAGATGATGAATGGTTTATGAGAAATGCGGCCCGAGGACATCAGAAGCCGGGTGAACCCTCGCCAACCATAGGTTTACGCCTGGCTCAAGACTTATAGGAGAGCTATTAATTAACATATTTATTTACTTAAAAAAACAAGATTATGAAAAAGATTTTTTCCTTTGTAGCATTGATTATGCTATGTGCTATCAGTGCTTTTGCACAAGACAATGACCAAAAAGGGGTTTGTGTAGACGAGTTCGGGTATAACACCAGCATTGGAACTAACTGGGTTACCAATTTACGCAACAATGTGATTGAAGGTATATTAAAAACCGGACGCGTGAAAGTTATTGATATCACGACCATAAAAGGCCTGCCTACAGTGAATGAAGAGCGTTTGGCCAAAATACGTGAATATGGTGCCGATGTTCTTTTGAAAGGACATTATAATTCGCTGGATTGTCAGGCCAAGACAAAAGACGGGAAGACTCATTATGAAACAGCTTCAGACTTTACCCTGACACTTGAAAACACAGAAACCGGTGAAATTATTAGCACACAAAATTTCAAGAATACATGGTCATCCGGTGAAACTGCCAAAGAGTCTATAACAAGTGCCTTGAAAGGTGCCATTGATGACATGAGAAAATTTGTTGATGATAATTTCAAGATGGAAGCTATCATTAAGGCTCTTGATCAGGTTCATCCCAAAAAAGGTGCTAAAACTGTATATATCTCAGTAGGAAGTGATGCTGGCGTTCAAGTAGGCGGTGGTGGAGTGAACACCATTCTTAATGCCGGTGTAAGCGGTGCAAGCATATTCGATGTGTATCAAGAAATTGAAATTGCCGGAGAAAAGGCGACCAAACTGATTGGAACAGTTAAAGCCAAAGAAGTAATGGGTGCCAGTTTAACACTCTGTACCGTAACCAAAGGTGGTGTAGAAATTCAAAAGGCATTTGAAAACAATATCAAATTAATCGTTATATCACGTGCCGCAAAAGCATTCTTATAAATGAAAAGGATATACTTGCTGCTAGCTTTTATTTTAGGAAGCACATTCATATCTTTGAGAGCACAAGAGAAACTGACTGGACTAGTTGAATTGTTGGAAATAGACGAAACAACAGCAACATTTCGTTCTGAAGGTTTCTCCGATAAAAAGAAGGATGTAATAGAAACAGCCAAAAAGACTGTTTTTCATAAACTTTTCCATGAAGGAGTGGAAGGTTTTAATGAAGACAAGAAGTTAATTGAAAATGATAATAAATTTTGGTTGGAAAACTTCTTTGAAGGCGAAAAAGCGCCCTATCATGGATTTGTAAAAGGCGCTCAATTGGAAGGAGAAGTTGAAGAATTACCTACGGGAGAATTTCATGGATTTGCGAATATCATAGTAAATTATGAAGCACTGATCCGAACATTGAAGATCAATAAACTGATAATTGATGAAAACGCCCCCATAGAGGAACCTGCACCCAAACCCAAAAAGAAATTTGGCATAAGAGCTAATAAACAATCTCAAACAGAAGATTGATAAAACGGGTTCTACAATCGTGTTAACAGAGGAATATGAAATTCATCACTGAATTTTGTATTCCTCTGTTGTTATTATTAGTTTCTGTTTAAATTTCCCCTTCACACAACCACCGGCTAAAGCACCAGCTTACCGTCCTTTTCCTTGAAAGGATTCTTGATAAACTCAAATTTATCGTGCCGATAAGGCGCCGTTTTCTGTACTATATCACTCTTCACTTCATCTGAAAGTTGCGACAACATCATACGCTCATAATATAGTCCACAACGACTTATAGCAATTACTTTTTAAGAGTAACTATCATGAGTACAGGATTATCGTCTTCTCCTAAAGATTTTAAAGATTCATGTTCAAAAATAGAAGGATTTTTCTTAGCATACTTAAGAATGATTTCAGCCGGAAATACCTTTAATAAAGTATGATCATCCAAAGCTACCATCGGTCTAAAATCAAAGAAATGATTCATATCATCTTTTAATCTGCCACCGGCCACTCTATAGCATTCACCATTACGTTTATCATAAATAACAAGCTTACCCATACTCTCCTTATCATCATTCCATCCCTCATAGGAAATAAACAAATAATCTTTTGTCTCTATAGGATGAATAGCAAGATAATTTGCCGCCATATCTGCAAATTTCTTTTCATCTCCCAAGACTTCAAAACGATATTCTAAGGGTAAATGATATTTGCCTAAATTGATAATATAGCGCGGTATCAGCATTTGTTTCGTTACCGTAAAAATGGTATCATTATAATTCTCACGATAACAAATATTACTTCCGCTACGATATATATAGCGATCATTGGGCGAACCTATCATGAACGCCATGTCCTCTTTCACTGTAAACAAGTCAGAACGTGTATAAGCTTGAATAGTATCTCCTTGACTAGCAGTTATCAATATTCGATGTTTCACCTGGCCATTGATATTATAGAGGAAACGAAAAGCGATGCTATCATTCAACATTCTAAATTGACAATCTATGTAACTACAAGGAAGGGCACGAATAAACCCTCCTGTTTCTGTATCGTATACATTTATCTTCTCACCTGAAGAAACAAATATCCGATTTGATTCATCAAGTACATCTATATCGGTAATCCAAGTATATTCACCTGGTCCTTGCCCCACACTTCCAATGTTACGAATAAACTTTCCATTCAATAAATACTGAAAAAGATTTTTTCCGTCTGCCAGAAAATAATATTTTTTCGAACGGATTATATTATTCTCCCAACAGTTACCAACAAGGCAACTGCTATCTGTCTGTAAAGGAATGTATTCCACCTTTTCCGCTAAGTTGCTTAATAGAACTTCGTGTTCATTTTCAATAACTGATTCAAAAGGTATCACCACACAATCTTCTACATTCACCGATTGCGCTTTCGGATTACCCTTACAAGAACAACATATAGCTATTATCGCCACTAACATTGTAGATAAAATTATTTGTCGCATATTACATTTTTATTGTGAGTTGTCATTGATGACAAATATAATTAATTTCCAAAGAAATACGTTCATTTCCCTTTTAAATAAATAGAAAACTATATTTTTGAGAAACAACAGTGTAACTATCCGACAACTTTACCGACTAACCTAATAAAAACACTTTTGAAAGCTGATGAGTATAGAACAGGAATTTGCCGACAAGCTATTGCAATACAAGCACATCATTTACAAAGTATGCTTTATGTATGCAGATAATAAGGAGGATGTGAACGATCTTTATCAGGAATCGGTATTCAATATATGGAAGTCCTACAAAAACTTCCGGGGGGAGAGTTCATTTACAACGTGGGTTTACCGCATATCCCTGAATACATGTATCTCGGACTTTAGAAAAAAGAAAAAATATGACTACGTGCCTCTGGAACAGCAAGTAGATATACTAGAGGATTGTGAACGCAACGAACTGCTGAAAGAAATGTATTCGCTCATCAAACGATTGAATAAAGTGGACCGTATGTTTATCTTGCTGTGGCTGGACGAGAAATCATACGATGAGATAGCCGAAATTACCGGAACGAACCGCAATAATGTCGCGATAAAATTGCACCGTATAAAAGAGAAATTAAAAAATATGTCGAACTTGTAAACATACAATTATATGGAACTTGAAGAATTGCAAAAAGCATGGAAAGAGTTGAATGAACGGGTCAGCCAGAATGAACTGGTTCATCAGCAACAGATTATAGAGATGTTGTCACGGCAGAAAGAAAGTTGCCTACAACGAATGCTGAGGATGGACAAAATAGCTTCTATATTTATGTTAGGAGTAACGATTCTAATGTTCATTGATTTTATTCATTTGAACGGTAAATTAGTGTTTTGGCCGGCAGTATTCGGACTTCTGTTATATGCCCTTGCAGTCAACTTTGCAGGAGTTATTTTATTGACGAAAATAAAGAAAGAGACAAACCTTGAAATGCAAATAAAGAATATACTCCAATATAAAATGCTTATTAATTGGAGTTATATCATTGGATATTTGCTGGTGACTCCTTTTATGTGCATATTCCTTTACACCTACCGCCACCTGTGGTGGCTCATGATAACAATGTTTGGTTTAATCTTAGCAGGTGTACTGACAGACTATTTTTTCTTCCATCATGTATCGGACAGAATTAAAGAATTGACACGCGTTAATAAAGACTTGATGGAACTGAAAGAGAAGCATTAAGAATAAATTTTCACTCTATCATGAGGGTACTTAGCTGAATATTTTATTTCTTTGTACCCTCAATCAGAATAAAAAAGTACTTTATGTTTCTGCCATATCTGCTGCTTCGTCTGAAAAATTTCGGAAGGATAGTCATAGCACTAGGTATCTTCAGAATGACCTTTCTTACTATCTTAACGGTGATTGCCATCCTGGTATTATTTTTGGCAGAGAACCGCTTCGTCATTCCTGTGCCATGCATCCTTTTATTGGTGAGTTATCATCATTTCCGGAAAGATAAAGAGCTTCTACGCACTTTAACTTCCTATCTTCCTGTATTCCTGATTAAAGAGTATACTTTAATCACATTGCCATTTGCAGGAATGGAAATACTGAAAGGCAGATTGATAGAGGCTGTCGGTTTATGCCTGTTTGCCATGCTATTGCCTTTTCTGAAAGAAATAAAGCTGGGACACAGGCCCATCCGCCTGCCCTTCCTTTACAAAGGAAGTTATGAATATATACGGATGTTCCGCCAGTCTTTCTGGATATATGCCTTACTCTTGCTTTTAGCCATAGCAGGAACCGTACACGGAAATATAAAAATAGACAAAGTGTGTCTCGTTATATGGGGATTGATACAGGTGTCAGGCTATATGCAAACGATGGATGACACCTATCTTCTTTATTTCAAAAATTTCAAGACTTTATGTTTTTTCCAATCGAAAAGTATAGCATGGAATGTTTTCATTACCTCCATTCCTTTCGGATTAGCCCTTATAGCATCTACCTGTGACCGGGATGGAATCCTCTTTTTCTTATCTTATTATACCGCCACCTTGGTTTATGCCATTGGCATCGGTATGTTGCGCCATATCATCCCATCCCCCCTATTGCTATTTATTGTGCAATTAGGTATGTTGATGCCTTTTTATTTAGGTTCACTTTTTGTTCCATTTCTTTTAATACCCGGCATAGCCCTTACCACATTGTTGACCTGCTATACACGCAAACATTTAAAAAGATTATTATGATAGAAGTGAATGATTTACATAAAAAATTCGGTAAAGTCAAAGTATTAAACGGCATTCATTTGGAGTATCACCCCGGAAAAATATATGGCTTGGTGGGTGAGAATGGTGCCGGAAAGACTACTTTATTCAATTGTATAATGGGAATCTATGATTATACCGGAAGTATAACCAAAAGCAAAACTTTAAAAACAGGTTATCTGTCTGCATCCAGCTTCTTTTATTCCCAAATTACGGGTTTTGAACACCTAGAATTTTGTATGAAGGCCAAAGGTCTGCCGGTCAATACACTTACCATTCAACATTTAAATGAGACTTTCCAATTGCCCCTTGACAGGTATGCTGCCGAATATTCTACCGGAATGAAAAAGAAACTGGGATTTATGGCGTTATTGTTGCAAGAAAATGACATGTTTATTCTTGACGAGCCGTTCAATGGCGTGGACTTGAAGGGGTGTATCCTGATGAAAAAACTCATCCGGAATCTGAAAGCCAACGGAAAAACAATAGTCATTTCCTCACACCTCATTGCTTCGTTAAGGGAAATAAGTGATATCATCCATTATCTGAATGAGGGTATTATTTACAAAGAATACCATGAGGAAACGACAGAAGAAATAGAAGAGGATATATTAAGCTATGCTAAAAACTAATTCATCCGACAATGATTTACAGCCCAGACATGTTCTAAGGAAGAAGAGTCCAAGTATCCTGCAAGCATACAGAAAACATAAAAAAACACGTTGTAAACATTCAAGTAACAAACTACAACTGCATATGCAAAATGGGATATTCCTTACCTTCTCCATCCAACTCCGACCTCCCCACTAGGTTGAATCCCATATATTTATAAAAGCCGACAGCTTGGGTATTTTGCTCATTCACGTCTACTTTCGTAACCTGTAAATTAGCTATGGCATATTCTATCAGTTGTTTCCCGATTCCGGTGCCTCGGCAAACATTATCAACAAACAACATTTCAAGATTTCCTTCTACAATTCCCATAAATCCCACTAAAACGCCTTCTTGCTCAAACCCTGAAAGAATAACATATTGAAAATATACAGGAAGTTGTTTCTTGTAATACAAGAAGTCCTCTTCTTTAAGAAAATCGTGTGTATTCAACACCGCACTCTCCCAAATCTCTATCAAACGCGGATAATCCGTTTCTTTAATTGGTCTAATCATTCTATAAATGTTGGCTGGCAAAGATAGGCCTTTTTTTTCAACAAATATTTCTCTTCGTAGGTTTTGATTAGCATTTGCCTCTTTCAATCGCGGAAATTTAAGATCATTCTATGCATCACTTCACATCAATAAAGTTCTTGCAGAGTACTAAAGAATGATTTATTCGTCTTCAAACTATAAGTAAACTAAACAATTATACCAAACAAAATCAATTTGACGTCATGAATGATTTATGTTCTCATCAACTTCCTGTAGATATAGTGTTCCATCCTTCATGGTGGAACAAACATGCAGGCATTGTTTTCGATGAAAGTTTTTTCTATGATCCCATCCGCAGGGTGGAAGATGAAAGGCGCATGGAGACAGAATTGTACGAACGCTTCGGCGAGTTCGGATTAGGAACGGATTATGATAAGGATCTGCCGCAGATAGGCGCTGTACATTTGGCTGCCGGATACCTGCTTTCGGAAATGCTGGGATGTTCTATTGACTATATCCCTAATGCTGCCCCACAAGTAATCTGTCCGCACCTGGAAGGCTTCGAGTTGGATGAAGAGAAACCGTTTCAAAGTCCGGCCTTCAAGAAATTACAAAAGTTAATCGAAACTTTGAAAGCACGCTATGGATACGTTTGCGGCGATATCAATTGGGGTGGCGTGCTTAATCTGGCAATAGACTTAAAAGGAGAAAACATCCTAATGGATATGATATTGGAGCCGGAAAAGACACGTGCTTATTTTAACTCGATAGCCCGTATTGTAGAGCGTTTCTTCTCCTACATTTATAGTGAAACAAAAACGACTTCCATCTCTGTAAACCGTGTGGCACGTTTATTGGATCAACCGGTATATATCCATTCGGAATGTTCGCACACCATGATTTCCGAAGATGATTACCACGATTTTCTCTTGCCCATAGATGTGGAGTGGAGCGAAAAATATCGTCCTTATGGCATTCATTACTGTGGAAAAGACCCGCACAGGCATGCAGCCAACTTTGCTGAAATTCCCCATCTTGATTTTCTTGATTTGGGTTGGGGAGGAGACGTGAAAACACTTCGTGAATATTTACCCGATACCTTCTTTAATATCCGGCTGAATCCGGTAGAATTGAACGGGTATAGTGCTGACGAACTGGTGCAGATTATCAAGGAACGGGTGGCTCAGTCGGGCAATTTGAATCTGACTGGTTTATGCTGCATCAACATGGATTCTGAGGTTTCGGACGAAAAAGTGTCCACCCTATTCCGTGCGGCTGAACAGTGCCGGAAGGAAATATAATCCATCAACCTTTCCTCCACCGTTTAGGCAAGTTTAGGACCTGCCCAAACGGTGAAATGTTTATCACCACTGATATTGCACAGATACCACAAATTCACGAGGACGAAGTTTTACCCACGAAGTATAACTCTGTGCCGCAGAATAAAGAGTATATCGGTACTGGTCTTTATTAAACAGATTCATGACAGAAGCAGTGAACCGCCATTTCCCGGCTTTATGTATCAATGAAGCATCTGCCAGCCAAGTGTTCAAATGCTGATCTTTACTTAAATCATTATAAAAATGTTCGCCTGACAGGTGGAGATCCGTACCAAGAAATCCGAAACTGAGCGTCAACCGTTGGGATACATCCCATAAAGGATTCAGACGAGTATCCTCTCCTATTTTAGAAACACCACAACTGACAATCGCTTTATATTCAGCCTCAAAAAGTGCAGAAGGAGCCCATACTATTTTAGGTTCGGCACGCAAATAGTCATATTGATAATCCTGAATGACACCCTCATTCAGTTGTCTATCTTCATTACGGGCCAAAGTCAACTCCAAAGAAGTTTTTAAATTCCAGTCATAAACTCCCTTTGACAATATAGAATTCAAGGTATAACTACGAAAGGAATAATCACGCTCTACAGAGGAAAGATAAAAAACACCATCCACATAGTTCCGCTCCGTCATCATATTATGATGATTGTAGGAAAATGCTGTCGAGAAAGTCCAAAAGAATTCCTTGACAGTATTTTTATATTCCAAATAATAAGAATAAAATTGCCGAATGGTTTCAGGTACTTTTCCTGTGTGCTGTACCATTGTCCGATAATTCTCACTATATTGAAATGGATAAATATCTTGCAATCCTCCTTCCCTCTTATCTATGTTACCGGATAAAGACATTTTCCAACGGGGATTAAATTTATAACGAAAATAAAAGGTTGGACTCACATAAAAACGACTATAAGACTGTTCAGGAAGACAACCCCACTGAGCGGAAGCAGAAGCAGTAAGCAGGAAGTCATTCTTTTCCCACTCAATATGGGGAGTAGCATAAAATACATACCGGTTGGCAGAATAAGTATTTCCCTGCTTTACCGAAGAGAGTTCTCCACGGAAACCACCCATAAGTTGATAGTTCACTCCATTCTTCTTCCGAATCCAGTAAAGCGCATTATCGGTGTAGCCATTGCTAGTGTTCAATTCTTCACGCTTCGTAGGGACGGACCCTGATGTATGTCCGGTGGCACTTCGAATTATGTTTTCATTGATGTATTCGGGCGAATTCAATTCGCCCCTACGGTGAATGTTGGTAGCATCTGGAATGTTATCGGGCGGACATATGGGTTCGTCCCTACTGATGACAGTCAATGAGGCTGGTAAATAACTATACCGGATAAAAGAACGGATTCCCCATGTATACTTCTCTTTAGTATAAAGCTGGTTGAAATAGTTTTTCAATTCTATTTGCGAATTCTTTATCTGTTGGATAACAGCCTCATCACCCGTTATATCCGATCGTCCGGATTTCCATACTCCTGTAAATGAGAAGTTCTCGCGAAGATATCGACTTGCGGTATTATCTTCATAATTCATTTCACCATTCAAGCAATCAGTCTTTAAGCGGTTATTCTGATTATTTATAGTATAAATGGTATCTTGTGCAAAGTAATAAGTTTCTTCACTTCCACGTTGCTGACTGCTTCGATCATGAATATATCCAAGTTGAAAACGCAATTGTTTGTCCTCATTCAGCTTATATAAACGGTTGGCAGAAGCTGTATGTGTTTCATTAAACAATAATCTGCTTTGAGACAACGGCATCGACAGTTCGGGTAAAGGAAGAAAAACCGGATTATCCTTATCCGTAACTCGGTCGAAACCATTACCTACTGCCAGTTTCTGCTGATCAGATAACATATCCTTTCCTGTATTATTCGCTCTATAACTATATATAGTTTGTTGTTCTCTACCCAATTGAAGTGCATTAAATGATGCATCATAAAGTACCTCATTCCCATAGCCTCCTCCTGCCATAGCAGAATAAATCCATTGCGAACGGATTTCCGGCTTCAGTTTCAGATTCAAGGCCACATCATCTGTAAAAGTTTTACCACGCAATGACTTGATGGGCTGATGTCCTTCAATCACCTCTGCCGCCTGAACAGCATCTGCCTTCAAATTTTTGTTTATCTGATTATAGCGTCCACCACTCACATCCATTCCTTCTACATAAAGATTGCTGATTTCTTTCCCATTGTACTTTATTGTTCCGTTATCTTCCACATTGATGCCGGGAAGTTTTTTCAGGACATCATTTACATTTTGATCTTTGGAAGATGCAAATTGGGTAAGATCGTATTTTAAGGTATCCTGACGTCCCCATATACGTCCGGGACGAATCTGCACTTCTTTCAGCAAGATGGCATCCTGCTCCAGTTCAATGTTCATCGGTTTGGTGAAAGCAGGGAGCAGAGAGACTTTTTTATATCCCATATAGAGCACTTCTATTTTCATATTTTCCTTTGAATAGACATTCAAGTAAAAGCGTCCGTCGATATCTGTCAGAGCATAATTGATGACAGTTCCTGCGACTCCTTGCTGCAAAATGACGGTGGCAGCTTCGAGGGGTTGGCGGGTTTCCTTGTCGATCACCCGCCCCTCTATCGTGTTTTGTGCGTTCGTGTTGATACTGAGCCAAATGCCCAGCATAGAGAGAATGATTGCTGTTCTCATTTTAATTTTATTTTTCCGCCAACTCTATCGGATTATAAGGAAACTCTACATGTTTCATTGTATTGCCGTGTTCATCCGTCATTGTGACTTTTACATTGGGAGCTGTAGAAGCGACAAAACCCAAAGGGTCTTTGGCATAACGCTCATATACTTTATTTAAATCCTTTCTACTGACAGATTCATACCCTTTACCATTGAATAGCAATGGCTTATCTTCCTTGCATTGTTCTATGCCTGTACAAGTAAATGTGTAATGTCCACGGCTATCTTCCGCTTTTACAATGAAACCAGGCAAACCGCAAAGTTTCCACGGCCCTTCACTTACTGGTATTTCAAGGGTGTACCATGCCGTGTAGTTGCGCCCGCGGAAGTGACACATCGCTTTTTGACAGTGATATGTCAGAATGGTTACCGTATCGGGTAACAAAGTCCATTGCGGTTTCTCATTCTTCTCTTCACAACGGAAATTGCTGGTCACAATACGATCCAAGGTAGTTACCTTTCCTACGGGATAATTCTTAAAAATCTGATAAGTGATGTGCGCATTACCATACGCCTTGCTATGCTCATTCATG
The DNA here is from genome assembly GCA_963651205.1 of Bacteroidaceae bacterium. Lineage (GTDB taxonomy): Bacteria > Bacteroidota > Bacteroidia > Bacteroidales > Bacteroidaceae > Phocaeicola. The sequence continues at coordinate 85,254 of CAVJPC010000240.1, forward strand.
ACATCTTGAGAAGCATTATTCTCCACATCTGCCAATAGGACGGAATCACGCAGATAACTGGTATAACTGTAATAGACAGAAGATTTCTTCCCGATTTCCAACATCATGGTTTCTGCATTGGGCTGGGCACCGGCCTTGGTAGAATCTTCCAATACCGTCTGCTCGTACTGGGCACGGAATACCAATCCGTCTATTGGTTCACTCTTACGGATATCAGTGGTATTGATCACTATAATTTGCGCTGAGACAGACATCAGTGCGCTTGCTAAAAGTAACAGGATAAAAAGTCTCTTTTTCATATTCTATCATTTCTAAAACATTATCTTTATCGCATTTCTAATTAAATTTCACTTTGCAAAACTATCCCTTTCCAGCCATCCGAAGCATAGAAAGTTATTACTTAAATATTATGCCAGCTAAAAAACAGCCCTCGCGTACATTGTAAATTAAAGGTTAGAGCTTAACTTTGTTGAAAAGAAAAAACCAAAAAAAATATGGAAAAAAGAATAAAGATAGTCTGGACACTGACTATTATCACCGCATTGCTAATTATAGGCGGTCAGAGTTACTGGCTGTACAACCAATATTGTTACTCGGCAGATGAACATATGTGCAGTCTGCACAAACAAATACTACAATTGGAAACAGAAGAATTTGAAACACGCTATAAAGACAGAAGCATCCAAACACCGATGACCATTAGTTATCAATTCACATTGCCCGACTCTGCCAGCAGTCAGGGCGAAACCAGTTGCAGCGTTTTCTTCCACACCAACCAGAAAGACAGTAACCAGATAAACACAGCCCCGAAGAATGCCATACGCAAAGACACTTTTGTAGTAAAAAATGCCTCAAACGAGACTATCTTGCAAGCTGCCAGCCGGTATTCTACCGAATTGGGTGCTCCACTGAAAATAAAAACGCTGGACTCCCTATTTCGTAACCACGGCATTCTTGCGACGGATATCCGGAAAGTCAATCTTGACACATTGCAATGGAAAGGAACCTACCGTGCCACACATCAATTATTTCCTCCTGTGATGCTCATTACTTATCCTTACAATCCCTTGCAGAAACAAGCCATAACAGCTTTTATCACCGTACCCGTCCATCCGTTGTTGCAGCAAATGAGTTGGCAGCTATCCGGTAGCCTGTTACTAATACTACTCTTGATTTTCTGCCTCATTTATCAGATCAAGACCATTTTAAAGCAAAAGAGAATAGACGAAATGCGGAAAAGTTTTGTAAATACCATGATACACGAACTAAAACGTCCGGTGCAGACATTAAAGATGTGTGTGGCATTCCTCAACAACAAATCCATGCGCACGGATGAACAGGCAATGGACGAAGTGCTGAAAGATTCCATGTTCGAACTCGATAATCTTTCCGCATATCTTGTTAAAGTAAAGGATATGACACATGCCGATTATGAACACACTCCTCTCAATATCCGTACATTCGACCTGTGCGAAACGGTGGATAAACTCATCAGACTCCATAATGCACCGACAGATAAACAGGTCACCATCCATCCGCACTACGAAATGGAATCCCCACTGGTGACCGCCGATCCGGTACATCTAGCTAACATTATCAGTAACTTGATAGAAAATGCCATCAAATATTCCGGTAAAGAAGTTTATATTGAGCTTTTCTGTATGCAGAAAGGACACACTCTCACGATACGTATAACCGATAATGGGATAGGAATTTACCTTCCCGAACAAGGCAAAGTCTTCGATAAATTCTATCGCGGCAACAATATTCCCGACAGGAATATTCCAGGTATCGGATTAGGATTAAGTTACGTAAAACTGTTAACCGAAGCACACCACGGCCTCATCTCTCTGACCAGCCAACCAGGCAAAGGAACAACTTTCACCATTGTATTACCTCAATAAACCATTCAATGCCTCCCCTCATGATGAAAACCATAAATATACTATTCGCTGATGATGATTTAAAATATTCCATGCTCCTGAAACGCTTTTTAGAAACAGAGGGATATGAAGTGACTTATGCAGGAAACGGCCGTATTGCCCTAGAACAATTTCCACTAGTAAAACCCGATTTGGTATTGCTAGACATCAATATGCCCGAACTAAACGGTTTTGAAGTAGCCGAAAAGATACGCAAACAGAATCATTATGTTCTTATCTTCTTTCTCTCCGACCGCAGTGACAAAGCCGACCGTCTGAAAGGCTTCAACTTACACGCCAACGACTATCTGGCAAAACCTTTCTATCCCGAAGAATTGCTGGCACGCATCCGTGAACGGTTTCAATGTACCAATAATGTAGTAGAAACAGAAAGCTATACTTTCGGGAAAAGTACTTTCAATTATACCACAAACGAAATAAGAACAGGGATTAATAAGGTATTGATTACTTCACGTCAGGCAGAAATACTCCGCATACTGGTAAAGAATCTGAATGTTTCTGTTGATAGGGAACTCATATTGAATAATGTGTGGGGGACCTCCTCTTATGCCAATTCATTGGCGCTAAACGTGCAGATCACTTATTTGCGAAGAGCATTGCGCAATGATGCTACCGTAAAAATTACTTCATTAATGAAAAAAGGATATATGATGGAAATTGAAAATAGAAATGAGATATTCAATTTCTAAAAGCAAAAGTCAGATAATGGTAAAGGAAGCCGATACTTCTCCAACTTTTCTATCTTCAGTTTTTTCGATGCTTTCTTAGCAGAAAGCCAATAACAATACATCGGATTCTTAGGGGTCTGTCCATAACCTATCAAGACATAATCCATCTTGCTTGCTAAAGAAAAACTGATTTCTTCAAGTCTATATTCTCCAGTCTCCGTTTGAGGAAACCATAAACATAGGATGCTCAGATTCTTGCCATCTACCGTTTCTAAAAACAAAAGATTCTCCGGCTGTTGTTCACAATGTATAACACAACGATTATGAGTGATAAATTTACAAGCCATATCAGTGAAGTTCCCATTTTCCTGTGCCCATAAAAATGTAGAAAACGAAAAAAGCAATAGGATTGCTAATTGTATTTTGTACAGCATATTATCATTCTTTATTTAATTGTACATTAAAACAATTCCTATAAAGAAATGTTTGCTGCAAATGGCTCAAAACACAATTTCAAAATCAAGAAAAAAACAGAAGAATGTGTCAAAACTAAAATAACCTATCATTCTATCATTTGAATTGAATAGCATTATGGAAATTTTGACGCATTCTCCTGTTTACACCAAAGGATTTATGTATAATAACTTAATCCACTATAATTTACAAGTACCTTCTACCAGCTTACCCATCGCCCAAACAGCACGGATATTCAAATCCTGGTCAAGAATCAGGATATCAGCATCCTTACCTTTTTGCAATGATCCTTTACGGTCATATACGCCCATGAACTTCGATGGAGTTTCAGAAGCCATACGGATAGCATCTTCCAAAGGAATCTCTGCCTTCTGTACCAATGTGCGGATCAGACGATCCATAGTAGCTACACTACCTGCCAATGCTGAACGATCTGCCAACTTACATACGCCGTCCTCAATAATGACACGCGGGTCGAAAGCTACATTGCTGTCACTGGCAGCACATGCCAAAGCATCTGTAATGACACAAGCATGTTCCACACCTTTTATCTTATAGATTAATCGCAAAATAGTAGGTGGTACATGTATGCCATCGGCCACCACTTCCACATCCATATCATCTATCAGATAGATGCTTTCTACCGTACCTTCATATTTATATTCACGCCGCTTATGGAAACCGGGCATTGCATTATAAAAATGCGTTGCCAGCGTATAACCTGATTCCCATGCCGAACGGATATCTTCATATTCGGCCTGAGTATGGGCAACAGAAGCCACAATGCCTTTTCCCGTGATGTATTTTCCAAACTGCATGGCACCCGGAAGTTCGGGAGCGGCATCCCAGCGCTTGATACAATTCCAATTTTCCACAATGGGAATATATTCATTCGGATCGGGATTCTTGATATTCTCAGGCATCTGACCACCTGCCATCTTTATATTCAAATAATGTCCTTCAAGATGCAAGCCCAACACCGGGCTATCCGGTTCTGCCATTAACTTGGTACAAGTTTCGGCAGCAGCATTAATCATGGGCACTGTAGAGGAAGACAAAGTAGGAAAGATACTGGTAGTGCCATGTTTCATATGAGCGTTGATAGCCGTACGGAAAGCCTCTTCCGTACCTTCCATAAAGTCACCGCCACCGCCTCCATGACAATGGATTTCTACACCACCGGGAACAACATACATACCTTTAGCGTCAATCAGCTCGGCTCCGATAACAGCTAAATCACAATTGGTTACTTCTAAAATTTGATTGTCGCGCATTAGGACGGATCCGTCCTTCAACCAGCCCTGTGGGGTAAGAATCTTTGCGTTAATGATTTGGGTCAACATGATACTATGATAAGTTAGGATTTTTAATTAGCATATTAAATTTGACAACAAAAATAGCAACTTTTTCACTTTTAGAAGCAGATTTTCCCAATTATTTTCTAACTTTTTTAAATAAATAAGCCCCGCTTAATAAAATCAAGCGGGGCACAGATAGTGGAAATTGAAACAAATCCTTTTACTTACTCATTAAAACTAGCCTATCTGATTTAAGTCCTTTACCTGTTGCGGTCAGTGTGATCTCTCCCGGTTTATCGGTGCTTTGAACGATAGCGGTCATCATTCCATTAAACACTTTCATCTGCGGAACATGGAAAAGTTCCAATGAAGTGGGATCTCCGTTGGCTCCGGCACGGTAAGTTCCGGCACCTTTTACGGAATACTTGATGAGATGCTGTGCATCGGGACAGAGATTACCGTCTTTATCCACCACTCTCACAGTGACAAATGACAAGTCTTTGCCATCAGCCCTTATTTCCTTGCGATCTGCAATCAATTCTATATGGTCGGGCTTGCCCGCTGTATGTATTTCCTTTTCAGCTACAGCTTCACCTTTATCATTGTAGGCTACTACTTTCACTGTTCCGGGCTCATACTTTGTATCCATCCACATTAAGCGGTAACGCTTCTGGCGCCTGAAATCTGCAATGGAAGCAGAATCCGCACTGTTTTCGGCAGTTACACTCAGATCTTTAGTACGCTTTCCCTGGCTCTTTCCATTAATGAACACTTCCGCAGACGGATAGTTGGTATAAACAAAAATGGGAGTTACTTCACCTTCACGTCCCGGCCAGGTCCAATGAGGAAGGATATGCAGCGTTTCTTCATCTTTGTTCCAGTGACTGCGGTACAGATAGTAGCGATCTTTGGGTAGTCCTGCCAGGTCAATGATACCAAACAGAGAAGAATGGCTGGGCCAATCAGTATAATAAGGAGTAGGTTCACCCAGATAGTCAAAGCCTGTCCATACAAATTCTCCGATCCCCCATGCATTATCATCGTGCCAGATCCAATCATCTTCCGGTAAATTAGACCATCCACAATGTTCCACATCGTAAGAAGAAGACTGATGGTCATCATATTTCTTCATAGCCTGACGGGTGACAGGGAATTTATAGACACCACGCGAACTTACCGTAGAGGCAGTTTCACTACCCAAAATAATCTGTTGAGGCAACTTCTTATAATTTTCAGGATACTTATGAGGACGGTAATTAAAACCGGCAATATCCATAATAGCTGCCATATTATTGTTGACTACAGCATCGGGCGCATCCATACCTTGAGTTACAGGACGGGTAGGATCTTCGCGATGGCAGATATCCTGCAACATACGTGACAATTTGGGACCGCTATTGCCATTCCACTGATCGGGAACTTCATTACCGATACACCACATAACAATACTCGGATTATTACGATAATGACGGATCAGATTGGTCAAATCCTTATCTGCCCATTCATCAAATATTTTATGGTAACCGTTTGCCATCTTGGCCGATTTCCACTCATCAAAAGACTCCGGCATCAGCATCATACCCATTTCGTCACAAGCTTCAACTAATTCGGGAGCCGGCATATTATGTGAAGTACGGATCGCATTACAACCCATATCTTTCAGCATACGAATCTGGCGACGAATAGCAGCATCATTTACTGCACCACCCAACGGACCCAAGTCGTGGTGATTACATACACCTTTGAATTTGGTCAGTTTCCCATTCAAGAAAAAGCCTTTATCAGGAATGATTTCCAAGGTACGGATACCAAAACGGGTCGTGTATTCATCTTTCAGATTTTCACCATCATATACTTTCGTAACTGCGGTGTACAATGCAGGATTTTCGGGTGACCATAAAGATGGGTTGTAAACCACAAAATTCTGATTAAAGAAAGTCGCATCCAATTTATCACCGGGCCTGTCATCTGAAGAAAGCTTTTTTCCATCGGGACCTAAAATATCAGTCAGAATGCGGTAATTGCTGACATTTTTCCCTTCGGGCATCACAAAGTCAGTCTTCACATTGATTCTGGCATAATCATCTTTCACTACCGGAGTAGTCACTACGGTTCCCCAGGTCGGGATATGTGCATCTTCATTGATCACCAAATGGACATTACGATACAAACCGGCACCCGGATACCAACGAGAGGATTCTCTCTCGTTTTCCAGACGGACTGCCAGTTCGTTCTTTTCACCCGGCTTCAGATAAGGAGTAGCATCTACATAAAAAGAGTTATAACCATAAGGCCAGTAACCGGCTTCCTGCCCGTTCACATATACACGGGCATGGCTCATCGCTCCATCAAAAATTAATGTAGCTTTCTTGCCTTTTTCAAAACCGGGTGCGTCAAAATTCAGACGATACCATCCGGTTCCTACAAACGGAAGGCCCCCGGTACGGCCGGCATGTTCCAAAGCCTCTGTTTGCCCGTCCTGAGTGATAGCCATTTCCTGCTTATCATTATTAATACTGAATGGGCCATAAATTGCCCAATCATGGGGAACAGTTACATTTTGCCATTTGCTGTCATTGTAACCGAGAGTGGCAAACGCCACATCATCTTCACGGGTAAACTTCCACCCTTTTTCGAAAGTCTGCTCTGTGCGTACCTGTACCTGCAAAAAAGCAAGAGAACAAACAGCTCCTAACGCAACGCATAAGATTCGTTTAGTGTTCATAGTTATTTCTTATTAGGATTTTCTGTTACTACAAAAGTAATTTCACCTGCCTTGATCAAATCATCATGTGAAATCAAATATTTATTGATTTTCTTCTTACCCAGTCTGATTTCCTTTATATAATCCCCCTGTCCTTCTTTCTTGATAATCAATTCTTTCTTGCCCCAATAGGCAGGATCAAGCTGAATGGTTACCTTATCAAAAGTAGGAGTAGTCAATGTATATTCGGGGACACCCGGACAATCCGGATAAAATCCCATCATACTGAATATAGCCCATGCAGACATAGTACCTGTATCATCATTACCGGGAATCCCATCGGGTTTAGTAGTAAAATATTTAGCCAACAACTCTTTTACCAATTTCTGTGTACGCCATTCTTCACCTTTGAAACGGCTGAACAGATAAGGATATGCTATATCAGGCTCATTAGCAGGATCATAATTTCCCTCATCGAATACGCTTTGCAGCTTATCAATGAATTTCTTTTCACCGCCCATCAGTTTTATCAAACCGTTGATATCATGAGGAACAAAGAATGTATAGTTCCATGCATTACCTTCATGAAAACCCGGACTAGGTGCAAAATTCGCCCCTTCTTTCGGATCAAACGGTTCATAGAATTTACCCTCCTTAGTAATAGGGCGCAAGGTTCCGAAGTCCTTGCTGTAATAGTTCTTATAGCCCATAGAACGTTTGCGGAACAATTTCGCATCTTCCTTCTTGCCTAAAGCCTCTGCCAAAGTAGAAAGCGCATAGTCGGCAACATAGTATTCCAAAGCATGAGAAACCGAGTTATCATACTGGCTCTCCATCGGTACATAACCTTTGGCCATATAGTCATCATTATCCGGTCGCATCAAATTGTCCTTGCCAGGAGTAGTGGCGGATTTATACATGCCTTTATAAGCCGTATCAATATCAAAGTCTTGCAATCCCTTCATCCAACTGTCTACAAGAACCGGAATAGAAGGGTCTCCTTCCATAGTCAAGGTTTCACGACCATACAATTCCCATTTCGGGAACCATCCGTGTTCTTTATACATACCCATCATGGTATGAATCATATCCATCTGACGTTCCGGATACACCAAAGTCATCAACTGGTGATAGTTACGATAAGTATCCCACAATGAGAACACCGTATAACGATTACGGTTAGTTGTCAGAATCTTGTCCCCTTCCATTTGCGGATACTGTCCGCTTACATCCTGCAAAATATTAGGATGGATCATTGTATGATACATGGCCGTATAGAACACTCCTTTCTGTTCTTCAGTTCCCCCTTCTACTTTAATGCGGGAAAGGTCATCATTCCATTTCTTGCGGGCTTCAGCACGCAGTTTGTCAAATGTTGTACCGAACGGCTGTTCTTTTTCCAGGTTCAGACGGGCATTCTCAATGCTTACAAAAGATACACCCATGCTGACTTCAATCACTTCTTCTGCTGTAGTATCATAGGTAAACCATACACCAATATCATCTCCGCTTATTTCTTTGGTATAAGCAGTATAGAGTTTGTATTTACCAGCCGTATCGTCCCACTGTGCCTCCGCACCCATCGGACGCATCATTTTCCAGTAACCACGCTTTGCAGGTACCTTGTTAATACGCATCACAAAATAAATGGGAAATACTGCCTGAGGATTATAGCAGAAAGTACCCAACAATTTTGTACCTTCAATTTCACGGTCATTTACAAAATGAACAGTAGCGCCGCTTTCATTGGTCAGCCCCTCTCCCAAGTTCAACAAAATGTTGCTTTGTCCGGCAGGAAAAGTGAAACGCGCCATACTGGTGCGTGGAGTGGCAGTCATTTCACACTTCACATTATATTTATCCAAAATATTGGTATAATATCCTGGATTTGCGACCTCATCTTGATAAAAACTTCCATAATTATGATAGTCCACATCCAGTTTGCCGGTAGTGGGCATCAGTAACAATGACCCCAGTTCCGGACAACCGACACCACTAAGATTGACATGGGCAAAGCCAGTGAGGTATTTATTATTAAATTCATAAGGGGTGGACCACCATTGCTTGTCCTTGTCCTTATCCCCTTCAGGTACTGCCATCACATTAAAAGGAGTCACCGACATCATTCCATGTGGAGTCAGCGCTCCCGGATTAGTTGTACCGTAATTAGTAGTTCCCACAAAAGGGTTTACATAATCTACCGGCTCTTTCTGTGCTGTCGCAGAGAAAACTGAGATACAAGCCAGAACAGCCGATAACAGAATTTGTTTCTTCATGCTATTTGTCATTTATTTAGGTTCTATTTATTTCACTACAATTTCATCTGTAAACAAAAAACCTCCAAATTCACCCGAAGATGCCTGATAACGTATGTAACGTGCTTTGGCATCTCCCTCCCAACCGAAGTTGGTGAAAGTCACTTTATCATCTTTCACGACTTTATGCTCAATGTGCTTCAACTCGGTAAACTCTTTACCGTCATTAGAAACGGAAATGATAACTTCGGATGGCATAAAAACTTCAGGACCGCATACTTGCATAAAGTCTGCTCCGATAGAATGAATTTCTGTTTCTTTTTCCATATCAATGGTTACATCCATTCTCTTTTTGTCAATGAAACCCTGCCAACGCTTGTCGCCATAGGTCCAGCCACCGATGATACCATCTACCAGAGCACTATCGCCACCAGCCGAGTAACCGGGATAATAAGCAGCACCCGGTCCGTAAGTTACTTTTTTACCTACTGCCAAATGTTGTACCGGCTGGTCAGCCCCCGGACGATTTCCTATTTCATTTTTCAATTCAAAAGGATGATATCCTTTGGCTTTCAGTTCCTCCACAGCTTTCAGGGCACGAGCATGGAAATTTTCATAATTCTTCACGGAAGGGGCACTCCATGCTACCTCCGCCAAAGCCAGGATACGAGGGTAAATCATCATCTCCGCATGCTCCGGGGTAGGAATATATTCTGTAAACAAATTAGCCTGAACTCCATAAACTAACTTAGCCTTATCCGCATTCAGTGTATCGGGTACAGGATTGAAAGAATAAACTTTGGCCAAGGGCAGATAGCCGCCAATAGCTTCCGGCTGGGAATCGGGAGCATCCTGATAAGAATCAAAATAGCAGAATTCACCCGGAGTCATAATAGCCATATGCCCGGAATTAACCGCTTTCATACCGCCTTCCATACCACGCCATGACATTACGGTAGCATTAGGAGCCAGACCGCCTTCCAGAATTTCATCCCAACCCAATAATTTACGATCATGAGCATTTAAGAAAACCTCAATGCGATGAATCAGATAGCTCTGCAATTCGTTCACATCTTTCAAACCTTCTTTTTTCATGCGTGCCTGGCACAGTTTGCAAGTAGGCCATGATGCTTTACCGGCCTCATCCCCACCTATATGGATGTATTCGGAAGGAAAAAGTTCCATTACCTCTGTCAGCACATTTTCCAGAAACTCGAAAGTTTTCTCATTACCCACACAGAAATCGGCTTGCTTGTAAGGTTCGTGTGTGCAAGATAACTCAGGATAAGCGGTGAGCACTTCTTCAGAGTGTGCAGGCATCTCTATTTCAGGAATAATAGTAATAAAACGTTTTTGAGCATATGCCACCAATTCACGGATATCATCCTGAGTGTAATAGCCTCCATAAGCATTTTCACTACCCTCTTCTTTATACTGACGCCCATGGTTCCACCATTCTTTCCAAGTGGGAAATTCACGCCAGGCTGCAAACTCGGTCAGACGGGGATATTTCTTAATTTCGATACGCCAGCCAGCTGCATCAGTGAGATGCAGATGCAAACGGTTAAGCTTATAATATGCTAAAGCATCTATCTGCTTTTTTACAAATTCCTTGTCGAAGAAATGACGGGAAACATCCATCATAAAACCACGATAAGCAAAGCGCGGCTCATCTATAATAGTCCCCACAGGTAATCCATTTTCATCTGCCATTTGAAGCATGGTCTGAACCCCATAGAATAATCCTGCTCCGGAAGTTGCACGAATAAGTACGTTATCGGGAGTGACTGTCAAAACATACCCTTCTGGCGATTTCACTTCCGGCAATTGCGCCACTTGTTTCAAGACGATGGTATGTCCCTCTTCCGCCATTACCGGTTTCAGTTTCATGGGAGAAGCTGCCAGATAGTCTTCAAGTATCTTTTTATCTTCTCCGGATGCATCTACACTCAATCCGGTTTCGGGAGTTAAAGGAAATACTCCCTGCTGTAATTCTACATTCAACGGCACGGGAATAACAGAAAGGGTGCTTTTCTCTTCCTTTGTGCAACTAGCAAACAACATCCCCAATGCTACTCCTACCCATATAATAAGTTTTTTCATCTTCTGTTTTCTTTAATTCTATAAATATCATTCGTACGAATACCCGGTTTTAATTCTCCATTAATCATGTAATGGTAACCATCCTGTGAAACCATTACTGCTCCGGCACGCGCACCTTGCTCATATTTGCCTAATGTAGTCCATTCATCCGTCTGCAAATGATAAAGCAGCAGATTTCTGTTAAACTGATACCATTCTGCCGGATGGGACAAATATTCTTTTCCTGTATAAATACCTTGCAGAGCCTTTAAGAATATATCTTTATTGACCCCTCCGGTACACAATATCATTCCTTCACCAAAAGGAGTTCCGACTCCACCTCCTAAAGAAACCTCATTACCTTCCGAATCACAGGGGGTAGCAACCGACGACCACTCTTTCGTTTCCGGATCATACACATATCCGCTTACAGATAAAGAAGCCTGACGCTCGCCGACAGCCGGAGCAAAACCACCCCATACATAGAGTTTCCCATCTTGTACCACACAGACAGGTTGTACTCTGGGATTACCCGGAATATCAGTCTTTTTCCGCCAACCTTCAGTCATTTCCGACAAGTCAAGCACATATACAGCCGAGGATGGGACGCCATTTACATTTCCACCGACAATATACAATAAATCTCCTGATAACGCACCCGCCATGTTATCTATAGTTACAGGCAAGGATGGCAAAGTATCCGTTCTTAAGGTATCTTTTTGCAAAGATAAGAGAAAAACATCAGACAGACTATGTGTGGCTGTAGCTCCCCCAACACAAATTAACCCTTTTTCAGTAGAAATAGTGACTCCATAGGCCGCTGCTTGCGGTAATGTACCTATTTTCTTCCACTTAAATATAGTATCACTTGATAAAGGAGCCATATACACGTCCTGATAAAAGACTTTTTGCCCTCCGTCAGCTACCGGAATATCGGGAAAGTTACAACCTCCGGCTATTAATAAATTCCCATCAATCACCCCTGCATATAATGCAGAAACTCCCTTAAGAAAACCAGTATCCTCTGTAGGGAATCCGTACATTTTCTCAAGAGATATTTCAGAAGCATCCGGTTGGCTATTACAAGAAGTCATTGCCATCATGCTCACTATCGCATAAACACTATATATTATTTTCTTAATCATGTTTTCATGGTGAAGTAAATAATAAAAAGCGTGCCAAAAGCAAGTCAAACTATCCGCTTACCGTAGGGGGCAGATTGGATCTGCCCGGAAACCCTATATTTATGAATACGGGCGAAAGCATTGCGCCCCTACAGTAAAATGTAAGATGATACCATCCAAGTTTTGGCACACAATCATTACAAAATTAATTCAATGAAATTTCATCAACAAACAAGAAAGCCGGATTACCTTTCCCACCGTGCCATGCAGGAATGCTGTGTTCTGCCAAAGCAGTAACTTTCACATAACGGGCGGTCACAGGATTGAAAGTCAATGTATGATTGAATACTCCATTCTTATCATCCTGTTTCATAGCCGGATATTGTTCAGAAGCCACTTCTTTGAAATTCTGTCCATCTTCCGATATAGCTACAGAAAGAGCACGGGCATCAAAAACCCAATCACCTTTTTCTACACAAGTAGAAATAGAGGCGCTGCTGATTTCGGTAGGTTGTTGCATATCAATAACCGCTTCCATATCATTTTTATAGAAAGCAATCCAACGACCGGTCTTATAGTTACCATTCCCTTTCAATCCGTCTACCAAGGTCGGAGCACCTTTAAACTCATATTGCTTATTCACTGGTTGCAACATAGTAATAGGTTTCATACTAGCTTTGTTGAAAGCTATTTCCTCAGTCACTACACGGCTGTTTCCGGCAGGACGTACAGTAACCGCTTTAAAAATACAATTCTGTTTCAGTTTCAATGTTTCAGTGTACAACTGAGAAGCAGCAGTAGGTTCTGTTCCATCCAATGTATAATAGATAGGGCTATTGTCAATGGTAGATAAAGTGACATCCAATGTACCTTCTTGAGGGTTAGGAACAAATGTGGCATTTACATCAAAGACATGCTTGGCATAGTTGTAATGATAAACATCATAAAGATCAACCAGCTGTGGCAAACGTTTCAAGAAACCTTCGTAATTCTTCTTTTCCGGCATTGTCCATTGAATTTCAGACAAAGCAGCCATACGGGGTAATTCCATGTATTCCACCTGACTAAAGGTAGGAATATATTCAGTCCATAAGTTAGCTTGTACACCAATAATAAATTTCTGCTCTTCAGGAGTCAAATCAGCAGGCATCGGTTCATAGTTATACACTGTTTCAACCGGCACGTATCCGCCAATAGCATCAGGCTCATTAGCTATATCCTTAGTTTGATAATAGTCAAAATACAAATAGGTATTAGGAGTCATGATTACATCATGTTTCTGTTTGGCTGCTTCAATACCTCCGGCAACACCACGCCATGACATTACAGTAGCATTAGGAGCCAATCCGCCTTCCAGAATTTCATCCCAACCGATAATCTGACGGCCATGTTCGTTCAGGAACTTTTCTGCATGATTGATAATGAAGCTCTGTAATTTTTCCTCTGCCGTGTGGTTCTTGTCAGCCTTAATACCTAAAGCTTTGATACGAGCCTGGCACTTTGGACATTTTGCCCAACGCACCTTAGGACATTCATCACCACCCACATGAATATATTCTGACGGGAAAATCTGAATAATTTCTCCCAATACATCATCAATAAATTTCAAGGTTTCATCATTTCCTGCGCAAAGCACATCTTCTGATACACCCCAAATTTTCCATACTTCGTACGGACCACCTGTACAGCCCAGGTTAGGGTATGCAGTCAATGCAGCCTGCATATGTCCCGGCAAATCGATTTCAGGAATAACCGTGATATGGCGGTCGGCAGCATATGCCACTATTTCTTTTGCTTCCTCTTGAGTGAAAAAACCTCCATAAGGCTTGCCATCATATTTTCCTGAATTATGACCGATAACTGTTTCAGATCTCTTAGAACCGATTTCTGTCAATCCAGGAAGACCCTTGATTTCGATTCTCCATCCTTGATCATCTGTAATATGCCAGTGGAAACGATTCATATTATGCAAAGCCAACATGTCTATAAAGCGTTTTACCGAATCAACCGGGAAAAAATGACGGGATACATCCAAATGAGCTCCACGATAAGAGAAGCGTGGATAGTCATTGATTTCAACTGCCGGCAAAGCGATATCCACTCCTTGTGCTACCGGAATAGATTTACGCAAAGTCTGAATACCATAGAAAACTCCGGCTTCTGTTGGTCCGGAAATAAGCACTTGGTCACTGGTCACTTTCAACTGATATCCTTCCGGAGTCTCAGCTGTTCCACCCAATTGCAGGATTATTCCTTTGCCTTCCACACCAGCCTGTACTGCCAAAGTCTTTCCGGTGAGGTCTTTGATATAACTTGCCAGAAATTCGGCATTCTTTTGCATCTTTTCATTGCCTTCCGGATACATAATTTTGGTACCATCTGACAAAATGAACGGAGCAGCCTGATCCATTACCGAGATTTCCTGCGGTAACGGAATTACCTGATAATTTGCTTCTTTCACTTCTGTGTTACAGGATAAAAGCATAAAACCTGCCATTGTCAGCCCTGCAAGGCCCATTAAAGTTTTCATAATAGATATTAATTGATTAGTTAGTGTCACTTAATTGCTTGATAGTTATATCAACCTTTTCATTCTTCTTCAGTTTATCTGAAGTGATAATCACTTTCTTTGTCTGTCCCGGCAACAGGTCAAAGAAGTTGTCAGTAAATCTCGCACCCTGCACAGGTATCTCAATGAATACATCTCTAGCCAACTGTTTGGCAGACAGAGTGACCTCATATTTTCCGTTCATCGGCTTCACTTTATAGTGAATTTCAGTCTTTGGAAGCTCCTGATCTTTTGCGTGGTTAAAGTAATAAATTTCTTCGGATAAAACCTCACCTTTCTTGTTTTTTAATGTCATAAGAAGGAAAGTATTTTGAGGACTTGTTGTTATACCCGCATAAGACTCCTTATAATATAAGGTGGAAGCATTGGCCGGAACCTCGCCCTGGATATTCTTTTTAGTCAGAACTTTTCCATTAAAATCCATCACACGCAACAATAAAGTCACCTCTTTATCTGCTTCCAACTTGTCCGACATAACGTAAATATTCAAATCCTCCCCTTCCTTGACAGCATCTACCAATACCGGAGCAAAAGCTCTTTTTGCCTGATAATGCAGCGCTTTCCAATTGCCATAATAGTCAATGCTAGACCAGGAAACAACCGGCCAGCTGTCATTCAACTGCCAATATAAAGTCCCCATACAATAGGGACGGTTACGACGATGGGCTTCCAAGCCATGACGCACTCCTACCCCCTGCAAAACCAAGCCCATATAAACCAATTGATCAAAATCTTCAGGCACCTTATAATACAGTCCCATAGTCTTCTTGATGAGGAAATTACCGATAGTCGCTTTTTGATGAGCATTCATCACCTCCGATTCCAATGCATAATCTTCCGGTGAGGCAAAAGTAGCAATCGTCTTCATTTCAGGAAATGCCTGGAAACCAAACTCGCTCATAAAGCGCGGAATTTCCGTATCCAGACTTTCAAACGGTTTCTGACCATACCAGATACCCCAGTTATGGCTGTCAGCAATCTTCCAACTTTCGGGACGTCCCCAATTGGCCTCGTATGGAGAACCATGCATATAGAAACGGTCCGGATCAAGTTCAGCCACTTTACGAGGCAACAACTCACGGAAAAGTTTGTCATAGCCCTGCTTCATTCCTTCCATAATACTGGGATCAGTGTATTTCTTATCCCATCCCCAGTAGCGCATACCTTCATAAATTTCATTATTTCCACACCACATAGCCAGACTGGCATGGTTCCGTAAACGCTTGATATTATATTCCGCCTCGACCTCTACCCGTTTCATAAAAGTAGGATCGGACGGATAAGTAGTGCAGGCAAAAAGGAAATCCTGCCAAACTAAAATTCCATTCTCGTCCGCCGCTTGGTAAAAAGCATCATCCTCATAAATACCCCCACCCCATACACGGATCATATTCATGTTGGCATCTTTCACATCCTTAAATAACTGGCGGTAACGTTCTTCAGTAATATTAGGCAGCAAAGCATCATCCGGAATAAAATTCGCACCTTTGGCAAACATCGGTTCACCATTGACTACAAAATAGAAAGATTCTCCCTGATCGTCTTTTTCTTTCACAACCTTTATTGTACGGAGTCCGATACGTTCATTTTGAGAAGCTACCACTTTACCATCCACTTTTACCTCAGCTTCAAAATCATACAATGCAGGTTCCCCCCAACCATTAGGCATCCATAAATGAGGTTGCCGTATCTCTATGGGAAGAAGAATATGGTTTATTCCCGGCTGCAATGTCACCTCTTTCTGTTCAGTTACCTTTTCACCCTCCTTATAAGAATAAGCAATGGTTACTTCCGCTTTCTGAGGAGTTGCAGAAACACTGTTTACAGTCAGGCGGTTTTCAACTTCCGCCAGATCTTTCGTTACCGAAGCCTGACGTACATAGTAATCATCAATGCGCGCCACATCATAGAAAGTCAGTGTCACAGGCCGCCAGATACCACTGGTTACCAAGCGGATTCCCCAATCCCAGCCATAGCTATAAGGTGCTTTACGGCTATAGATACTGACCCGCTTATCACTATGGTCATTATCAGCAGGATAATCAAAGCCATTGGTTTCCCATTGGGGTAAAGTTTGCTTGATAGGTGAATGAAACAGAATCTGCAAATGGTTTTCTCCCTTCCGCAACACCTCTTTTACCGGAAGAGTATAGCCGACAAACATATTGTCCGTACGTTCCAACAAAGAGCCGTTCAGATAAATATCCGCATACGTATCCAGTCCTTCCAAAATCAACAAGGCAGCATCCCGCGAGAGTTGCTCATCTGTCACATTAAAAGTAGTTTTATAGACCCAGTCCTCATTCTCCACCCACTGCACTTTTTGCTCATTCATCCCATAAAATGGATTGGGCAGCTTATTATGAGAAATCAAATCCTGATGTACCGTTCCGGGCACTGTAGCCGGCAACCATTCATTCCGGCCGACCTGAGCGAACTCCCATCCCTTATCAAGACTCAGACTCTCTGACTTTTTATACTCCTTTGCACTGAGCATCATCGGAAAGCATCCTAACATCATCAAAACTTTTAATGTTTTCTTCATCTTACCTATCTTTATTAAATTATATACTATTCAGCCCGGAATGTAGATGCAGGCAAACCAGCACCATTTACCAAATTGGCACGAGTAAATGGCTGCCATCCGTAACGGACCGTCTTCGGCTTTTTCACCTCGTCACTCCACACTTTCATTTTACCGTTTTCAACAACAGCCTGTGCCGGATAAAATAACCCATCATCACCTGCCACTTCGAATGTACGAACCGGCTTCCCATCCGAAGTGGACAACTTCTCCGCATAATCAAAAGAAATATAAGCTGCACCTCCACTAAATACGACCGATTTATAAAGCGGTCCCGAAGGTATGACATTTTTATATCCGTATGTTTTATTCAATGCCCATGCAGCCAGCCGTTCACCGACTTCTTTTTTCTGTTTAGGGTGTACATCCAATGAATCTCCCTTATCTGAACTGACAGCCATACCGGTATGAGGAATCTCCGCCATCAAACGACGCTGGCTATCACGGAACCAAGTCCATGACGGACGATCTATTCCGGACAATTGGACAAAATAGAATGGAAGTTCCGCATCCCCCCAATTCTTGCGCCAACTTTCCACCAACAATCTGAACAACTTTTCATGAGCCTCCCGATTATGGGCATTAGACTCACCCTGATACCAAATAAAGCCTTTGACCGGAAACTGTTCCAAAGGACGGATACCCGATTCATACAAATAACAAGGCTCATAAGGATGGCGTTGCAATTTATTAGAAGACTTCTTTACATTCAAGGCAGCACGCCCACGCACCCAGTCTTGGATAAAATCATTCTGCATCCAATTACGTAAAATAGCCGGAAAACGATATTCCAATGTACTACGGTCTATCCATGCTTCAGTGGGAGATCCGCCAATGGCATTGCAAATCAGTCCTACAGGAACTTGCAAACTATCCTGCAATTTCTTTCCGAAATAGTAAGCCACCGCCGAGAAATTGCCGGCTGTTTCAGGCGAACAAACAGTCCACCGTGTATCCTTATAATATTGCAGATGGTTCAATGAATCGAGCACCGAAGCATCCCACTCCACCGCATCCGTACGCCAACGGGCTTTCATATCATAAAAACGAATATTGCTATTTGCAGCTTGAGGAACATCTTGCGCGGCAGTTACACTCCAATTCAGATAAAACTCCATATTCGATTGTCCGGAACAGAGCCACACCTCTCCCGCCAACACATTTTTATAGACCAGTTTCCGTTTTTCTGTAGCAACAGTCAGCGTATATGGGCCGCCTGCCTTCAATGGCCGGACATCCACCGCCCACTTTCCATCTGCTCCCGTCACTGCCTGAAGTTTCTGCCTGTCTAGGGAAACAGTTACTTTCTCACCGGCATCCGCTTTTCCCTGAATAGTCAGCGGACGTCCATGCTGCAATACCATATTGTCCGTATAGATTTCCGGCATTTGCAAACCGCCAAAATCACCGGTTATGCCTTCATACACCGTTTTTGCCAAGACAGCCGCGCCTTCCTTATCGGGATGGACAGCATCGGGCAACATAAAAGGATATGGATATAAAGGTGCATGAAAATCTATCAACTGTACTTGTGCATATTTGGCTATCGTTTCTATAGCCAGCTGAATTTCATCATGCCAGTCGCGTGTGCCGGACTCAAACCGCGGATGGCGGTCGGCAATCGGAGTTAGACGGGCAATCAAAATACGACATTCAGTATTCGCCACTCTGAACGAATCAATCAGCGCACGATAATCCGCTATAAAAAAATCACGGTAATTGGGCCAATCACGCGGATCTGTATCATTCACTCCTAAATGAATAACCACTACATCACCAGCAAAGGCCAATGCATCCTTAAATTCTTTCTGTTGCATAAAAGGCCGGTGTCCCTTATTCAGCAAAGTAGCTCCCGGCTTTCCAAAACGCTCCACCGTATACCCTTCACCCAGCATTTGCTGTAACCGGGCAGGATAGGACTCTTTATCAGGATCGGCTACACCTATGCCATAAGTAATGCTATTACCTACACAGGCAACCTTCACCTGCTTCTGTGCAAATGAAACGATGCTGAGAAACAAACATAAAATTAGTATTAATGTCTTCTTCATTTCTGGTCAACATAAGGTTTTACAATATCACGCCACAGCAAGTATCCCTTTCCTAATAAATGTACTCCGTCATTGGTATATACAGGATTCATCTTTCCTGTATCTCCACCTACAAAATGACTATACAAATCAATATAGGTAACTCCTTCCTTTACAGCCAATAGTTCCAGCAAATCATTAATTTGTTTTACCACCTGCCAGCGTGATGTATGCCCGTTAAACATCCCGTAACAATCATTCACCGGCAATACACTTTGCAAATATAATTTTGTTTTTGGAGATTCTTGCTTTATTTTCTGAACAATCATACTTATTTCTGAAATAATTTTATCCGCAGACGTTCCTCGAGAAACATCATTGATACCGATCAATAAGAAAATCTTTGCCGGTTTTCCCTTTACAATAGGATACAGACGGTCATATACCCCCATACAGATATCTCCACTGATACCTCTGTTCTTTACATTCTTGTCTTGAAACAACTCAGTCCACTCACAACCGTTGGTAATACTGTTGCCTAAGAAAATAATATCCTTTGAAGTAACCGGAAGTTCTTCAAACAAAGTAGCCCTCTGCTCATAAAAAGTAGAGTACTTGCGTTCCTGCGCAAACTGGGGTAGTGCAAGTAATAATCCCAAATATAATAGAGCAATGCGTTTCATTTATCGTTGTTTTTCTGGTGAATAAATTAATCCTTCTACAGCTTTTTCTCCATCAAGCGTCACAAAGACAGTGGTAAACATCCATTTTACAAGACGCGTCTCAGCCATCTTAAACTTACCGATAGGCAACTTTAAGAAAACCTTGTTCCAACCTTTATTTAAATGCACCGCCAATGGAGGTCTTCCTACGCAATTCTCATTTCCCAAAGGTACTTCATAACTTTTTACCTTATGCGTATCAGTCCATACGGGAGGCAGTATTTCCTTATCATTAATCCAGATACGGCTCTCTTTGTAATCCCATTTACCAAGCAATGGAGCCAAATCCATCTCCGAACGGCTGTAGTTCTGAAACTCCGCCCACAATCCTACCTCCTGAGCTTTGGGCGAATACACCCAAGTATACGCATAAGCCGTATGATTTTCCTGAGGGTCCGCATAGAAAGCAGGAACCATATTCCCCCATACATGACGCAGATAAATGCCTGCGCCTATAGCCGGCTTTACCCCGTAAGTTTTTCCTTCATATTCATAGCTATCCTTCATTTCCTCTTCGGGAGGAAATACTTTCGAGAGGTCTCCGCCGTTAGGAAAAGCATCCGTAATATTCCATTTTACATTAGTCTGTTTCACATAAGCGAAAGGATATCCTTTAAACGTATGCTCCTTATGCCACAACATACGCTGTTCAAAATCAGCGAATTCTTTGAACTCTTTCGTGTCTTCGGCTGGAAGTATCGTACCCAAGCCATCAAAATATTCCGTACCCCCCCCTCTCCAGGCACGCTCGGCAATAGCAAGCATATTGGGGTACAAACCATTTTCAATAACCATATTCCACTCATTGTCAATCAAACGATCGTGCCACAAAGCCAATATAGTTCCCGCAATGTCCTCACTGCCTTCTGCCTGATTATAAATACGGCTATTATACAAAGCTACAATATCGCCGAAAATATCAAAATGATTCAGATAATGGAATTTGGAATCAATAGCGGGGATACCCGGTTGTGCCTTTCCACGGTAACTCCATAAATGTGTCATATCAATCTCCCCCGGCTTATAATGCCATCCCGGATTCCAAGATATTACTTTTTTCCCTTTAGAACGCACATACGCTACCATTTCGGGTACAAAATGCGGATTGGTAAACTCCACCTCATCCGTACCTATATGTAAGTAAGGCACATCGAATGTCTCACACACCTCATCCAGTAATAGTTTCAAGATCTTCATCCCTTCCGGACTTTGCATATCATGGCGGAAAGCACGAACAAAAGCAGCACTGTGACCCGGCATATCTATCTCAGGAATCAACAACACCTGATGTTTCTTGCAGAAATCCACCAATTCGCGGGCTTCTTCCAGTGTATAGTACTTTCCCGGCATACGAATGGTGTTCACGCTGTCATTCAGCATCGGAAATATTTTACTTTCCAAACGCCATGCCTGATTTTCGGTAAGATGCCAATGGAATACATTGATTTTGAACCGTGACAGGATTTCAATCTCCCTCTTCAACTCCTCCATCGAGATATAGCTACGTCCCACATCTTGCATAAAGCCACGAATCCGGAATGCCGGCCAATCCACCATTTCACATCCGGCAAAGGAACTTCTTTTCCCTTTTTTCTTTTCTAACTGGCGTAACGTCTGCATAGCCCAATACACTCCACGTTCTGTTACTGCCTCTATCTTTATTTGCTTGTTTGTAACAGAGAGACGATAGGCTTCATCTCCGTTTAACCGCGCTTCATCAATAGATGAAACAAGTTCCACTTTAATGACAGAAGATGATTGGTCAACAATTTCACCACCCGCATTAACAATAAAAACTTCCCACTCCGATTTCAACACCGGAGTAGAAAGTTTCACCTTTCCCATACTAAAGTTCTTCCCTGTATCCTTACATATCTGAGGCTTAGGAAGTAACGAGATACTCGTTTGCGCTATCACAACAGTACAAACGAGTATCATTCCAATAAAACTAGAAAATCTACGTTTCATTTATTTAGTCTTAATAATATCTTTCAGTTTTACTGCCTGGAAAGTCATGTGAGCCACGCTACTTTCATACAAAATACCTACAGTTTCCTTGTCAATCATAGTCAGACAGCTGTATCCCCAACCCCAGCCGGCATCCAGCAGCAGCTGGTTTTCGGGCAACCAGGTAACGCCACCGTCCAAACTTGCCTTGATGGTAATGCTATGACGATTCTTGGTATCATTGGGATTAGAGAATAAAAGAATATCCTTGCCTAATACATTATCTTTAGCCTTAACACTGATCAAGCTTGCCATACAAACCGGCTCCTGTAAGGCTGTACGTGAAGATACATGTTCTTTCCATGTTTTACCTAAATCCGTAGTAGTAGATACGGCGCGGCTGCCACCGCGGTTATCACGCATATTCAACATCAAGACACCCGGTTCCACTTCCGCTACCTGAGCTTCCGTTGTATTAGTGCGTGCCAATGTACTGATATTCCATGTTTTTCCATGATCTTTACTATAAATAATACCTGCGTTAGGAATACGGTCACTGCCAATATACTGGCTGGCGAATACCAATGTTCCGTCATCCATTGAAATACCCCTACCGGGCCCCTGCAACAAGAAATACCATGACGGATCTTTCACCTGTTCCGTCACATTCATAGGTTCAGACCAAGTTTTACCATCATCATCACTCTTCACCATCATTAATTGTGCAGTATGGTTACGATCCATACCAGTCTGAGAATTCCACCAGGCACGACCATTACCCATACCGTGTGTCCAGGCAGCGACAATCCAAATAGTTCCGGTTTTCTTATCGACCAAAATAGCAGGATCACCTACCCCATTCTGCGCCTTAGGCAAACCGTCATATTCCCCGAATGCCATAGGAATACGCATTTTTTCCCAAGTCTGCCCTCCATCTGTGCTCCGGCTCAGGCCTATTTCTACATATTCCTGCAGGTCTGCACTATTATTATAACGCACATCGTAAACACCCAATAATGTTCCTTTATTTGAAGTCACCAATCCGGGAATACGATAAGCAGCAGCCCCATCATCACCGGCATGACGTACACCCACTCCCATATAATGAGTATCTGCTTTACGGACTACTTTTAAAGGAGCAACCAGTCCGTCAACCTTAGCTTCTGCCACTTCTGCTGATACTTTGGAAAGAATAGAAGCTGTAGGCTTCATTTGCAGGCTAATCCAAAAATAATTCACTCCCGGAAACAGCTTTTGGTCAGCTTTCAATATAACCTCACGCTTCGGAAACTTTACTTCCGACTTCAAAACAGAATAAGAAGTATTGGCAACCAATGTTTTTCCCGGAATATTATTAGGTATATAATCTACCGGAGCAAAATAGTTTTTTCCTTTTCTTTCTGTACTTTCAGTTCCGCCATAATAAAGTTTTACAGCTTCAATTTCATTCAAATTCACGTCTTTACCGAAGTTCAATTTCACTTCATTCAGCACCTGACTTTGAGTAGCCTCTATACGCAAATTAAATAACTCATTGTCCTGTCTTTCAATCAACACAGGAATCCGGGTTTCGCGGACAGCAACCGTATCCTGTTGTTGAGCATTCATTTGTAAAGAAGACAGGAATAGTAGGGTTCCTAACAACCAAGAGATTCTTTTCATAATATTATTGTTTAATTACGGGGGTAAAAATAAAAAAAATTATTCTTCTACCCAAATAAAAAGGTGATTCTTTATCTTTTATAGATAAAAAGCCACCTTTATTTTATTATTTAAAACATAAAAATTGTTTAGTAACCTGGAGTTTGATCCAGTGCCGGATTATTAGTCAGGGTATTCTTATCAATCGGCCACAGCAAACGTTGAGGATAATCAGCATTGGCTGTAGTATATTGAAACACATACTCATTGCCGAAACGACGCAAATCATACCAACGTTTCCCTTCAAACATGAACTCTTTATAACGCTCTCTCAACAGCACTTCGTTAATGCCGTCCTTATCTCCTTCCATATTGGGATATCCTATAGTCCGTACATCATAATTATTCTTGTAGGCACGTGCACGCACCAAGTTAATCTCATTGGTCGGATCACCACCTGTCAAAGATTTAGCTTCCGCCAACATCAACAACAGATCAGCATACCGATACACCGGAAAGTCATCAGCAAAGAGCCGTTCAGAAGCTCCCGAAGGAGTTGTTCCACGATATTTATAAGGGAAACATCCTACATAAACATGGGGATTATCCATGGTATAGGCAGCTTTCAATGTTCCATTTTTACGGGTATCTGCATCGTTGAAGCTATCATATAGGGAAAGCCTGATGGGATAGTACATATTTCCATTAAAGTTCAGTTCAAATCTGGCATCCGTTTCTCTGTCATAATACAAACTCAAGGTAGCTCTTTGGGGAACTAAGTTATTACGCCAGTTTCCATCAAACAAATTAGTTTCATTTTGTTTATTATGGACCGCTAATATGATTTCTTTATTCCCCTTTTGGTCATAAGCAAACACATTCGTAAAATCAGGCATCAAATCCAATGTCTCCCTTGAAATATGGTTCTGGATATCTGTCAAAGCATTCTGTGCTGTAAGGGCATCTGCCGATCCGCCGCCCATTTGACGAGATGACCATAAGAAAACATCTGCTTTCAGCATCAAGGTAGCGGCTTTAGACCAAAAAGTACGTGCTTCACGGAAGCTATAATCACCTGCAAAATAGTCTTCCGAACTTTGAATATCCGCTTTAATCTTTTCCATCACTTCAGAAGCAGGAGAAACAGGTTTCTCCAGTTTACCTATTTCAAAGCTCATACTCGGCTGGTCTGTCCAGACTACATCTCCCCAAGAACGAAGCAAATGAAAATAATAGAAAGCTCTCATGCCATACATTTGTCCCAAATAGTAAGCTTTATCTTTTTCCTTCAACAAATCTGTACCAAGCGTTTTGCTGATAAATAGATTTATCTGGTTGATATTGCTATATAGGCCGGCAAAATTACTCAACCCGGGACGTTCCTCACTCAATATATTTGCAGTGATTTCTTCCACTTTGTTACTCTCTCCCGTCCATCCTGTAGATGGATTGTAAATATCGGAACGCAATTCGCCCAATTTATACATATTGAAAGAGTTCTCACGCAGACGGCTATGCACTCCATATACAAAAGAAGTGAATTGCCCCTCACTCTGCCACATATTTTTATCAGTAATACTACTTACAGGCTCCATATCCAGACATCCTGTCATAGTAAAAAGCGACGTTGCTAAAATAGCCAATGATACTATCTTATTTTTCATAACTGTTTTTTTCTTTTTAATTAGACCTAGAATGATACGGAAGCACCAACCAATACTGTTCTCGGAGTAGGATAACGCCCCGTATCCACTCCAGGATAAGTTAACGGAGCCTCAGGAGAAGAACCGCTATATCCGGTGATATAGAACAGGTTCTGACCGGTAATGTATAAAGAAGCATTCGTCATACCTACTTTTGATATCCAGTTAACGGGCAACCTCCAGTTCAGCGTCAGTTCCCGTAAAGACAGGTAATCGCCCTTTTCGTAAAATCTGGAGCTTCTGTTGTTCACGGATGTGATATCACTACCATTCGTATCACGATAAAGATTCTTCTTGTTAGTGGAATCATCATAATAAGATTTCGGCAAATCAGTTACCGTATTCTGTTCAGTCCAAGTATTTAATCCTTCTTTAATAATATTCTTGAAACCTACGGACTGACCTAAAGAACGCATAGCCACCATATTCAAAATGGTATGTCCTACAGCAAAATCGAATCGTCCATACAAGGATAAATTCTTATAGGAAAGGGTAGTAGAGAAACCACCGGTCCATTTCGGATAAATATTACCTACTTTCACACGGTCCAACTGGTCTATAACATGGTTTCCGTCCAAGTCTGCCCATAGCACATCACCTGGTTCTATCGGTTTGGTCAAACCATATTTCGTCTTGTCCGCTTCACTCACTTTCGGTCCGTACAGACCTGCAATCCTATCAATGTAGTCACCTGCCAAATTATTCACTTCATCCCAGTTACTAAGAATCTTAGTCTGTTCATAGGCATAAATGTCACCCAGTGTATGTCCTTCCTGATAACCTCCTACCCAAATCACTTGTCCTGATTTAGGGTCGTATACCTGACTACCACCCTGGCGATTGTTCTCATTACCGTTATAGGGCAATTTGATAATCTTGTTATGCACCAGTGATGCGTTGAAAGAAAAATCCCAGTTGAAACCTTTCGGGTTACGCATCAGACTCAAATTTCCTTCTACTTCAAAACCGGTATTACGCAGACTTCCCAAGTTCGTCTTGAAAGAATCGAATCCGGTATAGCCGGGCAGGTTGATATTGGTCAACAAATCAGAAGTGGTACGATTGTAATAGTCCAAAACCAGATTAAACCGGTTATCCAGAAGTCCCAAGTCGAGACCCAGCTCAAACGACTTGCTCTTTTCCCATTTCAGATTGGAGTTGATTACACCTGTATTCAAAATACCTGTTGTTCCATTATAGGCTGTCTGTTTGTCATAAACACCATAGACATCATAATTTCCGATACCATTCACGTTACCATTAATACCGTAAGAGATACGAGGTTTAACGGTAGTCACGATCTTCGCCAATTTGCTGTCTTTATAAAAAGCTTCTTCGTGTATATTCCATCCGGCAGACACACCCGGAAAAAATCCCCATCGGTTATCCGACAACTTAGAGATACCGTCATAACGGGCTACGGCAGTAAACAGGTAACGTCGTTCATAATCGTATGTGACACGTGCAAAGCCTGAAGCAATGCGATAGCCCTCACGGAAGGAGTAAGCCCACATATTGTCACGCCCCGACACGTTCAATGTTGGAATTTGATCAAAAGGAGCACCGTCTGCCGTACCTTTATATTGCAAATACTGATTCTCAAAGTATTCACCACCCAACATGGCAGAAAGATTATGCTTTTCCTTAAACGTCTCCGTGTATTCCAATTGCAAGCTATGTTGCTGCTGTATAGTACGGGTATATTCAAAAGATGCCTTTCGCTGTGTATTTTCGTTCCAATAATCACGATACGCCTTATCAAAAGTTTCCTTCGTATAATCAGAATAATACAATGAGCTGTTCTCACGCAAATATAATTTATCCTTTATCAATTCCAGGTCGGCACCAATATTCAAAGTGGTACGGCGTGTATTGTTTTTGTTGGTCAGTTTGTCCAACCAGTATAAAGGATTACCATCTCTTTTTCCATAACCATAGTTAGGAGAGCCGTCCGGCAAGAAAGGATTCCAAGTAGGTTCCACACTCTGCAAACGCTCAAACAAGTCCGCAGTGTCATCATAATACAACTGTGGAGCTTCGGAAGTAGAGAAATTCACTCCCCCTTTTACATTTAAGATAGGCAATACCTTATAATTACCATTCAATGTTCCGCTAAAACGTCTGTACTGAGTACCTTTTACCGTTCCGTCTTCCGAGTAATAACCCAATGAAGCCGCAAAAGCACCTTTTTCATTACCACCTGTAAAGTTCAAATAATGATCTTGCGTAAAAGCCGGATCTTTATAAACTTCGTCTCTCAAAGTAGTGCCATAGTCCTTGAATACAATCTGACGACCGGAAACAGGATCCGTCATCTGTCGCCATCCATCTTGAAGCAGATTCTCGTTACCATCCAGGTAGCGGATAGAGAATTGATCAGGATTACTTTGTCCATAGACGGCTCCATATCCTCGCGTTCCGTCAATCTGTGACAAAGTACCCCCCGAATAAGAGCGCCCCAAACGTCCATATTTGATGTAATCCGCAGCGTCCATATACTCATAGCCTTTACGTGCAAAGTTCAGACCGCCCTTAAACTTATAAGAAATCTGGGCAGCTCCTTCCTTGCCTTTCTTCGTTTGCACCAGAATGACACCATTATTGGCTCGTGCCCCATAAATAGCGGTAGAAGCTGCATCTTTCAGCACTTGGATAGACTCGATATCGGCAGGATTGACATCATCCATTGAACGTACCACTCCGTCGACAACAACCAATGGACTTCCCGCAGATTCAATGCCGGCTCCACCACGCAATACGATGGAAGGCGAACTTCCGGGAGCCCCTGAAGTATTCGTCACACGCAAGCCACTGACCGAACCTTGCAAAGCCTGGGCAGCGTTAGCTATAGCAGCATTTTCAAGTACCTTGTTGTCCATTTTAGAAATAGATGTAGTCATAGTCGAACGTTTTTGTTTGACACCATACCCTACCACCACTACTTCGTCCAACACTTCCGCATCTTCTTTTAATACAACTTTGTAACTGTTTGGTGCACCTACTACAATTTGTTGTGTTTTGTAGCCGATAAAGCTTATATCCAGTTTCGCCCCTACAGGCACCTGAATATTAAAGTTTCCGTCTACGTCAGTTATTGTACCATTTGTTGTCCCTACCTCCAGGACACTCGCTCCGATAATAGGTTCCCCGGTGGCATCTACCACCAATCCCGTCACCGCTTTTGATTGCGCCATCATGTTTATTGAAAAACAGAGGCATAAAATAAGAATGAGAGCTTTCTTCATGAATCTCAGATTTGGTTGATAATTTAATATTTAAATAAAATAGTTTAATTAAGCATTGACTTTAAAATAGCCATGAAAGAAAATTATTTTAAAATCACATGCGAATATATGTATGCCAATTTAATATATACAACTCATAAAAGGAACTATATCATTTATTAGCGTTTGTTTTTTAGAATAAACTAAATATTAAGAGCTATTTTAAAATGTTTCATAAACAAATAACTGAAAAGTAGAAAAAATGTTCATAGGAAGAAGGTATAATAAGAAAAAACCTTCTTGCGAAGACTCGCAAGAAGGTTGCTAAATTGTACACCCGATGAGAATCGAACTCATATCGTCGGAACCGGAATCCGGTATTCTATCCATTGAACTACGGGTGCGTTTGAAACTTGGACGTGCAAAAGTACAAAATATATTGTCTTTCTCCTAATAATTTGAGAGATTTATCGATCAAAATAATATTTTGCTCGATAAATCAAGAGCAAAACAATCAATTTGATTATATTTTCAGCCAAATATGTAGCAATATCACAAATAATTTCTATATTTGCAAGCAATTAAAATAACTAGATCAATTTTACAATGAGTTACCTAATTAAACCAGCTAATTATAAAGCCTTGCTCGATTTAAAACAGACAGAGTTAGGCATTAAGCAAATAAAAGAGTTCTTCCAACAGAACTTATCGTCAGAATTACGCCTTCGTCGTGTAACCGCTCCCCTTTTCGTATTGAAAGGAATGGGTATTAACGATGACTTGAGTGGAACCGAACGCCCTGTGTCCTTCCCTATAAAAGACTTGGAAGACGCACAGGCAGAAGTTGTCCATTCACTGGCTAAATGGAAAAGACTGACTCTGGCAGAATATAATATAGAGCCGGGCTATGGCATCTATACCGATATGAACGCTATCCGTGCTGACGAAGAATTAGGCAATCTTCATTCACTGTATGTAGACCAGTGGGATTGGGAACGTGTGATTACCAAAGAACAACGCTCCGTAAATTTCCTGAAGGAAATAGTAACCCGCATCTATGCAGCCATGCGCCGCACTGAATATATGGTATGTGAAATGTATCCGCAAATCAAACCCTTTCTGCCACATGATATCCATTTCATCCATTCGGAAGAACTTTGCCAGATGTATCCTGACAAGACTCCGAAAGAACGCGAGCATGCCATCTCACAAAAATATGGCGCTGTATTTATTATAGGTATAGGATGCAAACTGAGTGATGGAAAAGAACATGACCTGCGTGCACCCGACTATGATGACTACACTACTATTAATCCGGAAACCGGTCTTCCCGGTCTGAATGGTGACCTGTTGGTCTGGGATAAAGTATTGGACCGCTCTGTCGAACTTTCCTCTATGGGTATCCGTGTAGATAAAGAAGCTCTGCTCCGACAACTGGCACTCAGCGGACAAGAAAAACGCAAGGAACTCTATTTCCACAAACGCCTGCTGGATGAAACACTACCTTTATGTATTGGCGGTGGTATAGGACAATCAAGACTCTGTATGCTTTATTTACAGAAAGCCCATATAGGTGAAATCCAAGCCAGTATATGGCCCGAAGATATGAGAAAAGAATGCGCCCAACTGGGTATGCAACTTATTTGATTATAATCTATCAGCAATTTGAAAAGAAGAGGGTGATATAAAAGTCATCCTCTTTTTTGTACCTCTTCTTTATAAGATTAGTCTTGCTGTCTTCACAAATACTTGATGGCAAAGAGTATGCCAACTTACTTTTCAAAATTATTTTTTGACTGGGGAAAAATGGTATTCGAAGCCAATATTCAAGAGTGCAACCATAAACAATCCGGAGTTTACCTTGTACACCAGATAAAAATATATTAAATTTGACCCGTTAACAAAACAGCATATAAATGATAAAGACCACAAAATAAAAAGATTATGAACGTACAGATAGAAGAAAGCTGGAAACAACATCTGGCGCCCGAATTTGAAAAAGATTACTTTGTAAAACTTACAGAGTTTGTGAGAAACGAATACCAGACTACTGCAATTTACCCTCCGGGCAAATTAATATTCAATGCATTCAATCTCTGTCCCTTTGATAAAGTGAAAGTCGTCATCATCGGTCAGGATCCATATCACGGTCCGGGACAGGCACATGGTCTTTGCTTCTCTGTAAATGACGGAGTACCTTTCCCCCCTTCTCTACAAAATATATTCAAGGAAATACAAAGTGATCTGGGCTCCCCACTCCCTACTTCAGGCAATCTGACCCGTTGGGCAAATCAGGGTGTATTATTACTCAATGCCACATTAACCGTACGTGCACATCAGGCCGGTTCCCACCAGCGTCGGGGATGGGAAGAATTTACAGATGCTGCTATTCGTGTATTGGCAGAACAACGCGAAAATATCGTATTCATTTTATGGGGATCTTACGCCCAGAAAAAAGGAGCGTTCATAGACCGCAACAAGCATTTAGTGTTGGCTTCAGCACATCCGTCTCCTCTATCAGCCTATAATGGTTTTTTCGGGAACAAACACTTCAGCCGCACCAACGAATACCTGCAAGCACACGGACAGACACCTATTGAATGGTAGGGGTAAATTGAGAATTGAGAATTAAAAATTGAGAAATCGCTGCGCATTGTTATCAGCAACTATTTCTCAATTTTTAATTCTCAATTTCTCCTAATACCAATTAACCGCACTACCTGTATTGCTTCGCTGATCCCACTTCAAGGCATCTGTCAGCATACTGGAGTTTGCACGAATACTGAAATTATAGGAAGTAAAGGGTCCGAATACCAAGCCACAACTCATATTGAAACAGTGAAGGTCACGGCTGATATTGACCGTTGTCATTGACATCTCTTTCGTATTAAAATCATATCCCGAAGAATAATTCACATTCCAGCGGCTACCCAACTTTACATTACCGGACACATTCAATGAATGAGTCACCGAATAAGGATAACGCATACTCTTGATATTAATCCGCTTGTTTCTGTCTTCACGAATACTATAACTGTAGCTCAAGCTTAATGACCATGGCATCTTGAAAGCCATATAACCATCCGGATCTACAGCTGTTTTCTCCGTCTTTCTCAAACCGGATTTATCTTCCTCTTCCTTGTTTTCACTATCATCGTCACTGTATTCGTCCAGATTTTCGTTCTTTTTATCTTTATCGCCCTTACCGTCCTTTTCATCTTTCGGACCAAACCACTTTTTCCACGAATCATTATTCAGTGTATACGAGAAAGAGCCACTATATCCCTGAAAACGACCGAAGCGACCATAAGACCATTCCGTACGATTTCCTTCTCTAACAGTACCATTTTCGTCAAACTCGTAAGCATAAGTAGCAAACTGGGCATTCATATTAAATGTATAGCTCTTGGTCAACTTCAAACGCAGATTCATACTCAGATTACCCCAAGGTTTCTCTTTGGCTGCTGCATTATAAGAAATACTCGCTCCTAACTGGTCAATCAAACTGATCTTCTTCACTCCCGTAGTATCCGAATCCGACTTTACTTTCATTTCCACATTATTATCTACAGAAAAAGTAAAGTTCTCGGACTTGCCACTGGGCGAAAAGGAATAAGGCAGACCTTCATAAGGATTATATGTCTTAGTACGCACCTCTCCATTCGTATCGGTATAAGTATAGCTACCAACATATCCATATTTGGACGTACTAAAGTCCGGAGCATAACTCATGCTGACAGAAGGAGTGAAGACGTGGCGGATCATTTCAATCTTGTCACCGAACAACTTTCTCCAAGGTTTATAGAACCCATACATCTTCGTATTTACCTGCAAACTCAAATCATAGTTGTACACACGGTTAAAACCATTGATCGTATCTTTTCTGACATTATTAGGAGCCGACTCGTCATAGTTCTGTTCTACCTTACGCATGTACCAACGTTCGGTATAGTTGAAAGAAGGTACAATATTGATATACTTGAACAAGGTAAAAGTGGCACTGACAGGTATCTTATGCTGCATACCATTAGTCCATTTATTCAAACCCTGCTTCAGAATCAGATTATCCTTGGTATTAATAGAGTTCGTCACCTGACCGGTATATTGAAGTGAAATCTTTTCGTACCAACGTTCATCCCCTACCGCCTTCTTACGCTTGAAAGGATAAATACGGTTTAATGAAATATTCAAATCCGGCAAAGTCACACTTATAGAAGAGTCACGTGTATTCTGAGAGATATTGAATGTACTTGACAGGTTCAACCCGATCTCAGGAAAGTTACGCGAATAGCTCACACTTGACGTCTTGGTATTATTTGAATATTGCTGCGGATTATACAAACTGCTCAGATTACGCTGGTCATAACTACTGGTAGCAAAATTCACATTAGCGGAGAAAGAACTGTTAGGACTGGCCTTGGCATCCTGTCTGTGGCTCCATGCAATCCTGAAGTCCTTAGTAACCATATAATCCGGCATGTTCTTTTCACCTGTCTTCGTCACCAAATAACTGGCATTGAAATTACCGCTATATCCATATCTCTTATTATAATTAGATTGTACAGAGAGTCCCCATGAACCTTTCGTGAAAATTTCACCCAACAGTTTCAAATCCATACGGTCACTGATAGCGAAATAATATCCACCATCACGCAAATAAAAACCACGATTCATTTCATCGCCATAAGTCGGCATAATGAATCCTGACGAATAACTGCTGTTGAACGGGAAGAAACCGAAAGGAATGGCAATAGGTAGCGGTACATCCTCTACCACCAACTGGGCAGGGCCGAAGACCACATTCTTCTTGGGACGCACTTTCGCCATTGAAAGTTTCAGATAAAAATGAGGATGGTCGTGGTTATCACATGTAGTGTATTTTCCGTGGCGCAGATAAAGCTCATCATTAGCACCTTTCTTTGACTCTTCACTGGTTACGTATCCTTCACCTTGCTGAGTGACAATATTATTGATAAATCCTTTCTTCGACTTGAAGTTATAGCGCATGATTTTTGACTCATAAGGAGTCTCACCATCCTTAAAGATAGGAGTTCCTTTCTCCACACCCACCGAATCAGGGACACCGCGGGCAAATACTGTACTGCTATCCATATTCATCGTAATCAAAGCAGAAGTCAGCTCAATCTTTTCATAATTCACCTTACCGTCCCCATACAAATGAGCATATCCACCTTCAGTGAATACGATAGAGTCATTTGCTTCATAAACAACAGGTGCATCCAGCGGCTGCTTCTTTTGAGGTGCAACCGAATCGATAGACAATGTATCTACCACGATGGTACTATCTACTTTTAGGGAATCATTGCCGGATGCTGAGTTCCGTTTTCTGCGTTGAGCCCCCGTACTTAAAGAAAGTAACAGGCATGCAAATAGTAGTAGGAATGTTATAAATCTATGTCGTTTTAGTGGCGTCATTCACAAATCATTTACGCTTTTGAGGGGCAAAATTAAGCATTATCCGCCAATAATGAACTATTTAGCGGATATTTAATTTATTTTTAAGGCTTACAAGAAACATTCGCACCAATGGTTAAAACGGATTACCCCATCTTCCCCATAACGTGAAATACTCTTTAAAGCTTTCTCCACGCTCTTTTCCCTGTCCAGATGTGTCTTTGAAAAAAACTTGTCGGCAAAACAAATAACTTGTTCCTCCAAGGATACCGGCACCATTTCCCGATGAGGGACAGGCAACTGCTGGTCAATAATACTTTGCAAAGACATCCCTGCCCCCGTATGTCTTTCACACACTAACGCATGGCGCGGAAATCCCTCTTTCCGCATAAGGTCGGCCCCCAAATATCCATGACAAATATAGGGATAAGGTCCAAAACAGTAAATGCCATCGGCATCGGTTCTGAAAATTCCAATATCGTGCAGCATCGCCGCCTCTTCCAGAAATTGCCTGTCCAAGTTCAGTTCCGGATGTTTGTCGGCAATCCATAAAGACTTATCGGCTACCGAACGGCTATGTGTCAGCAGGATATGTTTTAGTTCATTATCCTGTGGATAATATTTATTAATGATAGCAAGTGCGTCCATTCTCAATTAAATTCTTATTTTTGTGCAATATTACAAAATAATCGCCACATATCATGAAAACAAAATACATTTTCCTATGTTTCCTCCTGTTTACTTTCAATACCTTGACCGCACAAAAGGTAGTCACCGGCGCCGAACAGATGGACCGCCTTTTACCTATATTAAAAGGGAAACGGGTGGCATTGGTTGTAAACCAGACCTCCATGGTAGGAGAAACCCATTTGCTGGACACACTGATTGCAGCAAATATACAGGTGAAAAAGGTATTCGCTCCCGAACACGGTTTCCGGGGTGACGCCGATGCCGGAGAAACCGTCAAAAATGGAAAAGATATCCAAACAGGCGTACCTATCCTGTCACTGTATGGTAAAAATAAAAAGCCGACCGCGGCACAGCTACAGAATATAGACCTTATTGTGTTTGACATTCAGGATGTAGGTGCCCGTTTCTATACCTATATCAGCACTATGCAGTATGTAATGGAAGCCTGTGCCGAAAATCAAAAGCAACTAGTCATAACAGACCGGCCCAATCCTTGCGACTATGTGGACGGCCCTGTGCGACAGAAAAACCAGAGAAGTTTCGTGGGTATGCATGCCATCCCCATTTTACACGGTTGCACTGTAGGCGAGCTGGCGCAAATGATCAATGGCGAAGGCTGGCTACCCAATGGCAAAAAATGCGCGTTGACCGTCATCCCCGTGGAAGGCTGGAAACACGGGCAACCCTATTCGCTTCCGGTAAAACCCTCTCCCAACCTGCCCAACGACCAGGCAATTGCTTTATATCCTTCACTCTGTCCGTTTGAAGGTACAGCCATCAGTGTAGGCAGAGGCACTCTTTATCCTTTTCAAGTAATCGGTTCGCCAGATATCCGCATCTCTTCCTTTTCTTTCAAACCTGAAGCCCTGGAAGGCTTTGACAAGAATCCGATGTATAAAGACCAATACTGCTATGGCAATAACCTCCGCCATATCACCGCCCCGAAAGGGTTCTCTTTAAAGTACATCATTACCTATTATCAAGCTTATCAAGACCTTGGAAAAGCGGACAAGTTCTTTACCCGCCCACAATGGTTCGACCTGCTGATAGGGAACCGTACCGTGAGGGAACAAATCATGAAAGGAGCCGATGAAGAAGAAATACGTGCAGGATGGCAGAATGAACTGGAAGCTTACAAAAAGATGAGAGAGAAATATCTGCTTTATAAATAAGATAGTTCCTCTGAATTTGCCAAATCCTTAACCAGTTTTCCAGTTACTAACTGGACGAAGCAGCTGTAACCGATTCTTTCGGAAATAATATTCAAATGCACACTTCAATATTAATCCCGGAAATCGAATAGCAGAAACAAGTCGGAAGAAATATTCCGTTATTCCCGGCAAACATTCAACATCCGGTTTTCTTTCTTATTTAATATCCTATGAATACACAAATTTCATACATTTGCTTACCGAACGCATCTCCAACATTCAAATTAAATCGTTTTAAATAAAAATAATTTCCAATATTCAGCATTGATTCATATCATTTTATGCTACTTTTGCAAGTGATCTCTTGATTTTACGAGATAAAAAAAGAAGATAAGATGAAGAACCTTTATTATATAATTGCTTTGACGTGTATAATTACAATAGCAAGTTCCGCACCGGCAAATGGTTCAGCAGAAAATAGATCTTTGCCTGACAGCCTTATAACGGATAATTACGTTTATGAATATACTTTTTCCGATTTTGATAAAGCAGTCAATATCATGAAAGAGCTGAGGAAAAGAAAAAGCTATCCCCAAAGCCGACTCGATGAAGTAGAAGGCGACTTATATTTTAACACCGGGAAGTATCTCCATGCTCTGAAATTTTATAAGCAGGTATTGGAAAATGATTCCATTCACAATAACGATATTGACTATATGGATCATGTGCACCGCATGATTTCATGCTATGACTGTTTGCATGATGAGTCCAAGAAGGCCAATTACGTAAGATTGTTATTAAATAAAGCAGAACAATGTAACAACATGGAGATGAAATCAATTGCCCTGTTCAACATGGGAAAAATGATCTATTATCAAGAAGACAGGCAACGAGGTTATCAAATGATACATGATGCAATCTCATTAATGAAACAAACAAATTACAAATATAAATATGACAACTTACGATATAACTACCATACATTGCTCATCATGCAACAACGGGACAGACGATATGAAGACGCATTGCAAACTTTGGAAGAACTGGAAAAAATAGTCGTGAAAACAACCCATAAGGAACCGGCCATAGAAGGAATGGCAGAAAAGGAACTAAAAACCATGTATGCACAACGAGCGACTGTGCTTTCCCGGTTGGGAAGAATACAAGAGGCAGAAAAAGCATACCAATCATGGAAATCCATTGGCGATGCTTACAGTAAAGACGATTATCTGATTGTACCCTACCTGATGGATAGAAAACAATATGATAAAATAATTAACATGTATATTCCACGCGAACAATTTCTATATACATACAAAGACACTATCAATTATCATATGATAGCGGTGAAGCGTTCGCTTGGGAAAGCCTACGAGATGAAAAATGATTATAAACGTGCTGCCAAATATTTTGAAGAACTAGCCATTCTTACGGACAGCCTGAAAAAACGGGAACAAAAAAGTTCTGCCATGGAACTTGCCACCGTCTATGAAACGCATGAACAGAACGCAAAACTAGAAAAACAGAACAAACGAATAGAAATACGCAATATCATGTTAATTTCAACCGGTGGAGTTCTTCTTCTTCTATTAGTGCTCTTCATTCGCAACAAACAATATACCCGCACTATCCGTCAGAAAAACATAGCTATGATCAAAACTATACATGATACTATAAATTATAAAGAAAAATATTATGAATTATTGGAGAAAACTCGAATCACATCTGAAAGTAATGCTATCGACATACAAAACAATGCTGCAATAACAGATAGCAGTAACACAATACAGATTCCTACAGGCAACCCTATTAATAAAGAAAATAACAACTGGACAGATGAAGAAAAAGAAAGCCACCGATTATTTGAAAAGCTGGACAGCACGGTGACAAGAGAGAAATTATTTTTGAATCCTGATCTTTCGCGTGAAGAACTAATGAAGTTGGTCCATGTGAACAAAAATCGTTTCGGAAAAATATTGCAAGAAAATGTACATATGACCACTACAGGATATATCAATAATAAAAGATTGGAATATGCCGTAAAATTATTGATGGATGCTCCCAATTTTACCATTACCGCCATTGCAGAAGCAAGCGGTCTTCCTAATATACCTACCTTCAACAGATTGTTTCGCAACAAATTTGGTATGACTCCCAGCGAATATCGGAATAGCATAAAAACCTCTGATAATGTGGCAGATATAGATTTAGATGGACAAAATGATAGCCCTTTGTGACAAAGTGATTGATAAAATTGACTGATTTACTTTGAAATATTCTTGACTTTTGTTACTTTTGAGTGATCTAAGACCAAGCAACAAGTGGAAATTTAAAGATTTAAATAAGAATAGACATATATCTATTTTAGTGCATTTCTAGTATTCACTTTAAAAAACTAACATCTATGAAAACAGATTGTTTCAAAGTCGGTGATATCATCACTATGACACGTCCTGGAAATGGCGGAGTAGCTAATCGGTATTATCCGGTTCGTCTTTTGAATGTAGCCTTGGTCGGTATGGAAACCAAGCCGGTAGGAGCTTCTTTCCCGGGATGCCCCGAAGAAACCACCTTTCATTTGGAATTCTTACAAGAAGGACGAGCTGAAATACAGTTCGCCAAATTTCGCACTTTCGATCTATCTGATATGATTTATGAAGAAGTTCTTCCTTTTGAAATTGCTCCTAAAAAAGAAGAGAACGATGATTGTGAAAATGCTCTTGGAGGTTGGGGACCGATGGAACCTTTGACTGAAGAAGATGTGAAAATCTTTAATGAAGCGATGGCGGGCTTGAAAGGTGCAACCTATATTCCTGAATGCGTATCCAAGCAAGTAGTAGCAGGCATCAATTACCGTTTCATTTGCCTGGCGACTTCCATTACTTTGCCACCGGTACACTATCAGGCGCTTGTGGAAATATCATTCAATGCCACCAGTCCCAAAGCTGAATTGACCCGTATTACACGTATACATTAATATAAGGCCGTGTAAGTAAACTACACAAATGAAGAGAGAAAAATGGCCAAATGTCTTTCTCTCTTCATTTTATACTATCAATAAAATGAAATCTAATACTAAAAGCCAGCTTAAATTCTACTATAGTAAACATATTCTAATTAATATAATTAAAAAATGAGAATCCAAAGAGACTCTGAGCTTAGAAAAGACTCACTTCCGGTTCGAATATTCGATATTTCAGAATTTTCTAAAGATAATGGCCCTGGAAGAAGAGCTGTTGTCTATTTTCAAGGCTGTAATATTCATTGTAAATGGTGTCACTCACCTCATTCCCAACCTAGAACTTCACCATTGCTATTCAACCAGAATAATTGCGTGAAGTGCAAGCGCTGTGTTGCTGCATGTAGTCGTAAGGTTCATCGGTTTGAAGGAAACAAACATATAGTGAACAGAGCATTGTGTAACCAATGTGGCAAATGTATCGAACACTGTCCACTTAGTATAGAAGGCGTAAATGGAAGTACACTATATTTACCTACCGTAACAATCAGCGTATCCGGTCTTTTCAACCAGATAGAACCTTACCTTCGTCTGGACCCCAATGGAGGAATTACTTTATCCGGGGGAGAAGCGCTATTGCAGCTTGATGCCGCAAAAGAACTTTTAATGAATTGTATAGATCACGGCTATCACACAGCTGTAGAGACTTCCGGTTTACTCCCGCTATCTATATATGCGTTTATCCAACCATACGTCAAACTATGGATTTTCGGTATGAGAATAACCACAGGAGATAATACGTCATATTATTCCCATATCAATGAAGTATTGCAATATTTAGTCAAAAAAGAGGCAAACATATTACCGCGAATTCCAATGGTACCAGGGGTATTCGATAAAGATGAAATATTAGTTCAGTTAAAAGAATTACTGAACAGATATTCCATTGAGACCGTTCAACTTCTTCCTTGGAACAAAGACTTCAAACTTTATTATGAAAAGGGAAATTTACCTTTATCAATGGATACCCCGACACCGAATGAGATTGAATCATGCGAAGTTAAAATAACTTCATTTTTTAAACAGAATAACATTAGATTGTATGAAAACAGAACATGAGAAACAAATAAAATAGATCTATATATTTATTAGGGTTTGTCCTCATTGGGATCGTCAAACCATAACTAAAAAGGCAACTTGCACGCAATGAGTGAGTTGCCTTAGATTTTTCATCAAGAAAATATCCCCGATCTATTCAAGACACGCAGCACCATTCCTCTGCATGCACCAAGTCCCAACCACAAACGGCTTTCCAACCGCCAACAGACGGAATCCGTTTCAATCTTCCTTCCGGAAGGTCTGCATACCCTTCTCAACACCCCGATGATATCCGTGTCCTCACATTCCTCATAAAAACGGCAAACGGCATCTCCCTGCATCAGATAACGACTGCCTCTTTTTTGAATAATCCGATGCAATACATACCGGTCTGCTTGCCGGAACAGAATGACATCAAAAAGTTTCAGCTCCTCCTTATCACACGGCCCCACCACTACTTCATCCTTCCCATTTCTCAGTAAAGGCATCATGGAATTGCCTTTCACCCGGAACTTCACACTCCTGCCACTTTTGATTTCCGACTCCACCCACGCAAAGAAATATTCATTCGCTATCCGCTTCATACCCATCTCCATGTAAAGTACGACATACTAATTTCACAGCCTCCGCATCGGGCAAGCACTCCAGATGATAAACAGGAATGGATGAAACCATCTTTTCCAACAGACTACAAACCCCACTGTATAATTCCTCCTCGTATGCAAATGCAGGAGGAGCAGACGGATGCAAAGCTGCATAAGCCTGCAAGGTGTTCAATCTCCGTATCTTGTTATACGGTGCTTGTGACAAACGTACACATCCGGCCAACGGATAACGCTCCGCCTTATAACAAGGGGTCTTCCCACTCCACGGACTGCCATATACCCATACGTCCTCCTCTTCATAACGCACAATGGGACTGTCATCATTCAGCAACTTACTTCCTGTTATATTTTCCCTCCACAAACGGGTATGGGTACTTTTGCCGGTTCCGCTTTCACCTAAAAAAAGAACCGCTTTCCCCTTATAAACAACACAACTGCCATGCAAGGCAACCGTATCTTTCCGTACCGTCATCAGGCCATACCCCATCCATAAGGCAAACCTCAAAAGACGGGGAGAATAATTACCATATAAACAGATACCTTTCCCAGTTTCACCCATCGTCCGGAGATAAAGCGACGGTTCTCCCTGCGGAGCCAGTTCCAACAAAAAACTATCCCCACTCACACCAAAAGTACCGGTTACATCTTCATATCCGAACCCATAGGACTTTCTCTGAAAAGCCGGAAAGTCCCAACCGTTTCCCTCCCAAACAGTAAAATCCGGCAACCAAGCACCCTCATATACATCTTTTACCGAAACCAGATCCGGTTGCCAAACAAAAGGCTTGAAACCGCTGATACCATCCACCGCCTCCATCAATCTTTCGTCCGGCAGTGCGAAGCAGTGGCTACCTATTTTATAAATTCGATCCATTGTCTTTTCCATTTAATCTGATTACACGATGACAATATGCCAACGAGCTTTCCCGATGGGCTATCGTAAGAATAGTCAGCCCCCTACACTCCTTCATCAGACCGAGAAGCATTTCATTGACAGCCCGTTCAGTCTCATTATCCAATGCAGAAGTAGCCTCATCCAGTAGAAGCACCTCCGCTTTCTTATACAAAGCACGGGCGATGCCTACCCGTTGTTTCTGACCTCCCGAAAGCCTTCCTCCCCCTTCACCCAAAGGAGTATCCATTCCTTGCGGCAACTCATCCACCCAAGCATCCAATCTCACCTGCCTCACTATCTCCGCTACCCGTTCCTTATCTATAGACCAGCATCCCAAAGCAATATTTTCCGCCAAGGTCCCATCCAGCACAAACACTTCCTGTTGCACATATCCCACCCTGCGATGCCATTCCTGCCTCGGCACATCGGCAAGCGGCCTGCCATCTATCCGAATAGCGCCTTTATCCGGAGTGATAAATCCCAAAAGCAGATTAAACAAGGTAGACTTACCCATGCCACTCTCACCACAGATACCTACATATTCCCCTTTACGAATAGTACAACAAAAGTCCTTTAGAACCTCTTTACTTTCAGGATAAGCATAGGTGAGGTGTTCTATCCGTATCTCTTTTTGAAAAGAAAACGCTTCCTGCTCCCATGATGGAGAAACTGCTTCTATCCCCTTATCCCCCAATCCTTCCTCTATAATCCGCAGAGAATAGACCGCATTCTGTACTTGTGTCCAACCACATAAAATACCTCGCAAAGCGGGTAACAGCCGGAAAGCCGCCACAGCAAAGACACCTACCAGCGCTTTGATATCTCCTGTTCCGAAAACGGTGAGCAAGGTCAGCCCCGATATGACCGCCATTTCGGAAAGGCAAAGAGGAAGATGCTGTATCGTTTCCATTTTCAAACGGCTCTCACTGATTTTCCTCACCCTTTGGGCGAATGCCTGCCGAAGAA
The DNA here is from genome assembly GCA_963651205.1 of Bacteroidaceae bacterium. Classification (GTDB taxonomy): domain Bacteria; phylum Bacteroidota; class Bacteroidia; order Bacteroidales; family Bacteroidaceae; genus Phocaeicola. Next base: position 128,001 of record CAVJPC010000240.1, read on the forward strand.
AAGGAAACGCCGCATTCAGTTCCAATTCGGCATACCCTTTCATCGTTTCCGTGACCAGCCGGGATTGCTCACGACGAGCCTGCTGCTCCTGCTCACCATAACGGCGCATCGGCTTCCTGATCCCCCATCCGTAAATCAGCATGAAAGGCAGAAAGGCAATATACAGCATCAGTACCGTCAACGGAGCGTAAACCAACAAAGCTGCCGTCACCCAAAAAATAAGCAGCAGCTCTCCTGTCATGCGAAGCAAGGGGGAAAGAAGGTTTAAAGAAAAAGCATAACAGATATAGTTCACCTCATATCCCAACCGGATACTCCCCCTGCTGCGTATAAACAATAACCCCCGTTGATAGTAAGAAGTAAAGAGAGAAAAGCTGAGCCGACGGTAAAGAGACATCAGAAAATGGTTTTGAAAACGTGAAAGTCCCGCTACCAAAGCGTTTTTCACCAAAATAAAGACTATTGCCACCAGACAAAATAACAGGGCGGCACCTTTATCCCTCCCGTCATCCAACAGAAAAAACAAGACAGGCAACAGGGCAGCGAGTCCGGCAAAGTCAAGTAATGCGCAAAGAAATACGGCACAAACCACCCTTATTCCCATTTTCCTTTCATCAGGCAACAACAAACGGCAGATTCTTTTCAACATAAACCGCTTATTTTCGTTCCGTCTGGAAGATGGTATGGGGAGAGCGCAGATGCAACAGAATAGAATTTCCAACCCATTTACACAGTGAAATGCGCAACACGCTGTTGCACGCACGATGAGTATGCAGCATACGTTTGGTTTTATAAACCAGAATGCTCCATTTATTCTTCGCCGGAACTGACATCGTATAGGGTGGCCGGATGATTTCCCGCAAGATTTCCTCCGCCAACCCTTCTCCTCCATATACAGGAACGGAAGTTCCTAAATAATCATTACAAAGGTGAGTCATTGCCAGCATCATATTTCTAAAACGAATATCCGTCACTTCCTCAGGAATATGCAGGCCGTATCTATTCAGCAGGCAAGCCCAGTCGCAAAGATGATGAAGCGCCAGGCCGCGTGCGTAATGCTGGGCGGCATGAAAAGCGAGAAATACAGTATTAAAAGTGGAAGATGGAATGAAAATGGGGTATTTTCTATCCAATTCCGCCGATACGGGTTGTAGCAGTTCCTGAAGAAGCTTATCCATCTTCACCGCTATACGGTATGTTTCCGAATTAATGAAGGTTTTATGATTTTCTATCGGAATACCTTTATAGTAAAACATACTATGCTTTTCGGAGTGTTCAAGGTCTACCTCTATTCCTTTTTCTTCCATTAACCGGTCTGCCAGCCGGTTGGCCTCGGCATCACTTTTCCGGGAATGGTTTGCCGAATAAGTGAAGATGTCTATATCTCCCCCTTCCCTATGCGAAGGAATAGGATAATAGGTGGAGAGGCCCACTCCTTTCAACTGGACCGTGGTAATGCCATGTATTTTATAAAAAGCTGAAAGTTCGGCTATGGTATGGCAGTACCGCCGATAGCGTTTTTCATAGTTCTCTACCGCCATCGCCCAGTTTAACTTCAAAGCCTTCGGGGGTTGCAAACAGGTCGGCAAGGTTTGTATTCCGTCCCATGCCAAGGCCATCACTCCCTGAGTGCAAGCTAGTTTGTAACACGCCTGCCAAAGGGCAGGAGATATATCGGTAAAAAGGATTTCACTAACCGGCTTTATGCTGTTCAACGCGGATCGGAGCAAGGCAAATAGCATTTGCTCCGGTTTATCGAGTATTATATCCATTGTTATATCAATCAAGTAAGGCTGAACATTTTTTTAGTGCATCTGCCCAAATCACCACATCTCTTTCGGCCTGCTCTTGAGGAATATGATAAGATTCCACCAACACCAAGGCTGCCTCTTGTAAAGTGAAATCCTTTCCCGAAAGTCGTTTCCAAAGTAAGCAAGCGGAAAAATTAAAGGAAATAATACGGGTCAAATCAGTATCGGGAACACCTTGGTTCACAATTATTGTTTCTCCGGCTATGGAGCGGAGTTTGAAATGGGGATTAAGTTTCATAATCTTCTAATCTTAAAAAGAGAAGGCCGCCCGACCTTTCGAGACAGGACGGCCTTCTTTTATTACAAATCACTTTCTGTCATGACTAATAACATGATAGCAAATAATTCTCTTATTCTTTATAACTATCCCAACCGGTTCCTGTAAAAGAAGGAGTACCAGTCACGTTGATGATAGAGGAAGCATCTGTTATCGATGAATCAACAACCAAATTGCCGTTAAAAGTACCACCCTCAATATTCAATTCCATGGGTTCGGTGTTTCCGGCACTTTTTGATAATCCCACGTTACCATTAATAATACTAGTACCCTTAACAGTTACTTTAACCCCGGCAGTGTAGGTTTCATAGCCGCAAAGATCAAATGCACACGCACCAGATTTGGCATTAATCGTAGTATTGTTAATCAAGACATTCCCACAATTGTTGCTCAATACATATAGGGCGTTTAGACCGTTCACTGTCATAGCATCCAACGTCAAATTACAGTAGTTCTGAATCATAATTTTATCATTATCACTTGCCAGCGTTCCGTTTTTCATAGTAACGGTAGAACCTTCCAACAATTGACAACTATTCGTTTCTGTGCCAGCCGAGCCAACAGTCGGTTCAGCCAGTGTAAGCACATGGTTGTTCAAGTCCAATTCTACAGATTGTCCGCTTTTTGTTTTAAAGCCATCACAAGTAACGTCCTCATTCAAACGTATCTTTACGTTAGCATTGCCACTTAAATATAAAAGTGCGGACGGATCGGAGAAAGTACCACCGGTAACAGCCAGCGATGCACCTTTGCCAACCACATAGACCTTGCCATTCAGTATACCACCGCTGATAGTCATCTGTCCCAAATCATTGAGCGCGCCATTATGACCTTCATTATCCACCACATACTGAGCGGAACCAGTCGTATTGAATGTACCTCCTTTGATTTCAGTCACATGATGATTCTGTACGGTTGCCTGAGACATATTGGTGAACGTACCGTCGTTGATGACAAGCTGGGCTCCATCATCATTCTTAATAGTATTAAGACCTCCGGCAAACGTACCACCGTTAATGATAAGTGAAGGATTCTGATGATTGGTACCACTTACATATCCATTTCGCGGATTCGTATTGGTATAATCATAATACCCATTGGCTATCATCGAAGAATAATGCCCGTTTTGCGATATCTCCACATTTGGATTAATCGTCATCTCGCCATGATTCAGAATATTATAATAGCTGTTACCACCTGAACTTTCTGAGTTCTGACCGTTTTCCTTACTTCTAATATAGGTTCCGCCATTAAGAATTACTGTACTGTTATTATAGATACAAGCTTTCCCGTGACTTACATTATCCACTGTACCATTTCCGTTAATGGTCAGTTTACTATCCTTGTTTACAGTAAATGTATCGCCAGATTTGTTGGTAATTTTATGACCGTTCAAATTGATGATAACTTCATTCGTTGCGGAAATAGTGAAATCTCCCGTCAAGTCTGTGGTAAGAGTATAAGTTCCACCATTTTTTGCGACATTTTGCAAGTCGGCTACGGCAGCATCAACAACTGTAAATACATTATTGTCGGACAGATCGGGTAGCTTTGCGCCTCCTTCCTTGTAGATAATAACAGTTGCTGAATTACTCTCATCGCGAGTTATTTTAGCTATAGTGCTACCCGTCTTTGCTCTTACATTACCACCCTTAACAATCAGTTCTTTAACCGTTACGCCTTTATCAACAATCAATGTATTGATTGCCGTAGTTGCCACTATCTTGTTATAAGTAGTAGCCTCCTCCGCTGCTGCTAAAGTTACTGTAGCCGCAGGCAAGGTGATATTAAATGAAGGGGCGCTGCTTGCCTGATCCGAACTTTCCACTTTGGGGATAGCGATTTCAATAGAAGCCTTGGATTCAGTAGGCGTCGTTGTACTGCTACCGCTGCCACTCGAACTTTCTTTTATTTCAATGACCCCATCGGTTGTCGCTGTAGGAACTTCATTAAAAGTCAGATTCAAGACTTTGGGAGTATCCCCCTCTGTAGATGAAGAAGTATAGGCAGCAGGAATCTCAATAGCTGTACTAATGTCCTTTGCAGTAGTTACCGTAACACTGGTAGGCAATGTCCCAGCAGAACCGCCGGTTTGCAACAAGTTATTCAAACCGGAAACATCCTGAACACTCGATGTGATTCCTCCCGTTACGGTAGAACAAGTAAGCAACGGCATTTTCAGCAAAGTGGCCCGATTTATCGTATTCGACGCTTCCGATTCAAAAGAGGCCAGCACTGTATTGCTTGCATTTTTTATTTCCCAACCAAACCCTGTATAAGTGCCTGTAGGAACCGGAATATAAAATACTCTCTTTTCCGTACCGGCAGTAAAGTTGATAGTAACAGTCTTACCTTCATCTGTTGTAGCCGTTGCGTCCAATGTTGTTGAGATAGAAGGGGTATCCTCACTTAAATTCACCGTAAAGTCTCCGGTTATTTTCGTATTAGCAGTAAATACAAACTTTGTTGCATCAGCCGGTATTTTAGCTATCTGAAAGCAGAATACTCCCCCCAAATGTTTAAAACTTAAATCCATGCTTCCCGGTGTAGCAATTTTAGCAAGCATCGGCGCATTTGTACTATTGGATACGCCACCATTCAACAATCCAAACTGATCATCCGCATTAGCATAAGTATAAGAATCTGCCATGTGGTAAGTCAGTTCATCAGCACTGTATTTATGCCCATTGCTAAACGGGTAGAGAGCACAAACTGAGGTTGTTGTTCCATCTCCGACTAAAGTACCTTTAAATTGAGCACTTCCAGTTCCCGCCCCACTTTCCAAAGAATAAGACACAAACGGATTGGACGTATCCGTAGTATGTACTGATATCTTATCACCTGCATTCCAAAAGAATACAGCCGGATTCGTATCTGTAAAACCAACACGCGACTGCGGTTTACCTTCAAACGTAGCGTTAATAACACTCTGCCCGTCGGTAGAAGTTGTCCATATCTCATCATTGCTGCAACTTGCCAACGAAGTAACAGCTATCAAGCCAATAATATACTTTTTCATGATTTTCAATTTAAGTCCAACCTTTATACATTACCCGGAGTCCAATTACCTCCTTCTCCACTTACTGCAAATCCTTTTTCCACTTCTACTTCGATGACCTCCACTTTAGGAGCCTCATACATTTCCACATTGTTTGTTTCCATAATTCTCGTACAATAAATTTTGATTTTAATTTTTCAATGATTTTATTTCAGACATTATGCGCCCCAATTACACAGTATATAATGCAAATGAATACGGTAATTGCCGTCTGTGGGCAAAAGATTCCTGGCGGTCCGGTGACATATACTTTGTCTCCGCAACCTCGACTTGACAGGTAACGGGAAGTAAAGATTTGCATTCCCGCTTGCAGTGTTGTTTTCATACGTCTGTAAATGTTAGATCAGTCTATCTTGTCAAAAGACTTTGCCTAACTCCCCCTCCTCTGTTCGGCGGTTAACAATAAAAAAGCGTGAGGGCTGTATCTTGTTTATCCTTTTATCAGGCCTTCGCATTGCCCTTACCCTGGATAAACAACAGCCACTCACGCCATTAGATATATAGATGCCACAGCAATGGCAGGTATATAACACAGACGTGAGCGTTGTTGTTATCATCTTCAGGGTAAAATCAAAGTTGCGAAGTTTGATAAAAGAAGATAATTTCAATAACGCTTTTAAAAATATGTAACATTCTACTACGCCATAGTAGAATAGTCGGTGCAAATATAATAAAATCTTAAATAGGAGAAACTTTTCTTAGCTCTTTTTTTTGATAATTGCCACAACAAGCCTGAAAAGCACTTTTCCATTTCACAATAAATCGACTCAACATAACGCCGATACTAATAGGAAGTTATAAGCAATTATGCCCTCATGCCCTCACCATGAAGTTAACACATTGATAATGAATACAAAACGAACAATGATAGCATATTTTAAAAAGGATCTTTGCCCTCATGCCCTCATTCCATAAAACAAACAAAAAGAGTATATCTATCTGATAATCAACAACATAAACACATACAAAGTCCTAATTCAAAAGTTTGTCAATCATCGCATTTTGAGCTTTTTCATCATAATGTACTCTATTTTACAAGCATCCGATTAAATTTTCATGCTGATAAGTTCCACTCATCATACTTTCCTATTTGTTCTTTCTATTATTCGAAATTGCTTAATCACCATTGTGACTAAGTCTAATCACACTTGTGACTAAAATTAATCACGATTGTGATTAAGTCTAACCACGGACGTGGTTAAGCAATTTCCAATAGTAAAGAACTGCAATATGAATGCCCGATTATCATATAATGATCTATATATAAACTATCAAGAACTCCCCAAAATGTAGTAGTTACCGTTGTTTCTCCTAGCAAAATATGATAAGATTCGTGTATATAAAAGGAATCTTATAGGCATTATGCCACTTTTCTTCACCTAAAACGGCAAAATATACTCTTTTCTCAACTGACTGGTTTTGAGACATATTCAGCTATATCATATTGAATATAAGCATATTAGATAGTAATCAGTATATTTAAACAGTGAGAGCATGAGGGCAAATTGTTTCCTCAAAAATATGCTATCATCATTCATTCAGCATTCATTATCAATGTGTTAACTTCTTAGTGAGGGCATGAGAGCAAAATTGCTTATAACTTCCTATTGTTTACAATGCTTGCAAATACCTATTGTTTTTCTCCTTTCTTTATTCCTTAATAGTATGGATATGTCTGACAGGAACACCGCCCACAACCGTATTTACCGGAACCTCTCTTGTCACGACCAAACCTGCTGCAATGACAGCATTGTTTCCGATGGTTATTTATCGGATAAATGGAGAATAAGTTCTTTGTTTCTTATTCTATTTATCAAATGTTACTTGTACCGATTAGAACGAAGAAGGCTGATTAGTATGAATGTGAATATGCTTATAGTATTTACCAATCCTCTCCTACTCGTTTAGTATTAATATAATTTTATAAAACCGGCTTTATATTTCATTCATAAAAGTATGAAATATAAAGCCAGACTTCTTATTGAAACAATAGTTTAAGAATAAATAGTTAGTTAATTTTCATCCTATTTCAATATATTTACTGGGATTAAATCCATTCACTAAATGTTCGCTTTGGAAAATATATCCCATCTGATTGGACAGCAATTTGGTGCCACCAATCTCAGCGTCAATATTTGTATGTGAATGCCCATATATCCACGCATCAATTCGGTTATTACAGATTAAATTTCCATACTCACTTGCAAAGGCACTATTCTCTATGACAAGGTGCTACAACCTGAAAAGTGGATAAATGATGGGATACAACTATAATGTGTTTTGCCTTACTTTCTATGATACACTTCCGGATAAAACCGATACAAACTTCGTGCATCTCATTATACTCTTCAGTCTGAAGCAGTTTTCCATTATATTTTATCTGCCGGAAATCGTTCATACCCTTCCATATAAAATACTCATCACTCGGATTGATACGCGACCATAGCGTACTTAAAATAAAATCAGTATCGTCAATGCTTACAACCTAATTTTGATAATATCCCACATTTTTACGTAACATCCATTTCCATTGTAAACCACGCTCCATCACATCCGAATAATTATAATACTCATGGTTACCGGGAACAATCAAGACTTGCCTATAGTTTTCAGATGCCCATTTCCAAAACTTTGCCCCTGTTGTTACCTTATTATTCAAATAGAATATATCACCAGCTAATACCAGTACGTCACCTGTTATTGGCATTTAATTCTGTTTCAAGAATATACTATTATCCTGAAATTCCAGATGCAAATCACTCATGTATTGTATTCTCATTATACGTTGTTTTTGATTGTTCAACCTGATTATTTATGATACAAATTCATGGACGGATACGATATAAAAAATTATGTATAGGCTCTTCATTTTGAGTAGTTTTTTTAATACTTCCAAGTTGTTTTTTGTTGTTTCAAATTTTTCCGGTTATTTTTGTATCGTATTTGTACCGCGAAGCAACTTTCTAATGGAGCGTTCACGACTGATTGAAAATGAAATCACATTCTTGGGACTTCTAGGGAAATGCACAAATGACATTTAGAGCACAAGCTGGGACACCCTGGGACTTGACGGGACACATTGGGAGACTTTTATGTGACTTCATTGACGAAATTATAACCAATATCATTATTGCATACTCTAAAAGTAACAACAATTTCTTATTTTCTACAACTATCCCGCAAAACAAATCTTTATAAATAAAGTCTCTGATTTGTGGATACTTGAATTTATTATCACTGACAATATAATCACTCATGGCACCCTGCTGAATCTGATTTAAATCTCTTCAGACAAAGCAACTCTTAAATAATTAGAAGTGTCAACATATTATTTAATAAGTTTTGTCTATCTACAATAGACATTGTTGATTATCTTTACTGTAATAAATTATTGAGATTATATATTATTATTATTCAACTTGTTATTTCGCAAGAAAACGCTCATCGTCTTTTATAAGTTCGTAGTATGGCAAAGTGCGAATGACCTTTACTTCGTTACCAATCTTACAGATGCCATAGAACTTCTCAGCTTTGCTCACAATATCTACGTAAACCTGACAATTTGGATCGTTCGAACCAAAGATATTTGCAACTTCTGTTTTTGTTATGTTGTTCATATGTAGTATTACCCAACTGAGGATAAACTGCGAATATTCCTGCTTGGCAGATTTGAAATCTGATAAATTTTGGGTTGAGAGTATCATTCCCACACCAAACATACGCCCCTCGCTGATAATATTGCGGAAAGAGTTGAAATCCTTGTTCAAGAATTGATGTGCTTCGTCCACAAGAATCATGGCACGCAATTCTCTGTATGGGTCGTTCAGTTTGCTTGCCCCCAACTGCCTCATCTCTTCATAAAACAAATCGAGAATCAAAGATACAATAACTTTCTTCGTATCTCCAGGGTATGGAGTCAAATCAATGACCTTTACGCCATCGAGCCATTCGAACAGAGATACACATTCGCTATTGTCTGGAGTGAAGATCATGTAATCCCTGAGTTTATCAAACAAGGCGTAAGTCTTATCCTTGGCATCGTATTGTTCGAAATACTTGTCCACTACGTTACTCATCGTTGGCTGTGGTTTGTCCCATGTAGAAGGATTGCCAGTAATTCCGAAATCATTGTATGTTTCAAGAATCACCTGCTTGAGAGTGCTCTGCTGCACCTGTCCCAATCCATATGCTTTTGCAAACGAATCGCTTATTCTGTCTGCAGTTACTGCTGGCAGATTCATGAACTTAGTTTTATCCGTTACAACCAGTTTGAGAGGATTGAATGGAAAGTTGAAGCTATAGCACTGGCCATTAACCTTGTTAAGAAATGCCTCCGTAGAATAATCATCGCCCTTATAGTCGAATATCAGCATACCAATAGGATGGCCATCTACATTGTGCTCGCTCTCCTTGGCAAATTGAGCAATAAGCGAGAGGGCAAACTGCGTCTTACCAAAACCCATACCACCAACAATACCCATGTTAGGATGAGAAACCTTTGTTGTGTTGTTGGCTTCAAATATTATCGGAGTACCCTTTCTATCCTTGCCAATCCTAATCTTAACACCCTGATGAAATCCGTCAGTATCTCCTATAGAATTATCATCATCAAAACATGGACTCAAAGGTATTACGGATGGCTCTTCTCCCATATCCTTATCTTCTGTATCGTCTCCTTCTGATTCAAAAATAGTAAGTGTATGAGGTGGCGTGGTATAATCTGAAGAACAACATAAAGGTATTGATGATGACAAAACAGTTTCAGGCTTTGCTGTTACTACAACAGCCGACTCCTCAACAAATTGTAGGAGAGTGCTGTCTGGATTAGCCACAATGCGATAACAATCAGATTCCATCATACGGATGTGACATACAGGTACATCATCTATCCACTCTATACTTAACGACTTTGGTGTAGCATCCGAATAAACTACAAGTGCAGACTTACCGATTTTTTCTGGAAGTTCTTCAATGATATTGAACTTTACATTGAGCAATTCATAACGTGAGTCATTAACTTTCTCATAGTCAACGTCAGAAATAAGATCGTTGGCACGCATCTTCTCCGTATTAGATAAAAACTGCGATGCAAACAATGCTCTGTAAACCTTTCTGGTAAACGTATCTCCTTTGAAAAGGACTTCCTTAAACGCCTTATTATAGAGATTTGCTATCTGAGTCTCACCCTTGCTAACAGAATCATCTGCCAGAACTTTAACCTCTACTGGATAGAAGAACACATCAAGCACGTCATTATCGTTACGACGAATACCCATCATCAGTATGTCATCGGAAATAGGTCCATCAAGACCAAGATCTTTCTTCGAGAACAATCCGTCCTGTGTTATGCCTATGGAACCAGTAGCACGCACAATTTCATCAAGTGCAATAGGCGCCCAAACTATGTTATCAGTACGACTAAGGAAATGTTTCATGACAAAGCAAGTTGCTACAAGGCTCATCTTTTCGCGCATAATAAGCTCAGGTTTTCCTGCAATATCCAATAGCCATTTGCCATTTAGGCAATTGAAGTAGCTAATCATCTTACGGCTGAAATCCTCGCTTGTACCGATGATTGACTTGAATGTTTGGAGGGAGTTGAAGAGCATTTTATTGTACTGGATAACGTGTTGCGTTACCGTTATACTCTCCAAACGTGCAGAGATAGAATGCTGCTCAACGTAGTGCACAACATAGATATTCTTCTGCTTATAGAAAAAATCGATATCAACCTCTGGATAAACAAAAATCACCCAAGTAGAATTGTCGTAAACCGATTGCAAGAAATCTGCATCTTTGAAACTATACCTCTTAGCAGTACATTGGCCAGGACTGTATGAAGCCAAACCTTCATTCTGTAAATTGGCATAAAGACTATTCATGTCTCTTGCCATCTGATATATCGGACTTTCGTTTTGCTGCAATCCACGTGTGCCGAATCCCATCAAATAATTACTTCCATTAAGATTTGTGGATGGAATTGAAATAAGGCCATCAAGAGAGGTTTCAGTTCTAAGTTGATTAGCTGGTAATGGAGTATAGTTTGTACCTGAGTCAATCTTATAAAATGTCACATGGCTGTACTCGCCCATCTTGCGAGTATCCTTGAAAGTGTGCTTATAATAGCTCACTCTGCTAAAAAGCAAACGGATAATTTCATTCAGTTCCTTGTCTGCTACGTTAAAGTTATATGTTTCAAATAATTGAGAGATATTATCGCGTGATGACTGACGATTAAGTTTCTCAAAAAAAGTATCTGACAGCATATTCTCAACGTACTCGTGAATTTCTATTCGCTGTACACTACCTTTCTTTCGGCTAGCATCTATAAAGCTAACAATGCCACGGACTAGGTCGACTGATTGTGACAATCCTATGGCACTAATGCGAATAGGACAATCTACATCAGGGAAATAGTATTTGAAGTTGTCGATAAAGTTCTTGATCTTATCCGTTATCAATTTTGATGTTGATTTAGAGCCGTAAACATGCTGTGTATTATCAGCTTTGTCGTATTTCACCCATGTGAGGATATCTTCTGTTTCGGTGCTGCTGATAGCCTTCAACACGCCATTTCCATAATAAATGTATGGCATCAAGTAGAGAGGTGAAAGTTTATCGATTACCTTCTTGTTATACTCTTCTGAATCGACGGATTCAACCATTTGCATAGCATATGACACCATAAGCGGATGGAAAGGTGACAACATTATTGTACCATCTTCCTTCTCAACAACGCCCAGTTTGGCTATATTAAAAGAATCAGTATTTCTGAAGCTTTCTATTGTTGGGATATTTTGCATATTATCGTGTACGGCATCAATGTAACGCTTATAAAGTTTGCATAATTCCTCATCAGGTCGTATGAATGAGGGAACAGTATTCTTGTTCTTGAAATACCTGAAGATTTCCGAGAGTGTAGAATCAATAGCGTAAGCAATTGAAAGGTTTTGTGTCTTTATATCATCTTCACCGCTAAATTCATTCTTCTCAATATATAGGTAGGGAGCTTCCATATCTATCATACGTTTCTCCAAACTTGCCAACTTGCGAAAACGATCGTGAATGTAAATAGGACCTTGCGGTCCATTGACCGTACCGGTAATGTCACCATCTTCACCATCATGTGTATAACCACCGTCTTCTTCTCCCCAAATAGTGTCAGTAACAGAACCTGGAGTTAAGATTGGGGTCTTCTCACCTTTGTATTTGAAACGTATATTGATGGTTTTATCACCAAACTTAAATGGAATGACAGGTTCCTCTATTGCATTATGGTCAATGTCGATGTGAATGGCAGAATCGTCATCTAACTCAACTGGTGACATTCCGTCATATGCTATGAGATTTGTACCCAAGCCAATGGTGAAGCCATCTTCTGAATCAGGTACGTTAACTACAATATTTCCTTTCGCATCAATGGTAAAATAATGAACAATACTTTGGAATACATTCTTTGTCTGCAATTGAAGGACTGACACCTCATGATAGTTTTTCTCGTCACCGATTTTGTTTTTCTGCACCTCCTGAGTTAAAGTAAACACAAGGTTGCATCCAGACACTTTCGCTATCTTACCATGTACATAATCCTTCAGTTCCTTGTTGAAATAAGCTTTAAGAGTCCTGGAAGAAAGAATAGGATCGCATACTACAACAAAACTCTTTGAGGTCTTCTCACTCTTCGGACCTGTAAAGTTAACCAAAAGTTCGGCATTTCCATCAACCTTGAATTGAGGTCGTGTTATAGTCGGATTACCCACGATAACATCATGACTCTTGCGAATTTCCTTATAGTCAAGCATCTTCCAATCAACCTTGCCACTTGAAATCTTATTTGCTAGTTTTGCGTCAAGATAGGTGCACAAGCGTTTGTACTGATCTTGCTCGTATGCTTCACTCATCATTTCACTAATGGTGGCAAATGCACTGGCATTGTCTTTTACGCGCTCCTTGATGTTGATGTCGGTTGCGGCAAACATGTTATCGTAAATCTCAGAATCTTCGAATGTATCAAGCAGGGCAAAGTTACCCTTCAAGTTTGATTTTTGAAGGATGGAGAGCACAGGTGCAAAGTCAAACAGCGAAGTATAATCATCCTCGAAACGAAGACGTTTAATGTGATTGCGAAGATACTCCTTTTCAATGATGTTGATCTTGCCCTCTATTTTATTGCAGATAACTTGGGTAATAGAATCCAGACACAGGGGATGTGGCTTTTCTTGTAAGTTTCTACCTGCACTCAACAAGGTCTCGATAGCATTATTGCCAGGGAGGATGAAGAAAGCTGCCATTTCGCTAATAGGATTGTCCACAACTCCAATGTTGTTGCGTATCATCGTTTGAAAGCCATCACCAGCATCATCACAACCGCTCACGATAATCTCTGTTCCATTACTTGTGCAAGTAAATGCCACAGTATCATATTCGGATGACCCAATGCCATATTTCTCATAACCAGAAAAACAAATTTTCTGATTATGAGTAAAAGCAGAATTATGAAGCGCCTTATAGAAGTCCTGACGGAATGCAGCATCTTCTATTACTATGTAAAATTTATCTCCTGGTTCTACGTTAATCTTCTTGAAATAACGAACCAACAATTCTTCGAGAAGGAAATTAAAAAACAACTCGTACATATTGTGCCCCTCCGGAATCGCTCTTGCGCTTTAAAAGGTTTAACTTAAGTAAATAATCACTAATGGCATTCTTTGTCTGGAAAGAGAAATCAATACCATACTCATGGAATCTTTTGTAGAGTTCCTCCATACGTATTCTGTCTTCCTTTGCCATCATGGCAACAAGAAATAACAGCATCTCCTCGTCAAGAACTAGCACACGGTAGTCACGTCTCTTTTCAAACATTTTGATGCTGACAAGGGAATAAAGCGCCACTTTCATACGTGGATAATCAATCGACTGATAAGTCAGACAACGATCCAAAAGAAGGTCGACAAATTTTTCATAGCTATCGATGTTTATCTCTTTCTTATCCGCAATTGGATGTGGTTCTGTGTCACGCTCATTTAGCAGTTCATATTTGTAATCCTGATACGTGTTAAGAACCTTCTCGCAGATGGCCTTCGCCTCTTCGGTAAATTCCATTTTGCTGAAATGTTCCAGAATGCATTGGAATGTCATTAGTTCCTCTTCATCTTCAAACATTGAGTTAAGAATATCAAGTGCCTGCGCATAGGCAGACAACTTGTTGAGGAATGTTTCAGGAAAATGATCCGAAGCTGCCCATCCTTTCTTTACAGCTGCCTGACCTTCTGAAGCACGCTCAGATGACAACATAAAAGTTATCGGACACGGCTTGTCTGTTGAGCATTTCCAATTAGCCTTGTTCATGAACATCAGCGTTTGCATAAGTGAGTATGATGCATAGAAATAGAGCATCAATGGCAAGTACTTCACAATAACGTTATTGTTCTGCTTCATCAGCCATTTGATATCTTCTGAGAATTGATACTTCACGAAAGGCAGGATGAAGTATTTGTCACGTTCTGCACGGATAACAAAAGAATCCTTCTGCAAGCATTCATTTACCACTTCAGAAAACAAGCACTTTTCTTTCGTATCAAACTCCACACCCATATTTTCAGCAATGGATACATAATAGTCAGCAATCTTAGACTGACCGCTCTTGTATTTATTCACTCTCTTGTCCTTCTCATGTGCTTTGTCGAAATACTTCATAGGTACGAAAGAGAAGAACGAGAGGTCAATGACGTTGATAGTTTCATTTTCAAACATCACATCATTGAACACCCTGATGAAGCGCTCAATATCATCAGCAGGCATCTTAAATTTGTCATTCAGCTCTTTACGCAAAGTTTCTTCGGTATCCTGTGAAGTGTAGATTGGTTCAACTGTTGAGTGCGTCTTGATGCGATAAAACTCACCTGCCACACCATTCAAGCCACAGTTGCCATCATATACACTACCACTTATAGGATTAAGGGTAAAGGGGAGTAACTTCTGTTTGCCTGTTTGGAAGTTATCCTCTAACTTATCCTTAATCATACCTGTCTTTTTATCCTTCTTAGGTTTAATGTACTCCCTGAGAAAGTTTGTTTCTGAGAATCCTATCATTTCAATGTGACTTTTTTACCGAATGTTCGTGATAATGTTAACTGCTGATTATCAGAAGTAAGGATAATCACCTTTTCCTTGAAATCCGTCTGTTGTACCAGATTGCTAATAAAACCGTAAAATAAAAGGTTGTGGTTGCGATCATCCGTTTGTGCTAGCTTTCCACATTGGATCTTGCATAAGTATTCGTACAGCTGATATTCCACCTTGAGTGGCGGTACAGGAGTGTTTACCTTCCAATAAGAATCTATTTCAGTGACAAACTTATTGCGATTGTTCACATCGAAAGGTACTGCCTCCTGAAGGGCGGGCTTCAAGTTGTCACAACTAACAAACATCTTGTATTCTTTGCCTTGTATATCAAGAGGAACTAAGTTTTGTTTGTCTGTGTATGAACCATATAAATGAGGAATACTATGTTGTATGGTTTCATAAAGAGGAAATAAACGATCCTCATCATTATCATAGTAACCGCATAGTATGTTGAGAAATGATCTATACTCAACGGATTCTGAATGATACTCCATCAGATGTTTCATATGGAACAGAAGTTTCGAAATATCCTCAATGTTATATCTGTTGTTCTTGTAGTATTCGTCAAGGACCTCAAAAAAACGAGGATGTAGTTCACTTTTGAGAATGCTAAAACACTCTTCTTCAGGAATTGCCACTGATGTAAACAACTCTGCTAAGTAGTCATTATGTTCAATACTACCATACTTAAGCGGGTCAAGCATTGCTAGACATTTCATTATCTTGTTTTCTCCACCTTCGAACAGGAGATTTGGTAACAAAGATTTAAAAAAATCCTTGCTTAGATTGAATGTTACATAGCTATCTGGAATAACAATTCGGTAGATGAAATCGAACAACTCACGAGGAGTCAACATCAATTTAAAGCGAATAATTGCCTCTATGATAATTTTTACAATGGTATCTTGTATAGCAGGAATGCAGAGCAGTTGGTAATTAACATAACAAGGATCAAAATCTATTCCAATTGGCTTCGAATTGTTAAACGCTGTTCGAAAAAAATTGTCGTATGAATTGTCCGTAATTTTACTAAGTACCTTTTTGATAAAAAATGAATCGATCGGATATGTGGAATCTTTATATTCAGGAAAAAGCTCAAAGATCTGATGATTGGCAAAAGATACAATCCTTACACGATCTGTTTCTTTATGGCGAAGATTATCCTCGTCGAAGAGTGTCTTTGCACAATTAGCAATTTCTGAGAACTCTGTTTGTACCTCGTTATCATCGATAAACGCACTCAATTTTCCCATGTTAATAGCTACGAGCATCTTTGCACTTGTTGTATGAAGGGTTGCGTCTTTGTAGTTATTAAGAAAGATTTTCAAAGCGTCAATAGATTCAACGTTTGGCCAAGGACTTTCAGAAGCATCGTTTCTAAACTCAAAATCAGTATACTCCTTCTTCAGGGTCGAGATCATATGCGATTTGCCATCACCGGCACTACCCACTAGAAACAAAATGCCACCTCCTTCGATGCGGATCTCGTTCATTGTATCTCTGACTGCCTCATCAATAGGTCGTTCAACGTGCATATAATTGTCAAACTCATCAAGTTCCAAACCACTTTGAACAGATTCTTTGGATCCTTGGCATAGCCTTTTGAATATTTTTACAAGTGCTGTATCATCCATATTTTCTTACTCTTTCCAATTAGCTGGATTTATTGTTGATTCATATTTCATCTTGAATAAGGGTTCAATCTGCTCCCACTTATCTGCAAATGTTTTCTTGAAATCTTTGTATGTCGCAAGTGACTTACAGATCTTTGTAGACGAAGAATGCTCTTCCTGATAAGATTGGTTTCTAAGCACAAACTCCTCAAAAGACATTTTCTTATAAAACTGAGGTTGATTACACCATCGCGCCACCTGTGTATAAATATTACCTAGACAATGATTCATGTAATCAGCGTGACGCATAACATAACCAAGACAACCGAAGCTCATCAGTATTTGAATTCTGCAGAACAGATAATAAATATCTGTAAATAACTTTTTGTCATCATCCGCAGTTAGTTCGTAACCGCAGAACAGATAGAACTTGGTTGTTTTTGTAGGACAGTGCCGCTTCCATATTTTCAGCTTACGTTTAATTAGTTCACGATCCTTCCATTGATCAAAGGCGAAAATGAAGTCACCATGATAAGGTGCCCTGCAGAGCATTTCAGCACGTTCGTCATCTAAGACACGTTCATCTAATCCTTGCCGAAATTGAAAAGGTTTGCCTTTATCGATAAGTTGCTGAAGCAATACTTTCCAATTTTTATAACATAAGAAGTTATCGTCCCAGAGATAAATGAACGGACGACTGTCGTCAACGAAATCGTTAAGATTGGAATATGGCAGGATACTACGTTCGCCTTTATTCACGCAAAATGAACATTGGCGGATGCAACCACGAGTAAGAAACCCAATACTATAATCAAGATAATCCTTGTATTTCTTACGATATTTTACCACTATTGCTTCAATCTCTTGTGCAGTTGGAGCAATACCGTTTTTCTTTTGCAATTTTCTACTCTCCTCATTTATTTTTTTTCCAATCTCACGCTCAATATAGGGAATATAAATATTATAATCCGGCATTTGGTGAGCCATTGAGAATCCTGGTAAAAATGGATCCATAGCAAGTTGGGCCATATCTTTACGACGCATCTCGTCAAACTTTTCTCGATCTTCCTCTGTGGCATAGAATCCCGTACCTCCCATCTGTAGTTTATTTCTCCATGTTTTCGGATGTTTCGTTTGAAAATCAGTGACGAACTTAGGTAATGTCGTAAATACAAAAACGCGAGAAAGATAAACTCGCTGGTAGCATTCAAGATTTGCCTCAGTATCAATGATTAGTTCATAAGGTATACCATGGTCACGAAAATAGCCTGCAAGTTTCAACAATACAAGATTTGGATGACGCGTTCCATTATCTAAAAGGTCTGCATCAACCAATCCTATACATTTTGAAGCTACTCTTATTTTTTTCATTTTATTCAATCCATTATCACCCCCACAGCAAATCCTTCACATACACATTAGGGGGGATACTATTTTGAAGGCAAAATCAACTCGCATATATCCACATTCAATAGTGTAGCGATTATATCTTAGGTAGCCAAACTAGACTGAATGACATTACTGCACCATTTGCTGACGATACAAATAGATTTTCCTAATTGTACAGCCAACCATTTACCTGTTTTTGTTGATCAACAAGTACTACTTTAATTCGATTTGATTTGCCTTTATTTCCTAATTTATTTAAATCATATGCAAAGGTATTGAAATAATGATAAAAACAAGAATGGTCCGATCAGAATTTGGACATTTTGTGCTTTTCGTAATTTTATAAGAAAGATATGGGATAATTTGATGAATACGAGAGGCATTCTCACAAATCCGTTAGGTAAAGGGCTTCAAACTGAGTTGTTATAGTATAGATGCAGAATGTAGATGGGCTTCGAGAAACTGATTTCCTGATTCAGCTTACTCGTCAACAAATTGAAGGAAACTTACAATAGATAAAGTCTCTAAAACATGTAATGAACATTTACGACCATAATACCAAATATGATTTCACATACATGAAATCGTGCCTTTAGATTCTGAATTACATCAAAAAAGTAAATATAAAAAAACAAATCTCGACGACCGAAGTTATACAAACTAGAAAAGTTGTTAATGAGCGTATATTAAACAGCATGAAGGTGTGGTAACAAAATTAGACACACCATCGGTTCCGTAAAAACATACGTATCTAGTGTCCACTAAAAAATTAGCTGACGGGGTAAAAATTTAAATTATTAAATAAATCAAGTTCATCAAGACCGCTTTATTCTTTGACTTCGTTGAATTTAGTTTTACTAAAGAGATTCTTAAATGGAGTTTTATCTGTCAGTGAAATTCCAAGAATCTGTAAAAGTTCATATGTTAGCCTGTCCAGTTTCATATCATGCTAAATGATTGCAACAAAACGATTCTATTTCTCCCTATCCTAAATATATAAATTAGAGACTTTAAAGCTACTCTAAAAATCGCTATGACATCAAAGCTTATATAATATTTATCTATGCTCCTCTACCACTATAAAAAATTTAACTAATTTATCAGTTGATATATTAGTAAGTAGAGATTCATTTTTTGCACTCTCTTGAGGAATTGTCTTCTTCAAAATATCTAAATCCTTTTTATCTGACTAATAAAATTCACCTCATATAGGATTTTCAATAATCAATTCTTTATTCACTAACTTTTTTAATCGCTTTATAAATCTCACTATAAGAATCTCTACCTTTATATTTTTCGGCCAGTTCACATGCTTTATCCATTTTTGAGTCTGCAAGCATTTCTTTAACCCATTTATCCTTCTCAAGGTATTTCCGAGTTTTATCGTATGTTGGCAGATATTGCTTTAATGCTCTTTCTGTTGCTGCTGAATCTTGGAAATGTCGACACGTATCTTCAAAATGTAGTAAAAACCAATATTCTATTGACTGTAAGCTATCACAGAGAATCACATTGGCATTATTTTCATATCTCCTTTTGAGCGATACCATTTTTTTATTCTCTGTATCAGAACGCCTGCTAACATCAGCATCAAAAACACATATTACAAAGACGTCTTCATCCAAAAGTTCCTTTATTTTCTTTTCTATTTTCTCAATACTATTGTTTTCAAATAAACGAGGAGAAATAGAGTACCTATAGCCAAGCAACTTTTTCAAATGACTGAAATAGAATAATTCTGTTAAACCCTCACCAACGATGTGAATAACTTGTCTGGTCGCTGTATTTTTTCTAACTTTTCTCATAAAATTACATGATTATAGATTAGGAACTGCACCGAATTTACCGAACTTATATGCCTTTTGGAGAGAATTGATCCTATTCAATCCCTTGAAGTCTGTCAGTGGATACAACACACTTGATCCATCCGGATTCTTTTCTGTAAACCAGACATTATCTTTTCTAAGCAAATCTTCCTCTCCTAACAGTCCATCATAATGCGTAGTGAGCAACAACTGGGCCTGTTCTGATTCTTTTAGAAAACGTTCAATGATATATTCTATCAATTTCGGATGAAGAGAAGATTCAATCTCATCAACTGCGAGAAAAGCATTTTTTTCAAGAATCTTTTGTACTTGAGCAGCCAAACCAAATGTACGGACAGTACCGTCCGACTCAAACAATTCCGGGAACTCATAATAACCATTATTACCATCATCAGATGAAACTCTATGTTGATACATAGTATAATTGACTGGTCCCTTTTGTGTTTCCTGCTTTTTGGAAGTAATATTTGAAATATTGAAATCTGCTTCCTGCAGATAACTCAAAATATATTTTCTTGCAGACTCATTCTTAATTGATTCTTCTGCATAACGACTTAATAATGACGCAGGTACAATAGCCGGCATAACCTGATTGGTCAGATACTGAAGAACTATCTCTATTTCTGCAATATGTGTATTCACCTGCATATAAGCAGCAAAAACTGACATATTATGAAGACATTTCAATGTTATTTCCTCTTTAACTGCTTGTGACATTTTAATTTTCTGTCCAAATTTAATAACAGATACATTATTTTCAGTATTTCTTTCAAAGATAATAGCAGGCTGTTGGCTTGGATAATAAATTAAATTTTCCTTTACCACGTGCCATCTGTCTAAAGCTACTGAATAGACATAACGAACAGCTTTCTCCTCATTCTTCAAATAGAATGAAATCGAATATTCAGATAACTGCCTTGAACTTGTTTTATTCAGGAGAAACGGGACTACTTGAATTTGTTCTGCCTTATTAAGTGGAGTATAAGTAATGAATGACTTAATAAAATCACAAACCTTAATAATACTACTCTTACCCGAAGCATTTGCTCCATAAATAACAGCCACTTTCAATAGTCTCACATCATCCCCCAATTCAACAACATGATATGATTCCATATCCTTACTTCTATCAGCTTCAAAACTTAATATAGTCTCGTCTCTAAATGAGAACATGTTCTTAAATCTAATTTCTGCTATCATATAATTTGTTTTTCCACAAATATAAAACTAAATATCCATATTTACAAATTAGATCCATTCATTTGCAACATTTGTGCAAATATCACAAACTAATATCAATTCAACTGGATTTATTATAACCTTAGGCCACATCAATCATTTAATCAAAATATCAACCCATTCATATAATACTCTATGGGCTGGTTCTTTAGGTTCAAGCTACATCTGATTATCAATGCCAAGGGTGAAATCCCCAATTTCATGTTCACGCCCGGGAATGTGGATGACCGGGAATCCTTAAAGCGAGGCAGGTTCTTGGAGAACATAAAGGGGAAATTATGTGCCGACAAGGGATATATCGGACAGGCTCTGTTTGAGAATCTGTTTCTTAATGGCATACAACTTGTCACAAAGGTAAAGAACAATATGAAGAACAGGGCTCAGTCTGATGAGCATAGCCGATAAAATTCTGCTCAGGAAATGGGCTTTGATTGAAACGGTCAATGACGAGTTAAAGAACATTGCACAGATTGAACACTCCAGACACCGCTACTTCAACAATTTTGTGGCAAACGCCTTGTTGGCTATTACCACTTATTGCTTCTTTGAAAAGAAGCCCACCATTGATGTAAACTTCATCAATGACGGACAATTGGAGATTTTTTGATTTTATATCGAATTCACGTTAGTTTAATATTACATAAGCGTTTTTTGAAATTAAAAGTTTTAGTTACGGATTCGTTCATAAATTTAGAGCGTAACGGTATGAAAAGAATGAATGAACTAATTCCAAATAGCTTATCAGGTGACTTCTTATCCTTGTAAATACCTGAAGCAATAATATCAGAGAAAATTTTATGGTTCTGTTTTGTATCAGCCAAAAGCATTTCATGTTTCTTGAAGTATTCCAGCATTTTGACTCCGAGCATGGCTCTGCGGTTATTGGCATTGCCGATGACATAACGTACAATATAGTCTTGACACTTCTTATAAGTATCAATACTAAATCCTTCTGTTTTACAGATGGTCCCATCATGCCTCACCATCCTGACAGAAGCCTGTAGCTCTTCCAGTAAATCCCTGTTTTGAAGAGTAAATAGAATAACCCGTTTGATTATGAACAACATGAGAAGTGCAGTAAACGATAAGCTCTCTCTGCACATAATCAAACAAAAATGATTGTGTAAAAAAATGGTAATTACAAGAGTGAATAGGCTACAAACAGAAAGTCATATAGGCAGGTAGATACACTACCCCTTCCTTTACACTCAGGTTTTTAGGATGAATCACATAACTTCCTCCTATGCGCTAACGAAAACTCTCGTTGAACCGGATAAGCGAACGAATGGTATATTTATCATTCGATTTCACCTCTATCGGAAATATTTTATATTTCAGTTTGCTGTGGTTCGACAAGATAAAATCTATTTCCATATCGTTACGGTGCTTCTCTTGATTGTATCGGGGGTAGAAGTATAGTTTGTGCCCGGCAGCCACCAACATCTGGGCAATTACGTTCTCGTAGAACATACCCTCGTTCACCGACAGTTTTCCTAATAAGATTTCCCGGTAAAGTTCTCCGTTAGAGATCTCATTCTCATCAAACGTATGGCTGATAAGTAATCCGGTATCCCCCATATAACATTTCACATATGTTCTGTCCTCATTCAGCGAAAGTCCCACGTTAGGGTCCAAGCAGTTAAAACATTCATTGGCAATCATCGAATTGGAGAGCCAAAAGAAAGTATCATGATATTTTGGAAAGCTCGTCCCCTTTTCAATGCGGTTCATCACTACACGTCTTTCGGAACGCGAAAGAAAAGCTGGAATCTGGTCGAATATGCTTAGTACGCTCGATCTGTAGCCAGACTTTATCTTCATTATATCATTCCGGTACAGTGTCAGTATGTCTCTTTTTTCCATATCGGCCATTTCGAAGTTCCGGTTGTTCTCCAGATAAGCCGACAGGCTTTTCGGCATACCGCCTACAATCATGTATTGGCGGAACAGCAGCATAGCCTTGGCGTGAATCCCCTTGCTCTAAGGGTACCTTTTTATCAAAGCATTGGCGGGATATATGCCATCAATGGCTCTTCATTCATAGCCCAAGCAAACTCCTCAAGGTCCATGGGGTACATAAGTAGTGTCCTTTCTTCAGAAGGAATGGTAATATCATTTACATTCTCCTTTATGGAGATTAGCGAGCCTGTCTCTATATAGTCGAACCGTCCATCTGCGACCAGATACTTTATCGCTTGCCGGGCTTTCGGAAACTGTTGTATCTCATCAAATATGATAATGGATTCTTTTGGATAAAGCCTCACACCATATTCCGAAGAAAGAATAAGGAAAAAGGTGTCGAGATCATTCATGTAATTGTTAAAGGCCGAAATAACCGAGTCGCTAACTTTGTTGAAATCTATCATAAGATAGCTCCGGTATTCATTCTTTGCGAACTCTTCCACAAGAGTGGATTTGCCTATCCGCCGGGTGCCTTCTATCAGAAGTGCCTTAGTACCTGCCGTTTACTGTTTCCAGATAAGTAGTTTGTCATATAATTTACGTTTGAATATCATACCATTCAATATTTATCATTCATATGCAATATGAATGAGATTTTCTGCAATACGCACTTTTACAAGACATTATTTCACCTGCAATGCGCATAAATCTATATTAGAATGTGGCAGCTTAATAGTATCTTCCAGAATTGACGATTCCACTCATTCAAACATATCGGCTGATATGCCGATTTTCCACTTGATTTACTATATTATCTCTTTGCAAATACATCTTCGCCCCCTTTATGTCAACTCCGAAGATTTACGCAGAGCTTTAGAATACGACTTGGAACAGGAAAAGGGCTTCTCATACAAGGGCTTGCCTATGGATGATGCAATGGCGATATTGCCAAGTTCGTATCAGGCATTTAGCAGATTCATCCATTCGGTGAGGGTAACACTCGTACTACGGCTGTCTTTACTATAAAGTATTTACGCAGCATTGGTTTTGGCATGAACAATGATCTGTTTGCTGACAACTCTTGGTATTTCCGCAATGCGTTGGTTCGTGCGAATTATAGAAATGTGCGGAAAGAGGTTGAACCGGAAATGAGTTTTTTGATTTTGTTTTTCAGAAATCTGATGATGGGAAAAAATCATGAGTTAAAGAATAGATATATGATTATCAATGCCCCACAACAATCAACCGAACAAGACGACCGAACAACTCACCGCCCCACTTTTATTGCCAACTATTTGACACCAGCTATTCAAAATGGCTTTGTTACTCCTCTCTACCCTAATAATCCCAAACATCCTCGACAAAAGTATCTTTTGACGGTAAAGGGGTTGGCCATTTTCAATTCAATAAAATGATATACAATAACTAATAGGTATATACCACATTAAAAGCAGGTTACATATTAAAGATAATTTTCAATAATTATTAAAGTGATAAAGAATATTTTTCATCTTTGCCTCTGCAAACCATTTGTAACTCCAAAGCGGTATCACCCAACAAATCAACCCTTTGAAATTGTTTTGTAACTTCCGCATATGGACCGAAAAAATGCGGTACAACACGCATATCAAAAAGCCTAAAAACCAATACATTGAAATTCTCTATACTTTCAATATAATTTAAAAATGAAGTCTGTACTGTTTAAAAGAGCAAAACGCTGACAATTAATAGTGCGAATATGCTGCATCGGAAAGAACTCTGCTCCTATATCTTTTCTTTCAGAGATGAGAAAGATGAAGAACAACTGGCTTTAGTCATCCAAAGATACTGGCAAGGTACCATCGCCCCAGAAGCTCAGAAGGATGGTACAGGGATTACATCCACTTCGCCATCAATACGGACGGAACGGTAACTTCACAGAGTTCAATGAACGAGCAGTCCATGTTACAGAACATTTTTCCACATATCTGCTTTATTTTCCTAGCAACATCCCATTATGAAACTCCATGAAACTTTCGTTCGACCTCCTCACATTCTTCTTACTCGTTCCGATTCGCATCATCACCTGCACCCATACTCTCAAGATACTGCAATTCCCGTTCCGCAAACTCACGATTCTCCTCCTCTCCCAGCATTTGATAAAGCAGTTCCCTGGCTTGCGAATAATATTTCAAGTTTACTAACACTTGTGCTGCCCTGCGCCGAAGAAAATGATAAAGTGGGAACAAGGTATTCTTCTCATCACCATACGCCTTTATCTGACTGCTAACCAAATTCACCATAGAATAAATATACTCAAGAGCTCCTGTATCCTTCATTTCGATGAGACAGTTGGTAAAATCACGAATCGCATTGATGGATGAATTTCTTTTAGCATTCGTCAAATAATAATAAGCCTTTTCAAAATGCCCTAATGTGAGGTAAACAAAACCGATATGATAACAAATCACATAATATTCTTCCTTGCCACGCTCTGTAAGTTCTGTCCAATGAACCTGATAATAACGGAAAATGGAAAGATAACACCCCAACGCCTGAAGATAACATTGCTCTCTGAAAAATTTCTTCCCCCAATAAATAGCGCTCTGCAAACCAGGTTCGGCATAAGCCAACACCGCCTGTTGTTCCTCCGTCAGGTCGTCAAACTGTTTGTTTGCGGCTTTTTCTTTGGCATCATCCAACATATATTTTAATTCCCAATAATCGTCATGATCAGTGGTCAATCTTATCTCGATTAAACTTCCGACTACTCTTCCTTTTTGAGTCTCATCAAAAAAAGCATCCACTCTGTCCGTCCGCATGGCCGACAGCTTATAATAAAGAGACCGTTCGTTACTGCCCATAGCCTTTTCCAACGCAATCACCAACAGCCCTTCAGCAAGTGTGATACAAATCAAAGCATCTTTTACCGCCTGCCCGTTTTCATCCATCACCGCATCTTTCAAACGGAAAGAAAGGATGGACAAAAGTTCGGTACGCTTTTCTGTCCGATCCTTGCAAATCAGTGTCATCCCCTTTATCTCTTCCTGCTTCACTGTATCAAAGAGAGAAAGAATCCCTTCTACCTGATTCATGTCCTGTCGGGACACATCGGCAGGTTCCTGCAACCTCCCACGCCCCATCTCCAACTTTCGTCTTAACAAAGCCAAACGATTATCAAATTCTTTTCTTATTAGTGCATCCTGCACTTGAGTAGTCTGCTCAGTCAGAGCCTTGAAGCCACGCGCTATAATAAAGGCTGCTTCAAGCAATATCCGCAAATGTTGCTTTAATTGACTTTCACTGCCCGAAAGGAATAAATAGGCAGAGAGACAAACAGTGAAAGGTGTTTCACTCTCTCCGTCTTCATGGCTTTTGCGCAAGTAACAAGTCCACGCTGTGTATCGGCGGTTAACACCGTTAATGTCAAAGATTACTTTTCTAGACTGCTCGTAACTACAGGCATAGAAATCTTTGTAATATAACTGAACGCTCTGACCACTCTTCTCTCTTAACAGATGGAAATAACCTCCTTGAAAACCGATGATAATGGTATCAGCATCAATTTTCTTCACAAGTTCGCAATGCATGGACTTCACAAACTTGATAAGTTCTTCGGTGGTCATCGTTGAATAATTTTTTTCTTGCGGCTTTTGCGGCTTTTTAGCAAAATAATAAACTGTCACGAGAACCACTATCATACACCCTAAGACGATAGAAATAATCATATCTTGTTACAGTTAATCTTTGTATGTACGTAAAAATACAAAATTAATCGGGAAATGTTAGATGTGATAGGATATTTTAATGAATTATAAAAAGAAGTGTCCCAAAAGCCGAACCGGACTTTCAGGACACATTTGCCTATGCAATGTCACTTTAAGATTCCATTGTCTTTTCGTCCATCCGCAATTCATGCTTGATAAACCGCCGGATGGCACGGTAGGTGGGATGTAAGGCACTGAAAGGACGTACCGGATTTTCTTTCAGGCAAAATAACAACAGACAGAACAAGCCTAGCAATGTAAGCCATCCATATATTTCTTTCATGGTGACCATTAAAGCCTGCTGCTGAACTGCACCATAAAGCTGTCCCATAGAAAGTTGTCCGACTGTAGAATTTACATGATCCATCGATGCCCCAAGCAACAATGCATTCTTCTTCATCGCTACAACAAAGACACGGTTCAGAATGGCCGTTCCCAACGCACCGCCAAAACCGGCACTCACAAACCCCTGGATACTGACTGCCTGAAAAAAGAATTGAAAAGGTACCCGGGATAAAGAAGTAAGAAAACAAATGGCAATCATGACATAACCGAAACTTCTTAAAAAAACCGGAAACACCAATGTTTCTTTAGGCAGATTATAATCTATGGTGAAATAAAACACCATCAGGTAACCTGTTATGGCAGTGAAAGCAATGACAGTCATCGTCTTGTAAGACCACTTGAGCCGGGCAAAAGTGAGATACGTAAAGACCGCTCCCGTTATTACTCCCAACAAAACCACCCAATTCAGTGAGATCACATTCAAAGAATCATATCCCAACACTGCTTCCATATAAATATGTTCGAACAAATGGGAAGGAGCCAATAACAGGTCAACCACTATATAAAGCAGAAAAGTGAGATAGACCACCCGAAGCCTCCAAGTCTCCAAATTAATAAATGGATGACGAATAAAAGAAGCCCGCCACAAATTCAAACCTAATGAAACAACGGCACCTGCTACCCCGATTTGTATATAGCCGGATCTGAACCAGTCATAATGTTCACCATATACACAGATAAAAATGACACACAGCAAGGTCACTCCCCATAGCAACGCACCCAACCAGTCTATCCCGAAAAGCGGCAACTTGCGCATGGAACGATAATTACGGAACAAAATGACCGTGGCTATCATCATCAACAGCAATAAAGCGATAATAGCCCAATGCATGAACTCCCACGTGGCCCAGGATGCCGTGAAGACAGTCATCATTCCACAAAGTTGGATACAACTCTGTACCAACAAATAGATATAACAGAAAAATACGGATAAATCTCTTTTAGGAGTAATCCATAACTGTATAGTGGAATTACACTCGAAAGTTCCCCACATCCTGAAAAATCCCGAGATGAAACAGGCAGCAACCAATACAGGAACGCTGTGGGTATGCATACAAATCAGATTACACACAATGATAACGGCACAGCAAGCCAGCAATGAAGTTTTCGATGCAAACCGGAATTTCAACCGGAACATGATGGCGAACGTCAGCCCCATACCTACCATAGAGGCATAACCGGCCATCATGATATCTTCCTGCATCAGAGCGGTGGTGCCGACCATTTCTCCTACTGCCCCCAAATAGACTCCACCCGATAACTGAAAAACAAGAACAAATAAAATGACTATCCACGGCCTGAGTTGTTCGGGTACAAAAGGACGCATGGCAGGGATAGAGAAAGGACCAATATCATGCATAGACTAATAATTTACAAGACATTCCACATTCATTCCCGCACGCAATCTTTCCATATCCTCAGGTCGGTTCCCATCTGTAAATTCAATGCGGACAGGGATACGCTGTTCCACTTTTACAAAATTGCCGGCTGAATTATCCTGAGGCAATAAGGAGAAGCTGGCCCCGGTAGCTTGGGAAATGGACTTCACTCTCCCTTTGAAAGTAATATGCGGAATGGCATCCACCTCTATCTCCACTTCCTGACCTTCCTTTATATGAGAAGTCTGAGTCTCTTTATAATTGGCGACAATCCATTTATCATTTTCATCAACCAAGTCCACCAAAGTCTGCCCCGGTTGTACCAGCTGTCCTTCCTTTATCTCCTTGCGTCCGGTCGTTCCGTCACAGGGAGCAATGGTCACGGTGTACGAAAGGTTCAAACGCGCCAGTTTCAATGCGGCTTCGGCCAATTTGATTGCCGCCTCTGTCTGCTCCAGCCGTTGGGTCTGCTCCTGTTTTACCAGAGCGGTAGATTTCTTTTGGCGTGCCAGCAACTCATAGCGTGCTCTGGATGCCTCATAGTTTGTTTTTATAGCATCATATTGCTGTTTGGTCACCGCATCTTGTGCCAACAGGTTTTTATAACGGTGATACTCACGTTCCGCATTATCCAACCGGATCTTTGCCTCCTGTATGCCGGCATCAGATACCGAAATATTATTCTGAGTGGTATGGATGGTAGTAGTCATGACCGTTTTTCCGGAAAGTGCGTTCTGATAATCGGCCTCAGCCTGTGCCTGGCGATAGAGAAATTCGGTATCTTCTATCAATGCCAGCGTGTCGCCTTTATGTATCTGCTGGTACTCCGTAAAATAGATTTTCTTGATAAACCCTTGTACACGGCTGTTGATGGGCACAATGTGCTGGCGCACCTGTGCATTGTCCGTGAACTCTACATTGCCTAAATGGATAAAACGGGCACAAACCCATACTAAAGCAATAGATAAAAGGGCAACAACACAAATATTGAAAATCAGTTTCTTAGTCTTTTTATTCATAATGGTAGTTTTTTATAAGGTTCCTGAAATATAAAGTAATTTGTAATAATTGAATACAGTATTGATCTGGGCGTTTACCAAGAGTAGTTCTGCGGACAATTTGGAGTTACTAGCATCCAGCATGTCGGTAATTAAGGCCATATCGTTTTTATAGCGGTTGCTGACAACCAAATAGTTCTGATTGGCAAGCTCTATACTCTTTTGCTGGGTAGTCAGTTCAACATACGATTCTAAATATTTGATATGTTCCGCTCTCACGGCCAGTTCGGTCTGTTCACAAGCATCGTCGTACTGTTCCATAGCCCGTTGAATAGTAAACTTGCTGCGATGAATGGACTTGCCAGTTTTATACAAAGACGCAAGGTTGTACTTCACTCCTACTCCCACGTACCAGTAATTCAGGTTTTTATTAATGGGAGGTACCTCAATCACAATAGGGCCATCCCATTTATTCCCGGCAAACAAACCGATCTTGGGAAATCTTTCAGATTTTATTATTTTATCCTGATATTTAGTCATTTGCACAGCCAATGAAAACTTTTTCAATGAAGGTGAACAAGCAAATGCCGCATGAGTCCAATTTTCTTCACCCTCAACCGGCAATGTACGGGAAAGCAAAGTCGTATCGGGCTCCAACGGGGTATTATCAGGCAAACCCAAGGTCGTTGTCAGATTATTATTCAGTATGGTAATTCCATTCTGAATCTGGGTACGCGTCAGTTCCAGATTTGCCAACAACAGCTCATAACGGGTGATGTCATTCTTCAACACGATTCCTTCGTTCCCTTTGGCACGGATATCACTCAATAGCTGTTTGGTCTGCTCAATGTTCTGCTCGTACACACGAAGCATATTTTTCTGTTTGAACAAATCAAGGTAATACCCCACTAGCATGAAACGAACCTTGTCACGCTCGGTTTCCATATTTAATTTTGCACTTTCCTCTTGCAATTTAGCCAGTTCTATACCACTGGAAATGGCTCCGCCTGAATAAACAGCCTGTGTAGCTTCAATAGCAAAATTATTTCCGAAATGAGGCATCGCAGCATTCATTCCTCCGGACAAGTCACGATCAATGATGCAAGCGTCTCCCAGGTAACTAAAAGACAATGAAATGTCCATCTCGGGTAATCTGGCATTTTTTGCCACTTTCACACCTTCACGCGCTTCATTGACTCCGGTTACGGACGGACGTAGTGATTTACTGTTTTGGTCGGCAAGCGAGAATATCTCATCTATGGATATTACCCGCCCGGACACTTCTTGGGCATGCACGCCCACGGAACATAATGACGTATAACACGCCATTATGAACAAAGTGAATTTGCTCATACGTTTAAATTATGATATTTAAATAATTAGAATATGAAAATGAATAGATGATGAAGGACGAATTAATCTGAATTTTCTCTTCCCCAATCATGGAAAAGTGACAGTTTGATTAATACGCCATTAAAGAAGTATAAAAATGTTTTTTGATCACGTCTTTTCATTGATAGCATGGAACTTTATATCCCATTTCGGGTGCAAAGATACAAAAAATATGTTTTAAATTGTATTTCTAAAATCAGATAATTATTTCTGTATTCCAAGAAAAGCTCCTTTCAATGCTCCGCATTCACCATTGACAGGATTACAATCAAGAACTAATACCTATAAATAGGGATTGTTTAAACCGATATTTTCATTGATCTTTGCAGCACAAATATCAGTAATTTGCATTTATTATTTCATTTCATTCTTTCTCTTTTTCCATAGCTGATAACTGTTGATAATGTTTTGCCACACCACATAACTACCTGGACCGACAGACGATAAAGGATTAAGATACGTAACCGCCATCCAGATAGCCAATACAGTATTCTTCTGTCCCAATGCCTGTCCTGCACTAATACGGTCATTGTATGCACTCCCAATTCTTTTACCAAAATAAAATTGCAAACAACAGGTAACCAGACCCGCAAAAGCAATCAACACCTCTACCGTTACATCGGCTGTACTATTGACCAGAGAGCGAGTAGTCTGCCCCATTACGATGGTCAATGCCACCGCCCATAAATAAAAAGCCAAAGTATGATATTCCAGCAAGACCTTATGGAGTCGGGGCATATAATAACGAAATAATAAAGCAATGAAAAACGGCGCAAGCAACAATGGGAAAACCTTACTTAAAATCTTAAGAAAGGCAATACCAAAGGTTACATCTGCGTGAGGCTCAACCAATGGAAACACCAAAGGAACCGCTATTGCAGCCAGAATATTTGAAAGCAATGTATAGGTGGTCAGACTGGAAGCACTACCTCCCAATTTTCCCGTAATTACTGCCGCCGCCGTGGCAGTAGGGCAAATCAGGCAGACCATAGCTGCCTCGAATATCTCCTTATAAGATTCATCCATTGGACAGAAAATCAAGAATAAAGCAATGATGCCGCAAGAAATGGCTTGAATAGCCAGCAACCAGCCATGCCATGCCCTGGGAACCAATTCTTTAGGTTCTATCTTGCAAAACGTAAGCAGTAACTGGGCAAAAATCAAGGAAGGGGTTAAAAAAGAAATTAATCCGTTCATAAATGGCTTTGTCGGCTCCAGAAAAGTGAAGTTGGCAAAAATAAAATAACCGATAACCCCTGCTAGCATAGCAAGTGGTAACGTCCAATTCTTCATAAACTTAAGCAAATCCATCTTTCAGCTTTTATTTTGAAAGTGCAAATTAAAAGAATTTAGTCCAAATACTCGTCTATTTTTCGGGTTTTATGGCAAGTTTCGAAGAAAAAGCACAAAACTTGAAGGCAAAAGTCGAGTTTTCACTAAAAATCGCTACATTTGCAGCTTGATTAATATGAAAACCGATAGACTTAAAATAATATTTCTGTTGTGTAGCCTCTGGCTGGTCCTGCCTTGTTTTTGCTTGTCGGCAAAAGGAAAGGATTTTGTAGTCGTCATAGATCCCGGTCATGGCGGACATGATCCTGGTGCCGTCGGTAGACGAGGGAAGGAAAAGAACATCAACCTGAATGTAGCTTTAAAAGTAGGCCGGTTAATTCAAAATAACTGCAATGACGTAAAGGTGATATACACCCGGAAAACAGATGTCTTTATCCCGTTGGACCGTCGTGCCCAAATAGCCAATAACGCCAAGGCCGACTTATTTATCTCCATACATACTAACTCTGTAGCACGCGGCAGAACCGTACGAGGTGCAGAGACTTATACATTAGGACTCCACCGCACAGAGGAGAATCTGGAAGTTGCTAAAAAAGAAAATTCGGTTATCTTGATAGAAGATAATTACGAACAACGCTATGCCGGTTTTAACCCAAACTCTTCTGAGAGTTATATCATTTTTGAGTTTGTGCAAGACAAGAATATGGAGAAAAGTGTAAAGTTAGCCACACTTATCCAAAGACAATTTAAAAGTACGGCAAAACGGATAGACAAGGGAGTGCATCAAGCGGGATTTCTTGTGTTACGTGCCACCTCCATGCCTAGTGTTTTAGTTGAACTCGGCTATATATCAACGCCAGAAGAAGAACAATATCTGTTGTCTGATGTAGGAAGCACAGCATTATCCAATAGTATCTATCAAGCATTCCTTAATTACAAACGTGAACATGACACTCCCGGCAACCGTAGCAGAATACAAGGACAAGACTTGCCGGAACCGGAAAACAAACAGGAAGAAGCAATGGTTGAAACGCAGACCGCTGAACCTGATGCGGCAATAGAACCTGCCAAAATCACCAAAGCGGCTTCACCTTCTACACGAAAAACAGCAACCGGAACTCAAAACCAAACAGCCACCAGACCTGTTTTCAAAATACAAATACTGGTGTCAAATAAAGTGCTTCCCAATAGAAGTAAGCAGTTGAAAGGTGTGTCACCCGTCAGTTATTATCGCGAAAAAGGACTTTATAAATATACTTACGGAGAAAGTACAGACTATAATAAAATATTGCGCATGAAACGCAATATCACTCCCAAATTCAAGGACGCTTTCATCATCGCTTTCAAAAATGGAGAGAAGATGAACGTGAACGAAGCCATTAAAGAATTTAAAAAGAATAGATAATATATATAAAAGGTATAATTGAAATGACGAAAGAGGTAAAAATAGGATTAATAGGCATCGCCGCATTGGCTATGCTAATCTTTGGTATCAACTACCTGAAAGGGATAAACATGTTCCAATCAGCCAATTATTATTATGTGGAATATACAAATATAAACGGACTGGCCGGATCGAGCCCGGTATTTGCCAATGGTTACAAAGTAGGCACGGTGAGGAGTATAAACTATAATTACGCCAAACCGGGACATGTCACCGTAGAAGTAGAAGTGGATAAAGAAATGCGTATCCCTAAAGGAAGTACAGGAGAATTGGTTACTGAAATGCTAGGTACTGTAAAAATGAACCTGCTCCTTAATTTTAGTTCTACGGAGTACTATCAGCCGGGAGACACACTGCCCGGAAAGACAAATACAGGTCTTATGGGAACCGCAGAAGAAAAGTTAGTCCCTCAAATAGAGCAAATGCTGCCTAAAATGGATTCTATACTGCAATCATTGAATAAATTATTAGCTGACCCAGCACTGGGTGCAACCTTGCACAATGCAGAGAAACTAACAGCCAATCTGGACATGACAACACGCCAGTTGAATGTAATGATGCAAAAGGACCTTCCTCAGCTCACAGGAAAACTAAATACTATCGCCGATAATTTTATCGTTATCAGCGACAACCTGAAAGGCATTGATTACGCTTCAACTTTCAACAAGATAGACTCTACCTTATATAATGTTCAAATGCTGACAGAGAAGCTTACACGCAAGGACAACAGCATCGGTTTGTTATTCAATGACCCTACTTTCTACCAGAATCTGAGCACAACAACAGCCAATGCCGCATCATTGTTAGAAGACTTGAAAGCGCATCCTAAACGCTATGTTCACTTCTCCCTGTTTGGCAAGAAAGACAAGTAATAATTTTACCTATTTAAAAATGTTCTAAATAAGTCCACGTGGTTATTTTTCCAACTTCATTCAGTAAATGACTGCAAATAGGGCAGAAATGCCATGTAGACTTATTTCATTTAAAATAAATTAAAGCCATTTAATGGCAGATAGTCAGCTAGAAATCAGTTGATTATCAAAATGTAAAATTGTTCCAGACACCCTTGAATAGAGATTTTTATAAGTTACTGAAACTAAAGAGATTACTCTTCTAAAATAAAAAGCAAGAAAAAAGCGATTTGTTTTTTCAGAAATTCATTTCGAAATTTGCACTGTAGAAGTTTCGCTTTTTATAATAAATGTTTCATATGATTGAAAACGATCACGTCGTTTTATGGAGTCGTTGTCTGAACATTATCAGAGACAACGTACCGGAAACGACCTTTAAAACGTGGTTTGAGCCTATCGTACCGCTTAAATACGAGGATAAGGCACTGACAATTGGCGTCCCCAGCCCTTTCTTCTATGAATTTTTGGAAGAAAAGTTTGTGGATTTGTTGCGTGCTGCCCTATACAAAGAAATTGGGGAAGGAACGCAACTCATGTATTGTATCTTGACCGATAAAACCAACCATATAACTGTTAACATGGAGGGAACCAAACGCTCTTCAGCATTGCCTGCACAAACAGTTATACGAGATGGCAACAAGGCACCTAATCCGATGCAGGCACCGGCTCCGCAGGATTTGGATCCCCATTTGAATCCAAATTATAACTTTGAGAATTTCATAAAGGGTAATAGTAATGAGTTCTCGCGTACTGTAGGAGAAACGGTAGCAAAAAATCCGGCAAAGACATTCAATCCATTGTTTCTGTACGGACCATCCGGTGTAGGTAAAACTCATTTAACTAACGCTATCGGTACTCGTATCAAGGAATTATATCCTGAGAAAAGAGTTTTATATGTATCGGCACATCTGTTTCAGGTACAATATACCGACTCTGTACGTACCAATCATTTTAACGATTTCATCAGTTTCTATCAAACCATAGATGTCTTGATTATTGATGACATTCAGGAATTTGCCGGAGTAACCAAAACTCAGAACACGTTCTTCCACATCTTTAACCACTTACACCAGAACGGTAAGCAGCTTATACTGACTTCCGACCGTGCACCGGTAATGCTACAAGGTATGGAAGAACGCCTCCTGACCCGCTTTAAATGGGGATTAGTGGCCGAACTGGACAAACCGGATGTGGAATTAAGAAAAAATATCTTGCGCAACAAGATACGCCGTGATGGTTTGAATATCCCGGAAACCGTAATTAATTACATCGCTGAAAATGTGAATGAAAGCGTTCGCGAACTAGAAGGTATTATCAATTCACTACTGGCACAATCCATCATTTTTAAACGTGATGTTGATTTGGATCTAGCAGAAAGAATCGTACGTAAAGCCGTACGTTGTTGTGAAAGTAAACCTATCACAGTGGAAGACATCATACAAAAAGTATGTAGTCATTATGAAATAGAGGAATCTGCCATCCACACCAAAACCAGAAAAAGAGAGGTTGTACAGGTGCGTCAGGTAGCTATGTATCTGGCTAAGAAACATACCGACTCTTCCTCTTCCAAAATCGGTCAGCTAATAGGTAATAAGGATCATGCAACCGTATTACATGCATGCAAGATAGTAAAGGACCAAGTGGAAGTTGACAAGGCATTCAAAGCGGATATTGAAGAAATTGAAGTTTCACTCAAAAGAAAATAAAACCACATAGGTGCACAAAGCTTTTCTTTAAGTTCTTTGTGCACCTATGCGCTTTCTGTAAATAACTCCGCTACAATTTAGTTTTCAAATCCCTGTTTTTTTAAAGTCTTCTTCAAGGTTCCGGACATATATTCATTATCCGACTTCTTATATCTGACATCAGTAAATACCTGAGCCAATGTTTCCTTATTGTTTTCTTTAATAAACTGATAATTTTCCGGAAGTGATTCTTTATATGCATATATACGGTCAATATCTTCTTTAGTATAATCACGATATACCTCTTCATGCAATATACCCTCTATGGGAAGACGATCTACCTGCGAAGGGCATTCGTCCGGATATCCTACTGTAATAGTAGCCACAGGCATTACTAATTCCGGCAAATGAAGAATCTCAACTATTTGATCAGGATTATAGATGGTTGTTCCCAAATAGCAAATACCCAATCCGTTTTCTTCCGCCAATGTACAAAAATTTTGAGTAACAAGCAAAGCATCCGTAGCAGCATTCAGAAAAGAAATAGGATTGTCATAACCCGGTTCCGCTTTCCGTTCTTTACACCATTTACTAAAGCGGTTGAAGTCTGCACAAAAAGTTAACACTACCGGAGCACTTGTCACCATTGGCTGATTGAAATGAGCAGGTGCCAATTTCTCTTTCATCTGCTTGTCACGAGTTATAATTACACTATATAGTTGCATATTACCCATAGTAGAAGCACGGAATGCTTCTTCAAGCAAATCATTTAACAAAGAAGCAGAAATATCTTCTTGCTTATATTTACGGATTGTCCGTCTATTCTTTATTGATTCCATATACTTTTTCTTGCAAAGATAAAAAAATAAAAGGGTAATAATGCATTTTTTTGCAAAATAATAAGCTTTAAAAATTTGGAACTTTCAATTATTTAGTTAGCCTACTTTTATTATTAAATTTTCAAAACAGAAAACTTTTACAACTACATGGCTAGACATATCTTTTGATAATCAAGAAATTAACCAAAAGTTTTGGATAACTTTGAAATTGTTGAAAACTTATTTGCTATTTATTTTGTTTATTGGAAAAACATGTATAGCTTTGCCGAAACTTTTGTTATAATGAGTTGCGGCTTCTACACTAAAACAACTTAATGACATTATAGTAAATCTAAAAATAAAAGTGGATAGACAAACGTACACCTACGATGAAGCTTTTGAAGCATCTTTACAATACTTCAAAGGCGATGAACTTGCTGCAAGGGTTTGGGTAAACAAATATGCAGTAAAAGATTCTTTCGGGAATATTTTTGAAAAATCACCCGAAGATATGCATTGGCGCATTGCTAATGAAGTAGCCCGTATAGAAGCTAAATATACCAACGGACTAAGCGCTGAACAACTTTACGAGTTATTAGATCATTTCAAGTACATCGTTCCACAAGGCAGCCCTATGACGGGTATCGGCAACGACTTCCAAGTAGCCTCTTTGTCAAATTGTTTCGTTATCGGAATAGATGGAGCCGCTGATTCATATGGAGCTATTATCCGCATTGATGAGGAACAAGTGCAATTAATGAAACGTCGTGGAGGTGTAGGTCATGACCTATCCCATATCCGTCCTAAAGGTTCACCAGTGAAAAACTCGGCACTGACTTCAACCGGTTTGGTACCTTTCATGGAACGTTATTCTAATTCAACACGCGAAGTCGCCCAAGACGGACGTCGTGGTGCCCTGATGTTGAGCGTATCCATCAAACATCCGGATTCAGAAGCATTTATAGACGCAAAAATGACGGAAGGCAAAGTCACCGGAGCCAATGTATCTGTGAAATTGGATGATGCATTCATGCAGGCAGCAGTAGACGCTACCCCATATAGACAACAATATCCGGTGGATTCTGCTCAACCTACTTTCACTAAAGACATTGATGCCTCTGCATTATGGAAAAAAATTGTCCATAATGCATGGAAGTCTGCAGAACCTGGTGTCTTATTCTGGGATACTATCATCCGAGAATCCGTACCCGATTGCTATGCTGACCTTGGTTATCGCACTGTTTCCACCAATCCGTGCGGTGAAATCCCTTTGTGTCCCTATGATTCTTGCCGCTTATTAGCAATCAATTTATACTCCTATGTAGTGAATCCATATACAAAAGATGCTTATTTTGATTTTGACCTGTTCAAAAAGCATGTAGCATTGGCTCAGCGCATTATGGATGATATCATTGATCTGGAATTGGAAAAGATCGAAAGGATCATGACTAAAATTGATTCCGATCCGGAAAGTGAAGAAGTGAAGGGAGCGGAAAAACACTTATGGGAAAAGATCTATAAAAAAAGTGGACAAGGCAGACGTACCGGAGTAGGTATCACTGCAGAAGGTGATATGCTTGCTGCTATGGGCTTACGTTACGGAACAGAAGAAGCAACTGAATTCTCTGAAAAAGTACATAAAACGGTTGCATTGGAAGCATATCGTTCATCTGTCAACATGGCAAAAGAGCGTGGCGCGTTTGCTATCTATGACAGTGAGCGTGAAAAAAATAATCCGTTTATCAACCGCCTGAAAGAAGCTGATCCCGATCTGTATGAAGAGATGAAAAAGTACGGACGACGGAATATTGCCTGTCTGACTATCGCTCCTACCGGAACCACGAGTTTGATGACACAGACTACCTCTGGCATAGAACCTGTATTTATGCCGGTTTATAAGCGTAGAAGAAAAGTCAACCCGAATGATCCTCAGACTCACGTAGACTTTGTAGATGAAACAGGGGATGCTTTTGAAGAATATATTGTATTCCATCATAAATTTGTTGAATGGATGACTGTAAACGGTTACGATCCTGCCAAACGCTATACACAAGAAGAAATTGATGAATTGGTGGAAAAGTCACCTTATTATAAAGCCACATCCAATGATGTTGACTGGTTGATGAAAGTAAAGATGCAGGGACGCATCCAAAAGTGGGTTGACCATTCAATCAGTGTAACAATCAATCTGCCGAATGACGTAGATGAAGATCTGGTGAACCGCCTATATGTAGAAGCATGGCGTTCAGGTTGTAAAGGCTGTACAGTTTATCGTGACGGCTCCCGTTCCGGAGTCTTGCTTTCCACCAAGAAAGACAAGAAAGATAAAAAAGAAGAACTCCTTCCCTGCAAACCACCTACTGTAGTAGAAGTACGCCCTAAAGTATTAGAAGCAGAAGTAGTACGCTTCCAAAATAATAAGGAAAAATGGGTAGCATTTGTCGGTTTGCTCGACGGACATCCTTATGAGATCTTTACCGGTCTGCAAGATGATGATGAAGGTATATCATTACCCAAATCAGTCACCACCGGACGCATCATCAAAAACATTGATGAAGAAGGCAACAAACGCTATGACTTCCAGTTCGAAAACAAACGTGGATACAAGACAACTATCGAAGGTTTATCTGAAAAGTTCAATAAAGAATATTGGAACTATGCCAAATTGATTTCAGGCGTACTTCGTTGGAGAATGCCTATAGATCGTGTCATCAAATTGGTAGATTCCCTGCAACTGGACAGTGAAAATATTAACACATGGAAAAACGGTGTAGAACGCGCACTTAAGAAATACGTAGTTGACGGCACCAATGCTGAAGGACAAAAATGTCCGAACTGTGGTAATGAGACACTGGTATATCAGGAGGGATGCCTTATCTGCAAAACTTGCGGTACGTCCAGATGCGGATAATGGTTATTATATAATGTACACAAAAGAAAAAACTCCTTTATGAGATTCATGAAGGAGTTTTTTCTTTCTCACTTTGCCCCCACAATGCGATGAAATCGTTCTACGATACGCTTGCCCAAATCCATACGAGTACTATCCACTTTATGAATGGCTACAGGAGTCACATCATTTTTATATTTGGCTTTACCTAAACGGATTCTCATTTTATCCGGATTACCGGAAATATTCACTCCAGCCTTAAATGGCAAAGGCGATTTCAGAATGGAAATATGATAGTTAAAATTCATATCCAGTCCTTGTTCCCCTCCTATAGCAGCCTTATAACGGTCAATGG
Source organism: Bacteroidaceae bacterium (assembly GCA_963651205.1). Lineage (GTDB taxonomy): Bacteria > Bacteroidota > Bacteroidia > Bacteroidales > Bacteroidaceae > Phocaeicola. Next base: position 168,497 of record CAVJPC010000240.1, read on the forward strand.
ATACCTGAAAAGGATAAACAAGAACGCTTCCGTCATTAACTACTACATTGACAGAAATACTATCAAATACATTTTTCTTTTTATTCTTGAACATCAACATCTTTGAGATTTCAGCAAAAGTCTCCCCGTCCATCAGCACCAGGCTATCCCCCTTTATATGCATAGCTGAACGTAAAGTCGGTATACGAATATTCATGTTTGAATCCAGACGCGCCTCTGCCGCCACATCAAACTGTACCCTTCCTTTAAAAGATCTCAACATGGGGACAATGGTATCCATAGAGGGTATGAAATCCACCAGTTTAGCTACATTGATATCCTTTATTTTAAAATCAAAACCAGTATATCCCCCTCTAACCGAATCTGCACGATATACCATGACCGCACTCATATCCGCATCCAGTGCACGCATATCCAGATTTCTTAAATGCAAAGTACGATTCTTTAAATCTATATCCCCGCGCACATCCTCAAATTCCATCTTGTCAAACACTACCTTCTTCAAATCCGCCTTCAATTCAAAATCAATATTACCCGGCAATACAAACAATTTCATTTCCGTAGAAGACGTTGAATCTACCTCGGCCAGCGACACCGAATCTTCAGGAAAAGAAAGTGAATTGATCAATTGGTTACAGTCAATCATCTCGGATGAAATTGCCAAATGTGCCTTCAAAACCTCGTTTTTAGTCATTGCACGATAGAGTCCCGTTACATCTCCGGTAGCAACCAAATTTGAACGACCAATCCTCATTGAAGCATTTTTTAATGTAATTTTCGGACCATCTATTGTCACGGCCGTCTTACGCATCCGCACAGGCAGAGCAAACTCAGGAGTACGCACCAACAAGCGGTCAAAGCCGATAATACCTCGGGGCAACCATAATGAGTCGCTCTTTTTTTCAGCCTTCGCTTTGATGCCTGCAACGCCAAGTGCCAATTTAGTTTCGTTGGCGCTAAAAAACAGAGAATCCGTACGCATGGAAAGACTTATTATCGGCATTACCGGATCTTGCTCACTTGGAGCAAGTGTACCGGACGCAGTAGTCTTACCGCTATATATTTTAAGAGAATCTCCCATATTCGCACGCAATTTATTCATTTCCAGTTCACATTGTAATGTTACAATCTTCGTAGTATCTTGAGGATTAGTCGAAATAACTTTAGCCTTCATCCGGTCTATTTCAGAAAAAAGTCTCTTGCTGTTTAATCTTATTTCCCTGATATCCAATTCAGCCTGCAATGTTTCGCTATCACTGAAAATAAAATCGGCATTACTCAGGAAATCAAAATCTTTTGCTGTATCTTTCAATTCAAAATCCTTCAAAGCCAACTTTCCAGCTAACTTGATACGCCCTATATCCTGTTTTTTCAAGGAAGAAAGACGACATTTCAAATTCAATCCCGCATCTAGTTTTCCCCGGATAGTTACACTTTCCTGCAAAGGAAAGGTTTTAGCCAAAGCATCCAGATCAACCGTAGATTCGGTATGAAGCGTTATGAGCGGATCTATCAATAAATCCTCCACTTTCGCATCTGCCAGAATCTCAGTATGTGCTCCTTTAAAATGAAGAATTTTCAGATTCAGGAATGAAGGGTCGTGACGCATCAGGTCAACATATGATTCGAAATCAGCAGTGAAATTATCAATATCATAAGGTAATCCTGCATACCGGGCGGATGCATCATTTATTTTGATATTCAATGATACAGCAGGAAGCTGCTTGTTTCCATAATTTCCTTTCAATGTACCATTGACTATGACTTCACCTTTCGCCGAGATTTGTCCTCGTTTTACATAAGCTTCCGGAATCATATTCAGAACTGTTTCCATGGAGGGTGCATGCAGTCCATATTTCAAATCCATACTCACTATTTTTGCAACCGTATCACGTTTCAATTCACCATTAACATCCAGCCGGATACCATTTACAGTCAATTCTGTATTTTTCAGTGTCCATAATGCGGTACGACGATCTACGTCAATATCAGTCTGCAAAGAAGTTACCACCTTATTAATCAACAATTCGCCTTGCTGCCAAAAAAGAATATTCTTATTATCAAATTCCATCCCCAAAGAAGAAACTCCTTTTGTCAACGCCAGTCTAAGACGCAGATTAGCATCATCTATACGTGAGTAAATCTCTGTATTACGGTCATCAAAAATTAAATTAGCATGCTTCAACTCAATCTGACGGATATCTATCTCACTATCAAATTTACTTTGAGAAACGGTGTCCTCCTCTACAATCAATGTATCAGAAGAAGCTTTTGCCATATCCCAATTCGCCCTTCCTGATTTATTCCGATAGGCATAGACAGAAACATTCCTTAAAGACAGATTGTGCACACTTATCTTATTTTTTAAAAGATAATCCAAAGGATTCACTGTCAGCACACATTCTTTAAATGCCAACAAAGAATCCGTCTTTTGTGGAAGGCTGTCGTTCAATACCTTGGAAACTAAAGTACCTTCATCAACTTTCAATCCGAATTTCGGGAACGTGGAAAAGAAAGTCAGTTCCACACTCTTTATTTTCAGGTCTGCATCCAATGAGCGGTTGGCAACATCCAATACTACCGGTGTTAACTTATCCGGTGTAAATACAAAATTAATTATAAAAGCTACCAGAATTAGAATAACGAACAGCAATGCTCCCATTACAATGGTACCTATCTTTAGTAATTTACGGGTCTTTTTTTTCATAAACACAAAATTAATGAAAACAACCGTGCCGTTAACTGCATTGAGTGTTAATACTATGAAATTGACCTATAAAACAAATAAAGGGGAAAGCGATTACAATGATTTTTCATTTTGAGATATGAAGTGAAAACCTTACTTTTGTTACTTCAATAAAACAGAAAAGAAAGACAATGAAAGCAACATCTATGTATATTTATCTGGAAGGCGTCAGGCTTTTCGGTCATCACGGAGTAGACCCACAAGAAACGGTGGTAGGAGCCAATTTCATCGTTGATTTGAGACTAAAAACCGACTTCACTCATGCCGCCCAAACTGATGAACTGGATGGAACTGTGAGTTATGCCGATATACATGAAACTGTAAAAGAGGAAATGAAAATTCCGTCCAAGCTCTTGGAACATGTCTGTGAGCGCATAGGACAAAGACTGTTTAACGAGTTCCCTTCCATTATAGAAATAGCCATCCGATTATCAAAAGAAAACCCTCCTATGGGAGGTGATTGCAAAAATATAGGCGTAGAAGTACATTACGTACGCTAAGAACTCGTCGGCAAAAGCATAGTTGCCTTAAAAGGGGAATTTATGGAACGTAAATGACACAAAAGACGCAAATTAATAGCTGCGCAGCATGGATATAAACCTGCCGGAAGATTAGATTTGTGTCATTTGCGTTCCAATCTAACCGATAAATTAGTATTTAACGATCAATTTCCCTGATGAATTATAATTATTTCTTCACCCTTTTACCCTTTCGTTTCTTCACCTGTTCTACAGCCTCAGATACAACTGCCTTATTTTCAAATCGCTTTGTGTAACCCGTATAGTCCGGATGAGTACGTTCATACTCCGGATCAAGAAATAGCGGACTGGAAATAATATGATCTGCCGTAGAACGGTTACAACAGAACACAATATTCTCCACCCCCGCCAGCCGGGTCAATGCCTTCACATCCGTATCGTGTGGCTGTAAAGTCATCGGATCTGTAAAGAAGAACAAATAATCTATTTCTCCTTCTACAATGCGTGAACCTATCTGCTGGTCACCACCTAAAGGACCTGATTTTAAGATAGTGATGTCCCACTCCACATCCGGATGCTTTTCTTTTAAAGCTTCACGAATCAGTGTACCGGTAGTACCCGTACAATAGAATTTATGACCGATCAATCTCTCTGAATTCCACAGAGCCCATTCTATCAAGTCCTTCTTCATGGCATCATGCGCCACCAAACCAATTTTTCTTACTAATCTGTCCATAGTCGTATTTTTTAGAAATATTGAAGCATTGTCCTTATCCATTCTAAATGGATATGAAAACAAAGTTAACAATTCTACCTACTAAAACAAAGAAAGTTGCTTTTTTCCTTCAGAATGATAAAATTTCATGTTGGCACTGATACCTAATGTTTCTATCTTATTATAAAAAAACTCATTCAGATAATGCGCATTAGGAGAAATGCATTCATAACGGTCTTCGAAATAAGTTTTATACCGCTTAGTCATTTTAGGAAAGATTTTCTCTATTTTTTCATAGAAATATTCACGGGAACCTCTTCTTAATGTCACCCCAAACATGGGAAGCACATAGGATGCTCCGGCTTCAGCTGCTTTCTCCACTATTTCCTCAATATCTTCTATAGAATCATTTATAAAAGGCAAAACAGGCATTAGTGTAACTCCTGTATATATCCCCCGATCAGACAAAATCTTCATCGCTTTAAAGCGTTCAGAAGATGTGGGTGCATTAGGTTCCAGTTTGTGTGCCAATTCATCATCCGCCGTGGTTATAGTAAAGCTAACGGCAGCATAGGTCTGCCCTATGTCTTGCAACAAGTCGGCATCACGAGTCACAAGGTCACTTTTTGTTATTACATGAACGGGAAAGTGATGCTTGGCAATGAGTTCTAACGCTCCCCGGGTCAACCTGATCTGTTTCTCCAACGGCATATAAGGATCGTTCATGGAACCGGTACCGATAGTCGCTTTTCCACGCTTCGTTTCCAACTCATGGTCCAACAATTCCAAAGCATTCTTCTTAACCGAAATTTGAGAAATATTACCTATGCCATAGCAACAGCTACGTGTATCACAATAAATACAACCATGCTGACATCCTCTATACAGGTTCATGTTATAAGCAATACCAAAAAAATTATCTTTACTTCTCAATCGTGACAGAATAGACTTTGCTTCGATAGACTTTATCTCATGAACATTCATTTAGAGCTCCTTTTCTTTTTTGATTAAATTTCACCAAACAAAGATACAGGAATTATGGTATAAAAAGAAATATAAAGAGAAGCAATTTAAAAAAGTTTCAACTGAGAAAAATGTTTTTTACCAAACAAATAATATTTCATAAGAATACTAAAATGCACTCGTTCCGATAATATTTCATCCGTAGACTTCATCATATTTTCTATACGGGAAGCTGCAAAAGAGTATCTTATATCCTCAAATTCTTTCCGCGCTTTCATAACAGCACGGGCGTTTTCCTTGTCTTTTTTCAGATAAAAAACCAAAGCAGCCACCCTGTCCAATATGCCACGCACAAAAAGTACATGTTTTAACTCCTTTTCCGGCAAATTCTTATAGAGCATCAACAGATTATTTCTGAAATTTAGAAAAGTCTTCCTCGGGTTCTCCTTTTTCAGTGTAGCTCCTCCTACATGATATGCTACACTCTGCGGAATACAGACTATCCTTTTTCCCCGGCTACGTAAACGCCAGCATAGGTCTATTTCTTCCATATGGGCAAAAAACTGACCATCCAAGCCTCCCGCCTCACGATAATCCGCCAAACGAATAAAAAGAGCCGCTCCCGTTGCCCACAGTACATTCAACACGGAATTGTATTGTCCTTCATCTTTTTCAACCACATCAAAAATACGTCCCCGACAAAAAGGATATCCGTAACGGTCAATAAACCCTCCTGATGCTCCGGCATATTCAAAATAATCTTTATTACGCTGGCTTAACAGTTTAGGCTGGCAGGCCACTGTATCAGGATGAGCATCCATATAATCCTGCAAAGGTTCCAACCAATGTGGAGTAACCTCCACATCACTATTCAGTAAAACCACATATTCGGCCTCCACTTGAGCTAAAGCACGGTTGTAACCTTCGGCAAAGCCATAATTTTGATCTAATTCTATCAGGCGGACTGTAGGAAATTCCGTTCGAAGCACTTCACGCGATATATCAGTAGAAGCATTGTCTGCCACACAAATCTCAATCCCCTCTCCCACTGAATATTCAATAACAGCAGGTAGAAATTCACGGAGCATATCCGCTCCGTTCCAATTCAATATAACAACAGATACCTTTTTCATCTCTTTTCAAAATATCGCCCGATGCATGGACCAATTCATACTAAAGTACCCATCAATGCTGTACCTTCTTCATTAAAGCCACCCAATTTTACATGGACCAATTGATTATCCAACTGTTCATTATGCTCCAATTCCACACGGATATAATTATCAGTAAATCCATGCATAGGAGTTCCTGCCTTGGACTTCTCCATCAACACCCAAGCCTCTTTTCCCATATGGGAAGCATAAAATGCCTTTGTCTTTTCATCAGACAAGGCCAGCAACCTCTGACTACGGTGATGTTTTTCCTCCGGAGTCACCACATGCTCTATTTTCAAAGCCTGTGTACCGGGGCGTTCTGAATAACTGAAAACATGCAATTGTGTCACATCCAGCCCTTCGATAAAACGATAAGCATCTTCAAAATATTCCTCTGTCTCGCCACGAGTCCCCACAATTACATCCACACCGATAAATGCATCCGGCATGATTTCCTTGATTTTACGAATCTTGGAGGCAAATAATGTTGTATCATACCGCCGTCTCATTAATTTCAACACCTCATCACTTCCCGACTGCAAAGGGATATGGAAATGCGGCATAAATGCACGTGAACGAGATACATATTCTATTATTTCATCCGTCAGTAAATTAGGTTCAATGGAAGAAATACGATAACGCTCAATCCCTTCTACCTGATCCAAAGCCTTTACCAGATCAAAGAAATTTTCACCCGTTGTTTTTCCGAAATCTCCAATATTCACTCCGGTGATTACAATTTCTCTTCCTCCCTCAACCGCTGCCCGACGTGCCTGTTCCACAATTTCTTCAATGCACCCGTTACGGCTACGGCCACGGGCAAACGGAATGGTGCAATAGGAACAGAAATAATCACAACCATCCTGTACTTTCAAAAAATAACGGGTACGATCGCCTCTGGAACACGACGGTGAGAAACTGCGTATGTCTTTGGTAGCTGTAGTAATCGCCTCACCCTGAGTATGTTTTTCCAGATTTCCCAAGTAATTCATCAGCTCCCCCTTTTGTTCTGCTCCCAGTACCACATCCACACCTTCTATGTTGGCTACCTGATCGGGCTTTAACTGGGCATAACACCCTGTCACCACCACATAAGCACCCGGATGCTGTTTAACCAGACGATGAATCGCCTGACGGCACTTCTTATCTGCCACTTCAGTCACAGAACAAGTATTAATCACACAGATATCGGCTTTTTCACCTTTGCGCACTGTCCGTATACCCGCTTCTTTCAGCGTCTTACCGATAGTTGAGGTTTCTGAAAAATTCAATTTGCAGCCTAATGTATAATAAACGGCCGTTTTATCTTGGAAAATTGTCGTATCAATCATACCTTTTTTATCTAATTAGCGGACAAAGGTACATATTATTCTGCTTAAATTCTTTAGAATACCAATAATTATGCTTATTTTTGCACATTACATCAAAAATTGTGCAATGATAAAAGAGAACTTTATCAAGCTATATGAGAATAGCTTCAAAGAAAACTGGGATCTACCCTGTTACACAGATTATGGTGAAGATACCACGTTTACATATGGACAAGTGGCAGAAGAAATTGCCAAAATACACTTGTTATTCCAACATTGTAGTCTGCGCCGTGGCGATAAAATATCCATTATAGGTAAAAATACTTCCCGTTGGTGCATTGCCTATCTGGCAACTGTCACTTATGGAGCCATTGTAGTGCCTATTTTGCAGGATTTCAAACCAAATGATGTTCATCATATCGTAAATCATTCCGAATCTACTTTCCTGTTTACCAGTGACAATATATGGGAAAATTTGGAAGAAGAAGCATTGAGCGGCTTACGAGGCGTGTTCTCTCTGACCGATTTCAGATGCCTGCATCAGCGTGACGGGGAAACCGTCCAAAAATTCATAAAAAACATAGATGCAGCAATGAATAAGAACTACCCTAAAGGTTTCCATAAAGAAAACATCAATTATACGGAACTTTCAAATGAGAAGGTCATGCTGCTGAATTATACCTCAGGCACTACCGGATTCAGCAAAGGGGTAATGATTACAGGTAACAACCTGGCAGGAAATGTTACCTTCGGCATCCGTACGGAGCTTTTAAAAAAAGGAGAAAAAGTACTTTCTTTCCTCCCCTTGGCACATGCCTACGGATGTGCTTTCGATTTCCTGACCGCCACTGCTGTAGGTACGCATGTCACTTTATTAGGCAAAACGCCTTCTCCTAAAATCCTTATGAGAGCTTTTGAAGAAGTGAAACCTAATCTTATCATTACTGTACCACTAGTTATAGAAAAAATTTATAAGAATGTCATTCAGCCACTCATCAACAAACGAAGTATGAAGTGGGCACTCAATATACCTCTATTGGATAACCAAATTTATACACAGATCCGAAAAAAGCTGATTGATGCACTGGGAGGACGATTTAAAGAAGTTATTATCGGAGGAGCTGCCATGAATCCGGAAGTTACCGAATTTTTCTACAAGATAAAATTCCCTTTCACTATCGGTTACGGAATGACCGAATGCGCTCCACTAATCAGCTACGCTCCCTGGAATGAATTTATCCCGGGCTCTGCCGGAAAGATTTTGGATATTATGGAAGTACGAATTGATTCGGAGGACCCTTACAATATCACAGGAGAAATCCAGGTACGTGGTGAAAACGTGATGAAGGGTTATTATAAGAATGAAGAGGCTACCCGTGAAGTATTTACTGAAGACGGCTGGTTAAAAACAGGCGATTTGGGTACAATAGATGCCAACGGATTCATTTATATACGTGGACGAAGCAAAACCATGCTCCTAAGTTCCAATGGACAAAATATCTTCCCCGAAGAGATAGAATCCAAACTAAACAATATGCCATTTGTCCTGGAAAGTTTGGTGATAGAGCGCAACAAGAAACTGGTGGCTTTGGTTTATCCTGATTACGACAGCTTGGATAGTTTGGGGCTCAACACTCCTGAAAATCTGAAAACAGTGATGGATGAGAACTTGAAGAATCTGAATAAATTAGTAGGGAGTTATGAACAAGTAAGCAAAATACAGCTCTATCCCACTGAATTTGAAAAAACTCCCAAGAAAAGCATCAAGCGTTTCTTGTATAATAGCATTGCAGAACAATAAATATGTTGTAAAACATGCTATCAATCAGCAGAATAGGTTGTATAACATAAAAAATTAGAAAAAAAGTTGTTCTTTTTGGTACAACGTATTGAAAAAGTATATACCTTTGCATCGTTTTAAGAAAGCAACATTAGTATTACAGATTTAAAAAGCAAAGAAAATGAAAAAATTAGTATTTTTGTTCGTAGCATTCGTAGCTGTTTCTTTCGCATCTTGCGGAAACAAAGCTGCAAATAACAACGCTGAAGCAACTGACTCAGTTGCAGTAGTAGAAGAAGCTGCTGTTGTAGAAGAAGTTGTTGCAGATTCAGCTGCTTGTTGTGATTCTACAGCTGCTTGCTGTGACTCTACTAAGGCTGAATAATTTCAGTACGAACACTAGAGAGAATTGAAAGTCTGCCGTGCGAAAGCACAACAGACTTTTTTTTATGCCTTTACCTCTCCCTTTCTACCAACATTCCATTGTTTTACAATACAAATTATCTACTTTTGTTTCTCAAACCACAAACAAAAGCATAATATGAAAAAGACAAATCTAAAAGAGATACTTCAAAACTGGAAGTTGGGAAACTATTTCCGTGAATTATCTATTGTTATTGCCGGTGTATTTATCACTCTTGCCGGAACTGATTTCATAAGCAGTGCCTCACAAGAGAAGCAGATAAAAGAAAGTATGCAAATGATAAAAATGGAATTAGAAGAGAATTTGAAAAGTATCAATCAGGCCGAAGCCGCATATTTAAATGAGATTAATTTCTTCCGATTGCTAATACAAAAACAGGATTCACTTCAAACCATCAAAGCTTCTATTTTAGAAGACAATACCAATGCTCCTTTTGTTTCGCAAAATCTTGAATATTCAGAAGATGCATTAGAAGTATTGAAAAACTCAGCGCTGATGCAACAGATATCTGACAAACAGTTTATTTTAAAGCTTTTACAGGCCTATAAGGCATGCAGAAAAATAAATGAAGAGAACAAAAATTATTATACATACAAGCAAGAACATGTGGTACGTTACATGTCTAGCAAAGCCGCCTACAGACTAAATAATGCCATCTATAAAGACATCTACGAGGTATGGGAAGCCTATCTGCAAAATCCGGATATCCGCAACTCATTACGTATACTCCAAATACCTTTGATGAAAATCCTTTTTCCACTCCTCAAAAAGTTATAAAAGAAACGATTGAATTAATAAATCAAACATATTAAAAGAAAAAGCCCGGCTCTCACGAACCGGGCTTTTTCAGCATCATTATACTTTAAAGTATTTACAGATTTTATTCAGCAACTACTTCGAATGGAATTTCTACAGAAACTTCCTTGTGAAGTTTAACGATAGCTTTGTAAGAACCGACTTCTTTCACAGTATCTTTCACAACGATAATCTTTCTGTCAACCTTGTGGCCCATTTTTTCCAATTCTTCAGCGATCTGGATGTTGCTAACAGAACCAAAGATAGTACCTGTAGCACTTACTTTAGTAGCAATAGTCAAAGTTACATCCTTCAACTGTTCTGCGATAGCTTCAGCATCTTTCTTGATCTTTTCCAATTTGTGAGCGCGTTGTTTCAACTCTTCTGCCAACATTTTCTTAGCAGCGGGTGAAGCAATCACAGCCTTACCAGTCGGAATAAGATAGTTACGACCGTAACCTGACTTTACAGTTACAATATCATTCTTGTAGCCTAAGTTAACTACGTCTTCTTTCAAAATTATTTCCATACTTATTCCTCCTTATTATTTCATCATGTCAGTTACAAATGGAAGTAACGCCAAGTGACGTGCTCTTTTAACAGCCTGCGCAATACGACGTTGGAACTTCAAAGAAGTACCTGTAATACGGCGAGGAAGGATCTTACCCTGTTCATTCAAGAATTTCTTCAAGAATTCAGGATCTTTGTAATCAATGTACTTAATACCACTTTTTTTGAAACGGCAGTATTTTTTCTTTTTAACGTCTACTGAGGGCGGAGTTAAATATCTGATTTCTGATTGTTGCTGTGCCATGATTAATCCTCCTTTTTAGTTGATTTAACATTTCTTCTCTTAGCAGCATATTCAGCAGCGTATTTATCCATTCTGAAAGTCAGGAAACGGATGACACGTTCGTCACGACGGAAGTTAATTTCTAACTTTTCGATAACCTGCGGTTCTGCTTTGAACTCTATCAGCTGATAAAAACCAGTTGATTTCTTCTGGATGGGGTAAGCCAGCTTCTTCAAGCCCCAGTTTTCTTCATTGATAATCTCTGCACCTTCTGCAGTCAGAATACCTTTGAATTTTTCTACCGCTTCCTTCATCTGAACATCAGATAAAACGGGAGTTAAAATGAAAACGGTTTCGTATTGATTCATACTACGTTAATTAAATTATTAAATTAAAATTTCAAATGCGAGTGCAAAAGTAGACATTTTATCTTAATCTACAAAGAGTTATCACTATTTTCTTTAAAAAATATAGTTTCATCTTACAATTAATCTGCCTTTTTGTATTTTTTACCTGTGAAAAACAAGTTATATCCGACAAGAATCGTATCTTTGCAAAGTTGTTTAAACAATAATTCCATGATAGAACAATTTAGCTTTGATATCCAATTAATATTTGCCATATTGAATGGCAAAGTATCTGCCGCCATTAACCGGAAACTGAGCCGGAACTTCCGCCAGAATGGAGTGGAAATCACCCCCGAACAGTGGACAGTTCTCCTTTTCCTATGGGAAAAAGACGGTGTTACACAACAAGAGCTTTGTAATGCCACTTTTAAAGACAAACCCAGCATGACCCGCTTGATTGACAATATGGAACGCCAACATTTGGTAGTCCGCATTGCCGATAAAAGAGACCGACGTACTAATTTGATACATTTGACTAAAACCGGCAGGGAACTGGAAGGAAAAGCACGCTTCATCGCAAACAAGACATTGAAAGAAGCATTGCAAGGATTAACGCTGGAAGAACTGAAAGTCAGCCAAGATGTATTAAGAAAGGTATTCACCAACATCAAAGACTAAAGTTTTTCGACGTTTTCATCTTTTTTTCCTAAAATAATTTCCATGATAAAAGAATTATGCTTTAATTTGTACACAAGAATAAATATAATCTATTAATAAAATACACACATGAAAAGCTTACTTAAGAATTTAGGTCTGATACTGATGATCATCGGTGCCGCTATTTTAGTCGGTGTTTTCTTTACCGGGAGTGCAGCAATTAACGATAACGGTGTTTTAGGTGGAAGTGCCGCTCTTATTGTTATTGGTCTAATTGTTTATATTGTATTAAACAAACGCATTGTTGATTAAAGTATAAGAGAACAAAAATAAAAAAGCCCGGAACATTCGTTTCGGGCTTTTTTATTTCATCTATTTTAGCCAACCTTATTCTACTTCCGGAGTAATCAGTTTATAACCCTTTCCGTGAATATTGATAATTTCGATAGAGTCATCTTCTTTCAGATGCTTACGCAACTTAGTGATATACACATCCATGCTTCGTGCATTGAAATAGTTATCATCAATCCAGATAGTCTTCAATGCGAAATCACGCTGTAGAATTTCATTGGCATGAGCGCAAAGCAGGCCCAGTAATTCAGATTCCTTAGTCGTCAGCTTAGTCTGTTTGCCATCAATAGCCAGAATTTGCTTCTGGGTATCGAAAGTGAAACGACCAATCTTGTAGATGTTGCTTTCCTTATTTCTCTTACCACGTACACGACGTAAGATAGCTTCGATACGGAAAGTCAACTCTTCCATGCTGAACGGTTTAGTGATATAGTCGTCCGCACCAATCTTGAAACCTTCCAGGATATCTTCTTTTAATGTTTTAGCAGTCAAGAAGATGATAGGAATTTCAGCATTAGCCTGACGAATTTCCTGAGCCAAAGTAAAACCGTCTTTCTTCGGCATCATCACATCCAATACACATAAGTCGTATTTGTTCTTAAGGAAAGCTTTGTAGCCTGCCTCACCATCCGGGCAAAGTTCGGCCGAGTAGCCTTTTGCCTGCAAATATTCTCTCAATAGCATGCCAAGATTCTCATCATCTTCGCATAACAAGATACGCAATTTCTCGTCCATATTATTCATTTTTTAATAAAGGTAATACAATTATAAATTTAGTTCCTACATTCAGTTCACTCTCGGCACGTATAGTACCTTTGTGATCTTGAATTATTTTCTTTACATAAGCCAGCCCCAAACCAAAACCTTTCACATCATGCAGGTTGCCGGTATGCACACGATAGAACTTATCAAATATCTTCTTCAGGTTCTCTTTCTTGATGCCTATACCATTGTCCTGAATAGAGATATAGAGTTTACCTGATTCATTCCAGGTACGTACATTCAGCAGCAGTTCACCTTCCGGTTTTTTATATTTCACCGCATTGTCCAGCAAGTTGAAAACAACATTCGTAAAATGCATCTCGTCTACAAATATATCCGGATTTACCGCATCCAGATTCGAAGTAATTTTACCGTTGTATTTCTCCACCTTCAATGTAAAGGTATTAACCACACCGGCTATCAAATCATTTGCATTCACTTCTTTCATCTTCAGCGTTGCCTTCTGCTTCTCGAACATAGACATCTGCAATACTTTTTCTACCTGGAAACGCAAGCGTTTCGTCTCGTCATTAATCACTCCCGATATGTGCTGGAACATGGCAGGGGATTTTCCTACTGCCGGGTCCTTCAACATCTGAGCCGCCAACGATATGGTAGAAATAGGCGTCTTGAACTCATGTGTCATATTGTTTATGAAGTCATTCTTTATTTCGGTCAACTTCTTCTGACGGAAGATGATATAGATAGTAAAGATGAACGTCACAAGCAATACGAATGTGAAGATCAGTGACGGGATCATAAATTTAACAGAACTGAATATGTAACTGTTCAATGTAGGGAAGTGAATATTTACTGTTGCCATCCGCGCAGGAGGATCATTTTTAAATAAAACCTGCGGATAAGTATTTTCACTACCCTCTTTGGTATAATCCGGACAATGGTAAACTTCCGTTCCGTCACGGTCTGTCACCGTAAAATGATAAGGAATATCAATCCCATTATTCAACAATTCTGTTTTTAAGAACAAATCCAACTGCTTAAAGTTGATTCTTTTGTTCAACGGTTTGTCACTAGCAGTATACAAAATGTTATAGACCACTTCGTCCAGCAATGCACGCTGGTACACATATCTGTCTTTAATTATTTCCTGCAAGGCTCTTGAAGTCTGCGGAATGTTCTTACCGGTCGAAATAATCGCTTTAGGAATATTTGAGGGGCGGTTCGCACTGAACCTCATCTTCAATTCAAAAGTTGAGTAACCATTCAATCCGTCGGAAGTGATGGAATATTCATGAGTATGGGCTACCACATCGCTGCCTTCCTCTCCCTTATTCCCGCCAGACTCTTCTTTGGATAACTGCGCCGCCTTTTCCGTAGCAATTGCGTCATCTTCAAGATACTTTTTAGTTTCCACCAACTCAATATTTCGACACGCCTGAACTAAGCTGCGCTGAACCGATTCGTCGAATTGTCCCTTGCGCATTTTCACCATTTCTTCAATATAGCTTACCTGCAAATACAATAAGCTGAGAAATGACAGTCCCATTACAATACCTAATACCCAAATAGTAGACTTTTTCATGCCAGCAAAATTAAAAGCGTTAAATCTCATTACATAATAGATTAACCAAATTTAAACGGCTATTCTCTATAATTAACCGAAAAAGTCATTTAAGCTAAGATTCTGACTACTATAACAAAATTAACGCAATTTGGTTTGCAAAAATAATAAAAAATTAAGTTCACAACAAAATAATAAACCTAAAAGTTTAAGTTCCCTTAAATAAAAAGAGGTGTATTTTTAACGAAATACACCTCTTCTAAGTATGAAATCTTACACTTCAATTAATCATCTTTATTTTCTTTAGCCTCAAATTCCTTCATTAATTTATCTTGTACATCCGTCGGAACCAATTCATAGCTGGCAAACTTCATTATAAATGAAGCACGACCACCTGTCAAAGAGCTCAGAGAAGTAGAATAAGAAGACATTTCTTTCAGAGGCACTTTAGCAACCAGTTTTTCATAACCGCTTTCACTGCTCATACCCATAATCATACCGCGACGACCTTGTAAATCACTCATTACATCGCCCATTTTATCACTGGGAACAAAAACTTCGACGTCATAAATCGGCTCCAGAATCTTGGGTCCTGCATTCTTAAATGCTTCACTGAACGCATTACGTCCTGCAAGCATAAACGAGATTTCATTGGAATCTACCGGGTGCATCTTACCGTCATATACAATTACACGTACATCCCGTGCATAGGAACCCGTCAACGGACCTTGTTCCATACGACTCATAATACCTTTCAAAATAGCCGGCAAGAAACGGGCATCAATAGAACCACCCACAATGCTGTTAATAAAGATTAATTTACCACCCCATTCCAACGGAACTTCCTCAGTGCCTTTCACATTTATCTTGAATTCCTGACCATTAAACTTATATGTTTCGGGTACAGGCATACCTTCATAATAAGGTTCAACAATAAGGTGAACTTCACCGAACTGACCCGCACCACCCGACTGCTTTTTGTGACGATAGTCGGCACGAGCTGCTTTTGTTATTGTCTCGCGGTATGGAATCTTAGGCTCTTCAAACTTGATCTGCAACTTTTCATTATTTTCCAGGCGCCATTTCAACGTACGAAGATGAAATTCCCCTTGTCCGTGTACAATGGTTTGTTTCAATTCCTTAGACTGTTCTACTTCCCAAGTAGGATCTTCTTCACGCATACGGTTCAGGATAACCATCATTTTTTCCACATCGGCTTCATTTACCGGCTTGATGGCACGAGAATATTTAGCATTAGGATACTTAATGAAATTGAATCGATTTTCGCAGTCTTTGCCATTCAAGGTGTTTCCTGTTTTAACATCTTTCAGTTTCACCGTACAACCTATATCGCCGGCTACCAGCTCTTGCACCGGAATACGGTTGGCACCTGCACAAACAAAAAGTTGTGCTATACGTTCCTTGGAACCACGGTCGGCATTAGTCAAGTCATCCCCTTCATGTACCTTGCCACTCATTACTTTAAAGTACTGAACACCACCAATATGTGGTTCAACAGCAGTCTTGAAAAAATAAAGAGAAGTAGGACCATTTGCATCGGGAGGAACAGGAACACCACGCGTATTGTGAACCACCGGCATATCTGATACGAACGGAACAACATTGCCCAAGAACTCCATCAGACGACGGACACCCATATCCTTACCTGCACATACGCAGAATACGGGGAACATGCCACGTGCAGCCAAACCTTTACGGATACCTTCACGCATTTCGTCTTCAGTCAACGATTCCGATTCGAAGAATTTTTCCATCAATGTCTCATCATTTTCAGCGGCAGCTTCTACCAAAGCTTTATGCATTTCCAATGCTTTTTCCTTTTCAGAATCGGGAATATCTTCGATAGTAGGAGCACCTCCCTCAGGACCCCATGAATATTTCTTCATCAACAGCACGTCAATGAGTTCATGGAAATTAGGACCTGTTTCGAGGGGATATTGCACGGGAACTACCTTGGAACCATAAATATTCTTCAACTGTTCCAGCACGTTATCGTAGTCACATTTTTCATTATCGAGTTGATTTACCAGAAAGATAACCGGTTTACCCAGTTTCTCGGTGTAACGGAAATGGTTCTGAGTACCGACTTCGGGACCATATTGTCCATTCAGCAATAAGACAGCTGTATCTGTCACATTCAGTGCAGTCATTGCAGCACCTACAAAGTCATCACTACCCGGACAGTCAATTATATTTAGTTTCTTTCCGTTCCATTCTACATGATAAACGGTAGAGAACACTGAATAACCATACTCTTGCTCTACCGGAAAATAATCACTAACCGTGTTTTTGGCAGTTATTCTGCCACGACGTTTTATAATACCACTCTCAAAGAGTAAAGACTCTGTGAGGGTGGTTTTACCTGAGCCATCATTGCCAAGAAGTGCAATGTTTTTAATTTCGTTAGTCTGATATACTTTCATGATATCTAAGGTTTAATTATTAACAAACGGATATGTGTTTCATATCTCCTAAAAATGTGGAGCGCAAATTAGAAAATAAAGAGAAAAAAAGCAACTTAAAGAGAGGTGTTACTAAACTATGTTTTACGACAGGTTGTTAAGAAATCATAGGCTTATGTCTTCACATTCTTGGCGTTAGTAGGCTTTAATTTGTCTGATAAGCCCTTTTTTTATAGCTTTGCTGAAAATTATAAATTTATGGCAGGTATTTATCTTCATGTTCCTTTTTGCAAACGACGTTGCATTTATTGCGATTTCTTCTCTACTACTCAAAGCGAGAGAAAAACAGAATACGTGCATACATTATGCAGTGAACTGGAAATGCGAAAAGAGTACCTTGGCGGTGAAACGGTTGAAACCATTTATTGGGGAGGAGGCACTCCTTCTCAGCTTGACAAAGAAGACTTTGAGACTATCTTCTCCTATATATATAGGAACTATTCCATCAGCAGTCATCCCGAAATAACCCTTGAAGCCAATCCTGACGATCTGACCCCGGACTATATCGCCATGCTCCGTACCCTACCCTTCAATCGGCTGAGTATGGGCATTCAGACTTTTAACGAATCCATTTTGAAAGTACTGCAACGCCGTCACACCGCCCGGCAAGCCATCGAAGCTTTCCAGAACTGCCGTGCCGCCGGATTTCAGAATATCAGCATTGATCTGATGTATGGCCTGCCCGGAGAAACCTTATCAACCTGGCAACAAGATTTGGATCAAGCCCTTTTATTACACCCCGAACATATATCCGCCTATCACCTGATATACGAAGAAGATACCGTATTGTGGAAGCTGCGTGAACAGCATAAAGTGGAAGAAGCGGATGAGGATTTAAGCGTTTCCTTATTCAGCACACTGATAGACCGGCTGACCTCCGAAGGGTACGATCATTATGAAATTTCCAATTTCTCGCTGCCGGGCCTTTACTCACGCCACAATTCCAGTTACTGGACAGAGAAAAAGTATTTGGGCTGCGGTCCTTCCGCCCACTCATATAATGGCGTTTCCCGCCAATGGAATATCGCCTCACTGGATACATATATGAAAGGAATCTCCGCAGGGGCACCCGTTTTCGAAATAGAAGAATTGGATTTATATACCCGATATAATGACTTTGTCATTACCCGCATCCGCACGGAATGGGGAATGCCACTTTCAAAACTACGTGATGAATTTGGAGAAAAGTTATACGACTATTGTCTTCGCATGGCTGCTCCGCATTTAAAGCAAGGTACATTGGAACTTGTCAATGATGTATTGAGACTCACCCGCAAAGGCATCTTTATTTCTGACGGAATCATGAGCGACATGCTTTGGACAGAATGAAAAGAATAATCATTTGCTTTCATGAGACAAGTGCGCCGAACACCCTAGCATCCGGCGCACCTAATTATTCTTTTTTATTTCTTCTACCACTGCTACCACTATAACGCAATTCCCCTATAAACAAAGGCTTTTATTGATGGTTGCAGTAATTATTTAAATGTCTGAACTACTATCATTGCTACCATGTTTATATACTTTTTCACCACCGTTTACAGTCTACCGCAGATTCTCTTTCCTAGATTGTCCTTCATAACAGCATATCTTTTTATCAAGAGCTATTCCTTCTCCAAGATACAGTTTGTTTTTTTTCATTGCTTATCACACATAATTTGGTTACAAATAGCATACAAACACATCAAAAGAATGGTTTTATTGACATATTTCTAAAAGTGTTTCATCTTATTACACCGCATTGAAACAAAAATTATTCTTCGAAGAAACTAAAGTTCTTGTTCAAAAGAACTAAAGTTATTTTTCAATAGAATTAAATTTCATCCCGGTGAAAAAAAAAGAGTATGGAAGATAAAATGCCACATCCATCATTCGTCCCTCAATATTTCCCGCTAAAAGTTCTAAAAGGAATAGCACATCTATTCACATTTTAGTAGCTTTGCATCCGATTTTATCAACTAACAAACACGCCCCGTACGGCAATGGAGGTAACTGAACTACTTAAAGAAATACAGAAGCATGATTCCCAACAAGATTTCAGATCATTATACGATATGTATTATGACCGTTTCTTCCGTATTGCTTTCTACTACCTTCAACGGGATGAATGGGCACAAGAAGTAGCCCTGGATGTCTTTACCGGGATATGGAACAACCGGAAACGCCTGCCCATCCCCGATGATTTCAACAAATACAGCTATACACTGGTCCGCAACGCTGCCCTGAACTATCTGGAGAAAGAGCAGCGACGGGAAGCCTCACCATTAGAGAGTGTTCCCGAATCCTCATCCCCCACTTCTTCCCCCGAAGAACGGATGATAGACGAAGAATTATTCAGCATCTACGAAAAATCACTCAATGAATTACCCGAAAGATGCCGGGAAATCTTCATCAAGGTACGTGAAGAAAAACAAAGCTATACATCTGTTGCTGAAGAACTTAACATAAGCCCAAAAACGGTGGACGCTCAATTACAGAAAGCCGTGACCCGACTGAAAGAAAAAATTAACAATTATTTTAGGGGAAAGCAGTAGGGAGATTTCCAGGTTCTCCTGTCTTTATTGATAGAAACTAACAAACTAAAAACAAAAAGACATGAGAACAAGTACACGTTTAGCATTACCATTTTTCTATGCCTTGCTTATAAGTGCATGCAGCAACAGTGACAACTATCCCAAAGAGTACATAGGTTTTGAAAAGCAATCCATATCCCACACCTATGATATCAAGAATGAGGAAGAAACTCTCACTTTGAAAATAATAGCCGGCGAGAAACAGGATACTGACCGTAAACTGACCATTAGCAGCCCTATGGGGGGCAGTGGTTTCAGCATTCAAGATCCCCACCCCGTCATTCCAAAAGGAAAAAAATCAATAAAAATAGATATAACTCTCTATCCAAAGAAAATAAACGGAATACAACGCGCCTTACGGCTCACTTGTACTCCTGACGGGAAAGATGCAAAAGCCTCCGAAATATCTATCCGTTTGCAAAAGAAGTAGTATCTTTGCCGGGCAAATGAAATAAGATGGATTCACCGAAATCAGATAAAGAACTGGACGGATGGTTGGAGCAACTGGCTTCATCCACTCATTCACCGCAGGGAAAATTCTCGGCCGAAGAAAGTTATGGCATGTTGCAACAACGCCTTGAACCGGCCCGCCGCAAACGGAAAATACTTTCCATTCGGTATGTTTCGGCTGTGGCTGCCGGTCTCGTCCTTCTCATTGGTTTCGGATGGATGTTCCATTCTTACCAGCATCCCGCACGTATGCTACTGGCCACTACCGGATCCGAGACACAATGTATCCAGTTGCCCGACGGCTCGGAAGTAATACTGAACCGGTATTCACAGTTGAGTTACCCCGAAACTTTCGGCAAGGAACGCATTGTGAAACTGAACGGCGAAGCTTACTTTGAAGTCAGTAAGAATCCTGAAAAGCCTTTCCTCGTTGAGACTAACGGCGTAACGGTCAGTGTATTGGGAACGCATTTCAATGTCAATGCCTATTCCGCTGATTCGTTGATAGAAACCACGCTTCTGCAAGGAAGCGTGGCCGTGAGCGACAACCGCAACGGCAAGCAGCTGATATTGAAGCCCAATGAAACCGCTGTTTACCGTAAAGCTACGAGCGTGCTCACCATGCATCCCGAAACGGATGCCGGTGACGAAATCAGTTGGTGCGAAGGCATCCTGTCTTTCGACAATGCCACCATGGGGGAAATCGCCCGCGAGTTATCCCATCATTTCAATGTCACCATCCATATAGAAGGTGAACATTTGCGCCACTATAAGCTCAACGCACGTTTCAAACAAGGCGAAACGCTGGAAGAAATACTTGATATGCTAGCCCCTATCGGTGGCTTTACTTATAAAGCGACACAAACAAATGTCATTGAATTAAAGCAAGAAAACTAAAAACTAAATGATTTTTTTAATTTGCAGAAAGCACAGTATCAAGGTATTTTCCTTGATACTGTTACTAATCGTTTCCCTTTCATTGCAGGCACAGACTCCGGATATGCCCATCAGCATCCATCTGAAGGAGGGAAGTCTGAAAGATTTCACCGCCAAAATAGAGAAAGCCTCGGGGTATTCTTTCATTTATGGCGAAGAGGTCGTATTCAAGCACCCCGTTACACTCAGCCTGAAGAAAGTACCCTTGAGAATCGTTCTGCAAAAAGCTTTTGCAGGACAAGGCATTCGTTTTGAAATCAACAAACATCATATCATATTAAAAAAGGAAAAGACAAAAGACCCAAAGAAACGCTTTACACTGAACGGCTATGTACTGGATAGCCTCTCGAAAGAGACACTCATCGGTGCCAATATCTTCGATAAACGGAATGAGGAGGGAACGACCACCAACCCATTCGGATATTTCAGCATCACATTGCCCGAAGGCGAAACAACACTGAACATTTCATATATAGGCTATGCCTCACGGCAGGTATCCTTGCAACTATGCGAGGATACACTGCTCACCTTCCAACTACAAAGTGACAACCAATTGGAGGAAGTGGTTATTTTGTCTGACAAACCGGAAACCGGCATTCAAAGCAGCCGGATGGGGGCAAGCAGCGTTCCATTGGCACATATAAAGAATACACCCGCATTGCTCAGCGAAGCGGATGTGCTGAAATCCATCCAACTCCTCCCCGGCGTACAAGGAGGGATCACAGGCACCAGCGGACTCTATGTACGCGGCGGAAGCCCCGACCAGAACCTCTATCTGCTGGACGGCGTACCTTTATATAATGTAGACCATACACTGGGTATCCTATCCATCTTCACCCCGGAGTCCGTCAAGAAAGTGGATTTATACAAAGGCAGTTTCCCGGCACGCTTCGGCGGAAGACTGTCTTCTGTTATCGATGTGCGCACCAACGATGGAGATATGAGGCATTATCACGGCAGTCTGACGGTGGGCTTGCTCACCTCGCGGATGCACTTTGAAGGACCGTTGTGGAAAGACCGGACATCATTCATCATCTCCGCCCGACGCAGCTATGCCGATCTGATCATCAAGCCTTTCCTGGATGAAGATGCAAAAGGAGGTTACTATCTATATGATATCAATGCCAAGCTGAATCATCGTCTCAATGACCGCGACCGCCTGTTCCTCTCCTTTTATAAGGGGAAAGACCATGCCAGCTATAGCAACACTTCCTCTTATTACAATGATGAAGGGGAAACGGCTGCAAAAGACAGGCAGGTGATAGCCTGGGGAAGCACACTGGGTACACTGCGGTGGAACCATGTATTCGGTGACCGTCTGTTCCATAACATCACCGTGTCCTATAACCGTTTCCGTTTCAACACCAAAAACAATTCCATCTCCAACAACCGGCGTTTCGACAGCCGCTATCATTCCGGCATAGAAGATTGGGGACTGACCTCCGATTTCGACTTCCACCCGTCCCCGTCCCATTTCATCAAATTTGGCGGGAACTATCTTTATCACACCTTCCGTCCAGAAATACAACATACATTTGTACACTCTCCCGACAAACCTGAGGAGCCGGACAAAGTGTATACCGTTGCAGGACACGAAGCAGTCCGCTCGCACGAAGCATCCCTTTATGCGGAAGATGATTTCAGATGGAATAACCGCTGGAAGACGAATATAGGTGCACACTTCTCGTTGTTCCGGGTACAGAAACATACTTATGCTTCTTTGGAACCCCGCTTATCCGTCTGTTTCAATGCCACCCGTTCCCTTACCTTCAAGACGGCTTATACGCACATGACCCAATATGTCCATTTGCTGTCCTCGTCCAACATTTCCCTTCCTACGGACTTATGGGTACCGGTTACCCGAAAAATCCGTCCGATGCAGGCACGCCAGTTCTCCATCGGAGGATATTATACGGGAATCAAAGGATGGGAGTTCTCTATAGAAGGTTATTACAAGATGTTGAAGAATGTGCTGGAGTACAAGGATGGTAACACGCTGTCCGGCAACTCCATCAATTGGGAGGAAAAAGTCGGAATGGGCAAAGGACGTAACTTCGGCATAGAATTCATGCTGGAAAAGAAGACCGGACGCACCACCGGATGGGTGAACTATACCCTGGCCAAAGCCGACCGCAAGTTCAGCGAAGGAAACATAAACGGAGGTGAACGGTTTCCTTATAAATACGACCGCCGCCACTCTGTAAACATCACCCTAAACCACCGGCTAGGCAAGAGAGTGGACATGAGCGCCTCCTGGAACTACGCTTCGGGCAA
The DNA here is from genome assembly GCA_963651205.1 of Bacteroidaceae bacterium. Taxonomy (GTDB): domain Bacteria; phylum Bacteroidota; class Bacteroidia; order Bacteroidales; family Bacteroidaceae; genus Phocaeicola. Next base: position 192,011 of record CAVJPC010000240.1, read on the forward strand.
TGTCACTACGCTGCCTAAAGAGAAAGTCACCATCATCCTGCCCGGAGGAAATCCCGGATCGGGACAAACGAACCATGGATCTGTTTTTCCTATAGAATACAGCACCTCACGCAACAATTACCGGCTGCCTGCCAGCCACCAGCTGAATGTAGGTTTTAACTTCCACAAGAAAACCAGACATGGAGAACGGATATGGAATGTAAGCATCATGAATGTCTATAATGCCTTGAACCCGCACCATGTCTATATAGATTATTATACAGAATCGGATGGTAAAAAGATTCCGGTGATACAGAAGGTCACCCTTCTCCCTTTCCTACCTTCGTTCTCGTATACTTATAAATTTTAAGCAACAATGAAAAAAGCACTTTTACTCCTTTCATTCGTCCACCTGTTGGTTGCTTGTACCAACGATATCGAAGTATTGCCCGATGATGAGCCGCAGAAACTCATTATCAATGCCATGATGAATGCAGGCAGCACCGACAATGCCATCTTCCTGGCTCTATCCGGTTATCGCGCCCCCCAAGTGGTAAAGAACGGGATTATCCGTCTTTACATCAATGATGTCCTTTCGGAAACAGTTACCGAATGTACGCACCATTCTGCCAATGATTATGAATCGGAGTATATGGATTATTTCTATCAGATAAACAGCTGTTTCAGAACCGGAGACCATATACGCATCGAAGTGGAAACCAAAGACGGCAAGTATAAGGCAAACGCAGAAACCACCGTATGCGAGCCCATTGAAATAGTCCGGGCAGATACTATTGCAACAAGTGGTGGAATATCAGAAAATGAAGGTTATTTTTTGCTTGTCCAATATGCCAATTGGGAAATAAAGTTGAAAGCTCCATCCAGCAGCCGGCACCACTACTACCGAGTGGACATAAAACATGATTTCGCTTACCACCTTGTCAACCGCAACACCCTGCAAGATTCCATTGTCACATCCGCCGTATGGGAATGCAGCGGCTATTATGATACGGCACTGATGGACGGCAAGCCGGGAAATCCCAACAATAATGACCCTTTCATCAATTTCATCCCCACCATAAACAATTATCACAATGTATTCAGTGATGCCTACTTCACCGACGGGCAATATACCATGGCATTGGAAAGTTATTACACCTTCGGTATGGACAGCAAACAGTATGAAGTAAGGAAAGCAAGCGGCAAATACACCATACAATATTATGCCATCCCTCAGAATGAATACCAATATCTGAAGGCAGCCAACGCAAACACTGGGCACGACAGCAGTGACTTGCTGCAAACACCTGTCATCTTTCCTACTAATGTAAAAGGTGGAATCGGTATATTTACTATAGAAAATCCCACGGAATATACCATCAACCTAATGGAGTAAACACAAAAAACAGAAACTAAATGAATCCTATATCAACAAACAGCTATTGCATCAAGGGATATCTCTTGATAAGCCTCCTATTTATCCCTCTGCTTACCGTGAAAGCGCAGAAACAGGAACAACCCGTCACCATCAATCTGGAAAATGCCGGACTGAAAGAATTGACGGGCAAGATAGAACAGGTAACAAAATACTCTTTTATCTATGGAGAAGAGGTGAAACTGGAACATCCCATCACTCTTTATCTGAAAAATACTCCCTTGAAGAAAGTGCTGCAACAAGCCTTCAGCGGGCAAAACATTTCGTTCCGTTTCACCGTCAGCCATATCCTGCTACATAAAGAAAAAGCGCAAACCGTCCAACGCCGCCACACCCTGAACGGCTATGTACTGGACCAGGCTTCCAAAGAATCATTGATTGGCGCCAATATCTATGACCGGCTAAATGAAATGGGAACCACCACCAATCCTTTCGGTCATTTCAGCATCACACTGCCCGAAGGGGACACAAAACTAGACTTTTCATATATCGGTTATGCATCCCAACAGGTATCTTTGCACCTATGCAAAGATACCTTGCTGACCATCCAACTTAAAAACGATAACCAACTAAACGAGGTCATTATCTTGTCCGACAAGCCGGAAACCGGCATCCAAAGCAGCCGGATGGGAGCCAGCAGCATCCCTATTCTCCACATAAAAAACACACCGACATTGATGAGTGAGGCAGACGTATTAAAATCCATCCAGTTACTGCCCGGCGTACAAAATGGTATGAGCGGAACCAGCGGGCTATATGTACGCGGAGGAGGTCCGGACCAAAATCTTTATTTATTAGACGGTGTACCTTTATATAATGTAGATCATACACTGGGCCTGTTATCTGTCTTCACTCCGGAAGCTGTGAAGAAAGTCGATTTATACAAAAGTAGCTTTCCGGCACGATTTGGTGGACGTCTTTCATCCATTGTCGATGTCCGTACCAATGACGGAAACATGCAGCGTTATCATGGAAGCTTTACTATCGGCCTCCTCACTTCACATCTGCAATTTGAAGGACCTATATGGAAAGACCATACTTCCTTCATTATTTCAGCACGGCGCAGTTATATTGACTGTTTCCTCCCGCTAGTCATGCCAAAGGATGAACGGGGCGGTTATAGTTTGTATGATATCAATGCCAAGCTAAATCACCGTTTCGGTGAGCAAGACCGCCTTTTCATCTCTTTTTATAAAGGAAAAGACCACGTCTACTATAAATATAAAGATGAAGATAAATTCAAGCAAACTCACGATTGGGGAAACATGCTACTGAGCACACGCTGGAATCATATTTTCACGCCCCAACTATTCTGCAATACTACGTTGGCATACAACCGTTATGTTTTTGATATCAAACAAGAGGAAACTTCCAACATACAACAACCTGATGGTCCCACAATCACCAATGGTTCCAACAATTTGTTTCATTCCGGCATCAACGACCTTAGTGTCAGTACGGATTTTGATTATCACCCGTCACCAGCACACAATATCAAATTTGGAGGAAAATACATCTATCATCTGTTTGCTCCGGAAGTGCAGACCGGAAAACAACACAATTCCGACAATGGAGATCCACAAGCAAACGACAATTATAGTCTGAATAATTCTCACATCTATGCCCATGACTTCTCCTTGTATGCCGAAGATGACCTCAGCCTGAACGAACATTGGAAAATAAATGCCGGATTTCACTTTTCACTTTTTAATGTACAAAAACAGACTTATCTTTCTTTGCAACCTCGTCTTTCCGTGAGTTTCAAAGCAACCTCAAATATCATCTTAAAAAGCTCTTTTTCACAGATGAACCAGTGTACCCAATTATTATCTACTGCATCACTGGCCATGCCTTCCGACCTTTGGGTACCCGTCACACGCCACATCCGTCCCATGAAATCTTTTCAATATGCTACGGGAGTATACTATACCGGTATCAAGAATTGGGAATTTTCCATAGAAGGATACTACAAGGATATGCATAATGTGTTAGAATATAAAGACGGAGAAAGTTTTCTAGATTCTTCGCATAACTGGGAAGATAAAGTAGAAATGGGAAAAGGACGTTCATTCGGAGTGGAGTTTATGGCACAAAAAACAGCAGGACACCTTACAGGATGGATTAACTATACCTTATCCAAGTCCGACCGGCAGTTCAGTACGGACGGAATCAACAACGGCAAACGTTTTCCTTACCAATATGACCGCCGACATACCCTGAATCTCACTCTAAATTATAAATTGACCCGCCGGATTGACTTCAATATGTCATGGACTTATGCATCAGGTTGTATGGCAACGCTTCCTAAAGAAAAGACACATACAGAACTACCACCGGTCAACGTACCACCTTCCTGGATTATGGATAATTTAAACAAAGGAGATATGGACCATTATACTTCACGAAATAATTACAGACTGCCTGCAAGCCACCAATTGAATCTAGGATTCAACTTCCATAAACAGACTCGGCACGGAGAACGAATATGGAATATCAGTGTCTTAAATGCCTACAATGCCATGAACCCTAACTTTGTTTATATCAGCAGGGAGGCACAAACAGGAAAGCCTCTATTGAAAAAAATGACAATCCTGCCATGCATCCCTTCATTTTCATACACTTATAAATTTTAAACCCTAATGAAAAAATATTTTTTATTTCTTTGCACACTTGTTATTTTAGGCGCATGCACCAATACCATTGGCTATTTACCCGATGACGAGCCTAAAAAACTGATAGTAAACGCTCTGATGAAAACTGGAGATAACGATAACCGAGTTTACCTACATTACACAGGATGGACGGCTACCACTCCTGTCACTGATGGTGTTGTATCCCTGTATATCAATGGAAAGCTGTCAGAAACAATCACTGCGGAAAACGATTACTATCCAGTGAAAAGCATATTCCGGACAGGAGATAATGTGAAAATAGAGGCTACTTCAGAAAATGGTAAATATAAAGCCAAAGCGGAAACATGTATCAGCGCGCCTTTACAGATTATAAATATAGATACGACCTATATAAGCTTAAGAGATTACAACAGCTGGGTGGGAGGCAAACCTGTATATTATAATTATCTCCGGCTTAACATTCAATTAAAACAACCTGACATAGAGGAAGAGAATAAATACTATCGTCTTGAAATAAAACAGATTTTTTATTCTCATAGATGGTATGATGGCAGGGATACTCTCAGTATTGACACAACTTATAACTATAATTATATTTATGACGCCGCCTTGACAGACGGCAAACCCGGACATGCTATAGATGAAGGATTCGAACTTATTCAGAAGTGGAACAATTATTTTGGCCTTTTTAAAAGCAGTTATTTTAAAAATGGGGAATATAACATGACGATAGATTTAAAAGAAGACATTAACTACATACATACAAATTCTCAGAAAGCAGAACGCTACATCACGATCCGGTTTTACAGTATTTCAGAAAGTGAATATAGATATTTACATGCTATGTCCTCCGCTTTAGATTTTGATGCCGAAAACTTTATTTATGCGGTTCCCCTTATTCCCAATAATATAAAAGGAGGGATAGGTATTTTCGGTATTGCCAGCCAGATAGAATATAAATTGAAAGAAGAAAATTGTCAAGATAGATAGCAGGGAATCGCCCGTTAACTATCCCATCATTTTAATATACTATACAAATCTGTAAGAAACACGGTATCAGCTATAGAGAATCCGACAGCAACAAGCATCCCTTTAAAATCCATTAAAAGTTATCAGAAGGCTTTGCCGCTGTCGGATATCCATTGAATTATTGACCCCCGAATGAAATTTGGAAAGGAGAAGCCGGCAAGCCGGCCGTATTTCTCAAATTCGCATGAACCGGATTATCATCCCAACCATAACGTACCGTCACAGGATGAGGGATATCTTTATGCCATACTGCCACCTGATTCCCATTGACGACAACTGCTTCCGCCCATTGAAAATGTCCATCGGCACCAGCTATCGCAAATCCCGTCAATTCATCTACCGCCCATAATTTATCAGTCCCGGCTTCGAAAGAAAGAATAACCTTTCCTTCATGATTGACAGTTATGCCCGTACACATGGGCCCATTGTGCACACTCTTTTTATCACCATACACCCTTCTTTTCACCAACAGGGAGATACGTCTTGCCAGTTCTTTTTTGTTTAATGGATGAATGTCGTTCCACTCGCCCAAATCAATCGCCACCGCCAAAGCTGCATTCGGGACTTTCAACGCTACTTGCCGTTGCGCTTCACGCAAAGCCGCCCAATTACTTTCTACCGGCTGTGGATGTGTCTGCATGAAATTGGCCAACTGTACAATGAAGAAAGGCAATTCTTTATCAGCCAGTTTCTCACGCCAATCGACAATCATGGCAGTCAGCAATTCCTCATATTCATTAGGACGGCCCGTATTCGTTTCTCCCTGATACCACAACGCACCGGTAAAGGCCAGATTACGCAGAGGGGAAATCATAGAATTATACATACCGGTAGGAATATTCTGAAAAGAAACACTGTTGGTGCGTGCAGGCATCTCACAGCCTAATTGATATTTCCATCGGTTGGACAAACGGAGTGTATCTGTCCCCCATGCCAGACAATAAGGTTTATCGGGCACAAAGCCGGCGACCCCTCCGTAATTAATCAGCCGGACAGTCACCAGATTCTCACCGGGTTTCAGTATAGAAGCCGGCACCCGATAAATACGCGGCGGATACTGATAGAAAGTGTTTCCTACAAAGATCCCGTTCACAAACACCGAGTCGGCATCCACCATACACCCCAAACGAAGAACAGCCCCTTTTCCGGTTTGTTCCGCTGATACATTCACTTTCTGACGGAACCAATGAGAGCCACTCACCGGATATCCATTCTTTCTTCCCCATTCCTTGGAAAACATATCTACTGTCTGCCAGTCCGTATCATCCAGTTCCGGACGATTCCAGCATATCCCGTCATGAAGTCCCCAGTCTCCTTTGTACAAAGCGGTATCCCAAAAACGGTTCATCATCTGTCCCGAACGGTTGCACAACTCACGATACTCATCCGAATTAAACAAATCACGCTCGTGCAACTGACGCGGAAACTTCTGCAAGGCCTCCTCACTCATCCAAGCCTCGACGGAACTTCCCCCCCAACTGGAGTTAACAATGCCCACAGGTACTTGCGTCTCCCTATACATCTCCTTGGCAAAGAAATAAGCCAAAGCAGAGAAGGAAGGAGCAGTTTCTTTAGTCAGCGGCATCCAGTCCGCTCCCGGCAGATCGTCTTTAGGTCCATGCAAATCATTGCCTAAAGGAATCTTCACATACCGTATCATCGGATTCTCATCCCTTGCTATTTCCTCGGCAAATTTATCAGTCACCCGTCCGGCGGTCAATTCCATGTTGGACTGTCCGGAACAAAGCCAGACATCACCCACTAGAATATCTTTCAACCGGATATCATTCACGATCATTTCAAAAGGGCCACCTGCCTTCATGGGAGGCAGGTCCACCACCCACTTTCCATCTTCCCCGGCTACCGTACTGAATTTCTTCTTTTTAAAAACAACGGTCACACTCTCTCCTTTATCGGCATTTCCCCATATTTTAACGGGCCGCTCACGTTGCAATACCATACCGTCCGATAGGATGGCAGGCAATTTCACCTTTGCTTCGGTCCATGCGGAAAATGCACAAAGAACCGACATTACTAAAGCCAACTTATATTTCATGTTTCTTATAAAGTTAAAAACCGTAATTTATTTATTGAACCCACTCTCAGGACATTCATAGTTCGAGATTTCCAACCGGAAGCGTTTCATGTCCTCCAACTCGTGTACCGGACGTTCTATGCTGGCCGGAACAGGCATCCCTGAGAAAGTCTGGAAATAAAGCAGACAAGCATCTTTCCACCACACGGCGTCACGCATCTGTATTTTCAATTTCGACTGCACTTCCCCGAACCGGCGTGCATCTACAAAAGGTTCCACACTATCCCATACTTCCTGAAAACCACGTACCTGCCGCACACCTCTATCGTATGCATGGCACAACTCCCCCCAAAGCGTACGTCCGCTCTTCATCTGATGTTGCCAAGGCACATGATGGAACCAAAGCAAATAAATCTCGGGGCAAGTTGCCTTGTCATTGTAAATCTGACGAAGTGAATCGGGATACTGAGAAACGGCATCACTCCCTTTGCTGCTACGGTCGAAACCGATTCCCTCCTTATCTGCCTTATGATAATAAGAAGGTAGCCAGTCCGGACGAGCACCGGGTACACTACACCACGGTTCAGGTCCATAATGGTGCCCCCATGCAAACTGATGATGCAGCCCCAACGGCATCATATAATTCACCACTGCCTCCCGACTCTGCAACATCATCTCTTTGACCGGACGGACAAATGCCTGCTGGGAAGTAAACGTCTGCCGCAACCACTCATCTGCAATCCGGTCTGAAGTCAGCGACGGATTCCATGCCAACCGCCCGAAAGCATACCAGTTGGCCTGCGCAAAATGGTGTCCGCACCAATTCACATCCGTACCGATGTTTGCCACACCCGCCGCAGCTTTTAACCTATCCGGACGTACCTCGCCAAAGAACTCCTCCCATAAAGGAGCCAAATAGGCCAGATGATTGGAAAAGCCTAAATACTCCTGAGTAATTTGAAACTCCACCATCATGGGAGTCCGCTTCATAGCTGTGAACAAAGGACTATAAGGTTCGCGAGGCTGGAAATCTATCGGTCCATTCTTTATCTGTACAATTACATTCTCGCGAAACAGTCCATCTAAAGGCATAAACTCCAAATAGGCCTGCTTGGCACGGTCACTGTCGGTAGGACTATAGACAAACGCCCTCCACATCACGATTCCTCCGTAGGGTTTCAACGCATCCGCCAGCATATTCGCTCCCTCGGCATGAGTACGCCCGAAATCACATGGTCCCGGCTGCCCCTCCGAATTGGCCTTTACCAAAAAGCCGCCAAAATCAGGTATCAACGTATAGATTTCTTTCACTTTCCGCCTCCACCACCGGATGATCTCCTTGTCCAACGGATCTGCCGTATCCAACTTGCCCAACTGGATAGGAGATGCAAAATTAACCGATAAATAGACCTTTATACCATAAGGCCGGAAGACATCAGCCAATGCCTTGACTTTCTCCAGACTGGAGGTTGCCAGCACTTGGGGCGAGGCATTGACATTATTTAGTACCGTTCCATTAATACCCACAGAAGCATTGGCACGGGCGTATGCCTCATAACGTGGCGACAAAGTTCCGGGAAGTTCCTTCCAATTCCACAAAGAACGACCGGCATAACCACGCTCCACCGTACCATCCGGATTATCCCAATGGTTCAAGATGCGAAGATCATACACAGGTTGTTCAGTAACCAACAGAGGTACTGTGACCTGCCCCGCCGCCTGCATACGCAACAGACTATAAACACCATAAAGCAATCCTGCCTCGGTGGATGAAAGAATACGGACCTGATGTTCCGAAGAAGTGATGGCAAACCCATCCCCCTGCCCTGTCCTCTTTTTCTCCAAAAGTACAGGCTCTCCCTTCCAGGCGTTTTTCAACTCAGCAATGGCAATGGCTATGGTAGGTGACACTTTTCCTTTATATATAACTTCCACCTCCGCACCTTCCACCGGGCGCATCACCGGCAACCACAAGCGGCTGCCGTCTTCTTCTGCCGTACGGGCATTGTCCGGTCGTGTACCGGCCTGCAACATTCCTGCCGCCAACCATCCGCACATTATTCCTATCCAAACTGTCAATCTTATATTTTTCATTGTCCATTCAGCTTATTTCTCCGGCAAGGAGATTCGTTCATAAACAAATAACTATCCTCATAACCGCCATAATCCACCACTATCTTTTCAAATACGATGGCAGATTCCACCGGTTTCAGAACCAATGTATAGGTCCCATCCACACGGTCGGGCAGACTCAACTTCACCCTGGTCTTCACCACCCGACGGGCCACTGTGGGATACAGTACACGATATACATTATCCGGATGCTCGTTCAACTCCGCATTGAAACAGACAGTCTGCTCCTCCCCTCCTTCAAAACCTACCGTGTAGCGATGACCTTCCCGTCTGAGGAAGGGCAGGGTGGATTTCACAATGACATACACATTTACCGTATCTACTTTTTGCGGTATTTTCATTTTATAAGAGAGCGAAGCTCCCTCAGCAGACTGTGTATAAGGCATCAAAGCCACTCCGCTCAGCGTACGTCCCATGTGCGGTATGACTGTCCAGGCGGTCTTCGGTGCCGCGGATGATGCAAAGTAATGCTCCGCCTCCATGGAAACCACCCCTTTGTCACCGGCAAACAAATATCCTCCTACAGCCTGTTCCGGTTGCTCTATCCGGTAAACTTCCGGCAAACGGTCGGCAGGGAAATCATCATTCCACGAAGTATAGCCTATATGTTTCTGCGTCATCATTCCGTTCCACTTGCCTCCCGACATTTCTTCGTTGTATTCCCTGCACAATTCCGCATCGCGCCTAAACGCCTTCTCCACCTTGTCGGCCCACTCATTCGCCTGCGGATTGTTCTCCTGGTACAATTTGTGATTCATGGCTTGTGCATAGTACATTTCATATAGATTGGCCATCGCCTGCACAGGAAAAAGAATCAGTTGGCGATAAGCATCCCTGTAAGCGGTATCCAGTTTCAAATACTGCCGCAAGGCTTCCGCCTCCAGCTTCACATACTCATCGGCCACCTGCCTCCATTCCCCCGAAGCCAAGTGATAAGTATCCTTATCCAGCATCTCGGGAGTCACGCGTCCATTGTACTTGCAATACAGGTTCAGGATACGCATGGCCTCATCCGCCTGTTCCTCACCGAACTGTTGCGCACAAAACGCCCGTGTATGCTCCAACAGATTCCCTGCCGCATAGCGTTCCGGATTCCAAGCCATATTCATAAAAAGAGTGATAGGATACTCCATCGGCTTCAAATCACCCACATTCAATATCCAAAGCTTATCCACCCCATAGCTGTAAGTCAACTGAAGCTGTTCCCACATATTTTGTATAGGAGTTACATTCAACCATTTGGAATTACGGGGAGCCCCCACATAATCTACATGATAATACATCCCCCATCCGCCGGAACGCTTCCGCTCCTTTGCATCCGGCAACCGGCGCACATCCCCCCAGTTGTCATCACTCAGCAACATAATCACATCATCGGGCACACGGAGTCCCATGTCATAATAGCGTTGCACCTCTTTATAAATAGCCCATACCTGCGGACGTTTCTCCGGCGCTTTTCCCGTCACTTCCTTGATAATACGACGCTGATTCCGGAATATCTTCTCCATCAGGCGCATGTTTTCCTCATCACGCGGCACATATTTGTCATCTTCTCCTTCCTTTCCACCCATCGGAGTATCACCGTCACCTCTCATACCAATGGTAATCAAATCTTCCGTACCGGCGGCACGCTCCATACCTTCACGGAAAAAACGGTCAATCACTTGCTGATTGGAAGCATAGTCCCACACCCCATATTCGCTACGCTTCCTTACCCATTCCTGATGATTGCGTGCCATAGGCTCATGGTGTGAGGTTCCCATTATAATCCCCATCTCATGGGCGGTCTTGCTGTTCTCCGGATCATCCGCATAAAAGCTCCAACCCCACATGGCAGGCCACATAAAGTTACCACGCAGACGCAAAATCAGTTCGAACACACGGGCATAAAAACGATGATCACCATAATTCGTGCCATAAGTGTGCTTCACCCATCCGGTCAGGCAAGGAGCCTCGTCATTCAAAAAGATACCCCGATACTTTACCGCCGGTTCTCCCGCCGTATAACTTCCACGCGTCATCGAAAGATTCTGCCGGGGCATCACCGGCACATCCGCCCAGTCGTACCACGGCGAAACACCAATCTGTTCCGAAAGCTCATAAATCCCATAAATCGTTCCGCGTTTGTCACTTCCCACAATGACGAGCGCCTCATCCACTCCGTTCAAGGGAGCAGATACCACGGTCATCAGGTATTTCTCATTCTTGCCCTCCAGCAACGAAGCATCTATCTTTTTCGCCTTTACCAATTCCCGGATATAACGGCTTTTCAACGTACCTATCATAATCATGCGCTTTACACCGGGAGTATAGCATAACCCGGCAGCCCGGCCACTCACCCGTTTAAAGTCATTCTGAAGATTCCTTACTGCTATCATCACACCGGCATCCTCCTGCTCGTCCACCAATATTTCATTGGCCACTCCGTTTTCCATCAGTGTGAAACGGTCGGGAGCCAGCCGGTCGAAAGTAATCCCTTTATGATCTATAGCTCCTACATTCAGGCACAAGGTGGAGAACAAAAATATCCCCACACATTTTTTTAGTTTCATTCTATTCACTTTTTAGTTACCGTACTCAAAATAATCTATATCCACATATCCTCCCAAATCTTTAGTAGCATAATTAAAAATAGCAAACTTGCTTCCCATAAAGAATTTGGTATAATCAAAAACCATTTTACAAGGCTCCCCTATTCGTTTCCACGTTTTCTTGTCATAACTGTAGTAAAAAGTGGCTTCATCTTTTTTATCGGCAAAGTCGCCCTCCATACGAAGATAGACCACCTCTTTCTCACAATCTATGCGTTCTTTCTCCAGCACTTCCACAGCAGTCACCCTTTTTTCCCGATCCGAAAGACTGACAGACTGATGTGACATCACCCACTGCTTTTTCCCGTTTTCCATGACCACAGCCAGCACTCCGGACAACCCATTGAAAGCACTGAAGCCCGCAACATCCCCTTCTTTCATCTTCGAGACATCCATAGCTACCACACCGCTGCATTTCGGCCCGCTCATACGCTGAGTCAAGGTATTGGGAGCCAGAAACAGATTATCCACCACCCTTCCGGTCCTCAACCGCAGGAAACCCGGACGCTCTGTCAGCGACCAGCAATCGTCCAACGGATTGTGACTCCACTGCCAGTTCAAACTCAACCGGTCGGTGTCGAAATCATCACTTCCCATGATACTTCCTTTACACTCCTCTCCGGAAGCAGGCACCTCCATACACTCGGGCACACGTCCGTCCGCATCACCCAGTATCGGCCAACCGTCTTCCCAGCGGCAGGGCATCAATGTGGGCACACGCCCTATGCCCCCCCTATCCTGAAAAATAAAGCCATACCAGTTTCCGTCAGGAGTATCGACTATACAGCCTTGTCCCACGCCACCATATCCTTGAAATTCGGTTTCTAAAATCACCTTTTTCTCATACGGACCGGTTATCTGGTCGGCACGATAGCACACCTCACGACGCAACCGTCCGGGAATGCTCCAGTCCATGGAAATCATCATCACGTAATATCTGCCGTTATGCTTGAATGCCTGACTTCCTTCCAAAAGTCCCTGCTCGTCGGCATCCCGCTCGAATATCTTTTGGTCTATACCTCCCGGTTCCACATCGCTCAGGTCGCTCTTGAGCTGACGAAGTTGTCCGGTGCCATAAAACAGATAGACTTTGCCGTCATCGTCAAAAAACAAAGAAGCATCATGATGATGAGGCGGACGGGAGACTAATGTCCATTCGCCCGCCGGATCTTCGGCGGTATAGATATAACCACGATGAGGTTCATCATTGGGTGAGAACCATACATAGAACCGTCCGTCATGATAGCGGATGCTGGAGGCCCATTGTCCGCGACCATATACCGTACCTTCCTTCAAATCATAACGGGGCAAGTCAGTAAGCCGTTGAAACACATAACTGATCGTTTCCCAATGCACCAAGTCCTTTGAACGCATCACCGGACAACCCGGCATCAGGTGCATGGTGGTGCTTACCAGATAGTAATAGTTTCCCACCCTTATCATGGAAGGGTCAGGTACATCCGCCTCAATCACCGGATTATGGAACATTTCCCGTTGTTGAGCAAACGCCCCCGACAAACCAATGAAGCAGGTAATAATAATAATGATCTTCTTCATTTCTTTTTCTACTTTCTATTTTTGAACAAATGAGGCACGAACCGGTACAAGCAACGACGCCATGTCAACCACTCGTGTGCTGTGCCCTGCGATTCGTAATAGTCCACATGAATACCTATTTTGCGCAAAGACTCCGCCAGTTTTCGGGTACCGAACTGCTCTTCCGTTCCGCATCCCAAAAACAAGTAATGTACCTGCTTGTTAAACTTGCCGGCATCAGCAAACACACCGTCAAAGCAAGTCTTCACATCCAGTCCGAAGATAGCACCGCTGAATGCGCCAATATACGAAAACTTGTCCAGATGAGGCAATGTGGTAGTGAGAGTCTGATGACCACCCCATGACAATCCTGCCATTGCACGATGTTCACGATCAGTATAAGTCCGGAACGTCCTGTCAATCATCGGTATCAAGTCCTCCAGCATCACCCTGTAAAAAGAGGCACCATACAAAGCTCTCTCCTCATTCACATCCTTCCCTTTGCGAGGAATAAAAGGAGCTTCCACATCCCCACTGTCCATCACAACAAGCATCGGCACACATTGCCCGGAGGCTATCAGGTTATCCATGATATGTTGCATACATCCCTGTGCCGACCAGCCCGTCTCATCCTCGCCCATGCCATGTTGCAGGTAAAGTACCGGATAACGTTTTTTCACCTTGGTTTCATATTCTGCCGGAGTATAGACCATGCAACGGCGGAATTCCTTTTTGGCTTCCGAATAATAAGTACACGAGCGCACCTGCCCATGAGGTACTCCCTGCTGAGGACGATAGTAATCACCTTCCACTCCCTCGGGAACCTCTATCCCACTCGCCATACGGCAACAACCAAAGAAAGTGTAACTGGACGGATCGGGCACCTGCACCCCGTCCGCTATCAAGAAATAATAATGGAATCCTACGACCAACGGATCGGTCTTCACTGTCCAGAAGCCATCCGCGTCCTTCTGCATGTCATACTTCTTACCGCAACAGTCCACCTGAAGCCTTCCGGCTTGCGGAGCATAAAAACGGAAGTGGGCGCAACGCTCCTCGTCCAGCCGCGGATACTCGTAACCCGGAATGTTGGTAGATGCGGCCTGCGTCCTGTCTTTCACCTCTTGCTCTGTCATTTCCTGCCGGCTGAATTTCCACCAGTCAAAATGAAACAGTTCACATCCTTTCCTGCCTTTGAACACAAAATAGACATCATGCACACCCGTCACAGGGACCGTCACATCCGCCTCTATGCTTGTCCAGCATTCCCATCCTCCGGTATGAGGAACCCTCGTTTCAGCTATCAGCGTCCCGCCGATGCTGTCGGTCCTGACTTCTATCCACCCGCCGCGAAGGGCACTGGCAACAGACACACAAAGACACTTGGGCGACAAATCTTCAAAATCCACCTCGCGTACCTTTATATAATCCCCGTCATGAATCCCGGATACATACACCCCCGTCTTTGCATTCCATTCCGACTTTACTCCTTCGGAGAAAGCTATCGTTTCCGCCTCCACACGTTGATAAGGAGTCAGTGTGCCTACCGGCGACACCCCTTCTGTCGTCGCATTAATTATCGGGAAGGTACCATCGGGGTTGTAACTGAACTGCTCCACTGCCACGCTACGTCCGAAACCACCCCCACCGGGTAATTTCCCGGTGTGATAAAAGAAATAAGAATTACCTTTATAATCCGTCACTCCACAGTGATTGGTAAACGAACCGGTATCTTGCAACGGCATAATTTCTCCCATATACTTCCAAGGTCCTGTCGGAGTGTCACTCATCGAGTAAGCGATGTGTTCGGGTACTCCGCCGGCTGCATACGACAGATAATATGTACCGCCACGCTTGTGCAACCACGGGCCTTCCGTATAAATATCCTTGTATTTCTTTCCTTTCTCCCGTTTGTCCGGCCCCGGAGAACCAAAACTCTCTATAGTCTGCTCCACCTTGGACACCTCACCATCCAGCGAAACCATATCGGCATTCAGCTTGGCATAGTAAACATTCGGATTTCCCCAATATAGATAAGCCTGCCCGTCATCGTCCACAAAAACCGTGGGATCAATAAAATCCCAGCTACCTTCGTAAAGCGGTCTGCCGATAGCATCCTTAAAAGGGCCGGTAGGCGAATCACCCACCGCCACACCGATAGCCATCGTGTTTGTCAACTTGGAATGCAGACACACATACCAATAGAATTTCCCGTTGCGTTCGATACATTGCGATGCCCAGGCACGATCGTCCGCCCAGTCGAAAGATTCGATGGCAAGCGGAGAACCGTGATCGGTCCAGTTCACCATATCCTTAGTAGAATAGACGCGCCATTCCTGCATCCAGAAAAAATCGGCATGGTCCTCATCGTGTCCCGTGTAAACATACAAGGTGCCATCGTGCACCATAGGTGCCGGATCAGAAGTATAGCAAGTCTGCACAATCGGATTCTGCGCCTGCAACACTCCGGCAAGCAACAGGGACAAGCCACTCATCATACATTTCCGGATACCGGATAAATCACATTCAAGTTTCATATTCATGGTATTAAATTCACAAGGCTGTTTTTACGTTCCGTTCTTCACGGCTCAACAAGAGCAAAGGTAAGGACATTCGCCTTATATCGGAGTGTAACCATGTTACATAGTCCTTTTTCCATGTTACAAACCTGCCCGATATGGCACAAAGTACCGAAATTACTTCCTTATTTATTAGGCTATATATTCTTTTTTGAATTATTTTTGTGCACCTGAATTTACCGGGATATTTATATTATGATGAAACATACGATTCTTATACTATTTCTTTTTCTGTCTTTGTTGTGCCACGGACAATCATACAAATTCTTCACAACGGACAGGGAACTTTCCAGCAGTCTGATCAACAAAATATATCAGGACCGGAACGGCATGATATGGATTGCCACCGAAGACGGACTGAACCGCTATGACGGAGCCAAGTTCATCACCTACAAGCATGACCCGGAAAACGAGTACTCCCTCTGCCATAACTACGTACGAGTGCTGTACGAGGACAGCAAAGGACGGCTGTTCGTAGGAACCTATAACGGAATACAGCTATACGATCCGGAAACCGACAGCTTCAGCGCGCGGGCGCAACGGGAAGACGGAAAGACTTTTGACAGCAATATCATGTCCATTCTGGAATGTAGGAACGGAGAAATATGGGTATCGGGAAACAACTTGTGCACCATAACCATCACACAGGGGAAACTGACTGCACACAAACCGGATTTACCTATCCCCACCCAAATGACAGACTACATGATAGAGGACAGGCAACACAATCTTTGGGTAACACAAGGTGAGAACGGCATCTACCGCCTCTCCGCGGACAATAAAAGCAAGCACTTCCTGAAACAAGAGAAGGGAATGACCATTGTGGACCTCTATGAAGACAACTACGGAGACATCTACCTGGCAACCATAGGCAAAGGATTGCTGAAATATAACCAACCGGCAGAAGAGTTCATTCCTATCCTTTATAAAGGAAAGCAAAACCTGCCTATCAAATCCATCTGCCAGATAAGCCAGAATGAGCTTTGTCTGGGCACGGACGGGAAAGGCGCCAAGATTTTCAACATCCCCAAACAGCTCATCACGGATTACCCTTTTGATAATAATTACCTCGACTCCGGCACCTCCAAAGTGCACTCCGTCCTGAAAGACAATGCAGGAAACCTATGGATAGCCATTTACCAAAAAGGGGTTATGATGATTCCCGCACAGCCCAATAGTTTCAAGTACATAGGCTACAAATCAATCAACAAGAATATCATCGGCTCCAACTGTATCACCTCACTCTGCCGCGACCACGAAGGCATATTATGGATAGGTACTGACAACGACGGCATATACGGCATCACCACAGAACTGAAGCAAAAAGTTCATTACGCCCCACATGACAGCCCCTCTTCGGTTCCTTCCACCGTTTTCGGCCTGTATGAAGACTCTGAACGTAATCTGTGGTTCGGATCCTATACCAACGGACTGGGCAGACTGGATAAGAAAACAGGACGGTGCAGCTACCTGCAGAACCTGACTGACAAGAATGGAAACCGTATCCAACGCGTGTATGATCTGGTTGAAGACCAGAATAAACGACTCTGGATAGCCACCATGGGAGCCGGACTTTTCTATTACGACTTGAAGACAGGACAGTCTGTATATGACCCTAAATTCAATGCAGCCACCGACAAATATAAATGGATAAGCTGCCTTCTGTATGCCGGTGACAACCACCTTTATGTAGGAACGTATGACGGAATAAGATGTATAGACCTGAACACCGACGACTTCAAGACTGAAGAAATCCTGTCCAGACACATCATCCACTCCCTTTATGAAGACTCCCAAGGCAACATCTGGATAGGCAACTCCGACGGACTGGCGGAATGGACTCCCCCAACCCGGCAATTAAAGACCTACACCACCGCCCACGGACTATCCAGCAACGCCGTATATGCCATCAAGGGAGACGGGCAGGACAACTTATGGATAAGTACCAATGCCGGAATGTCACGTTTTAATCTGAATACCCACACTTTCAACAATTTCTATGCAGATGACGGTCTGCAAGGAAATGAATTCAGCAAAAACGCCTCTTTTGCCGACCGCAACGGCATACTTTGGTTTGGAGGTACAAACGGAATTACCTATTTCAATCCTCAAGAGATTACGAATCCCGCCAAAAAATGGAACGTACGCATCATCGACTTCTATCTGCACGACCAGCCCATAAGGAAAGGAATGTTGTCAGGCGGAAAAGAAATCATAAACACCTCCGTCTTTGAGGCCCGGGATTTTCACCTGTCACATAACGACAACGCTTTCAGCATCGAGTTCTCCACCCGCGAACTAAATAATTCCGAACGTATCACGTATCTATATACCATAAACAATACCCCTTGGGTCAAGCTGCCTAAAGGAGTCAACCGGGTGTCATTCAGCAATCTTCCCCCCGGCGATTACCATTTCCGGATCAAAGCCGAAGATTATCTGCTGGAATCCGACACCGATGAAATCACCATTCACATCGCACCGGCATGGTGGGCATCGGGCTGGGCCATGCTGATCTATGCCTTGTTGGCAGTAGCAGCCGTCTATGGCATCATCCTGCAAGTGAGACACCGTTACCGCATAAGGCAAGAAATGATGCAACATATCCATGCCGAACAGATAAACGAAGCCAAGCTACAGTTTTTCATCAACATCTCCCACGAGATACGTACTCCGATGTCACTCATCATCAGTCCTTTGCAAAAACTGATGACAAACGATACGGACCACGAACGGCAAAAGAACTACCGCATCATCTGGCGCAACTCCGAAAGAATCCTGCGGCTGGTAAACCAATTGATGGATATACGCAAGATAGACAAAGGACAGATGTCACTCGTTTTCCGTGAAACCGAAATGACCGGATTCATTAATGATTTGTGCGAAACCTTTATGGAACAAGCTAACAAGAAACATATCAGCTTGCGGTTCCACCACGAAGAAACCGAAGACCTGAAACTATGGGTGGACCCGGTAAACTTCGACAAAATTATCCTGAACATCCTGTCCAATGCTTTCAAATTCACCCCTGAAGGAGGCAGCGTGGACATACGGCTGCACACCGGTGAGGACCCTGCACTGCCGCAACCGTTGCAACAGTATGCCGAAATCATGGTGACCGATAGCGGAATAGGAATCGCTCCCAAAGAAACAGAACACATATTCGAACGCTTTTACCAGATACGGAACAGCCAAAATAACTCAAACATAGGTACCGGCATCGGGCTTCACCTCACCCATTCACTGGTGGAACTGCACCACGGAACCATCCGTGTAGAGAATAATCCGAATGGACAACCTGGATGCAGCTTTATCATCCGTATGCCTCTGGGATGCGCCCATCTGTGCAAAGAAGAAATGGAAGCCGACAAAGCTCCTCTGATCCACACTCCGGCCCCGGTCCTTCCCGTTCCCTATGAAACCGAAGAAGAAGAAAACGGAAAAACACGGACCAAAACAAAATACAAAGTACTGGTGGTAGAAGACGATGAAGAAATACGCCGCTATATCTGCCGCGAACTGGCA
Organism: Bacteroidaceae bacterium; assembly: GCA_963651205.1. Taxonomy (GTDB): domain Bacteria; phylum Bacteroidota; class Bacteroidia; order Bacteroidales; family Bacteroidaceae; genus Phocaeicola. The sequence goes on from CAVJPC010000240.1 coordinate 211,486, forward strand.
GGCGATTACCATACCCTGGAAAGCTGCAACGGCAAGGAAGCCTTGGAAAGCATCTTCAACAAAACCCCGGACCTGGTGATAAGTGATGTCATGATGCCCGAAATGGACGGACTCACCCTGTGCCGCAAAATAAAGCAGAACGTGAACCTGAACCACATCCCGGTAATACTGCTCACCGCCAAGACACGGGAGGAAGACAATCTGGAAGGACTGGAAACAGGAGCCGACGCCTACATGACCAAACCTTTCCATATAGAGATATTGAGGAAAACGGCCGCCAACCTGATCCGCAGCCGTGAACGGCTACGCAACACCTATACCGGACAACAGACCCAGGAGGATAAGGTACAACCAATAGAAGTACAGTCGCCCGATGACAAACTGATGGAACGAATCATGCGGGTCATCAACGAAAACCTGAGCAATCCGAACCTCACCGTGGAGATGATTACCACCGAGGTAGGCATCAGCCGCGTGCACTTGCACCGTAAACTGAAAGAACTGACCAACCAGACCACACGGGACTTTATCCGGAACATCCGACTGAAACAAGCGGCAGAACTGTTGTCGAAGAAACGGTACACCATAGCCGAAGTGGCGGACTTGACCGGATTCACCAATCCCAACAATTTCTCGACTGCTTTCAAGGAACTGTACGGGGTACCGCCGACTACGTACATGGAGCAGCATCTGAAAGAAAACGAAGGATAGCGTTTTTAAAAAGGCATTTGCATAGGAAGAGCTATTCTTCCGTATGTATAGTCTTTATGATACTGTTCTATCGAATAATCAATGGCGCTGATTTACAAATCAGTGTCATCGATTTATGGATCAGTGGCACTGATCCACGGATCACTGGTGAAATTTTAGAATAGAAAAAGATAAAAACAAGTTTATATCAACTGTGGGAAGGTTTATAATAACGTGAGTCTGGTATAATAGAGCTGAAATAAAAAAGGATACCGAAGCAGGGGTGCTATTCCCCTTTTCCGGTATCCTTGTTCATTCATTGTATCAGTCCGAATCAATCCCTGTATCCCGGGTTCTGATAAGCCATCTTTTCTTCTTTGGTCATTTCCATGCCCTCCAACTGTCCTTGCGGGATAGGACGGAGATAATGAAACGCTTCGATGGTACGGTTGTAAGTCTGCGGATTGTGATCACCCTTGCCCCCACAAATCACGTAGCTGTCAGCATATTCGTTCCATTTCTGAGTACGAACCAAGTCGAACCAACGATAACCTTCGCCATAGAACTCGCGGCTGCGTTCATCCAGAATATAGTTGATATCAATGGTTGCCGGAGTGGCGGCTGTCATTTCAGCACTGAAATCACGATCCACTTCCTTGTACTCGGCATTGCTGTAAGTCCAGCGACCTGCACGGGCACGAAGCACGTTCACCAGGTCACGGGCAGACTTGCCGGCTTGTGCGGCAGCTCCTTCTACGGCAGCTTCGGCAGCAACCAGATAAAGTTCGGAGAACTTGGCGATGTTATATGGACGGGTACTTCCCGCATTGGGCTGTCCGGCTCCGGAACCGTTGTCCGTACGATACGGACCGAGCTTCCACAGACCAGGATATACATAGCGGCCTACCGCATCCAGTCCCAATACCCAGTCGGCACGACCGGGCAATGTACCTGCACCCAGATTGCTTTTAGACCCCTCGCCTGCATAGTCTATCTTATCCATATCCTGGAACACGAAAGAGAATATAGGTTCACGTTCTTTCACTTTCATTCCGTTGGCATTGGTCACCGATTCCCAGTTCTGTCCGGCTGTAGACCAGTTGCCGCGATAAACGGTGGTGAAAGTACCGTCGTAACGGGAGTCGTTCACCTTGTCGGCAAACGTCTTGGTAAACACACCCATCGGAGGAGCCATACGGGTCCATGGACGGCCATAGCATTGTTCGGCAATACGGTTGATGACAGCCTGATTATCAGCCGAACGCGCATCGGTATAGTTCCAGTTCATCATCCATCCGGCAAAGTTATCGGGAGCACCGCCGCCACCGTAGCTCAGGCTGCCACCGTTATAATATTCGTCTTCCTGCGTATGGTCTGCATAGAGCAGGATTTCCATGTTACGGTCATTGGGTCCGGCATTCACCATCCAGAAACTTTCCTGCAAACCGAAAGGACCGGGGTTCTCGATAGCGACAACCGCCACATCGTATGCCTGCTGGAAGTACCATGCCGCATCGTGTCCGTCGGGGTCGGTACGCTGACACTCGGGATAAGTAGGAATGTTATTCGGATTCTTCAGCCACCAAGCGTAAGTCAGGTAAGCCTTTGCCAAGTACAGGCGGGCAACGGTCTTGGTCACTCCACCCGTCACACGGGGATTGGCGGGCAGGTTCTCGATAGCGGTCAGCAAGTCGGGGAAGATGGCCTTGGTGTACACTTCGGGCACGGTATTGCGCACGGAGGTACGTGAGGGAGTGATATTGAACTTCAGTTCGCCGGAACCCAAGTCCAGGGGCACTCCGCCGAAGGTCTGCACCAACAGGAAATAGTCGAACGCACGGAAGAAGCGGGCTTCGGAAACCAATGACTCGGCTACTCCCACCTCGGCACCGTTCTCTATCACGCCGTTGGCGGTGTTGATGTTGGAGAAAGCAGTTCCCCACAAAGCATCCGTGCGGCTAGTCGTGGCAGTCAGGTTGCCCACTCCGGAGAGGTCGGCATCCTTGAAGTTGCCGTCGGCGCTCCATGCCCACGTCGCTTCGTCGGTTCCTGTCAGGCAGGAATTATAGTAATAGGCTTGTCCGTAAATGTAACGCAGGTGTGCATACATGGAAGTCACACCGCCTTCCACTCCCTTCTCTGTCTTGAAGAAGGTAGGGTCATAACTGCTGCGCGGCTGCTCGTCCAGAATGTCTGAACAGGATGCTGTCAGGAACAAAGCCAGTGCGGCTGTTCCCAGAACTTTTATTTTTGAAAAGATAGGTTTCATAGTCATGCTTTCATTAGAATGTTAAGTTAATGCCGAATAAATAGTTACGGGTGGACGGTGAGTTGGTACCTACCGTCAGGAATCGTTTCTGAATACCTTCTGTCACAGCTACATTCTCGTTACCGTAAGAGTTGGTTTCGGGATCCAGTCCGGTCTCTTTGTGGAAAGGAGAACAGATGATGAACGGATTCTGTACGGACAGGTAAGCACGCAGGCTCTGTACGCCCATGCGGGTCAGCCAGGACTGTTTCTCGAAGTTGTAACCCAGCGTGATGTTGCGTACTTTCCAGTAAGAAGAGTCAAAGTAACCCAATGTGCTTCCGTATTTCGGATTGTCACCGCTTTGGATGCCACCCGGTTTCGGATACTTGGCCCCCTTGTTCTCCGGTGTCCAGTAGTCCACATCCACTTGTCCGCGACGACCGGTCAGCATATTCAGGTAACCGTTGCTGTGGTGCAGCGTACTGATCAGCTTGCCTCCGCAACGGAAGGCGGTGATAACGTTCAAGTCAAAGCCTTTATAAGCCACGCGGGTGCTGAAACCTCCTTGGAATTTAGGTTCCAGGCTGATAACCTGACGGTCTTCGGGACCAATGGCGCGAGTCGGCTTGCCATCGGCATCACGATCGCCGGTATATTTCACCTTGATCATTCCTTCATTGCCACCCGGCTCCAGAATGTCCAAGTATTGGAAATCGGGATCGTCACTGTTCCATAAGCCTACTTTTTCATAGTCGTAGATACAGTCGATGGGATAGCCCACGAACCAGTTGTTCGCTTCATCCTCTTTGGATCTTGAAGCCAGTTCGGTCAGTTTGTTACGGTTGGCGGACAGGTTGAGGCTTGCATCCCATGTCCATCCGTTATGGTTGTCCAGAATCGTTCCGTTCAAGGTAAATTCAAAACCTTTGTTTTCTGTCTTTCCCACATTGGCCATGTAACTGCTTACTCCCGATGTGGAAGGAAGGTTTACACTTTGCAGCAAGTCGGTGGTTTTCTGAATGTAATATTCGAATGTACCGGACAAGCGTCCTCTCAGCAAGGTGAAGTCCAGACCGAAGTTCCATGTGGAAGAGTATTCCCAACCCAGTTCGGCATTGGGCAGTTCGGATACATAGTAACCGGTGACATAGCCGGTAGGACCGAAGTTGTAAGGACGGGTTGCCAAACGTCCCCAGGTCTTGTAAGGATCAACAGACTGGTTGGAGGTCTGTCCGTAACCTACACGCAGTTTCAGGATATCTATCCAGTCCACCTCGTCCATAAACTCTTCCTGACGGATGTTCCATCCTGCCGATACGGCGGGATAAGTGTGCCATTGGTGTCCTTTTGCCAAACGTGAAGAAGCGTCGGCACGTACAGTCGCCATCAACATATATCGGTTGTCGTATGTGTACATCACACGGCCCATCCAAGACATCAGACCGCTCTTCTGGTAGTTCCAGTTGTCGGGGTTCACCGTAATGGTGCCTTCCGCACGACCGATGTTGTAGAACTGGAAATATTCGGCAGGAATATCCCGTCCGGCAACGTCCGAACGTGTATAGACGGTCTGTTCGGCAGAGTACATACCGACAACGTTCAGCTGGTGCTTGCCGAAAGTACGATCGTAAGTCAGCATATTCTCTACAGTCCAGTTAGTCGTTTCCGAGTGGTTCAGCGAAGCGGTGGACGGAGTGTCGGCCGTAGTGCTGTTGATGCCTTCGCCGGTGAACGATCCACCTTTGGTAGAACGATAGTTCAAACCTAGGTTGATGCGGTATTTCAAACCTTCCACCCACGGGCATTTCACTTCGGCAAACAGGTTGTTGTACGTACCGAAGCCTTCGGTCTTGCTCAGCCAACTGTCTTCCAGTCCTTCCACAACGCCTCTGGTCAGTACAAATGACTCATCCTGACTGTTGTATTTCACGGTACGTTTCAATGTGCCGTCCGCATTATAGGGGTCGGCGATAGGAGACATGGAAAGTACGCCGTAAAGTCCGATGTTGGAACCTTTGGTGACGTTATAGTTGGTATTGTTCACCAGTCCGAAGCGGAAATATTTTCCCACGCCTTGGTCGAAAGAACCACGCAGAGAGTAACGGGTATAGTTCTGAGTAGGAATGACGCCCTGATCCTTATAGTAAGCCGCGCCAAAGCTGTAGCCACCGCCGTTGGTACCACCGGACACGCTGATATCGTGGCTGTTCACATAACCGTCGCGGAACATCAAGTCCTGCCAGTCAGTATCCACATCGTCCGACTCGTCTACCGAATTCTCGAACTTTCCTGCCAGTTTACGCATTTCGGCAAACTTGCTGCCGCTCATCATGGGATATTTGGAGAATACTTTCTTCATACCTGCATACCCATTGTAAGTGAACTTGGCAGGAGACCCCTGCGCACCTTTGTGTGTAGTGATCAGGATAACACCATTGGCACCGCGCGAACCGTAGATTGCTGTAGAGGATGCATCCTTCAAGATATCCATGCTCTTGATGTCACCGGGGTTGATATCGGACAAATTACCCATAAAGGGGATTCCGTCCAATACTACCAACGGGTCGTTACTGGCGTTCAACGAACGGGTACCACGGATACGGATCTGCATGGAAGCACCCGGTGCGGAAGAAGTCTGCGACATATCCACACCTGCCACGCGGTTCTGCAAAGCGTATGTAATATTGGTGGCAGGCATCTCACGCAGCTTCTCTCCGCCTACCGATGCAATAGATCCGGTCACGTCACTCTTGCGGGCGCTACCGTAACCAATCACCACCACTTCTTCCAAAGCTTTGGAATCTTCCTTCAATGTAATCTTTAAAGAAGTCTTTCCCGCTACCGGGATTTCCTCGTTCTTATAACCGACAAAACTCACCACCAACACGGCATTTTTCGATACATTCAATGTAAAGTTACCATCAAAATCGGTAATCGTACCGTTGGTAGTACCTTTTTCCAAGACACTGGCTCCGATGATGGCTTCACCACTTGTGTCCTTTACTACACCTTTTACCATCACACTCTGTGCAAATGCCCACAGAGGAATGAGACAGAACAGAAGTATCAGTCCCATTGGCTTAAAATTCATAGCATTTTTCATTAAGACATTAATTTAAGTTATACAAAAAATTTAATCAGTTACTTATTTTGATGTGGCATACATGCCTATCGTTGTTCCGGTAAAACCTCCGGCAGTAGCCGTTGACAGATACCCGGCGTCCACGTTCCTGCACAACACGTTCCACCCACCTTCCTGGCGAGCATAGTAGAAATCATAATGTGTTCCGCGCGAAACCACCTTCAGGTCGGTAAGCACTCCTCCGTCGTCCAGGCGGACGGAAGCCAGCGTCTTGCTTTCTCCATCGCCTATCTGCCTGAGGGAAATACATTCACCTTGGTCATCCCTGCCCACAGCCAGGAAATATTGGTGCTTTTCGTCCTTGAACAATAATATGCCCGCCTGCTCTGCCTTGCTCTGCGGACAGAACAGCATACGTGTGCTGCATTCGAACTTATGATGTTGCAACCGGCGGCATACAAAAGCCGGTACCTTCTTTTCGGAAGCACTGACTGAATCGCATTTCAAAGTGAGATAACCCGGGGTCTGGGAAAGCGAATAAAGTCCGGTAGCAGGAGCACGCAAGGTCATCCATTCCATGCCCAATGTTTGTCCGTCGAAACCGTCATTTACTTCAAAATTTCCGAAGGTGGCGGATTCGTCACGCTTCACTCCTTCGCGGCGGACAATGACCGGTACCAGATCATCTCCTTGCGTCATATAGGGGAAACCATCCTCACTCCACTTGACGGGCATCATAAAAGTCTCACGTCCTAAATTCTCGAACGTATTGTTTATGGGACGGCAAGCCAGAAAGACCGCCCACCAATCCCCTTCCCGGGTTTGAACCAAGTCGGCATGTCCGGCGCATGTCACCGGATTGGGACGCTCCGCATCCAGCTGACGCTGGGTCAGAATAGGGTTGTTCTTCCACGGTGTGAATTTGCCCGTCGGAGAATCACCACGGAAAATCACTTCCGAATGCCATCCGGCTGTTCCACCCTCGGCAGACATCAGGAAGTAGTTTCCGTTTATTTTATAAAGGTGCGGACCTTCAATCCAGATGGGCTTGTCCTCCGGACGAGCTCCCTTGTTCACCAGAATCTTGCGCGGCCCCACCGTCTTGTCCGCATTCACATCAAATTCCTGCACACGGATGGTACGATGCCCACTGTATTCGGGCTTGTTGTCCGGCGCGTCATCGTTATTGACAATGTAGGCTTTCCCATCTTCATCGAAAAAGAAAGAGGGATCAATACCTGTCACTTCGGGCAACATAATAGGATCAGACCATTCGCCAAAAGGATCTTGTGTCTTCACAAAGAAGTTTCCGGCACCTACATTGGTAGTAACCATATAATAAGTCTTGTTATGCGGGTTGTAAGATATGGCCGGGGCAAAGATTCCTCCGCTTACGTGTTGCCCCTCCATGTTGACTAATTGAGAAGGACGATTCAAGATATGCCCCACCTGCTTCCAGTTCACCAAGTCCTTGCTGTGGAAAAGAGGCACACCCGGATAATAAGTAAAGGTGGAAACAGCCAGAAAATAATCGCCTTCGCCATTGGTGCAAATGCTGGGATCGGAATACCATCCCGGCAGAATGGGATTATAAAAATAATCGTCCCCCGGAAGCGGATTGGAAATATAGACATCATCCTCACCTTTATAATTAAAGTAATCGAAAAGAGCGACAGACTTTCCTACAACAGGCAAATCGTTTCCTTTCTTTATCGAACTACATGAGGTTAAGGAGGAGCCCAACACCCCTAAAGCGATCAGCACGCCCGACCATCTTTTCAGATTTTGTTTTTGTTTCATTGTCTTTCTAGTATTATAATTGACCAATTCCTTTACGGATTTCAAACGCAAATATAGAAAGTGTCACCGAATATGGATTCTCTACATGATACACGCATCTTTCGTAGAGTTACATCTTGCTTCAAACGTGTTACATGAATCTTTATTTGCGTTACAATACACACATAACATCCTATATTACAATAAATTACAATTACATCACCAGATATTGTAATTGAAGAGCACGGATATAAAAAGACCGTTTGCAAGTCCCGGACAATGAAGGGATTCCTGCAAACGGTCTGTTTGGACAATGCCCGGCAAAGCAAGCGGTCCAATCTGTCCGGATGATGTATCACTGATTTATTTTCAGACAGATTCTATGGTCTTTATTTTCCCTTCCGCATCATACTCCAATTCGCATACCTTCAGGCTGCGCAACCAAGTGGTTCCCCCCGAAGGGACACAATCGTGGTGAAACAGATACCATTTTCCTTTGTATTCCACAATGGCATGATGAGTAGTCCAACCCACCACAGGCTGCAAAATGACCCCTTGATAAGTGAACGGGCCATACGGATTATCTCCTGTGGCATAGCAAAGCAGATGAGTATCTCCCGTGGAATAAGAAAAATAATATTTCCCGTTGTACTTGTGCATCCATGAAGCCTCGAAAAAGCGACGCGCATTGTCACCGGCAGTCAACGGCTGTCCGTGTTCATCCAGAATAACCAAAGGCCGCGGCTCTTCGGCAAACTGAAGCATATCGTCCGAAAGTTTCACCACACGTGAAGGCAAAGCCGGTTCACCATCAGCCGGAAAAGCCGCACACTCCAATGCTTTGTTGTTGCGATAACGCTGAAGCTGCCCGCCCCATAAACCGCCGAAATACATATAATAGTTCCCATTACCATCATCAAATACCGCCGGATCTATACTGTAGCTTCCACGCATGGGATCGGGCTGGGGAATGAACGGTCCTTCGGGGCAATCGCTCACCGCCACGCCGATACGGAAGATGTCGTTCCGGTCTTTCAATGGAAAATACATATAATAGTTCCCGTTTTTACGAGTCACATCACAATCCCACAACTGACGCCCGGCCCAAGGGATATCCGAAACTTTCAGTACGACTCCGTGATCGGTCACTGTTCCGTTCATCACATCTTCTGTAGAAAAGACATGATAGTCACACATGTCAAAATGATCACCATTGTCATTCTCCTCCACTCCGCTCTCGCGGTCATGAGAAGGATAAATGTAAAGCTTTCCGTCAAAAACATGTACGGCAGGGTCTGCCATATAGTCTCCGGGCACCAAGTATCTGAATTTCTTTTCCATATCGTTACGTTATTAAATGTTCTGTTTTCCAATCAGTTCTTCCACAAAAGGTTTCGGCCGGCAATCACGGTCGAACAATAAAGGATAATCCACACGTCCGGGCACAGGGAAATTATTCTTCCATGAGTCACCGTCCGTCACCCCCCACACCGTCACACGGGTAATGATATCCGAATGTTTCAGGAAAAGACCGAAAAATTCCTCCATCCGGTTGTTCCATGCCACAGACACAGAGTCGGGCAAACCGTCGGGATAGGGATTCAGGGATTGTTTATAAGACACCGTGTCCGAAATATTGGCTCCCATCCGTGCCGTAGGCAATGCACTCATGTCCCATTCGGTTACCATCACCTTCACTCCGGCAGCAGCAAATGCCAGCATACTGGCTTCAAACTCGGACACCGACGGATAATCCATTCCCATGTGTCCCTGCATACCTACCGCGTCGATGCGCAGTCCGCGGTCTTTCAGCATCTTTACCAATTCGACTACTTTGTCACGCTTAGCCTTCCCGTCCATGCCATAATCATTATAGTAAAGTTCGGCTTCCGGATCTGCTTCATGAGCATACTGAAAAATAAGCGGGATGTACTCTTCGCCTAATATCTCGTAAAAAGGAGATTTACGCCAGGAGCCGTCCGATTCAATGGCTTCATTCAACACATCCCAGCCCTTTATACGCCCTTTATAGTGCGTCACAATAGTCTGGATATGCTTTTTTATACGCTCCTTCAAGATGTCGGCACTTACTGTTTTTCCTTGTTCGTCCACACAGAACCAAGGTGCCAGCTGTGAATGCCAGATAAGGCAATGCCCGATAACAGCCATATCGTTCTCCTCGCCCAAACGAACCAGCCGGTCCGCTTCCGTAAAATCAAAACGGTCTTCCTCCGGATGTATCACTTCGCATTTCATGCAATTCTCGGCCACAATGGAATTAAAATGACGTTTTACCACTTTCGAGGCGCAAGTATCCTGACCTGCTGCCTGACGTACATTCAACGCTACCCCCATCAGAAACTTGCCCGAGGCTGCTTCCTTCAGCGAAGGTTCCGGCTGCATACCAGCCTTCCGGTCATTGCCGCAAGCGGCCATTAATCCGGCCATGGCAGCCAATAATGTTACATATCTTATTTTCATATTACAAAGTTTTTAAGGTAAATAACTTGTTCTTTTTCATTAATAACCGACCTTACTACGACGGTCGGCAAGTTCCGCCTGCATCTGTTCGTTGTATTTTTTTGTAATAGGATAGAAGCATAAAGCAGCTACTCCCATTCCAAATATCAGAGCCGGAATCAGACTGGAGGAAAGCACGATCCCCATAATGGCCGTATCGCTTTGTTCCGCCCCGATACCGGACACATACCCAAATCCTGAAAGCAGAAATCCCAGGATGGCCCCACCGATACCCAGCCCGGCCTTCAAGGCAAAGACTACACCAGCAAACACAAAGCCTGTGGCGCGACGGTAATTTTTATATTCCGAATAGTCGGCTACATCCGCAATCATCGCCCACAACAAAGGTACAGTCGGCGCGTATGCCAGACTCTTCAGGAAATTCAGTACAAACATTGTTTCCACATCCGCTTTTCCCGGAAAATAGAACAAAGCTGTAAAAAGGGCCGTAAGTGAGAGGCAAACGATAAAGACGCGTTTCTTGCCGTAACGGTTTGCCAAAAAGCCGGACAAGAAAATCACCCCAAAGAACTGGACAAGTGCTCCCAACATATTAAACACTCCAAATCCTACCTCGTATGCCTTATCGGAAGAATTGACTACCAGTCCGAAAGCATTCAACACAGCATACCCCACGCTGCCATCTGTTTCCATTGCCACCAGTCCCAGACGGTCAAGAAAGGCATACAATGCTCCGGCATCCACATAATTCTCAAAATAATAGTTCATAGCACTTCCCCACATAGCCAACGTGATAAAGATGAACAGTGTCAGAATGAACATTGTCCGCCAAGGGATGCTGCCAAACACATCCTTTATATCCTGGCGCGTATCTGTCTTTTGGCTGGCAGGCGGCTCTATGCGCTCACGGGCAGAGAAGAAAGTGATGACCAAAAAGACAAGCCCGATACAAGCGAACAAGGCAATGGTACATAACCAGCCGTGCGCCTTGTCTCCACCATCCGAAAACTTGCTTACCAAAGGAAGCGTAAGTCCCTGCACCACAAACTGGGCAATGGTGGCCGCCACAAAACGAATGGAAGTGATACTGGTACGTTCCTTTATATCACCGGACATCACTCCGCCCAAAGAAGCATACGGCGTATTGTTAAAAGAATAAAGGCTCATCAGCAAGGTATAAGACAGCGTAGCATACAATGCTACCAGTCCTTTATCTTCAATGCCCGGATTATAGAAAGCCAACACATAAAAAACCATGAAAGGCAATGCGGTCCAAAGCACCCACGGACGATATTTCCCGAAACGTGTCTTGGTGCGGTCACTCAATAACCCCACTGTAGGATCGACAAAGGCATCCGTGATACGCGCCACCAACATCACCGTACCGGCAATGGCACCTTCCAGACCGAATATGTCCGTATAAAACTTTGTCTGATAAATCATCATCATCTGGAAGACCAGATTAGCCGAGCAATCCCCCAGGCTGTAACCGATTTTCTCGGCCATCGAAACTTTTTGACTTTGTGTATTCATGGTTATTACATTAAAATATCTTCCATAAAAGTAATTCCAGCCAATGGCTGGAATTACTTTACGCCTATTGAAAATAAAAATGAGCTAAACAAATGTTGTCCCTGCTCCAATCTTTAGAATCTTATTCCAGACGAAACAAAAGTACACAAAGCTTTATGAATCCTGTAATCACAATGATACACGCATCTTTACAGGCAGAACAGACATGCTCTGCCTGTAACATTTTTCTTTGATGATGTTACATCAAGGCCTATTTACCTTATAATTAAACAGAATGGGGGGCTGTCCAACATTGAACAGCCCCCCATTTACCGACAAACAGCATTTAGCGTTTCTCGTAATACTTCACCCAATCCACCTGCATCTCCACCGGCAGTTCTTTCGGGTCTACCCCACCTACCCATGAACCGCCCAACTGCATATCTATCAACAAATAATAGGGTTGGTAAAAGGGAAATTGCCCTTCCTTATCCGTTTCAATACGCGGATAAGTGTAAGTGTACCGATGATTGACAGCAAATACCAAGCTATCCGGATAGATATCTACCGAATAAATATTATACTCTTCGGGATTTATCATATTGGTACCTCCGTGAGGCGGATTATCTTTTATACCTAATATATGCGTATAATAGGAATGGGTAGTCTGATAAGCAATACTATCATGATTCAACCGTTCCATAATATCAATCTCTCCTCCTTTGGGCCACTCCGCTTTTTCGGGAAGCATCCATATAGCCGGCCATGCCCCTTTAGCCGCTTGCAATTTAGCACGTATCTCCACTCTTCCTCCTGTAAACAGTTTCTTTCCTTTGGTATAGACACCCCCCGTCAGATAAGGAGCCGTATCATTTTTCTGGGTATGGTTGGCTATTCCACGGAGTACCAGATTACCGCCACGCATGGCATAACATGAGTCAAAAGAAGACATATAGTTATTCCAGTCTGACGTTCCACGAGGTATCTTCGTCCATACTGATTCATCAAATCTGTTTTTCTGATCGAAATTCTCCACCCACACCAACTTCCACTCCTTACTTTTTACAGACGTCTTACAGGCACTCATCAAACAAACCAGACCCATACAGGCCCAAACAAATAAAAGGCTTTTTCTCATGGTATTTCTTTCATTCAGATAAAAAAAATGCCGTATCAAACGAAATACAATCTCATTCAATACGGCAAATCTATCTATTAATATTCTATTTATTTTGCCAGGCTATAAACTACATCCATTATCTTCTGACCTATTTCATCAGCAGCCTCCATGGTTGCAGCTTCAGAATATACACGAATAATAGGTTCAGTGTTACTCTTGCGCAGATGTACCCATTTGTCAGGGAAATCAATCTTCACACCGTCTATGTCGTTTATCTCTTCATTCTTATACAGTTCCTTCACTTTAGCCAGAATAGCGTCCACATCCGTTTCCGGAGTCAGGTCGATACGGTTCTTGGCTATAAAATAAGGAGGATAAGTGGCCCGCAGCTCACTTACTTTCTTACCTTCGTGTGCCAAATGGCTTAAAAACAAAGCGATACCCACCAATGCATCACGTCCGCAATGACTTTCAGGGTAGATTACTCCACCATTGCCTTCACCGCCGATCACCGCATTAGTTGCTCTCATTTTGGTAACCACATTCACTTCACCTACTGCCGAAGCATTGTATTCGCAACCATATTTACGGGTTACATCACGCAAGGCACGGGTAGAGCTCAAGTTAGAAACGGTATTTCCGGGAGTATGTTTCAATACATAGTCTGCCACGGTCACCAATGTATATTCTTCGCCATACATTTTTCCATCTTCACAGATCATAGCCAGACGGTCAACGTCCGGGTCTACAACGAAAGCCACGTCACAACCTCCTTTGGCCATCAATCCCATGATATCTCCCAAGTTCTTTTCCAAGGGCTCCGGATTATGCTGGAAGTCACCGGTTGCTTCACAATAGAGCTTTTCTACATGCTTCACACCCAGACGTTCCAATAACTCAGGAAGGATAATACCACCTACCGAGTTTACGCAATCTATAGCTACACGGAAATTGGCCTTACGGATAGCATCCACGTCCACCAATTTCAATGCCAGCACACTATCAATATGCTTCTGATTGTAGGTATTGTCTTCGCGATAGCTTCCGATGTGGTCGATATCGGCAAATTCAAACGCTTCTGCTTCTGCTATACTCAGCACTTTGTTTCCTTCTTCTTTATTAAGAAATTCTCCATGCTCATTCAGTAATTTCAGTGCATTCCATTGTCTGGGGTTGTGGCTGGCGGTCAAAATGATACCACCGCAAGCTCCTTCCATAGTAACAGCCAGTTCTGTAGTCGGGGTAGATGCCAGTCCGATGTTGACTACATCAAATCCCATACCCATCAGGGTACCGCACACCACGTTCTTCACCATCTCTCCTGAGATTCGTGCATCACGTCCTACTACGATTTTGTTGCTCTTTACTGTGGTTGTTTTACGTATCAGCGTTGCATAAGCTGATGTGAATTTCACTATATCCAGCGGGTTCAAACCTTCCCCCACATGTCCGCCGATAGTTCCGCGGATTCCGGATATTGATTTAATTAATGTCATCGTGCTAATTGATAAGTTATTTCATAGTAACAAGGATAGACGGAAGCAGAAGCGTCAGATTGTCCTTCACTGTGAGGCACAATCAATCTGACTTTGGAACGGCCGGAAATTTCCCTGCCGACTTTTATATAATTAAATGGAATTAACCATCCCGAAGGCACATAAGTTGTTCCCCAAGCCTCAATCATGATACCTGAAGTGAATGTAGCCGAATAAGATTTTCCACTTTTTGTAAGCATCATTTCATCCGGATAAATCATATTAGGATTTGCAAAATCTGTATTCCAAGATAAAGAGTCCGATCCATCCGAAGTTATTTTCTCTTCTACATAACGGGCCAAGATCTCATAACGACCGTCTTTCAGATGTTCACCGTTTCCTTCTTCCACAATCTGCATATAGACACCATTTTCAGAGAAAAGGACAAACTGGTTTTCTTTGACATTAGTTGTAGAGTCTTGTTCCTGGAACTGTTCAAAGCTGATCACATTGATATCCTCTCTTTCGATAAACCGTTTGATAGCTTCTCTCTCTTCTTCTTTCATTTCAGCATAGGTCTTTCCATTATTACAAGACTGGAAGACCAGTCCCAAAAGAAATACAGATGCGAACAATATACCTAATTTCTTCATTCTTATTCTGTTATATTTTCGGGCAAAATTAATAAATAAGCCCTTAACTTTTATATTGTTTTTACGCAATTATACTAAAATAACTATTTTTTTGCCAGAAGCAGTTCTTCATACTTCACCAATGCCCGTTTAAACAGCTCAATAGCCTCCTCCATTGTTCCATAAAATTCACCACCGGATGCATTCAGGTGGCCGCCTCCGTTAAAGAATTCGGCAGCCACTTTATTACAGGGGAACGAACCGACAGAGCGCAAAGATATCTTGATCATATCTTTCTCCGTGTCTTCACGCAAGAATACAGAAAAGATGATATTCTTTATAGAAAGAGGAATATTCACAAACCCTTCCGTATCTCCTTTTATATATTGGAACTTGCTCTGTTCATCTTTTGTCAACCATATCAAAGCCGAGTTGAATTGTGGGAACACCTGCATCTTGTCATACAACACATACCCCATCAGGCGTAAACGTCCTTCGGAATAAGTATTGTAAACCTTCCGATAAATTTCATCCTTATCAATGCCTTTTGAAAGCAGTTCACCGATAATGAAATAAACCTCGCGGTCATTAGAGTTATAAGTAAAACCGCCTGTATCGGTCATCATTCCCGTATAGATGCATTCAGCACCTTCCTTAGTGATGTCCTCAAAATATCCCAAACGGCATATCAACCGGAAAACCAATTCGGAAGTAGAAGAGATTCCCGGATGAGAAATAATGATTCTGCAAAATTCTTCCGGATTAAGATGATGGTCAATCATCATTTTACGGGCCGGTGACTGGGCTACCGCATCCGCCATGGCATCAATACGGGATAAGGCATTGAAATCCAGACAGCAGATAACATCGGCTTCATTCAGCAATTTATCGGCAAACTCTTTATATTTATCATATCGGATAATATCTTTGGCTCCCGGCATCCACCTCAGAAAATCGGGAAAAGCATTGGGAACAATCACATTCACCGTTTTTTCCTGCGATTCCAAGAAATGCCACAATCCCAATGAAGAACCAATGGCATCACCATCCGGCGATACGTGGGTGACAATTACTATTTTATCAGCTCTTTCAAACCATTTTTCGGCATGGTCTATATTAGCCTGTGCAATTACTTTTGATAACATATTCAATCTTTTTCTTTTGAAACGGCAAATTTACAAATTAATTCTTTATTCACAGAAGAATACGGTAAGAACCTTTCGGAGATATATCAATATAATCCAGTCCCAAACTTCTGCATTCTTCTTTCAAACGGGTTGATCTATAGTCACTGAGCGAAGTATCCAGTATGATTTTCCTGATCCTGAAGATTTTTTGCAAGGGAGCAATCTTTCCCCGAAAACCTTTGCACAAGTACATATAATCGATATTCAACAAACCGGAAGTGGATTTGTTCTGCCACCGGTTGTCTGTCAAAATGCATATATTCAGTCCTTTATAATGATAAAGGCTGTCTTGTTGCCAAACCTCTGTCTGCGGATATATTTTTACCTGCGAATGAGTGAGGATTAATTGGGAAGCCTCCTCTTTCATATAATATTGATAATAGGTGAACCCTATAAAAAGATTTATCCCACACAGGACAGCAATCAGTAATTTTCGTGAATGATACAACCACCAAGCTAATATGATAAATAATAACACATACAGAATACAGACCTGAATAGAAGAAAAATGTACATTGCCGGAATGTGACAAAGGCAAATGTTTCACCCATTGCATACTGCTATTAAGGAATCCTACCAAACTATTCAGTCCTTTTACTACCCCTATGTGCAGTGCGGCAATGGGAGACAGCACAAAAGCCAGTACCGCTCCATAGATAATAATAAGTACCAGAGGCGCTACTATCAGGTTGGCCAGCAAAAAATGTATAGGAAAATGGGAAAAATAATAAATGGTTAAAGGAGCCGTTCCCAACTGTGCGGCAAGTGAAACCGCCATTATTCCCCAGATATAGCGCAAAACAGACTGATGAACCATCCAACCTTGATAAAGAACGGGATAAACAAGCAGAATAGAAAAAACAGCCAGAAATGAAAGCTGAAATCCGACCTCAAATAAATAAAAGGGATTATAAAGGAGCATGAAGAATGCCGCTATTGCCAATGTATTGAGCGACAAGACACGTTCTCCCGCCGCACGTGCCAATGTCATTAACATACACATTACCACTGCCCGTATCACCGAAGCGGGTAACCCCACTAGAAAAGCAAATCCCCATAACAGCAACACAATAAGGCTGCATTTTACCCATCGCAGCAAACGGCTTTTGTCCAAAGGACGCAATATCCATCCCAGCAATCCCCATAAAACAGCCACATGCATTCCCGATAAGGCCAAAATATGGCTGACGCCCGCCATTTGATAAGTTTCACGCAACTCATCACTCAGTTCTTCTTTATAACCGACAGTCAAAGCGGACAGTACAGCAAATTCATCTCCTGAAAATCCCCAATTCCGATAACCATCCAGCATTTTCTCCCGCCATATATTTGCCTGTTGTTGCAGAGTCAGTGATGAATGTTTTCCGGTCAGATGCCAATGGCCCGAAAAAACGACAGCCGTTCCACTGATCTGTTGTCTGAAAAGATAAGCTGCATAATCAAATTCTCCGGGAATGCCCATTCTTTCAGGAGTAACCATACGTGTATAAAAGTTTAAATGATCCCCACATCGTAAATTCATGGAAAGGCTGTCCTTTATGACATAAACCAGCGCAATGCGATTGACGGGACTCATTTCCCCCTCAGCAAATTTCTTATCCACCCGTATTTTACAAAGATATGTTTTTGCCTTTTCCTTGGGAGTATCTATTATCACTCCTTGATACACGTTTTCTTGGTGTGACCATTCATAGTTCACGCTTTCCCATTGATGTTGTACCCATAATGCCCCTATGCAAAACAAGAATAGAAAGGCTACACTCCCAAACAGCCAGCGGGAAAAATAGTGCTGCCATTTTACCAAGACAGCCATCCCTACCAAACATACCAGCGCAACAATACCCAAAGGCGCTACAGGTAAAGTTCCCTGAAAGAATGTATCCGATAAAAAAATTCCGGCGACTAAAGGGATAGTCAGCCGGAACATGGAACAGGGCTTTACAGCCATTATGTTTTGCACTTCTGTTTTGGGGTTCAAAGAGACTTCAAGCGATGTATCATTTCTAACATATCAGGAGCTTTGAACACAGCATTTCCTGCTACCAATACATCCGCCCCCGCTTCTACAAGCTGTTTTCCGGTTTCCAAATTCACTCCTCCATCCACTTCTATCAATGCCTGCGAACCTGTACGTGCTATTAGTTCACGCAATTCTCTTACCTTGTCCAGCGTATGGAAAATAAACTTCTGACCGCCAAAACCGGGATTCACACTCATGAGCAATACCATATCCACATCACGGATGATATCAACCAACATAGCCACAGGAGTAGACGGATTCAATGTGACAGCCGCTTTCATGCCGGCATCCTTTATCTGCTGCACCACTCTGTGCAGATGCACACAAGCTTCATAATGCACATTCATCATCATCGTTCCCAAATCTTTCACTTCTTTAATGAATTTCTCGGGATTGACAATCATCAAATGTACATCCAAAGGTTTTTCAGACAACTCAGCTACATATTTTAATACGGGGAAGCCAAAGGAGATATTGGGTACAAACACACCATCCATTACATCGATATGCAACCAATCGGCTTCACTACGATTGATTTGCTCTATATCTGCCTGCAAATTAGCGAAGTTGGCAGACAACAAAGAGGGAGATATCAGAGGTCTATTCATAGTTCACTGTTCTTATTCTTTATAATATAGAACAAAGATAGCCATATTTTATATATGAACAGTGAAAAAGTTTATTTTATTTTGGCAAAGTAAACCGCACCCCCAACTGTATGTTAAAGTTAAACGGGTGTTCCTTGCGAATCGTATTGACACTGCTACCGTCATCAAAGTAATAAACGACTCCCGGTTCTGCATAGATACCCAACTTTTCCGTTATTTTGAACTGTGCACCTGCTGCGGCAGACAAAGACCATTGCAAAGGTTTCACCTTGATATCTTCCTCGCCACCCGAAAGCTGTTCATCCTTCCCTGCACTTGGCGTAGAGACACTGCCTATGATGCTCCGTTTTCCGGATACGCATTTTTCCACTGCCCCACCGGCTGACGCATATACTTCAAACCGCTTGTTGCTCCATATATTCCGGTTCACCTTCAAAGGAATACCCACATAGTGCAACTTTTCTTCCCAACCATAATTGTTTTTTTCGGTTCCCGAACGGGTTTCAGACGAAAGCTGTGTATAAGTCACCCCAGTTTCCAGTGCCCAATTGTTACTCAAATCAAAACGAAGAGAAGCTCCGAAAGTTACCGGCATACGATATTTTATGTCAGACTGCGCATTTCTCCCTTCCGACAAATTATTAAACTGAACTAATTTATCAATTTCGGCCCTTGCCTCTATTCCATAAGCGCCATTCAATGAAGCAGTTCTTGCTCCATTGGGTAAAGGCAGGTAACCATCCATGCTGGTCGTGGACGAAAAAGTCCCATTGCCGGTAGAAAGTCCTATAGACCAATTCCTATCCTGCTTTTTATGGGATGCCACATAAGCATAAGTATTCTTTTTAACCGAATAAGAAGACCTGCCGGCCGGTTTCTGTTGTATCTTTTCCGTTACGGCCGGTTCCTCTTTCTGTTCATCTGTATAATTTTCCTCTATTTGTATCTCTTCCACTTCTTGATTAGTCAAAACTTCCTGTTCAGCAGATAATGCCCCTGATGTAGCAGCCCGGGCAACTTTCATACGCTGATTTTTTCCAGAGGGGATAGCAGGAACTACCTGAGCCATAGGTTGCTCAGGAGTGATTGATCCGGGCACCAACTCATCGGGTTCGTGCAGTGAATTCAACTCCGCCGACTGTTGTTCCAGGTAGCTTGCCGAAGGCGACTGCCAGAACCATACTGTCAATGAAGACACAACCACCAACAAGGCAACGGCTGCTACGGCCTGCCAGCGGCGCCACATCGGAATTACTTTTGGAACCGTATCCAGTTCCTTTTCCAGCTGTTCCCAAAGATCAGCAGGAGCCGGCTCCGAATAGTCCTCCATCCGAGTGCGGAAATTCTTTATCCATTTATCTTTTTCTTTCATTCCTATATCCTCTTTCTATAATCATTTATTTTTTTCATCAATAAGGTTTTGGCTCTATATAATTGGGAGGATGAAGTATGCTCTGTGATTCCCAACATTTCAGCAATCTCCTTGTGTCCCTTATCTTCTAATACGTATAAATTGAAAACCGTTCTATATCCATCCGGAAGTTCTTTAATAAATTGCATTAAAACAGACTGGGGAATTTGTTCAAAATCATCCTCATCCCCATCGGCTACATCGGGCAATTCTTCTACTATCACTTCCTGATTTGTGGAAACCTTCTTGCGTAGATACCCTAAGGCCTCATTTACCATAATACGTGCCAACCATGCTTTCAAAGAGCCCTCTCCTTTATAGGTAAACTGACCGAATGAACGAAATATATTCAAGAATCCGTCATGCAGAATGTCTTGTGCCACTTCTCTGTCACCTGTATAACGAACACAAATGGCCATCAATTGCCCGGCATAACGCTCATACAATTGCTTGCGTGCAAGGTTGTCACCCTTGCCGCATCGTTCCACCAATTCTGTTTCATTCATTGTTTGTGACACTTCTTTATGGTATAAATGATGAGACTGCAAAAATACTGCATCCGGGAGAATAAAATTTTTACTTAAGCAGATTTAACATTTTTAT
Organism: Bacteroidaceae bacterium; assembly: GCA_963651205.1. GTDB lineage: Bacteria > Bacteroidota > Bacteroidia > Bacteroidales > Bacteroidaceae > Phocaeicola. Next base: position 232,337 of record CAVJPC010000240.1, read on the forward strand.
AAGCAGTAAACTCGCTATCTTCGCATTTAAGCCATAGAAACAATTTTAGAAACCCTAGAAATGAAAAAATATAAAGCGACAGCTATTGTTTTACTAACCATAATAATGATTCCATTCATACAATCCTGTTTGGGTGAATATGATGATGAATTAAACGACATGCAATCTAATATGCCCTACAATGCCGCTTTAGCAACCGTAGTGACTCCGAGCGAAATATCCGGTGAAGCAATAATAGAAAGCGATAATGATGGAATTGCGTATGTGGTGAATCCCGATAAATTGACACGTTTTGAAACGAACAATCCGGGACAACGTATTTTTTATACTTACATAAATGCTGCGAATCCAACAGGGGATGCCAATAAGAAAGGACCGTTTATCTCCATTGAGTATTTACAGAAGATATTGACTAAAGATATGGATATTTTAAAAGAGGGAGATGAAGATGTTTATGGTCAGGATAGAATCAACCTCATCACTCCTATTATGGGCAAAACTCACCTGACTCTTTTATTTCAAATATTAGGTTCTAATTCCAGTATCAAACATCGGATCAGCCTTGTAGCTGTGGAAGGTACTGTTCCTGATGAAAACGGATATATGTCTGTAGAACTACGACATAATGCCGAAGGCGACAGACAGGAGGAACCCGGTCCCGGATATGTTTCCTTCCCGTTGTCAAGTGTCCCCGGATTTGAAGAGAGAAAACTAAAAGGATTTAAAATAAAGGTAAACACCATAAATAATGGAGAAGAAACCGTTACAGTAAGTTATAATAAAAGTAAGTCAATCAATCTCCCGTTTACATGGGAGGAAATGTCCAACACAAAAATTAAATGATTCTTAACAACTCCTTGTCTGTCTTATTGTAACGAAAAGGCTGTATCCGAATTTTTTTTCGATACAGCCTTTACTATTTTCATTCCGACTTCATAGAATATGCTAAGAGTACACTGTAATACAACAGCAAATACACGTTAGTATGTTTGAGGCCACACATTAGTACGTGTAGGGCTATACATACTAATGTATAAGCCCACACATACTAATGTATCATTCTATTCTACCTTATTATTATCCGATGTCCTGTAGCCTCTCAGAAAATCGGCCACACACATACGTTTCTTGCCTGCAAGCTGCAAAGTGAGAACATTGATGAAACCGTCCTTCACAGCTATTTGGAAATAGGTTTTCATATCTGTACGGATATCACCCGTTTTCATTTCATGGGATACAAAGACTTTCTCTGCCTCATATATTTTCAAAATCTGCCGGCTTCCATCAGCCATACACAGTTCAGTCCATGCGGCAGGATAAGGAGACAATCCACGAATAAAATCATAAATTTGTTTCACGCCTTTATTCCAGTCTATACGGCAAGTTTCCTTAAATATCTTCGGTGCCGGACGCAAATCTGTTTCCTGCTGAATCAAATCCTCCTGGGGAATGGGCTTTACACTACCATCCAGAATGGCATTCACTGTTTCCAGCACCAGATCACCGCCCAAACGCATCAGTTTATCATGTACTATTTCTACATTATCCGTATCAGCTATGGGAACACGCACCTGCTGGATAATCTCACCCGTATCTATCTCATGCTTCAAAAAGAAAGTAGTAATTCCTGTTTCCGTATCTCCGTTTATCACCGCCCAGTTTATAGGAGCAGCCCCTCTATATTGAGGTAATAAAGAGGCATGCAGGTTAAATGTACCCAAACGCGGCATATTCCACACTACTTCAGGGAGCATACGGAAAGCAACTACAATCTGCAAATCAGCCTGTAAAGAACGAAGATCCTCTACAAAAGCCTCCTCTTTCAATTTCTCCGGCTGAAGTACCCGCAGACCTTGAGAAACAGCATACTCTTTCACCGGACTAGGCTGTAACACACTGCCATGCCGTCCCATCGGTTTATCGGGCATGGTTATTACACCCACTACATTGTAACCTCCTTCAACCAGTCTCTTCAGGCTCTCCACCGCAAAATCGGGAGTACCCATATATACTATCCGCAAATCCTTCTTTTCCATATACTTACATTATTTAATCTTCAGAGAAATCAACCAATACCTGACGGTATGAATTAAATATTTTCGACTTGGAAACAAATCCTTTATATTTTCCTTCTTCATCAATCACAGGCAGGTTCCAAGCCTTAGTATCATCAAATTTCTTCATCACTTCTTCCATAGAGTCAGTAACATTGATCCGTGCAGGAGGAGAAATCATAAATTTTTCCACCTTGAAACGATGGTATAATTCCTGACGGAACATGATGTTACGGATATCGTCCAGCACCACAATGCCCAAAAGTTCCCCATTGATATCTACCACCGGAAACAAATTACGCTTTGCCTGTGAAATTACCTTCACCATTTCACCCAAGTCCATATCGGGACGCACTTTCTCAAAATCAGTTTCAACCACACTGTCAATATTCATCAAAGTCAGTACGGCCTTGTCTTTATGGTGCGTTATCAATTCACCTTTCTTAGCCAAACGCATAGAATAAATACTATGCGGTTCGAATATCATGATCGTGAGATACGAACTGACAGACACCATCATCAGAGGAAGAAACAAATCATATCCTCCGGTCAATTCGGCTATCAGGAAAATCCCCGTCAGCGGAGCATGCATCACCCCCGACATCAGTCCCGCCATTCCCAACAGGGCAAAATTCTTTTCCGGAATATAAGGACCGATATGGAACTCATTACAGAAATGGGCGAAAATAAATCCTGTAATGCACCCTAAAAAAAGACTGGGTGCAAAGATACCACCGCAACCACCACCTCCATTCGTCGCACTGGAAGCAAATACCTTAAAAAGTATAATCATGGCCAGATAAACGAGCAACAGATTATCAAATCCATAAAAGATGGAGTTGTTCATTACCGTATTCCAGTCATGATTAGTTACACCATTCAGCAATAAATTAATGGTATCATATCCTTCACCATACAGTGGCGGAAAGAGGAAAATCAATATACTCAGCATCGCACCTCCTATAGCCAGCTTGACATACGGATTATTATACCGACGGAATACATTTTCCACAGAATTCATGGCCCGCGTAAAATACAAGGAAACCAATCCGCAAGCAATGCCTAACAGGATTGCTGAAGGAATACGTTCCATCAGAAACGGCTCATCCATGTGAAATTTGAACATCGCATCAGGTCCGGTCAGAATATAGGAAACCGTGGCAGCCGTCACACAGGAAACAAGCAGCGGCAACAATGATGCCATTGTCAAATCAATCATCAAGACTTCCAACGTAAACACCAACCCCGCAATAGGAGCCTTGAAAATACCGGCTACCGCACCGGCTGCACCACATCCCACCAACAACATCAGTGTCTTGTGTTCCATTTTGAACACACTGCCCAAATTGGAACCGATAGCCGACCCGGTCAATACAATCGGAGCCTCCGCTCCTACCGATCCGCCAAAACCGATGGTAATGGCACTAGCTAGCACGGATGACCACGTGTTATGCCGCTTGATACGGCTCTGACGACGGGATATGGCATATAATATTTTTGTCACGCCGTGCCCTATATCATCTTTCACTATATAACGGATAAACAATCCTGTCAGGAAAATACCAATAACCGGATAGACAAGGTATAGCCAGTTGACTCCCGTAGAATCAAAATTCTCTGTCAGGAACTCTTTGATCCATTCCACCAAAAACTTCAAAAACCATGCAGCTAACGCTGTAAAAATACCTGCAAGGAAACTTAAAATAAGAATAAAATGTTTCTCTTTTATCTTCTTTTCGCGCCATAAGATAAAGCGCTGTAACCAACTTTTCTTTTTATCGTCTATAATTGCGTCCATTCCTTTTTTTACTCTCTTATAATCTTCACTTCTCCCCCTTTGCCCAATTTTATAATACTGGATGGTTTAGGATGCCCCACTTCATCTTGTCTATATTCCACAATATAGTCCACAGCTTGCTTTACTTCCTCGCTGATTTCACTGAAGTTGGCGGGTGAAGGCTGACCGCTGATATTAGCAGAAGTCGAAACGATGGCTTTGCGAAAGCGGAAACAAAGTTGCTTGGAAAATTCCTCGTTAGAAACGCGAATCCCTACACTACCATCTTCAGCCAGCAAGTTTTCTGCCAGATTACGGGCGCCATCATAAATAATAGTCAATGGCTTTGTAGCAAATTCTATCAGATCCCAAGCTACAGCCGGAACATCACTTACATAAAAATCCACTTTCACATCGCTATCGACCAATACCAGCATGGCTTTACTGTCAGCACGCTTCTTTATATCATAAACTCGTTTCACCGCCTCCGGATTAGTTGCATCACAACCTATTCCCCAAATTGTATCAGTAGGATAAAGAATCACTCCCCCCTTCTGCATCACTTCACAGGCTTTCTTCAAGTCTTCTCTAAAATCTTCATTCATATCGTTTTTATTAGTTGGTTCTCGTTTTAACAAGTTGCAAATGTAGCAAATCCTCTTGATAATGACGAGTTAAACCCCAAAAAAGATGCCTTGATTATTGTAACAAACAATCAAAGCATCTTACTAATACAATGATAAGAGTTCGTATAAACTCCTATCATTCTGTCTGAAAAAGACATTGGCAGAAACAATCTTACCTCTTCAAGCAGTCATCGCGCAGCCTGAATTCATTCTACCAACGAGTTTTAAAATAACGTATTCGTATCTTCTACCAAATGTCCCATAGCCCATGCTGCCCGGATATTCAGTTCTCTATCCAAAATCAACACATCGGCATCCATATCTTTCTGCAATGCACCTTTCCGGTCATCCACCCCCATAATACGTGCCGGGGTTTCGGAAGCCATCCGTACGGCATCTGCCAGCGGAATACCTGCTTTCACCATAGTGCGTACCAGTACATCCATCGTTGCTATACTACCTGCCAAAGATGAATGGTCTGACATTTTGCACACACCGTCTTCTATAATCACATTGGGGTCTGTTATCTCAATCCCATCGGCAGCGGCATATGCCAGAGCATCCGTAACCAAGCAAGTATTCTCTACCCCCTTCAGTTTATAAGCCAATCGAAGAATGGTAGCAGGCAAATGGATACCGTCGGCTATCAATTCAATAGTCATGCCGTCGGTGAGATAAACACTTTCCACCGTTCCTTCATATTTGTATTCGCGACACTTATGGAATCCCGGCATACCGTTATAGAAATGGGCCGTATGGGTAAAGCCGGCTTCAAATGCCGCTTTTATTCCCTCATATTCTGATTCCGTATGTGACACAGCGACCAATATTCCTTTTGATTTCAGGTAACGGGCAAACTCCAGTGCTCCCGGAAGTTCGGGAGAGGCATCCCAACGCTTGATGCAGTTAGTGGTTTCCAATAAAGCAGTATATTCCTCCTTATCCGGGTTCTTTAATTTTCCCACAAACTGCTCGCCTGCTCTTTTCGGATTCAGATAAGGTCCTTCCACATGCAATCCCAGTACAGGACTGTCTTTTTCACTCATCAGGGTTTCACACACATCCACCGCCCTACGGATTTCAGAGAAAGGAGAAGAAGACAGAGTCGGAAAGATACTGGTTGCTCCGTGTTTCTGATGCGCTTTTATAGCTGTGCGGAATGCTTCTTCCGTACATTCGTTAAAGTCATGTCCACCCCCACCATGAGCGTGCATACACACGTATCCGGGTACAATGTACATCCCCTTGGCATCAACCAGTTTCGCACCGATCAGTGCCAGGTCACAGTTAGTCACTTCCAATATTTTATTATCCCGTATCAGTACAGAACCTTCGTTCAACCAACCTTGCGGAGTAAAAATTTTGCCGTTAATAATTTGAGTCAACATGATTAGCGAGTATTAGATAATATTTATTTAATGTTCTTTGCAACAACAAAAGTAAACACTTCTATTGAGAAAGAAAAGCAAATCCTCTATTATCTTTTCTGTTTCTTCAATGAGAATATAGGAAGAAACAAAAATATACCGAGTATGGACATCACCAGTCCGCCTATAGTGCCTGCCGCCAGCGGAAACCAGAAAGCTTCTTTCCCATCCCCTACCATAAAGGGAATAAAACCCAGAATAGTAGATACAACCGTCAGGAAAATAGGCATAATCTTCGAATTCCATGCTTTGGTAAAGGCACGTACAGGCAATAATAAGGGGTATCTTTTTCTTATCGCATTATATTCATTCAATATATAGATACTGGCATTCACAGTGATACCGCAAAGCAACACAAAGGATGCAAATCCACCCTGGTCAAAGTTTAATCCGAAAAGATAAAACGTAAGGAATACGCCGATATAGGATATGGGAATGACAAAGATAATAGCCAACGGCTGCTTCAGGGAGTTAAACAAGATGCTGGTCGTGAAGAAAATAATGGCTATCACAATCAGCAGCAATGCATATTGCTTGTTATCTTTTTTGTTCCATGACCAGTAATCCTGATCATTCTCGGCAGTATAGCCCATAGGTAATACTTTGTTGAACTCTTCCAGATCCTTGGTCAGCAATTTTTTTCCCTGCTCGGACGAACCGATATATTCATATTGCAGGCAGAGGCGGTATTGCTGGTTTTCTTTCGCCACTTTTTGAGGCGATTGCCCTTTCTGAATGGTAGCAAAATCGGCCAGCTTATAAGAATGCCCATTGATAACTAGGGGAATATTGACCAGTCCCCACACATCATATCGTTGTCCTTGAACTGATGAAAGTTTCAATTGTTCCGTCTGATTGTCAAATAGCACATTTCCACAATAAATGTCCCGCCCGAATATCGGACGCAAAGCGGTAAAAAGCTGTGTAGCCGTAATATTCTCTTTCGCCATCCGCAGCCTATCCAGTTCCAGATAAAACTCACTATAATCATCCTTCCACCAAGAAAACTCAGAATTGACGGTAACCTCTTTGATACGGCGGTGCAACAACAATTTCTCTTTCAACTGCTCCGCCCAATAGGAAAGTTCATCATAATTATATCCGTATAGTTTCACCCGGAAACTTCCGGCACTCTCGCGCACATCATTACTGAATCCCTGATCCTGCAACCCATATACACTCCAGCTGCCGCCGCCCAATGTCAATGCCTTACTGATGATATTGGCTTTCAAAGTATATGGGAACCCGCTCCGTTGATTTTCCTTTGTAAAGTAAATCTGAATATTGGACTGGCGCGCATTATAGACATAGGTCTGAAACTGCCTTATTTCCTTAAAATCACTCAGATAAGTTTCCATCTTTTTTATCAGCACGTTCATCTGTTCCAAGGTACTGCCATTGGGCAAAGTGGCGTAAACGGAAAGCACCACTTCGCCTTCATCGCGGTTGAAATAACTTCCCTCGTATACTTTCTCCACAAAAAGACGGAGGCTGCCACCCAAAGCCTTATTGATTACCGGCTTCACCTTCTCTTTATAAGTGGAATTATCAAACACCTTATTATAATACTCCACCCATTTCCCTTCTCCTTCCATTTTTTCGGGCAACATAAATACCGGCAGACCGAAGCCCAGCAATAACAACAGACAAGCTATGACCCTGAAACGACATAAATAATAAATCATCCCTTGATAGAACCGGGTAAAATAGACTGCCAACCGTTTAACAAAAGTAGGCCTCAGCCAATTACGTCTTCTTTTTTTCTTCTTTTTCTTTTCCAACCCTATTTTGTCAATCATAGACGGGACAAAGAATAACGCCACAAACAGAGAAACAGCCAAATTGATAATAACCACCGCTGCAAAATCCTGCAAGTTCAACCGTATCTTTTCATCCAGAAAAAAGATAATGACCAATGCCCCGATAGTAGTCAGGGTAGCTGCCAGTACCGAAACAAATGCCTTCAGATTGCGACGGTGCAGAATATGGTCCGTCATCACGATCGTATTGTCTATCACCAAATTCAATGATATGGTAATACCGGCCAGTGAATAAAGCTGCATTTCCAGTCCGAAAGCATAGTAAAAGATAACAGCAACGGATATATTAACTGCCAGACTGGTTACAATCAGAAACAGATAACGCAGATTCCGTGTAATCAATGCCACGAACAACAGTAAGATCAAGACAGTCAATCCGGTACGGAAATAAATCTTATCCAGTTCTTTCTGAATATACTCCGTAGCATCATAGCTGACATGTACCTCATATCCCGCAGGCATCTTCTGTTGCAACTCACTCATAAGCTGCTTCACTTCAGCACTCAATTTTAATTGGTTGGCTGTTTCCTCGGCTGTAACATACAGATAAATAGAATTCAATCCGTTTATCCGGTAATAACTTTGCGGCCGTTCCTCCACATGTTTTACCTTTATCAGTTTTTCCAGCGTAACCATAGTGCCATCTCCGGCCTGTAGCTGTATGGCTCCGGGTTCAAACTCCATCTCCTTTTCGGTGGAAGTACGCACCAGCCTTATCCACTCTTTGCCGTCTGCACCTTTTTCAATGGAACATACCCCTAGAAACTCTTTTTCATAATGACGGTTAATAGCCCGTTGCACGGCAGATAAGGAGATTGCCAAACGTGAAAGCTGGTCACTGTCATATTCCAACTGCCACTCCATGGGCGTGGCGCCATTCAGTTCCACTTTATAAATCCCTTTCAACTGTCCCAGTACCGGCTTGATATTTTCTTCGGCATATTGTTGAATCAGAATGGGATTGGCAGGAGCATTCAATGTATAGGTAATAAAAGGTTTGGCTGCCTTATCGTCCGAACGCCGCGTACTGATTTGCGGATAACTCACCCCTTCGGGCAATTGCGGCCAAGTCTGTCTGATAATGGTAGACACTTCAAAACGAGCAGCATCAATGTCCGCATGCTTGTCCAGTTCCAACGTAACAAAGCCGCTACCGTTATCCGAAGTCGAGTTCACTTTCCTGATCCCCTTCACCCTGGCCATCATTGCCTCCAGTTTGCTGGTCACCTCTGCCTCAATCACCCGTGATGAATTGCCGGGCATACTGAATGAGATAGTCAGTCCGGGCAAGGTACGCGAAGGCGCCAGTTTCACCGGCAGCAACGGTACCAAGACCAACCCTATCAGCGACAAGCAGACAAATGTCACTATCAGAGTAAACGAAGATAAGTTACGAAAATAGCTCATCGATAAATACCTGCATTAAAATCAAACTTATCCGCCAAAGAAAAGCCGGATTCAAAATCATGCAACGTCAGTTTGCGTATCTTATAATAGTTCAACCAATAATTCTGCAAAGCCGAAATATAATTTTTCTGTGCTTCCTGCTGCCGGTTCAACGAGAGAGTGAGGCTGTTTACATCCGCCTTTCCGATAATGAAACGCTGGCGGGTCTGTTCGTATGCCATCACAGCAAGGTCCAAAGCCTCTTCCGCACTGGTAATCAGGTTTTGCTGGATATTGAAATCATTCACTGTCATAATCACTTCCTCTTCCACACTCAGTTCTTCCTGACGGGCTGCAATCTTCACCACATTCAGATTATTCTTTGCCATATTATACTTTCCTTTCCTTACCCCCCAGTCAATCAATGGAATGGATACGCTGACAGATACCAAATCCTGTTGTAAGGGATGTCTGTAGGCATCTCCCAACTTATCCGCCACCTGGTTAAAACCTACACTGGCGTTAAAGCTGGCATTAAACCGGGATTCTTTCTTTGTCTTGTCCACATTTTGTTCTGCCTCCAACACATTTTGCCGTTGTTCCAGAAAAGTAGGATTATTCTCTTTGGCCAGGATCAATGCGTCATCTACCGGAATCATCCTGCCAACAGGACGACCGGGTATATCCAGTTCAATGACCGTATTCTTATCCAGATTCAAAAAAGAAGCTAATGAAAACATAGCGCGTTTCAAGGCTATCTGTGCATTCTGCAAGGTATTATGCGCATTGACCTTATCCAGTTGCAAGGTCAATAAATCGGCACGTGATATGGCCGCTATCTTGTGACGCTGCAACCCGATGCTATAAAGAGTATCACTGGATGCCACATTTTCTTCCGCCAGACGGTAATCTGCCTGTGCCATAGCCAGTGTGAAGAAATAAGTCACCGCTTCTTCCGAAACCATTTCCGTATTATAAATAAATTGCTTCTTTACCTTTTCGTACTTCAATGGCTCTATTTTCCGGTCCCAGCGAAAAGCATTGTACCCCAGCAGACTCTGCTGATAGCCCACACGCACAGGAATAGTGGAATACTGAGTAGACTTTGAATCACCAAAATTACGCATAAAGTCCAGTTCCGAATCAATATAGAAAGTACCGCCCGTCCAGTCCAGGTTTTGTTTGATGCTCAATCCACCCGATGCGCTGAACATCTGTTGTTCACGATACACATCCATATCCTTATTCGAATCATAACGTTGGGTGATATAACGATAATATTTAGCCGGAGTCAAATCCAGCGTAAGGCTCGGCAAACGGTTCGCCTTGTAAGTACGGAATTCCCAATATCCCGACAAATAAAGATTCTGATATCTGAAAGCGGACAAGGAACTGTCATTCGCAATCTCTATCGTGCGCTGCAAATCCAGTTTTACCATTTGCTGGGCCTTTACTCCGAGGGACAGAAGGCATCCTGCTATGCATATACTAATGTACTTCATTTTTGTCATGTTTTCTATAGATAAACCAATATATCAAAGGAATAATAAACAAACTGACCAATGTGCCCACCACCATGGAACCAATCATGGCAATAGACAGCGGCTTCTGCATCTCCGACCCCATATCCGAGGTAAACAGCAATGGAACCATCGCAAAGATAGTTGTCAGCGAAGTCATGATAATCGCCCTCAACCTGCGTCTGCCCGCCGTATGAATAGCCTCTACCAGAGGAACACCGGTTTTTCGTAATTCATTGATGGCATCCAGCTTCAAAATAGAGTCATTCACCACAATACCACAAGTCACAATAATACCTATGGCAGACATCAGGTTCAACGTATGACCGCATATCCATAACAAGGCCAGGGCAAAAGCCGTATCAATAGGTATTTCCAGCAAGACTATCAGCGGTTGCAGGAAACTCTCGAACTGGGCACAGAGAATAAAATACATCAGCAGCAAAGAGACGAAAAGAATTACAGTCAATTCTCCCATCATCTTTTCATTTGAAAAGAAGCTGCCCGAGAAGTCCACTTCCCATTCTTTTTCTTCACCAACCACCTTTTTTACGTTCTGCATCAACTCCGGTGCAGCCTTCACGTTGTAAAAGCTCAAAGGAATATATTCGCCGTTTTTTCCTGCTGTAATACTTTTCAAATCTTCGGCTGGTACTACCGTTACCAGGTTATTCAGAGGAATATAATTCACCTCTCCGTTACCGTCTGCCATAGTCCGTACCAAGGTTTCACCCAATACGCGGTTTACACTCTTTTCCTCTCCGGCAATGCTGATAGGCAGATATTGCTGGTAGGAACGTAAAGTAGAAACCTTATTCTCTTTGAAAGCCGTGCGGAGTACCCGTGTCAGTTCATCATAGGATACTTTATACAGCAGCAGTTTTTCTTTATTAACAATCAAATTCATCTGGTTGCGGAAAGCAATGCCTGCCGGCGCATTTCCTGTGGCCTGTGTTATTTCCTTTTCCAACCCTTGCAAGCGTTCCGCCTCCGGAGCCTGTGACTTGTTGGCCGTATGAAGCTCTGCTACAATATCCGCTTCTCCTGTTACAAATAACTTCTCAAAAATGGTTTCGGGCGGTGAAAAAGAAACTACTGCCAATGGATACTTCTCCTTTATTTCTGTTTCCAATGTCTTCTGCAAAGGAAAGATTCCGGAAGGAGTTTCCGTCTTGAAATAAAGTTCTGCTTCAGTAGACGAAAGCTCACTGCCTCCGTTCAATATATAATCCTGCATACCCACGTAGGCCGTATGCTCTGTCACCTTGTCATCCACCCGTTTCATCAAATCATCCACCCGGCGGTTATTCTCATCCACATGAATATTCTCGTTCCACTCTATCCGTGCCACCAGTTCATTCTGATCAATCTGCGGCATGCGTTCCTTCTCCATGACATAAAAAAGGAACACACACAGAGGAAGAGTTGCCAAAGTTCCCAGGATACAAAGCTTTTTATGTGAAAACACCCAGTCAATGCCCTTGTCATAAAAGTGTTCCAGCCATTCGTTTTTCAATAAATTATCAAATCGTTTGGACAGGAAATTCTTGCTGCGGATACCTGCCTTATAGAATAGCAGATACAATACGGGCAGCAACATAATACCTGTAACATAGGATATCATCAATCCCACCGTTATGGAAAATGCCTGATCCATAAAGATTGCTCCGGCTATGCCACTCATAAAAATCAAAGGGACAAATACCGCGATTGTCGTGAGCGACGAACTTAGCATCGGTGTGATCATTTCTGTCGTACCCACGGCACAAGAGCGTTTCAGTGAATATCCCCGTTCACGATACTGCGAAATATTTTCTGTTACAATAATGGCACTGTCTATCATCATACCTACTGCCAGAATTAAACCCGAAAGCGATATCACATTCAGTGACACATGACAGAAATAAAAGAAAAAGAATGTGATTACAATAGAAGTAACCATGCTGATGCCTATAATCAATGGTGAACGGACATCCCCCAAAAACAGCACAGCCACAATAAAGATAAATAAAAAGCCCAGAGAAAGGTTTTGCTGTAGATTTGAAATAGTGTAATCCAGCAATTCCGTCTGGTTACGGCTTACGCTGAATTCAATATCCGGATACAGAGAAGCAAAATAATCGGTTGTTTCTTTCAGCTTCTCTTTCATGGCATCCATATTCTCATCACTCTGCTTGATAATAGCCAGAGTTACCGCCCTTTTTCCTCCGGCAACGGAACGGCCCATCTCTTTTTGCGAAACTATATCGACTTTGCAGAGCTCCTTCAACTGCATAATGCGTTCCCCTTTGCGGATATAGATATTCTTCACATCCTCCGGTGTACGGAGCAAAGTGGCTATGCGGATATTATATTCATAATAACCGTCCCTCACCAGCATGCTTCCCGGTTCTACATTATTGGCGGAAAGTGTATTCTCTATATCCTCCACACTGATGCCCGTCATGGCCAATTTATCTTTATCAGGAACAATTTGCAGAAGACGTCCCGGCACTCCGGTTATATCTGCCATGGCCACCTCGGGCAACTGTTCGATACGGCGTTTCACCACATTCTCTGCCAGTTCGCACAATTCCAGAAATTGTTGCTCGTTGGTTTCCTGATAAGCGCCGTCGTTTTTCAAGGTCATATTGACATAAAGTACAGGAATATCCGTTGCACTTGCTTTGATAGCCTTGGGACGTGTCACTTCCTTGGGAAGACTGTTCATAGCAGCATCTATCTTCTCATTCACCTCTATAAATGCCAGGTCGGTATTCACTCCAAAGTCAAATTCCAGACGGATAACGCCCGCGCCGTCGCGGGTTTCACTTTTTATTTCTCTCAGTCCGGCTACTTGCAGCAACTGTCTGCGCACAGGGGTAACCACTGTATTCTCCAGTTCACGCGCCGATGAATTCTCACCCGTTACCTGTATGGTAATCTGCGGTATGGCAATATCGGGCAGCAGAGATACAGGGAGCGAAAAGTAGGTCACCAACCCGACAATAAAACAGGCGGTAAAAGCCATCAGCACAGCAATGGGACGTTGCAATAAAAACTTAACCATACTTCTAAATTAAAAATTAAAAAATCAGTGTTGGTGATTCTTGTCTGTCATGAAGCAAGCATACTATTTCAATTTTTAATTACTTTCACCGGCGCTTCATGAGCCAGATTCACATTTCCGGTAGTTATCACCTCCATGCCTTCTTCCAGTCCGTCTGTTATGGTATATTCCTCCATATTCTCCAATCCCGTATGCACATAGTTCCACATAGCTTTACCCTCCTTCAGTGTAAATACCACTTGTTTGCCGGAACGTAGTACAACTGCCGTTTTGGGGATAACCAGTTGTTCGCCCACAGAACGCTTCACGCTTACCCTTACATTCATGCCGTCAAACAACTTATTACTACCGTTCACCCGCGCCATTACACGGACCATCCCATTCTCGTCCACCAGCGGATTAATCTCGCTGATGCTTCCCTGTCGTACACCTGCTGCCGAGGCATACGGAGTAATCTCCACCTTATCCCCCACTTTCAGTAACGGCAGTTCATTTTCAAGTACGGTGAAATCCACCTCCATATTTCCGGTATTGATTACCCGGCAGAAAGGCTCGGAAGTTTTGGGCATATTATATCTCTTTTCAAAGAGGTTGGCAATCACTCCATCAAAAGGAGCTGTCAACGTAGCTTGTTCCATATCATATTGGGCAGATTCATATTGGGCTTTGCTCTGCTCATACCCGCTTTTTACTTTTGCCAGTTCCAGCACATCAGCAGGTATCGCCTTCAGATTATCGGGAGCATATCCTTGTCCTATCAACACATCCTGCATCTCCAGGGTAGCCTGTGCCAAACTATTTTTATTCTGTACCAACGTATTGTTCAACTTAAACAAATCCAATTGGGCTATTTTTTGACCTTTCCGCACTATATCCCCGTTCTTTACCCAGATATTTGCCACCACTTCCGAGGTACGGAAATACAGGTCGGCATAATCCTGTGCCATCACTTTCCCGTTACTGATCAATTCATGGTTGAAGACCTGTTTTTTCAGAGGCATCACCGTCACTTCATTGGGTAAAGAAGGAAGAACTGTTTCCACCCCTTCTTTTTCCGTTGTGTCCTTTTTTTCTCCCGAGCAGGCAGTGAAAGAAACGGCTAATAATAAGCCCGATACAAATATGTGTAGTTTCATGGTCATATTTTGTGATTTATACAACAAATAAAAACTTTTTATTTTGAAAAAACTAATTTTCAGGTGCTTTTTTTAATAGTTCCCGTGCTTTCCGTCTCATCTGCTTGATAGCGGTAGACTGAACTTTCGGTTCTTTCTCCAATACAGTCTGTACCATCCGCTCCAATTTGTCACGCTGATAAAAAGCCGGTTCCGCATATAAATGAGCCAACAGATAATAAGGGTAAATTCGTCCGGGTAACCGATGAACAGCACGCATAAACCACTGTTCCGCACTATCATAGTGCTTCATTTCCTGTTCGTTTTTCCCGATAATGTTCAGTATCATGGGGTCACCACTCACTTTCAAGGCCTCTTTCAGTACTTTATTTGATATTTCAGGCTTATGAAGTCTATGCAAAGCATGACCATACTCAAACATAAAGCGGGCATTCCCTTTCATTTCTTCCTGAATTTCAGCATAGCTTTCCACCGCTTGCCGGTAAGCTCCCGACTGGTAAAACATACGGCTTTTAGTCCATTGTTTACAAGCTGCTACAGCCTTGCTTTTCTGCTGATAGTTATAAAAACATCCATAGCTTCCAACTAACAATAAGATAGTAAACAAAAGGCGAAACCAGACTTTCTCTAAAGGCAGAGCCCGGATACCACAAGCCGGCACTAATATGACCAAGGCCGAAACAAAAGCCGGAAATTGCAGCGGGTAAGAAGAGAATGCAAATATCATTATAGAAAGCAATGCACCGCATAGCCCGTAGATACCTTGTTTATGACCCATGTACATACTTCCCCCTATTATTAGCACCCCAATGCAAAGTACAGGTATTCCCCAGGCAATGGCTACTTGCAGATATTCATTAAAAACATATTCGGGAGAACCTGCCACTAATTCTTCCGTAGCAGAATAATTCCCTGTTGCAAAATAATCCTCCTGCGCTTGTCCGTAAGCAGCCGGAACACTGTTCCATCCGCATCCTGTCCATGGGTGCTCACTGACAGCATGAGCAGCAATTTTCCACATAAACAGACGGCCGTCTGCCGAATCCTTTTTCATTTGATAAATGCCACCCAATGCTATACCGCCCAAAATAAAGGTTACTATGGCAAAAGACACTGCCTGCTTACGATGATGCCTGATATAATGCTGAATTTCCATCTTATAGTGCATACCACAAACATAAACGGAAGAGACCGCTGCGGCTATCCAGGCCGAGCGGCTCATTCCGGCAGGCAACACACAAAGAATCAATAGCATTCCAGCCACAGCCATATAGTAAGGTATGGTTTTCTTAGACTCTTTCCGCTTTAACCATTCGTGCAGACAAACAGGAAATATCATAGCAAGGTAGCCTGAATAAGGACCGGGATTATAGAACGAACCGGTCAAGGCATAGAGGGAATGGTTGGAATAGGTAAAGCCATATACCTGACGGATGCCCCACACGGCTTCCATTCCTCCATATAGAATAAACACCCATGAAACGGCAGCCGGCAGACATTTTTTAATCCGTGCCGGAAAAAGAAATATCAACAGGGCAAAAGCTGCCGATGAAAGAACTCCACAGGCATACATCCACCGCCAGTCATCCGCCAAAATATCGGATGACAGTGAAGACGTACCACAACACACCACGCTGAGACACAACGCAACCGGTATGCCTGCCACCAATGCTATTCCATATTTCAGCCATTTATTTTCCATTTCTACCACCAAACTTGTTTCCCGTCTTCGTATGTAAAAATCCGCTCTTCTTTTCCTTGAGTATGATTTTTTAACCACAATAAAGCGTCTTTAGGCACATCATCATAATGAAGTTTATTGTCGACTGCTAATTTTCGCCCTAAACTAATCCATTTCATATTCCAATAGAACAATTCATATTCATTATCGACACATATTTCATTACTATCATGTATTATTGCATTATTACTTCCATAATATGGGTATTTACGGTAAAGTATAATACTTTCTTTTTCTGTACTAGCACACAGCTCTTTTATGGTTCCATCTTCTAAAAGAATTATAGGAAACCCTATAGGTTTATTATTCAATCGCCCATTTTGGCTGATAAATGCTAAGAAAACGATCCCCTTTCCTTCGTTTAAATAAGTTCTTATTTGATTATCTCCCCATAAAATTCCTCTCCCGACTGATTCAAACAAAACACTTCCATTCATCACATTTGATAAAGCAACAGGAACCCAGTCATGATTATTAAAAGTACAAAGACTGATTAATTGTTTATCTTTCAGTGAAGGCACTCTAAAGGTTAAATTAGAAAGAGGCATAGCATATTCGGATGTAACGTCACATAGTGGAATATCATATTTTTTCCTATAAATCTTAGAAATCTTGTATACAACTTCATTTTTTCCTTCAGGACCATATCCCACTTCTATAAAATCACCAGTAGTATCTTTCACCACATTCCAACAATGCGAAGAACTCCTATTAGCCCATGCCGGAACATAATCAATAGAAGCAGGGATTCCAATGGCACGTAAAGACAAAGCTAAAAATGCCGCCATATCATCACAAGTACCCCAACGGGTCTGTAGCATTTCAGCATAAGACTGTTTATAAGGATATTTAGTCATTCCTATATTATAACGCATTCCACCTAATTTTATGATACTAAGCGCCCTTTCTCGTGGAGACATTAAAGAATCCAATAAATGACCAAACTTTTGAAAACCTTCCTCGCGCCAATTCGATAATGGCTCATGGTCTATACGGTAAGGCAAAATATAATGACAGAATTCATCAAATGAACAGTAATCTTTTATTTTTCTATTCTCCCATATTTTAAAAGCATATTCAATATTTTTTATTAAATAATCTCCCGTTATAACTTTTATATCTTCAATCTTACTAAAGCCTGCCAACTGTCGTTTAGAAATAGAGTCAAATCCATGCCAAATTTTAGAATATCGTACATCCCAACTTATAGGATCGTTTTGTGGGATAATCTTCAAAAAGTTCTTATATCTATCCAACGAATCATAAGGAAGTATTGAATATTTACCAGGCATATTTTCAATCAAAAAACATGCAGCACGGTATTTCAAGCTATCATGTTCAAAATGCTTCAACACTTTTTCCAACTCCGCTTTATTATGTTTAGCCTGCTGCAAAGCAATATCCAAATGACTTACTCCATTCGTACAAGCAGAAAGAAGAATTACAAAAACAAAATATACACCACAAACTCTCATACTACTTTATCTTTTTAAATATCCTGTCCATACGTATTTCATCCGTCACCCTATTCTTAGACTTCCATATCAATGTCGCCTTTCCTACAATATATTCCTCCGGCAAAGGGCCCCAATAGCGCGAATCCTGGGAATTATAACAATTATCACCTCCCATGAAATAATAATTATGCATAAAAACATAGTGCTTCACTTCCCGCCCATTTAAATAAAAACGTCCGTTACCCACTATTAATTTATCTTGTTGTTCCCATTCTATAAGATTGCGATAAAGCAAATAATGTTTATCATCCATCACAATAGTATCCCCACGGGAAGGAAGATAAAAAGGACCAAAATCTTTAATACTCCATTTTAAGATGGTATCACCGGGATAAGTAAAAAAACAATTTTCCTGTATCATTTTCTCCACATTCCTCGGTTTTTCCAAAAAATGTGCCAAACTGTTTTGTGAAACTACATTTCCTAATTCCTTATCATAACCTCTGACTTTATATCGGGCGTCCCTTATTTCAACAGTATCACCCGGCAATGCGATACACCTCTTTACATAATAAAGCATCAGGTTAAAGCCTATACTGTCCCATCGTTCCGGATAAGGGAAATTAAAAACCAATACCTCATTGCGCTGAAACTCATTGAATCCCTTCAAACGATCTATGTGCAACGGCTTATGTTTCCGGGCATCACCAAGGCTGAATATACGTGATCCTTTCAACATTTTATTGACAAGCACATAATCACCCGGTATCAGAACCGGTGCCATGGAGTCAGAAGGAATGGCAAATGAGGCAAAAACAAATATCTGTAATATTAACCAGATCATCATCATTAACAAACTCCCTCCGGCCACACAGACCAGCAAGTTATATAAAACGCCTATGTATTTCTTTATATACCTCATTTTAAATCTTAAAAGGTTGGAAATTTCTGCTGCCCGTTCTGCATAAAGAAAATATGTTCTTCACGCCCACGGGTCAGATCGCGCAACCAGAACAATGCATTGTCCGGCACAATCCAGTCCAAACAGGTAGTATCAGCCCGCTGTTTTCCCAAACTCTTCCATCCTTCAGTACCGGCATGACAGAATAACTCATAAGTATCACCCGGAGAAATAAAATTGTCATCATTCCGGGGCATATACTCCAGGCAATCTATAACTGCGGCACGACCCAAATCAACAACAACCTCCCCTCCTTTGTCTAAAGACAAATAATAAGAAAGAGGATCACCATCCGCCACATGCTTTGCCAGCACATGCATATTTCCTTTTTCCGTAGGACTCCCCCAAACCGCTATCGGAGAAACAGCCTTTCCATTGGCATAAAATGTCATTTCTGCCAATTCCGCATATTTATCATTGTCAGCCTTATATCTTATGTAACGGCACTTAACCGGCTTATTCAGGAATATTCTATTCCTTGCTATCACGGGAGTATCCGCTATCTCATATAATGTCTTTCCATCTTCAAAGTCTTTCGTCATACTTCCCTCAAAAGTACCTTCCACCACATGGCCCATGAAGCTGCGCAACCAACCATATACCGGATATTTTCTATACAAACGAACCTTTACTGTTTTCTCCCAATCCGGAAGAAACGTATTTATTTCTCCACCTGCAAACCAAAAGGGGAAGCCGGAAGGATAATAATTGCCTTTGGTATATTTCATGGGAAGATATACCAGTTCCGATTCTAGATTAGGTATTTCCATCTTGCCGCTTGCCGAGCGTGCACAGGCACAACTCCACCAATGCGCTTCGTGGAAATGGGCCAGATAACAAACCTCATCATCAGGAATACTGGTAAGTATGCGTAACGTATCCGGATAATATGCATAACTGACATCTTTCATATAAGGGTGATAGAATAAAAGCGGCATTGATTTCCAATCATCTCCCAGATGTGCTGCCTTTTCTTCTTGAAAACCATACATGGGCCTGTAAACCTTGCCACGTTTATACCCTCCCGTATCCCTACTCCCCCTTACAGCCTCCGAAGCTATATACCAAATAGGTACATCGCGCCCTGTCGTGTCACGAACAACATTCCACACATGTCCCCCTCTGGCATCCGTATCTTCCATACAAGGAATGCCGACAGCCCGAAATGCATAAGTCACTATATCCGCCGCATCCACGCAACTACCATATCGATGGCTGAATAAATACCGGGGACCGATGTGAGGCAGTTCAAAGTCTTCACAATAAATAAAGACAGGTTCTTGTAGATGCCTGCTTACCAAATTCGCGGCCTCCACCACATCGCCGCCTTTATATATGGAATCTAATAAATATCCATATTTCTTTTCATAAAGTTCACGCCATTCTTCCAGCGGTTCATCCCCTATACGATAAGGCAACAAGTATTCACAAAAATCTTCAAATGAAAGAGAACGGTTCCATGGACGTTTCTGCCAATTATCAAAAGCACGGTCTATATTGTCTATCAAGTATTCGGCTGTGATAATATGGGCATCATATATTTTAGGAAGATTACGATAGGTATAATGCCCCCAACGTCTGGCATAAGTCTGGTCTATTTGTCCGAAAGGGCTATAATAAGTACGTACACGCTTCACACTATCCATTTCACCTCCCTGTTGGTAGGAATAGCAATGAGGCATATTCCGTATCAGAAATTTAGCCGCTTCCAATTTTAAAGAATCGTGTTCATAATGTTTTAGTACTTTTTCCAGTTCCTTACTGTTTGCCGCTGAAAAATCCAAAGCATGCATCCACTGTTTCTGATGCAAAGATGCGTGGGAACAAGAAATACATATTACACAACAAAAAAGCAAATATTTCAGTATGCACATATAGCCATACATTTTAAAAATATATCATTTATGATTAGATTATACAGTCACAAATAATTATTATCTATCCAGCATTCTTCAAATTATATTTTCTCACCACGAAGTCTTCTCCATCCAATGTCGTTCCATAAAGTACACTGTCGTCATTAGTCACTCCGAAAGAAACTATAGGAACATCTAATCTATAAGCATTTATGAGATTACCATCCCAATCATACACTATCAGTTCGTCACCATAATAATTGGGATATTCTTTATATGAATCATATTCTCCAGCCTCTTTTTCAGTATAAGGTCGTATCAAACTATAAATTCGGTTTTTAGTAACTTGCACAAGGACTCCCCGTAAACAATCATCATTCAACACTTGCTGTTGGTCAGAAGTTATGCGGAATGATGGATAAATAGAACAGACTGGTATCCTTTTTCTAATCTCTTTACCTTCTATTTCAAATATCTCCATATACCTGCCTAGCCTGCCAGCATATACAATTTTGTTTTCTGTAGGATGCTTCAGCAATTCAGCATCACAAAATACCATGTGTTTAGCAACTTTTAATTCAGAGGGAGAATTGAATCCGGGAAATTTAAACTCGTCCACTTCCTCCGTTGTCCCCAACTTGAAATCTATAACCGATAATATATTATCACTATACAGACCTGACCCTACAATAAAGCAAAGAGTATCATTCATCATTGCTACTGAGGGAAACAGCAAATGTTCACCTGCATCCGGAGCATGTATAGTTTCCCACAAGTCTTTGTGATAAATCTTCTCGACATTCATTTTATAGATGCATCTTAGCCTTCCAGAAAAATCTGCTACATACAAAATATTTTTATCTCCATTTCCCCAAAGATAAGGTTGGACAGCCTCAAAAGGACCATTCCCAATAGTTAAGAAAGAACCTTCCTTTACTAATTTATCAGAATACGCTCTGTATACACCATAAGTTGAAGTTCCAGATAATTCCTCGATAATCAGCAGACTATCGTTAACAAAATCAATACTAGCTCCCCACAATATGGAATCACATGGCAAATTCTTACCCAATAAAAAAACAAATTCAATAGAATTTTCATCTAAATTATTAGATGCTTGACCTGTTTTTTTTAATGAACAAGAAGCCATAAAGCTGATTATAACAAATATATAAAGAAAGGTTCTCATTTTTTCAAATTTTAAATATTAACTTAATTATATCTAGTTGCATCTTTTTGTGTATTAAGAGTTGGACGCCATGGAACTGTCGAATCAACAATTCCACATTGATATGTTATTCGATAATGGCATCCACCTCCAGAACCTTCACCGCCAGCCAATGCTTCGACATTAGCCAAAGCCAAATCAGACATAGCATCCGACTTATGAGAGTTATACACATTAAATCCCGCAATCAAAGCAAACGCAGCAACCAAAGTTGCTTTTAAAATATTCTTTTTCATCTTG
This sequence comes from Bacteroidaceae bacterium, assembly GCA_963651205.1. Taxonomy (GTDB): domain Bacteria; phylum Bacteroidota; class Bacteroidia; order Bacteroidales; family Bacteroidaceae; genus Phocaeicola. Next base: position 254,615 of record CAVJPC010000240.1, read on the forward strand.
TATCTAGTTTTAAAGATGATTATTAACTATGTTTTCATCTTTTATCGGAAAGAACTCCACCGCAGAAAAAGCGAAACTACCGCTTGCTTATTCTGATTATTTACACTACTTTTGCATCGGACTTAACCTCCTTTCTTTTAGGAGAGAGCCGCAGGGTGGAAAGAATCTGATTCCGACAAAGAAAATGATTTTCTTTCCATCCGCTTTTTACTTTCATTAGCTCATACTTCATCCTTATTCAGCATTCCCCGTTATCTTCAAACGAAGTGGGGAATTATCTGCATTGCAATAGACAGTAACCGTCTTGCTTAAATGTTCAGCCTTTTCAGCTTCATAAATCACTGTCAGTTCCGCCTTATCTCCCGGACGAATGCCTTCCTTACTATAATCCACTTTGGTGCAACCACAGGAAGTAATCACATCATATATCACCAGCACATTCTTTCCCGTATTGGCCAGTGTGAACTTGCGTTCCTGCTTCTCCGACTGAGGGAATGAGCCGAAATCTATACCTGTTACGTCCGCACTAACTTGCGTCATCTGCGTTTCCGCTTTTATGGATTTACCACCTGTCAATACCTTCAAGTAAAGTTCCTTCACCTTTGGATTGTGAACAGGATTTCCCATGGCTACCACTTTATTATCTTTATCTAATAAAAAAGTTTGGAAAGTCATTTCACCCGGAAATTGGTTCAATTGATTAAAGTCATCCTTTTCATCAAAACAAACAGGATAGACAAATGCATCACGACGGGTGATATAACGCAATTCTTTCATATCTTTCGGATGAAAATAGAATACAAAGGGAACCAAGCGATTCAGTGTTGAATCCACTTCCTGCATAAACTGCTTCCATCGAGGCAATTGTAACTTGCAGCTGGTACATCCTACAGAATCGATATAAGTCACTACCTTATAATCTGTATTTGCAAAAGAAAAGTCAACCGTGTCTTTCCCTTGAATAGTAAAGATGGAACGGGCAGGAAAGAGAATTTCTTTCCCTTCCCATTCCTCAACCAAACGAGCGATTTTATCTTTTTCTGATTCCTTGCAAGAGGAAAAAAGAGCAAAAACACATAGTAATAGACAAAGGTACCTCATTGATTAATCCAGGCCAAAAGGTCTAATTACGCACTCTACTTTTTCTCCGGTACTGCAAGTCACATTCCCACTACCCAGACATATATCACGTCCAAATTCTCCTGCAGCCAATGCTTCCACATTATCTAAAAGAAACTCACTCTCTACCGGCTTTCCGGATTGCTTTTCCCAAGCCATTACCGCCATTAGCATAACAACGGTAAATAATACAAATACTTTTTTCATTGGTTTATCATTTTTTGTGTGAAGGTAGAGAACATCTATCGGACACGCAAATTTTTTCCCTTAAATTGATCTTAAGGTGACCTTAAAGTTTTCTTAAGATTCAAAAAATCCCCATTTCATCGGAAGGATTATTTTAATGCCCTGATCTCCAAATCATAAGGTTCATCCAATTAAATCATATTCTTTCTTTAACTTATAAGTTCCTTTTTTATAAATATGCGTATCTTTGCAATCTCTAACATGAACAAGAAACATGAAAATACCGACAAACTTATTCAAGTTTAGCTTTATTGCATTGGGATGGATTGTATTCATCCTGCTATGTTATGTTGCTTTTAAAGATGAAAAAGCAAATGCTCTGATAACAATGAAGGACAGCCTACGTGAAGCAATCAATATTGATTATCAGGAACGATTAAACAAAATACTTGTTAGTTATCGCCCTTTAGGCAGAAAGGTAAAAGGTGTCCAAATAGAATACGGTGATAGTCTAGAAATCATTTATTTTGAAGACAGCACCCATGAGTCACTGGCTACCCAACTGGCCAACCAGTATGTGATGACAAGGATTATCCCTGTCAATCCTGACAATTTCAATAAGATCTTCCAAGAAGAATGGGAAAAGAATGGAGTTTCCGCCGCTAAGACGGGAATCATTTACCGCCCCAACAAGAAAAAGGTATTCAGTGACAATGATTCAATCTCTTTCCAGAAAGCTCTTGTCACCCCTGTACAAGCAATAGACGCTAAAAGAACCGCCGGCGTACAGGCATGGGCTATGATTCATTGGACAGAAATAGTAAAACATACCACTCCAAAAGTGTTATGGAGTATCATTGCTTATTTCATTGTCTTGATATGGGTGTCTCTGTCATTTCTGAAAAAACCACAGGAAAAAGAAACTCCCGCCAATCCGGACTGCATACCATGTGAAGAAATTCCTGACAATCCGGACTACATACAATTGGGGAAAATGACTTTAAAGTTGGAAAGCAAGAAACTATATATTGGCGACCGGCTTTGCCACATAGCACCGGCAGATTTCAATCTGCTGGAACTGTTTATCAAAACACCCAAGCATCTTTTGACTAAAGAAGATATTAAAAATGCTTTCTGGCCGAAAGATAACAATCCCGAAAATAAAATATATAGTCATATCTCCACTCTTAAATCCTCACTCAAGGACTTTCCCGAATATCAGATAGTGACAGAAAAAGGAGGATACCGACTGGTTATCTCCTCAAACGAATGAATAGCTCCTATTTCCAATAATAAGCATACATAAGGTATACAATCTTACTTAAAATCACCAACCCACCGCAGCAGGAACAAAGCATTTCTCACAGCGGAACGAGTTGTTTCATTAAGGTGGAATAATTTATTTCATCAAGGTAAAACTAAATATTCCACCGTATAAAACGATTTGTTCCACCATATAAAATTAATTGTACCAAACAGTGGAACACACTGTAATACACGGGAAACAAAGATTCTCGTTAGTATATTCTGATTCATTCATTATAGACCACAGGACAATGCAGTGCAGGACAATAACACTGTGACAGATAAAAGTCTGTCACACTCTCCGTCACGCTATCTGTCACATCTTAACAACCTGTTTTTCAGCAAAATAATTAGTACTGTGACAGTGTGACAGATAATTCTCACTTTTAAACTCTATGAAAGAAACTTGAAAATCATCCATATTCCTTCACCCTGAAGGATTTTTTTTGGCTGAAGCTTTCCGGGTACAAATCCGTCATTATAATCAGCTAAGAACTAACAACTTACATAAGGATGAAGGATTTGAAAGAAAAAACGCATGAATTCTAAATTGGTATAAGCAGACAGTCCAGCTCATAAAACACTAGAACCTTTTTAAAAAAGACCCTGTTCTTTTCAAAAAAGATCCGGTTCTTTTCGGAAAACGAACTTATGTTTTTCCAACCATACACTACAATAAATTATCCGCCATTATAGGATAACACGGTGATTTCTTTTCAAAACTTCCTCTATTCCAATTCAAGTGGAAATTTCACTATCTGCTCGTCAGCATTGACATCCAAACCGAATAACATACCGGCAGCCTCATCTACATAAATACCGGCAATAGGACGATCCAGTACATAGGTTTTCACCACATCGCCCTCGTGGGTGGATATACGTAATATTTTACCACCCTGCTGATAGGCATCGGCCAACTTCATAATATCCTTAAATTTGCGTCCGTCATAAATGGTATAAATGTATTGGTCAGTCACCTGCACATCATAATAACAGATTCTCCCTGCCGGAAGTCCGTAGCCTTCAGAACTCACTTTAAATTGGGGCTCTCCATCCTCACCCAATTTTCCTATATGCTTTTGTGACTGCATATCATAAATATCAAGCCTATCCCCAAACTGAGTGACAGAAACCAATATCTTTTTATCCGGACTGAGTGCTATAAAACTGTTCCAGCCTTGCGCAACGGCAGGTGTACTCTCTTTTAATAATTTCTGATCGGATACGGGGATCTGTTCTGATTTACGGAGTAATTCACCGGAATGAATATCAGCCCAACCAAAACGGTTCTCACCGGAATAATCGGGAATAATAACAGTAGATGTGTCCTTCCAATCAAAATCAAGGGAACGGAACAAACGCTTATCCAACAAGATATCCTTTTCAAGTTTGGGCGTTTCATCTTTAGCTATGCCACTATATTGATACATCCTCCCTTTACCGTCATCAAGTACCCACACTGTATTGGGTCCGGTAAAACGGATATTTGCTGCATAGATAGATTCACCCGGACCTTCTCCACGCTTTCCAAAAGAAGATACATAATGAAAATCGGGATAAGTAAATACATGATAATAGTAATCGGCGTTGTGCAAATCTAAAATTACCGCCTTGTCATCTTGTACACGCATACGGTAAGCATATCGGAACAGAGCCGTATCAATAGGTACGACTTCTCCTTTCAAGACTTCACCCTTCTGTATCGCTTCTTCTATGATTGACTCACTGGCGCCTTGCTTTTGTTGGCGTTGCCCATTACATGCTACCAATAATGGTAATAAAATACATAGCAGTTGTTTACTTTTCATTTACTTCTTATTATTTGTTAATGCCGCAAAGTAAATAAATTATTTACAAAAACAAGAGAAAACAACCTTAGTTTTACCTTAAATCTTCATTTTAGGTTTGTCCGTTACTTCTATTTTTAATGGTAAAATATCATTTATCCTCCATTCCATCGAAGTTTTTTCCGTAACAAAAAAAAACAGATCTATAATTCATAAAATATCTCCTTTTTTAAAAACAAAGTCCGGACTTTCATAAGCCGGACCTTGTATATTTTAAGCATCATACCTTTAACAGGTCACTGTTCAACAAGTTTGTCAATCACATCCGGGTTATATTCCGAGGGGCATACACCGCAAATTTCTTTGAATTGTTTCCTGAAATAATCACTATCACAGAATCCCAACATATAAGCTATTTCGCTCATAGTATGCTTTCTGGTAGCAAGCAATTGTTTTGCTTTTTCTATTTTGAACAAACTCATATATCGTTTGGGGCAGTGTCCGGTAACATTTATCATCTTGTTATAAAAACTGGTACGAGACATATTCATAGCAAGATAAAGCATTTTCACAGTGCAAGTTTTTTCCGCCAGATGCTCTTCCAGTAGTTTATTAACTGCGCTAATAAACTCCAATGCATCTTCATCTTCTTTTAATAAAGGAAAAGAGGTAATAACACTTCGTTTAATAAATTGCCCTGCCCATTCCTGCATGGCTAAATGACTTTTTATAAGTAAATAAATGTTTGCTTTGAGCAACCCAATATTGACCGGCTTCTTTTCCACACGGTCTGCTCCGCTTTCTATATAGGACTCATAGTTTTCATTATCTACCAAAAGAATAACCGGAATATTCGCTGTTGCCTTTTCAGCCTTGAAGCGGGAACAAAGTTCTGCTCCCGATACACCCTTGACCGTTTCATCAATAACAATTGTTTTCGGTTTACTCATAGCAGAAACATCGATTAACCCATCTGCATCTTCAAGCACTGAGCACTCAAAACACTCTGACAAAGCATTTTTCAAAGAGTCACTCAATATCTTATCTGAAATGAACAATGAAATAAAGGGGTTAGAATCAACCTTCTGAGTTCGCTGTTCATCTTTATTAATTAAAGTGCCCTCACTCAAACAGGATATTTGTCTGTTTGTAGGTATTTCCATATCGGCATTTACCTTATATGGATGATGACAACACCTGAAGATGAAAATCTTATAGATAAATTTCTTACTCTGTTTAACAATACCTGCCATCCGATTTCCTTGCAATGTGGATCGGGGAACATACTTTATCATAAAATAGATTAGCAAACCAAGAAAAACTCCTATTGCAATGTTAACTAAAAACATATTATCCTTTAACAAGGATAAATTGATTAAAATCACATCAATAGTTCTGTCACTCTCTGCAAACTTGTATTCATCCATAGAAGGAATAGAAGCCTGAATACTTAACAATAAGCTTAAGTAATATTTTTTCATGTTTATATTGGGATTAAAAAAAATGTTTTATCAATCATAATTTGCAACATCTTTAATTTACATTCTATTTTTACCCCTCCCAATACAAGTATAGACTTTTCCAACATCATACGTCAGGTAACATTTATCACATTTACCAGTATGAATTACATAAAAGTCTACCAACAAATATTAATCCATTCCGAAAAGTTTCATTTTCAGAAATACAAAGCTATCTATCAGGTATATCAATCTTCTATTTACATTTAATATTTCATGTCATATACACACTGAAAAGACATACACAGAACACAATATTTCTTACCATATCTAGTTTTAGGCCATTACATTCCTTATCTGATTAAAGGTTTCATAATTACTGTAAAATAAGTAACACGCCTGCAATAAGAAGAATGAAATGCCTTATTTTTTTCTTAAATCTTTGTTTATGAATCAGATAAGTACAGTTTTTTCCTCTAAAAACCAAATTCGTTTTAGTTTCATTTCGTCAAAGATTTCACATTACTATTGTTAAAAGATTAATGAATATCACACAAAAAAGATTTTCATTCAGAATCTGAATCATTTATCCCAAAGGGCAAAGTGAAGAAGCTATGGACAAATATAAAATTCGCCAAAGTCTTCACTGTCCTATAAATGAGGCTTTTATCCCATTATCCAATCACTGTCTCAATATACTTTGATGGACATATACCACATACTTCCTTAAATCTCTTAGCAAAATACCGACTGTCATTAAAGCCCAACATAGTTGCTATTTCTCCGATAGAGTAAACTTGAGAAGCCAGCAGTTTCTTTGCCCTATCCATTTTGAATATCAACATATAATCTGCCGGTGACTGTCCGGTGATATCCTTCATTGTGTTATAAAAGCTGGTACGGGACATTCCCATATCTTCACTGAGCATATCTATAGTATATGACTCTTCCGCCAAATTTTCCTCCAACAATATTCGAACTTTACTTATAAATTTCACATTTGCATCATCTTTCCTTATTTTTACAGGAAGTGTAGGTGAAACAGCATCGGCTACAAATTGCTTCATCCGCTCAAGTCTGGTTATATAGCTGCCTATGAGCATATTTATATCTGTCCTGAGTTTATAGAGATTCACTGTCCGCGATTCCAGCCGGTCGGCCCCACTCCCGGCATGCGACAGATAACTCTCGCCATCACCTGCCTTTACGAAAAGGATAATGGGAATATTTGCTACTGTTTTATCAGCCTTGATTTGGGAACAAAGATCCTTCCCGTATACTCCATCCACCGTCTCATCAATTATAATAACATCTGGACAACATTGAGCAACTACACTTATTATCCCATCGGGACTATCAAGAATGATACATTTGAAATATGCGGAAAAAGCCCCCATTAAGTAATCACTATACTTCCGGTCTGCCATAACCAGCAAGATTGAAAATTTAGCATCTTTTTTATCAGCTTGCTTTTCTTCTTTATCTATAAATGTCTCCTCACCCAAATAAACTTTTTGCTTTTTCACAGAAAATTCCATGTCAGGAGTGCTGTTGTCTTGGAAGTTACCTTCCCTGGGAATAATAACCTGATAGGTAATTGCCTTGCCATATCCATAGCCAATTATTTTACCACCATGCAGACGGATGATTTTCTTTACTGTCCATAAGTCACCATAACTGTAAATGGACGATATGGCAGGCATTACAGGAAACGTCTTTGAAATTCCGTTTCTTATTTTCTCACAATTACTAATGCGAAGTTCCCATGAAGTTGCAGAATGTGACAAAATAATATGTATACAGCCATTGGAAGGCGTGACATCTATCATCTTATCCAAGAGGTGCTGAAGGGCAACCGTCATCACAGTTTCATTAATTCGGCAACTGATATAATCAGAACATTCACTAACTTTTAACTGCACATGACGCAAGTTGGCATGAAGATGACATAAGCCGACAATAGACATAATATATGCATAAAGCTCAAACTCAACCACTGAAGTTTTAGGCATAGTTTTCCAATCTGCCTTGTCCAGTGAAATGGCACTCTGATTACAATCGATGATATGGTCGGCATTTTCCAAAGCCTGCTTTAACTTCATTACAACCGGTTCAGAAAGATTATTGACCGCAATTTCTTCCAACTGGTTCCGCAATACAACCAAGGGTGTATGCGTATTATGAAGCAAATTTATAACGAGCTTGAATTTTTCACGGAACATCAATTGGCTTTTGTGCTCTATGGTATGAGACAACAACATATAAAAAAATATCCCTATCATCATACCTTGTATAGGTAACATATACCCTAATAGGAATAGATTTGACAAAATCATATCAACTGTGCCATTGCCATCCGCAAGCTGGCATCCATCATTAGAAGGAATAGGTGTAAAAAGACTAAACAGAACGTCAAAGTAAGTTTTTTTCATAACAGTATTGAATTAAAATAAATAATTTCCTCATGGGCCTCACAACATTTTATAAATGCAATTTCATGCTTTTAAGGCCAATGCAAGTATAGACTTTTCAAAATGATTTCATGGGGTAAAATTTATCAAGATTTACGGGTGAGTTTTATCAAAAGAATGCTGAAAAACATCTTTTCAGATTTAAATTGCAATTTTACCAGTTTTTACAAGAAATTCCTTCCACACGCTCCTTTATTATTACATTTCATTTATTCTGCCGTACAAGACTCACACTATTGCACACAAAGTAAACATTATTTATCAGACAATATTTTGGAAGACAGACAGCTTTCCTCATATTATTTTAAAATTGTACGTAGTGTTTTTTAATGTGTCGGTTTTGTGACTGAAAAAGAGCCACGCCAAAATAAATTTAGGCGTGCCCCTCAATCTCACCATATACGGAGAGAAAAGATCCGAAATCTTTCATCCGTTATCAGCATTCGCTTTTCCCTGCAATAGGTTTATATGATTAAAAGCTATATCTTTGCTCTATGAAAAAATTAGTTATCGTAGGATGTGGACGACTTGCCGGAATTGTGGCGGACGCAGTTGTCAAAGGATTGTTGCCCGACTATAAATTGGTGGGTGTTTATTCGCGTACGGCATCAAAAGCCGAACGCATTGTACATAAAATGCAGCAACATGGAAAAACGTGTGCAGCCTGTCACACTTTAAAAGAACTGTTAGAGCTAAAACCTGATTATTTAGTAGAGTCAGCTTCTCCTGCTGCCATGAAGGAATTAGCGTTGCCAGCTTTAGAAAATGGGACTTCTATTGTTACTTTGTCCATAGGTGCTCTGGCAGATGCCTCTTTCTATGAAAAAGTAAAGGAAACAGCCAAAGCCAATGGCACACGGGTGTACCTTGCATCCGGAGCCACGGGAGGATTTGACGTATTGAGAACCGCCTCCCTTATGGGAAGTGCTTCCGCTCACTTTTTCAACGAGAAAGGCCCTGATGCATTAAAAGGAACACCGGTTTACGAGGAAAACCTACAAAAGGAAAAACGGGTGGTATTTTCGGGAAATGCAACAGAAGCCATCAGTGTATTTCCAACCAAAGTAAATGTTTCCGTAGCAGCATCGCTGGCTTCCGTGGGACCGGACCATATGCAGGTATCCATACAGTCTACTCCCGGATTTACAGGTGATACTCAAAAGGTGGAAATAAAAAATGGGCAAGTACACGCAGTGATAGAGGTGTACAGCGCTACATCTGAAATTGCAGGGTGGTCTGTAGTGAACACCCTGATCAATATCACCTCACCCATTGTATTCTGACAAATTGGCCAGCACCTTTTCGCTCAGGCGGTCAAATGCCTGACGGGTGCGTCCGGTCGATACTTGCATACAACGCACATGAGGATGAATAAGAAATTCCGTGCCTCCCAATGCTCCCAAAGTATCACAAAAACAAAGATTATCACCTTCCAGCCATTGGGCAAACGGAGCTTCGTCCCATGCAGGTGATAATCCGGTATTAAACATTATCTTTTTATTTCCAAGCGCCTTGAACTCAGCTTCATGCAGCAAAACCGTATTCTTATTCAGACAGCAGCATACTACTTCACTCCATGCCAGCAACTTATCCAAAGGCATGAAATGATAACCTTTGGTTTCGGCTTCTTTCTTTTCACTACGGGCGTAATAGGCAATATCAGCACCAAAAAACTTCATCGCATCCGCTATCATCCCGCCGGATTTGCCCAATCCTAAAATGCCGACTTTTAATCCGGTAATTTCCCGTGGCATCTCTTCCCATGACTTTTGACCAAACCCGTGAAGACAACGAACCAATTCGCTAACCACATATTCTATCACTCCCTCGTCACCATAATCACGGATACCTGTCACCGTAATACCGCGTTCATTAGCATAACGGATATCCACATTTGCACTTTCGGGAGAATACAGTGAACAACACATACCGATATACCGGATATTCGGACATCTCTCTAAAACATACCGGTTTATTTGTGAAGTATAATTTAAGAGTACGGCATCGGCATCTCCGATACGGGCAACTATTTCATCATCTGCCACCGGAATATCAGAATACATAACTACTTCTTTTGCAAAAGAATATAACGCTTTTTCTGCTGATTGAACCAAACTTACGGGTTCTATTGCTACAAGTTTTTGAAACATAGTATTTTTAATTTAATGGGTAAAGATAGCAAAAAATGTGGCAAAGAGATTTTTTTCATCCAAGATTGTTTATTTTTGCATACTGAACGAAAAACTTAAAAGAACAATGGGAGCAGGAAAATGGATTGGTGGTATCCTGGGCTTTATGACTATGGGACCGCTAGGAGCCTTGGCAGGATTTGCCTTAGGCTCATTGTTGGATGGGAGTAATGGACTTTTCGGTAACACATTCGAGAAAGGACAAGCAGAAGCCGGAAACTATGATGAAGGGCAACGGAACAGTTTTCTATTTTCAATGTTGGTCATGGCATCATACATTATTCGTGCAGACGGGCGCATCATGCACAGCGAAATGGAATATGTACGTCAGTTTTTGAGAATGAATTTCGGCGATGCCGCTGTCGGTCAGGGAGAACAAATCTTGCTTAATCTTTTTGAGCAACGCAAGCAAATGGAGCGTCAAAATCCGATGGCCTTTCAAAATACGATCCATGAATGCGGCGCACAGATTGCTGCAAACCTTACTTATGAACAACGGTTACAATTGCTGGATTTCCTGGTTAATGTTGCTAAAAGTGATGGAAACGTATGCACAGAGGAAATAGAGGCACTGAAAGAGGTGGCACTATGTATGGGACTTTCGGCAAAAGAAGTGGAATCCATGCTGAATCTGAAAGGAGATTCATTGGAAGAGGCGTACAAAGTGCTTGAGATTGACCCTGCTGCCACAAATGACGAAGTACGTGCCGCTTATCGTCGTCTCGCATTGAAACATCATCCTGACCGTGTGGCTACGTTAGGTGAAGATGTGAAGAAAGCGGCAGAAGAGAAGTTCCAACAAATCAATAATGCAAAAGAACGGATTTATAAAACCAGAGGAATGAAATAGAAGATAAAGGTATCGAAAGTTTGATTACGCGAATCCGACAAGAGGCAGATTATAGCCGGAAGGAACTTCATTCCCTCTTGATCTCACTTTTTTCTACACTTCTCTTTTGATATTTCAATAGCGTATCCACTGTAGGGGCAGATTGAATCTGCCCGATAACACTCAGAAAAGTGTATTTGTGGATGCATTCGGGCGGAAGCATTCCGCCCCTACAGTGGATGTTGTCCTTCGCTTGACAGCTATGGGGTTCAATCCTCCCGAAAAAGGGTTCACTTTGTGTATTCAGACAGGCAGACCCTGCCCCTACGGTATATGTTTACCAATATGTATACAAAGAAGCAACTATCGGGAGAGGATAAAACACTCCAAAAACAGGTTGTTTATTTCAAAATAATTTCTTTGATGATTGGCCAGCAAGTATGTTGTCCGGTTACTTGAATCTTGACTGCTTTTATTGTTTTAGCAGCATCCAACGTAGCCGATGCCTGTCCCAGATCATCAAATTCACCTACTTTCACAAAGTTCTCACCATCTTCACTAATCAAAAGATCGGCCATGGTGATATAATCTTTGGAATCGCCTGTTATGACTTTCACTTCATTTACTTTAGTCGGTTCACCTAAAACGATTGTAAAATAATGCTCCGGTCCCACGGAAGTTCCACCCCAGAAGAAAGTATTCGATTTACCATCAAAAGCATATTCTGCATGGTAAGGAGGATTTCCCGGAATATTGGTATCAATATGTGCATTACGAACCAAAGCAGGCTTCTCCTCTGACGGAACAAATTCCTTTTCATTCATGGCATCATCCTCATAATAATTGATACCCAATTTCTGGCAGAAGGCTCACTCCATAGCACCTCAGACAAGGCACAGATACGCGGATAAAGCATCCATTCCACACGGTCCATAGTAGTGATACGTTCAGTCCACAAAGCAGCCTGTCCTCCTTTTATCAAAGCCTGTTGTTCAGACGTAACTCCTTCTGATACAGGATTCCACTCATAGACTTTACGGGTAGAGTTTCCTGCATACCCCCAATCATAATAACAACCGTGCTGGGGACACATGATAACAGATATGCCACGTTCCAAGGCAGCCTTCTGTTTTTCCACTCCATTATCCCTCCAAATAGTTAATACATCATCCGGACCGGCTGCATGTCTGTCATTGATTTCACCCCAGCCTATCATTATTTTACCCTTAGAACGAATCAAGTCACTCATTTTACGAGTGAAGTAATCCTGAATTTCTCCCGGAGATTTCATTCCTTCGCGTTTGTAAAGCGCCATACATTTGGGACATTTTTCCCAAATATCAGTAGGAACTTCATCACCTCCGAAATGTATATATTGCGAAGGAAAAATTTCGATAAGTGCGTCTATTACATCTTCTGCAAAAGCAAATGACTGAGGATTGCCGATGCAAATCATATTTTCATTGCCACGTTTGCGTTTGCCCCAGTCACGTTCCTCAGGAGTGGCTTCGAATTTTCCTCCCCGACAAGATAGCTCATGCAATGCGGCAAGCAATGCAATGCTATGACCGGGCAAATCCACTTCCGGAATAATCTCAATCCCCCGTGTTCCGGCATATGTTACGATTTCCTTCAAATCCTCTTTGCTATAATATTTTCCGGACAATTCGGGAAAATCATAATAATAGGTACCTTCTTTTACTAAATTGGGATATTTGTCCATAGATAAGCGCCAGGCTTGATTATCAGTGAGATGCATATGAAGGGTGTTGAGCTTGAAAAAGGCCATGTGGTCAAGCGTTTCCTTCAATTCATCTACCGTCCAGAAGTGACGGGCACAATCCAGCATCAACCCTCTGTAACCCAATACAGGCTTGTCCTGTATGGTGAGTACCGGTAATTGAGCATCTTTTGCAGTCATAACCAATTGAAACAAACTGGCCAAACCATGATTGACGCCTTGTATATCGCTTGCTTCTATTTTAATCCGGTTTTTCTCTATATCCAACCGATAGGCTTCGGCAGGAAGTGACTCGTTTTTAACGATTGCCAAAGTACCCTCCGAATCGGTTAACGATACGGTTAACGAGGCTGTCTTTTGCAAGTCTTTCACAAAATTGTCTGCGGTGAGTTTCCACTCATCAGGCACTTGTATGCTTTGTAAATGACTTAATGGAAAAGCGCCTTTATGAATTTCCACATTTTCGGCCAGCGGAATAAGGTCTACCTTTTCTACCAATTTGGTTTCACACGAGGTTAGCAACAAAGCAAATGCTGCTACAGCAAGCAGGTTTTTCTTCATAGATTTATAAGTATTAGAAATAGGAATCATATAAAAAGGAAAAGACTATTCCCGGACGTTTGATCCACACCCGGAAATAGTCACAAAATGCTACTAAAATTCACTGGTGAAATGGAACTTGATATGCTTGAAATCCATTTGCGCCATTTGAAGTACATAGTTACTATCAGCCAGGAATACGTCCCGCCCTTCACGGTCCTTAGCCATGTACTGATATTTACGTTTCTTGAATGCTTCCAGTTCTTCGGGATCATCACTTTCCACCCAACAAGCTTTATATAAGCTGATAGGTTCCCAACGACACTTTGCATTATACTCATTTTCCAGACGGTACTGGATCACTTCAAACTGCAACTGCCCTACCGTACCGATTATCTTGCGACCATTGAACTGATTGACAAACAACTGTGCCACACCTTCGTCCATCAATTGGTCAATGCCTTTTGCCAATTGTTTCTGTTTCATTGGATCAGCATTTTCAATATACTTGAACATTTCAGGCGAGAAACTGGGAATTCCACGGAAGTGAAGTTTTTCACCTTCTGTCAGCGTATCGCCAATCTTGAAGGTTCCATTATCCGGTAAACCGATGATATCTCCTGCCCAAGCCTCATCCACAGTCGTTTTACGTTGCGCCATAAACTGGGTGGGAGAAGAGAAACGCATCGTCTTGTCATGGCGTACATGATAATAGGGAGTGTTACGAGAAAACTTACCCGAACATATTTTACAGAATGCAATACAAGAACGGTGGTTGGGGTCAATGTTAGCGGTGATCTTGAAGACGAATCCTGTAAATTTAGATTCATCAGGTTCCACTTCGCGCTCTTCTGTCTTGGTCGGACGAGGACTTGGAGCAATTTCTACAAACGTATCCAGCAATTCCTGTACACCGAAGTTATTCAATGCCGAGCCGAAAAATACAGGAGCCATGTCACCTTTCCTGTACTCTTCCACATTGAATTCAGGATAGACCCCATCAATCAGTTCCAGTTCCCCACGTAGTTTTTCAGCCAGAGGAGCACCGATCTGGTTATCCAGTTCTTCCGTATTTATATCCACTTCCACCTTTTCAGTCACCACTTGTTTGGAAGGCTGGAAAAGATTCAGTTTATGTTCGTAGAGATTATATACGCCTTTGAAACGGGGACCGCTTTCAATAGGCCATGTCAGAGGACGTACATGGATGACAAGTTCCTCCTCCAGTTCGTCCAACAGGTCGAAAGGGTCTTTTGCTTCACGGTCCATCTTATTCACAAAGATAATCACCGGAGTATTGCGCATACGGCATACTTCCATCAACTTACGTGTCTGCGTTTCCACACCTTTCGCACCATCGACCACGATAATAACACTATCTACGGCTGTCAGGGTACGGTAAGTATCCTCAGCAAAGTCCTGGTGTCCCGGAGTATCCAGAATATTGATCTTGTAATCCTGATAATCAAACTCCATCACAGAAGTGGTTACCGAGATACCGCGCTGCTTCTCGATGTCCATCCAGTCGGAAGTGGCGGTTTTCTTGATCTTGTTACTCTTTACGGCTCCGGCTACCTGTATCTGACCTCCGAAAAGCAGCAGTTTTTCAGTCAATGAGGTCTTACCGGCATCGGGGTGTGCGATAATCGCAAATGTTCGTCTTCTTTCTATTTCGCTATTCATATATTATTGTGCATTTAATTCATCCATACATGCCTTCAGACTCTCCTCCCAATGGGGGATTTCGATGTCATAGGTATTCTTTATCTTCGTTTTGTCCAGAACGGAATAATTAGGACGGGGTGCTTTTGCAGGATATTCGTCGGTATGAAGAGGATTTACCTTACAAGTTGTGATACCGGCAATGCGATGGATGGCCTTGGTAAAATCATACCAAGAGCACACCCCTTCGTCACTGAAATGATAAACTCCCGGAACTACTCCTTTATAAATAGCCGCAAAGATGGCACGTGCCAAATCACGTGCATATGTCGGTGTACCCATCTGATCAAAGACCACACCCAAAGTTTCCCTCTCCTTTCCCAGACGGATCATGGTCTTCACAAAATTATTCCCAAAAGTGGAATAAAGCCATGCAGTACGGATAATCATTGTTTTCTTGCAGTATTCCAAAGCATTCTTCTCACCGGCCAGCTTGGTTACTCCATAAACAGAGTTAGGGCAAGTAGGATCTGATTCTTTATAAGGAAGATGATTGGTCCCATCAAATACGTAGTCCGTAGAAATCTGAATAAATTCAGCCTGATTGTTTTCAGCAGCTTTTGCCAGATATCCCACAGCATCACTGTTCAGTTTTGTGCACAACTCCATATTGTCTTCTGCCTTATCTACCGCCGTATAAGCCGCACAGTTCACAATGACATGAATGTCATACTCTTTTACGAAAGCCATCACAGCTTGTTCATTACAAATATCCAGTTCGGCTACATCTGTAAAAAAGTAGTTATGTTCTTTGTGTTCAGCCGAAAGCACACGCATTTCATTTCCTAATTGGCCGTTGGCACCGGTCACCAATATATTCTTCATTTTTATTTTAATTAATCTTTTTGCATCATTATGCGGAGAGCATCCCCCTTCATACCGTCAGGTTAAAACTTTCATCCGCTGGTATTCCCTTTCTGAAGGAGGAAACTGCGCTAAAATTCCAGTTCTCCCTTTTTATCCTCTATATAGTAGTTTGACAACATAGCCAGCAAAGTAGAGATAGCCTCCTGCGCTTTTTTCGTATCTTCGCTGATTTCTTTCTTCTGCAACTTCAATAATAAAATGCCATAAAGCGCCTCGAAACAAGTTTCCAGTTCCGGTTCCTCTTTGTTTGCACCTTTGGCACGTAACTCCACAATATAGGGTAATGCCTTATAATAAGCCGAATTATAATATGGAAACTTGGGAGAACGCAATAATTGCAAATGCAAGTCAGTGAGCCAGGTTATGATATTTTCATTAATCTGTAAATGACCTTTTTCCATGACACCTTCACGATGCATCATCTCAATCAAATCCATGTACCATTGAGTCAGTTCCGCTTTTTGCTCTCCGGTCAGCGGATAAGGATCTATGATGGTACTTTTTATCTTTTCCATATCACAGCCGTTGGCACGGATCAAATCCTCTATTTGCCACATATATATAAGGTATTCGGCTATATTCTTCTCTTTTAACTGCTTGGAAACGAACATACTTTTTTTAAATTAAGAATTGTGAACTAAAAAATAAAAAATCAACGTATGGCACGCAAGATATGTTTCCTGTCAGTACATCGTTTTTCCTAAAATAGTATAAATGAAACCTGCAACCGATATCAACATCACTACAATACCAATAGCACGATTCAAAATCCAGATACCCCGTAAATTAAAACGGGTGCGTACTTTATTGACAAAATACGTAATCCCGAACCACCAAAGAAGCGCCCCTAACACAATAGCCAGATACCCCACCAGCTGAAAACCGACAGGACTGCCCGGCATCACAAAAGAAAAACGGGCAAACAGACCTATAAATAAAAAAATAATCAGGGGATTAGAGAGGGTCACAAAAAAAGCAGTAACAAAATTATGAAGATAACTGCCTGGAGTAGAAGATACAGGACGGATAGACTGGACAGGATTGCTACGGAAAGTATAAATACCAAAGATGAATAGCATGATGCTGCCAATGATTTGTAACAACACCTGGTTTTTAGCCAGAAACTCATCCATAAAACTCATGCCATAACCTGTAATCAAGGCATAACCTATATCACTGAGGGCGGCACCCAGACCGGTAACAAATCCATACCATCGTCCCTTGTTCAGTGTGCGCTGTATACAAAGTACCCCAACAGGACCTAGCGGCGCAGAAACTACCACGCCGACGATAAGCCCTTTCACCAATAAATCGAGTATGGTTACTTGTTCTATCCAATTCATGCTGCAAAGATGGTACTTTTTTACGAAAGTACCTATATTTACACACAAAATTCTTTCATACCCCGTCTCTTTTATGTAACTTTGCGTCTTATTAATAGACGCTTGATATTACAACTAGTTTTCAATTAACAAAACAACTATAAAAGTGCTATGATTCTATTTTTCAGAACACCCACTAAGAGTGTAATAGCAACAGAAGTCAGCCAGGAACTGCCTTCTGAAGATATTCAAAAATTAAGCTGGCTTTATGGTGAAGCCACTGTAGAGAACCAAGAGAACCTGAAAGGTTGCTTCATCGGACCACGCCGGGAAATGATCACCCCTTGGAGTACAAACGCTGTAGAAATCACTCAGAACATGGGTCTTACAGGTGTTTTACGTATTGAGGAATACTTCCCAGTAAAAGATGAAAAGGCTGAGTACGACCCCATGCTGCAACGTATGTACAAGGGATTGAACCAGGACATTTTCACAGTCAACATCAAACCCCAGCCGATTGTTCACATCGAAAATCTGGAGGAATACAATGAAAAAGAAGGTCTGGCACTTTCTCGTGAAGAAATGGATTATTTGCTGAAGGTTGAAAAAGACCTTGGACGCAAATTGACCGACTCTGAAGTATTCGGTTTCGCACAAATTAACTCGGAACACTGCCGCCATAAAATCTTCGGTGGTACATTTGTTATTGACGGTCAGGAAATGGAATCTTCCTTGTTCCAGATGATCAAGAAGACTACCGCCGAAAATCCCAACAAGATTATATCTGCTTATAAAGATAATGTAGCATTTGCTGAAGGACCGGTAATAGAACAATTCTCCCCGGCTGACCACTCGACTTCCGATTATTTCATTATTAAAGATATCAAGACCGTTATCTCACTGAAAGCTGAGACACACAACTTCCCGACAACCGTAGAACCGTTCAATGGCGCATCTACCGGTACAGGTGGTGAGATACGCGACCGTATGGGGGGCGGTAAAGGTTCATGGCCTATTGCAGGTACTGCCGTTTATATGACCTCTTATCCCCGTACCGATGAAGGACGCGAATGGGAGGACATTCTTCCTGTACGCCAATGGTTATATCAGACTCCGGAGCAAATTCTGATCAAGGCTTCCAACGGCGCTTCTGATTTCGGTAACAAATTCGGTCAACCGCTGATTTGTGGTTCTGTACTGACCTTTGAACATCAGGAAAACGGTGAGAAATATGCCTACGACAAAGTGATCATGCTGGCAGGTGGTGTAGGTTACGGTACTCAGCGCGACTGTCTGAAAGGACATCCCGAAAAAGGAAACAAAGTCGTTGTAATGGGTGGTGACAACTACCGCATCGGACTGGGTGGCGGTTCGGTCTCTTCTGTTGAAACAGGCCGGTATTCCTCAGGAATCGAACTCAATGCCGTTCAGCGTGCCAATGCGGAAATGCAGAAACGTGCCTATAATGTGGTTCGCGCATTATGTGAAGAAGATAACAACCCGATTGTTTCCATCCACGACCACGGTTCGGCGGGTCACGTAAACTGTCTGTCTGAATTGGTAGAAGAAAACGGTGGAATCATCCACATGGACAAACTGCCTATCGGTGACCAAACTTTGTCTGCCAAAGAAATCATCGCCAACGAATCTCAGGAACGTATGGGATTGCTGATTGACGAATCGGCTATCGAACAGGTACAGAAAATCGCAGATCGTGAACGCGCTCCGATGTATACGGTAGGTGAAACTACCGGTGACGCCCGTTTCGCCTTCGAACAGGCTGATGGTGTCCGTCCGTTCGACCTGGCAGTAGATCAGATGTTCGGTTCTTCTCCGAAGACCTACATGATTGACAAGACCGTAGAACGTCATTATGAAAAAGTTTCTTATGAAACTTCCAAACTAAACGAATATATCCGCCGCGTACTTCAGCTGGAAGCCGTTGCCTGCAAGGATTGGTTAACGAACAAAGTAGACCGTTCTGTAACAGGTAAGATTGCCCGCCAGCAGTGCCAGGGTGAAATCCAGCTGCCTTTGAGCGACTGTGGTGTAGTTGCCCTTGACTATCGGGGTGAAAAAGGTATAGCCACTTCTTTAGGACACGCCCCCCAGGCTGCTTTAGCAGATCCGGCCGCAGGTTCTGTTTTGTCGGTAGCCGAAGCATTGACCAATATTGTATGGGCTCCGATGGCAGAAGGATTGGACAGCATTTCTCTATCTGCCAACTGGATGTGGCCGTGCCGTGCACAGGAAGGTGAAGACGCCCGACTGTATACTGCCGTAAAAGCACTCTCTGATTTTTGCTGCTCGCTGCAAATCAATGTGCCCACAGGCAAAGACTCTTTGTCAATGACTCAGAAGTACCCTGACGGCGAAAAAATCATCAGCCCGGGAACCGTAATCGTTTCAGCCGGCGGTGAAGTTTCAGACGTGAAGAAAGTGGTTTCTCCCGTATTGGTAAATGATGAAAAAAGCACTATCTACCACATTGACTTCAGTTTTGACAAGTTGCGTCTGGGCGGTTCTGCTTTTGCACAGTCATTAAATAAGGTAGGAGATGATGTTCCAACCGTACAAAATCCCGAATATTTCCGCGATGCGTTTCTGGCAGTGCAAGAATTGGTCGACAAAGGCCTGATTATGGCAGGTCATGATATTTCTGCCGGAGGTCTGATCACTACCTTGCTTGAAATGTGCTTCTCGAACATGGAAGGTGGTATGGAAATCAGCCTGAACAAAATTAAAGAGAACGACATCATCAAGATATTGTTTGCCGAAAACCCGGGTATTGTCATCCAGGTTAAGGATAAACATAAAGAAGAAGTGAAAAAAAT
Organism: Bacteroidaceae bacterium; assembly: GCA_963651205.1. Taxonomy (GTDB): domain Bacteria; phylum Bacteroidota; class Bacteroidia; order Bacteroidales; family Bacteroidaceae; genus Phocaeicola. The sequence goes on from CAVJPC010000240.1 coordinate 274,987, forward strand.
TCTGGAAGATGCAGGCATAGGTTACGTAAAATTAGGTAAACCTACTGAAGAACGTCACATCCTGGTAGAAAAAGGAGATGCGACTTATCAGTTTGGTATTGACTATCTGCGTGACGTATGGTATTCTACCTCTTATTTGCTGGACCGTAAGCAAAGCATGAACGGTTGCGCCAAGAAACGGTTCGAGAACTACAAGGAACAACCGTTGGAATTGGTATTCAACCGATCATTCACCGGCAAGCTTTCACAGTTTGGCCTTGATCCCGACCGCCGCACTGCAACAGGTATCAAAGCGGCTATTATCCGTGAAAAGGGAACCAATGGCGAACGCGAAATGGCATACATGCTTTATTTGGCAGGATTTGATGTAAAAGACGTTACAATGACCGATTTGGTCAGTGGGCGTGAAACATTGGAAGATATAAACTTCATCGTATTCTGCGGCGGCTTCTCCAACTCAGACGTTTTAGGTTCTGCTAAAGGATGGGCCGGAGCTTTCTTGTTCAATCCGAAAGCGAAAGCCGCACTGGATAACTTCTATGCACGTCAGGATACATTGTCACTGGGCGTATGTAACGGTTGCCAGTTAATGGTAGAATTGAACCTGATCAACCCTGACTTTACCAAGAAAGCGAAAATGCTTCACAACGAATCACACAAATTCGAATCTAAATTTGTAGGTGTTACCGTTCCTATGAACAAAAGCGTTATGTTTGGTTCGTTGAGTGGAAGCAAGCTAGGCATTTGGGTAGCACATGGAGAAGGTAAGTTCTCCTTGCCGTATGACGAAGACAAATACAATGTTGTATTGAAATACTCATACGATGAATATCCCGGAAATCCGAATGGTTCAGATTACAGCGTAGCCGGTTTATGCAGTCCCGACGGACGCCATCTGGCCATGATGCCCCACTTGGAACGTTCTTGTTTCCCATGGCAGAACGCTTACTATCCGGCTGACAGAATAAAGAACGATCAGATTACTCCATGGATGGAAGCATTTGTTAATGCTAGAAAATGGGTTGAGATGAACAAAAAATAAAAACGATTTGTTATATTTACTAAAAAAGCGGTGAGTCGGACTGATTACCGCTTTTTTTGTATATAACGGATTTTGATATGTTAAGGGAAATTACGAACTTTGTAAGGATTTTACCTCCTAATAATATTATGAGAAGAATTCTTTTATCTCTATACCTTATAGTTATTTTGGTAACACCTGCCGTTGCTCAACTATATCAGTACCTGGATACTCAGGATGGTTTGAGCAGCCGTAGAGTCCTATCTATACAGAAAGATAGAAAAGGCTATATGTGGTTCCTTACCCATGAGGGCATAGACAGATATAACGGAAAGCAATATTCACACTATAATTTAATAGCGGATGGAAAATTGCTGAACTCTTTTCCCAACCTGAACAGCCTGCAAATAGATACGGCGGGAGTTGTCTGGGAAATAGGGAAAACCGGCCATATATTCAAATACAATTCCCTACAAGACAGATTTGAGATGGTCTGGGACTTTGCCAGTAAAGACAAAAGCAACAGCGGGCTACCACTTACGGCTTCATTCCTTGACCCCAATGATAACAACCTATTACTTTGCACTAAAAACAAGCAATATGTTTTCGATATAGACCATCGCGAACTTATCCAACTGGAAAGCCCTATCAAAGAAGAAGTCACGTACATTACGGAGTCTACCGACAATCAATACTTTCTTGCCACCAGCCATAAAATTTATTGCGCCAAACTGGACCATCATAAACTGCAAATAATCCGACATCCGGAACTGGAGAATTTCCATATAGTGAACTATATCTATTTCCACCCCGAGACCCAGATGCTGGTCATAGGTACCTTGCTTGATGGAATTTATTTATATAATATCCATAACCGCCAATTGATTGAAATCAACAACGGATTACGGGACATTAATGTCAATTCCATTATAGCAAATAAAGATAGTAATAATGAAGTATTAATAGCAACCAACGGAACCGGTGTCTATAAATTAAATCTGTCTACCTACCAACTGACAGAATTTTTAAATGCCGATCATAACCATTCAAACAAAATGAACGGCAACATTATCAATGACCTCTATATTGATGATGATCATAAATTGTGGATGGCAGTATATCCGATAGGAATTACGGTTTACTCTGAAAAGTATCCCGGATACAAATGGATACAACATTCTTACGATAATCCTAATTCATTGATAGACAATCAGGTGAATTACATACTGGAAGATTCAGAAGGTGATATCTGGTATGCTACCAATAATGGGGTATGCTGCTACCATCCTTCAACCAAACAATGGAAAAGTGTACTTTCCACCTACCAACATGATACATCCAATCAAAATCATGTATTCATATCCTTATGTGAAGCTAGCCCGGGAATTATTTTAGTAGGTGGCTACATGTCAGGAATGTATACCATAGATAAAAGGACAATGACTACCCACTACTTTGGTCCCCAGATATCAAATGATGACACTATAAAACCGGATAAATACATCCGTTGTATTTACAAGGACTGTGACAATCTGATTTGGGCGGGAGGATATTATAATCTGAAAAGTTACAACCTGGAAACCAAGGAAATGCGCCGTTATACCATCGATTTTCCTATTACTTACATCACTAGTAAAGATGCCCATAATTTATGGATAGGTACTGTCAACGGACTGTACCAGTTAAATAAAGTAAATCAGGAATTAAAAGCTGTCAACCTTGATTCTGAACTAGGTTGCATCAATACGATTTATCAAAATAATAAAAATATTACTTTCATAGGTACACACGGCTCCGGCATGTGGGTGTACAACAATTATACGGAAAAAGTTACTCGTTATCATGCCAATAATTCCTCTCTGATATCCAATAATATTTTTTGTATCTTACCAGCATTGGGAAATGATCTGATTATTAGTACCGAGAAAGGGCTGACACGATTCAAGACCAAAGAAAAGATATTCTCTAACTGGACCAAAGAACAAGGATTAATGCCTACCAGTTTTAACCAAGGTGCCGGCGTGCATACACGTGAAAGAACATTCATTTTTGGATGTGGAAATGGAGCTATTGAACTGGCTGATACTGTCATGCTGCCCCATCAGTTCAAATCCAAAATGGTCTTTGACAATTTTCGGATACTTTATCAGAAAGTAATGCCCGGACAAGAAGGGTCTCCTCTAAAAGAAGAGATTGATAACGTCCGGCATATCACACTTAATTATGAACAGAATATTTTTTCACTGGATGTATCTTCCATCAACTATGACAATCCTTCGAATATAGTTTATTCCTGGAAATTGGAAGGATTTTATGACGAATGGACCATTCCAAGCACTGACAACCGAATACGTTACACCAATATCAGTCCGGGGAAATATAAATTACGAGTGAGAGCTATCCTGATGGATGACCATCATTTGTTGGAAGAGCGTTCACTTCTAATTACCATAGCACCGCCTTGGTGGGCTACTTTCTGGGCAGGTATTCTTTATCTGATCATTATTGTATTGGTCGGAATTATCATTCTGCGCTATTTATGGCTTAGAAAAGACAGAAACAATTCTAAAGAAAAGATCCGGTTCTTTATCAACACAGCACATGATATACGTACACCATTGACTCTGATAAAGGCTCCTTTGGGAGAAATTCTCAAGAATGAAAATCTGTCCGATCAGGGAAAAATCAATATCAATCTGGCCATACAGAATACGGACAACCTATCAGAACTAGCCAGCAATCTGATTAATTTTGAAAAAGAGGAACTATATACTTCTACGGTATATGTATCCCGGTATGAACTGAATAATTATATCAGAACTTACTTGGAGCAATTCGATCTATATGCCCGTAAGAAACAGATAAATATAGAATTTGAAACCAATTTCGAAACGCAGGAAGTCTGGTTGGATAGAAACAAAATGGATTCTATTATCAGAAATCTAATGACCAATGCCTTGAAATATACTCGCCAAGGGGGCAGTGTAACGGTACAGACTCAGAAAAGCAGGAGCCATTGGTTTATCACCATCACAGATACAGGAATAGGAATCCCTGCCAACGAGCAAAAGAAGATGTTCCGGAACCTCTTCAGGGGAAATAATGCCATCAATCTGCAAATCACTGGAAGCGGTATCGGCATGCTGCTTACTTACAAACTGATCAAAAGCCATGCAGGTAAAATATCAATGAGCAGCATGGAAAATGTAGGGACCACTTTCAAACTGGCATTCCCCATCAAAAGTCGCAAATATAACTACCGCATATTCAAGAAAACGGATGTGGTTGACCCATTGCCGGTTATAGAAGAAAGTCGGGAAGAAGTAGTACAGGAGGCTGAAATAAAACCGACCCAAACGCATGCTTTTTCTATTTTGATAGTAGAGGATAATCTGGAACTTCGTACTTTCTTACTGCATGCATTATCAGAAGATTATAATGTATTCGATGCCGGTAACGGGCAAGAAGCGCTGGATTTTATCAAGGGAAAGCAGCCGGATTTGATATTATCGGATGTCATGATGCCTATCATGAATGGGGACAAAATGTGTAATATACTGAAAAATAATATCGAAACCAGTCACATACCTATCATCTTGCTGACTGCATTGAATGATAAGGAAAGTATCATCAGAGGTTTACAGACTAAAGCGGATAAATACATTGTCAAACCATTTGATATGGAAGTGTTGAAAGCAAATATAGCCAATATTTTGGCTAACAGGGAAATCATGAAAAAACGCTTCTCACAATTCAATTTCAATACGGACGAAGCAGCAGATGATCCCATAATCAGTCTGGAGCAGGAATTTCTTTTAAAAGCCACTGATATCATTAAAGGTAGTATCAATAAGGAAATGAATGTAGAAACTCTTTGTGAGGCAATGAATATGAGTCGAAGCAGCTTATACAATAAAATAAAGGCTTTGACTAATGATTCACCCAGTGATTTTATCCGTAAAGTACGTATGAATGAGGCCAGCATTTTATTGAAAAGCAAGCGCTATACCGTATCCGAAGTTTCGGATATGATGGGATTCAGTGATCCCAAATATTTCACGGATACGTTTAAAAAATACTACGGAGTTCCACCAAGCACTTATATGAAACAAAACTAATAAAAAATGAATTTCTATTTACAATCTTTCTTTATCTTCTTGAGGATAGGATTATTTACCATCGGCGGAGGTTATGCCATGGTACCATTAATTCAGGACGAAATAGTGGACAAGCGGAAATGGATCGACAAGGATGATTTTATCGATTTACTGGCACTGACGCAATCAGTGCCGGGCATATTTGCCGTGAATATTGCTATATTCATCGGTTATAAGTTACGCAAATTCCGTGGCGCACTAGCTATGGCATTGGGGACTATCCTGCCCTCTTTTCTGATTATACTGGCCATTGCCTTGTTCTTTCAACAATTCAAGCAGTATCAGGTAGTAGAAAATATATTCAAGGGAATTCGTCCGGCAGTGGTAGCATTGATTGCTGCTCCGACATTTTCGATGGCAAAATCGGCTAAAATAAACCGCTATACCATCTGGATACCGGTAGTATCCGCATTACTCATCTGGTTATTGGACGTATCACCTGTCTACATTATCATTGTTGCAGGTGCAGGAGGTTTTATCTATGGCAAGTACAAACATAAACAGGTATCCAAATGATTTTTCTATATTTATTCTATACCTTTTGTAAGATAGGACTCTTCGGTTTCGGAGGAGGCTATGCCATGCTATCTATGATACAAGGCGAAGTGGTGACACGATATGACTGGATCAGTGCCAGCGAGTTTACAGATATTATTGCTATCAGCCAGATGACGCCAGGCCCCATCGGCATCAACTCTGCTACCTACGTGGGATATACTGCGGTGCTGAATGCAGGATACAGTGAGGGTTGGGCTATATTGGGTTCATGTATAGCTACTTTTGCGGTGGTTTTCCCTTCGTTCATTTTAATGGTAGCCATCAGTAAATTCTTTCTGAAATACCAGAAACATCCGGCTGTAGAAGCTGTGTTCAAAGGATTACGTCCGGCAGTGGTAGGGCTGCTTGCAGCGGCCGCACTAGTCTTAATGAATACTGAGAACTTCGGTAGTTATCATGTAGATTTGTATCAGTTTATCATCAGTATAGTTATTTTCCTGACAGCCTTTATAGGAACACGGAAATACAAGATAAACCCCATATTGATGATTATACTTTGTGGAGTGGCAGGATTCTTGCTTTACTAGCTTGTTAAAATCAGTCAAGCTTTCAAAAGCAGGATTCTTATGTTGCCCGAGCAATAACAAAAGACGTTAGTATGTGTAGCCTTATACATTAGTACGTGTAAGGCTACACATACTAATGTATAAGGTCACACGTACTAACGTGTGAAATGGCCCTTATAGTCAAATAGTATTCGTATTGGTCAGCGTCTTTCCCTTATATTGTCCGGTCAATGTACGGAGGAAAGCGACAATCTTATCCACTTCCTGTTGCGGAAGATCGATATTCAACTGATATTTGGCCATAGCACGGACAGCCTCATCCATCGTCTCCATGCTTCCATCGTGAAAATACGGATAAGTCAGTTCTACATTTCTCAAGCCTGGAACTTTGAAACGATGGCGGTCACGTTCTTCCTTGGTCTGTTTAAAACGACCATTATCTTCTTCTGTCATTTCCGCCTGACGGTCAGCAAAATAATCATGCTGTACACCGATCAATTCATAAGATTGTCCTCCCAGGATTTCACCTACGTGGCAAGTAGCACAATCATACTTCTTGAATAATTCATATCCCGACAACTCATCAGCGGTAATAGCGTTCTTATCGCCTTTCAGGTAAAGATCGAACTTAGAATTGGGAGTGAGCAAAGTCTTTTCAAATTCCTGAATGGCTTCCGTGATATTCTTTTCGTTCAATCCATCAGGATATACTTCGATAAATGCCTTTACAAAGTCTTTGTCTTCAGCTAGCTTGGCAGTGATCTGATCGAAAGATTCGCATGCCATTTCTACCGGATTCAAGGGAGGTCCGGCAGCTTGTTCAGCAAGGGTTCCTGCACGACCGTCCCAGAACTGCACAAAATTATAGGCAGCATTATATACGGTCGGAGCATTGACTCCTCCAAACTGTCCACCTACTCCTTCAGAGTACTGTTTATTGTCCACACCACCGGTTTCCAATCCGTGACAAGAAGCACACGAAACGGTGTTATCAGCCGAAAGGCGGGTATCGTGATATAATAAATCGCCCAACAATACCTTGCGCACATCTACTGAAATAGAATCAGCGATGGGACGGATAGGTTCATTAGCAAATTCAGGTGCTACTCCTGCATCGGCTGCCAAGCCCATACGGTGGTTCTTCACCCAATTCAAAGCCATTTCCTTCTTGGCATCATTGAAGGATGCTCCCCAGTGTACCAGATAGTATTTCGCCATCGGCATCTTACCATCCAGAATTACTTTCTCTACTTTCGCCAAAGTCACCTGATCTACAGGACGTCCGGCTTCCAGATCCGCTGCCATCTGAGTCATGTCAAAGACACGGTAAGCATTGCTCACGTCTTCCATCACCATTTTTCCGGCAATCGGCATACTTGCATAGAACGGAAGATCCGGGTTGGAGGTATGACACCTCAAACATCCGGCATCCGTAATGATCTGTTGCATCTGTGCATCCGCAGTCAGGTCTGCCGAAGGCACACGGTGCATCAGTCGATAAGTCACAGCCAACGCCGCCACTACAACCAACAGTGCCACGATTAATTTAGTACTCTTTTTCATGTTACGCTTGTTTTTTAAGTTAGTTAGTTATTTCGATTATATAAGTGTACGCTTTGTTGGGCTGCCGGTAAGTAATTCACTCCATACCAGCACATTTGCAATGCCAGGAAAGACAATATAAGCAAAGCATACAAAGTCTTTCTGCCGGTCTTCCGGAACAGACGAAGATGCACATATAGCAGATATCCCATCCAGGTTATCACTGCCCAAGTCTCTTTCGGGTCCCAACTCCAATAATTTCCCCATGCCTCTTTCGCCCACAAAGAGCCCAGCAACATACCAATGGAAAGAAAAGCGACTCCCGAATAGACCAGATTATCGGCAGTAACTAAATATTCCTCCTTATGACGCACCCATCCGGTCACCGCTATAATGAATGCACATCCCAACACGGAATAAGAGAACATATACACGGTGACATGCGGAATAAACCACATGCTTTGCAGAGCAGGCATCAGTGACTGGTCGTGTATCTCCGGTTTCAGCAAATTGATAACCACAAACACGGTAGAAAGCAAAGTGGAGAAAGACAAGATCCAGCGATACTTCCATCGCATATAAGTAAGCAATCCAGCCACTCCCATAAAAAATGAATACCACAGACGAGTTTCACCCATAGTGCGCAAAGGAGGACGATGCAGATACATCCATAATCCGGATATGAATACTCCCAATACCAGAATACCTGCCAAAGTAAAACCAATGGCAGCTTTACTCCTCTCCGATGAACGAAGAGCAAATACGGCTCCTGCCACCCACAGGCAGACAGCGATTGCCGCAAGAATATAAAAATTATCCCAATTTATCATACTTGTTTTCTCGGTCCGTTAATAAATAAAAGAATAGCTCCAGCCAGCATCATCAAGATACCGGCTACCATCACATATTTCCAAGGTTGTACCACTACTTGCAAAATACAATATTTGCTGTCATTTCCCCTTGACATATCATAACCGGTGAGATACACGTCTTCTCCCAAACGGTAGCTGTAAGGATGATTCACTTCCAAAATAGCTTCTTCATCTCCCAGTCTTACATCAGCAGCGAAGCGTGAAGGGCGTCCGTTAGAGTAATATTCCACAGAAAACGAACGAAGCTCCATTTCATAGTCCAAATGACGAGATGCACCATTCATGTCAAATGCCTCGCGCACGGGTTCTCCTTTATATAAAGGTATACGTAATATCTGCGTATCACTACTCCCCCAAAAACCGGCAAACAAGGCCAGCCATAGCCCCACATGGTTCAGTAAAAAGCGCCAACGAGCATTCTTCCTAGTATAAAAAGCATGAAGGGTTATCATTGCCAGATTGCTCAGCAACAGAAACAAAATAGCGACAAATATCCAGGAAGTCATAAAATTATAGAATCCTAACGAAGGAAGCACTCCTTGACGCACAGTTGCCTCTACATCCGACAACTGAGGGAAAAGACCGATAACCAGACAACCTGCTATAAATAAAAGGATAGATAAAATACTGGTTTGAGGTGACAAAAGAAAACAAGAAAAAGATGATTTACGATTCTCTTTATAAAATCTCCATAAAACAAAGAGCCAGATAACCGCAAAAACGAGATTCAGCGGAAAAGCCATAAAAGCTAGAGGAAAATTTCCCGTAAACAATTGTATAATAGCGGCTAAAGCAATGTAGCCTGTTACATACACATAACGCATATTCGTGTTTCTATTTGTTAGCAAATGCAAAGTAACAAAATAAAAATGAATTAACATATAAATTTCTTATGAATTTGTAACCATTACAAGATAATATTTAGTTTGTAAAAAAGAGCCGGAGTTCTCCCGGCCCATTAATCAGGGCTGAAAGAACTCCGGTCATAAATTGTTGCTACGCGGAATTAATTCAGGTTGTGACTTCGAAGCTTCCCTACTCTTTCTACACATCTCTGCTAACAGTTACCGTAGGGGCAGGGTTCGCCTGCCCGAATACATCTACTGATACACCTTTCGGAGTGTTATCGGGCGCATTCAAGCGCCCCTACGGTGGACGGGAACGCGATTTATCTCTTAGCCTGACGGCTATGAGGCAAACCCCGCCCCTACAGCAAAATTACTGCGCTACTGGAAATGTTAAATGAGATTCAAGTGATAAAAATTATAGCTTGACTTTCTTTTTAGCACCTTTGGACTCATTATGCAAACGGTCCAGTGCTGTCACCACATACTGATATTTTGTTTTCCCGCCATTATAGGGCAACGGGTAAAAATGGTCACGGGTAATGGCTACAATGTGGGAAGCATCATCCAGATTAACTTTTTCTTTTTTATTAAAGCGGTAAACCACATATTGTGCAGCCTTATCCATTTCATCTTTCGCTTTCGGAGCCGTCCAGAAAAGTACCGGACCTTCGTAAGTCCAGACCATCTTCACCTTCTTCACCTTACCCGGAGCCTTATCATCCATAAAAGGAGATTCGGGAATCAGGGCCGGATAACGATGATATTCTTTTTCCAGCATCGTGCGGTAATTACCGGCATTATCCACCACAGCGGCAGCATACCATTGACAGCTTCCCTGCACGGTAGGAAGGGAGCGCTGCAACTTCATCTTGGCAGGCATCTGGTTTTGTAACGGATTACGGGCATCAGCCTTGTTTACCGTACGCATCACATCCTGACCGATAAACAGCGGGCGCGAAGAAGCATGCTTGGCCCACCAGTGTATCAGGTTGTCATAGTCAGCGGCAGGATGACCTATTTCCCAATAAATCTGAGGAATATTATAATCCACCCAACCATTATTGATCCACATCAGCACATCCGCATACAAATCATCATAATTTTGAAGGCCGCGCGTATCGCTTCCATTCGGATCACTTTTCTTGTTGCGATAGATACCAAAAGGAGAAACGCCGAATTTCACCCACGGCTTACACTCACGCACTGTTTCATGAATTTCCTTTATCAGCACATTCACGTTGTCCCGGCGCCAGTCGGCTTTATTACTGTACCCGCGACCATATTGGGCAAAACTGATATTATCCGGAAAATCCTCACCGGGATTAGGATAAGGATAGAAATAATCGTCCATGTGAATGGCATCTACATCATAACGGGTAACGATGTCACGCACAATCTTACAAATATACTTACGGTTTTCGGGCAAAGCCGGATCAAAATAAAGCTGACCTGCATAATTCACAAAACGCTCCGGATTCTGATTATACGGATGAATGGGTGACAAGGCAGCGGTTCCTTTCGTCTTGGCACGGTAAGGATTGATCCAGGCATGAAACTCCATCCCCCGTTTGTGACATTCATCAATCATAAACTGCATCGGGTCCCAATAGGGTGACGGGACTCTTCCCTGCACCCCTGTGAGGAAACGGCTCCACGGCTCATAAGAAGATTTATACAAGGCATCGGCTTCCGCACGTACCTGGAAAATTATCGCATTAATGCCTGCACCTTGCAGACTGTTTAGTTGGTTTATTAATAACTGCTGCATCTTCTCTGCCGGCATTCCCTGAAACTGTCCGTTCACACACTGAATCCATGCACCGCGGAACTCACGCTTCGGGTAACGTGTCTGAGCACTGACAACAGATGTAAAAAGTAGTGCTATTAATAAAAGAAGAATAGTTTTTGCTCTCATTTTGTTATTCTTGTTTAATACGTTTGCAAAGATAAGAAAACTTATAATTATCTTTGCATATTCAACCAAATTCAATAAAGAATGTCAGAAAGTAACTATATAGCCATAAAAGGGGCAAAGGTAAATAACCTGAAAAACATTGACGTTGATATTCCACGTAACAAACTCGTAGTGATCACGGGGCTTTCGGGTTCCGGAAAATCGTCATTGGCTTTTGATACGTTATATGCTGAAGGCCAGCGTCGTTACGTAGAGAGCCTGTCATCTTATGCCCGTCAGTTCTTGGGCCGTATGAGCAAGCCTGAGTGTGATTTCATCAAAGGTATCCCACCTGCCATTGCCATCGAACAAAAAGTGAACAGTCGTAATCCCCGTTCTACCGTGGGTACTTCTACCGAAATTTATGAGTATCTGCGCCTGCTCTATGCACGTGTAGGGAAAACCTATTCGCCCGTCAGCGGTCAGCTGGTGAAAAAACACAGCATCGAGGATATTGTAAACTGTATGCTCTCCTTTCCTAAAGGGACGAAATATACGGTTCTCACTCCTATAATGCCTCGTGAGGGCCGTACAATGACCCAACAATTGGAAATGGACTTCAAGCAGGGTTTTACCCGTATGGAAGTAAACCGTGAAATAGTCCGTATAGAAGACTTTTTGAAAGAGACACCTGCCGGGGACAAAAAACAAAATATCTATCTGTTGGTAGACCGTATGACGGCAGATGATAGCAAAGACAGCATCAGCCGCCTTATCGACTCTGCTGAGACGGCCATGTATGAGGGAGATGGTGCCTGTCTGCTCCGCTTCCATTCTGCTGACGGAAGTACACAACTGTTCTCATTCAGCACCAAATTCGAGGCGGACGGAATCAAGTTCGAAGAGCCGAACGACCAGATGTTCTCATTCAATTCCCCCATCGGCGCCTGTCCCGAATGCGAAGGTTTCGGTAAAGTGATAGGTATAGACGAACATCTGGTTGTTCCCAACCGTGCTTTGAGCGTATTTGACGGAGCCGTACTTTGCTGGCGCGGTGAAAAAATGGGTGAATGGCTACAAGAATTTATACACGAAGCTCCCGCCCACGATTTCCCCATCTTTGCTCCTTATTATGAACTGACTCAAGAACAGAAAGATTACTTATGGCACGGACCGAGGAATAAGGCTTGTATCGATTCGTTTTTTAAAATGTTGGAGGAAAATCAGTATAAGATACAATATCGTGTGATGCTGGCACGCTACCGAGGAAAGACGCTTTGTCCTGTCTGTAACGGAACACGCCTGAAAAAAGAGGCTGGCTATGTAAAGGTAGGCGGGAAGTCCATTTCCGAACTGGTAGACCTTCCTATTCATGATTTAAAAGAATTCTTCTGCACCCTGGAACTGGATACACACGATGCAGCCATTGCCAAACGCATTTTAATGGAAATCACCAACCGCATCAATTTCCTGATGGATGTAGGTCTGGGTTACCTCACGCTGAACCGCCTCAACAACTCGCTTTCCGGTGGTGAAAGCCAACGTATCAATCTGGCTACTTCCTTGGGAAGCAGTCTGGTAGGTTCCCTCTATATTCTGGACGAACCCAGTATCGGATTACATAGCCGTGACACCGAACGACTCATAAAAGTGCTCCGTCAGCTACAGGAACTGGGAAATACAGTGGTAGTGGTGGAACATGACGAAGAAATTATCCGTGCCGCCGATTATATTATTGATATCGGTCCCCAGGCAGGACGTCTGGGAGGAGAGATTGTTTATCAAGGCGATATGAATGATCTTCAAAAAGACAGCAACAGCTATACCGTCCGCTATCTGCTGGGAGAGGAAAACATAGAAATCCCCAAATACCATCGTCCGTGGAACAACTATATAGAAATAAAAGGTGCGCGTGAAAACAACTTGAAGGGCATTGATGTGAAATTCCCCCTGAATGTAATGACAGTGGTTACCGGTGTCAGTGGTTCGGGAAAGAGTACATTGGTGCGCGATGTTTTCTACAAGGCATTGAAACGTGAATATAGTGAGGCCAGCGAACGTCCGGGTGAGTTTCTTTCTTTGGAAGGGGATATACAACTGGTGAAAGATATCGAATTTGTAGACCAGAATCCTATTGGAAAATCATCACGCAGCAACCCTGTGACCTATGTAAAAGCATACGATGAAATCCGCAAACTTTTCGCCGAGCAGCCTCTTGCCAAGCAAATGGGATATACTGCCGGATATTTTTCATTCAACACTGAAGGCGGTCGTTGTGAGGAATGTAAAGGCGATGGTACGGTAACCGTTGAAATGCAGTTTATGGCAGATTTGGTATTGGAGTGTGAATCCTGTCATGGAAAGCGCTTCAAGAGTGATACCTTGGAAGTGAAGTTCCAAGACAAAAATATCTATGACATTCTGGAAATGACAGTGAATCAAGCCATCGAATTCTTCACAGAACACGGACAGAAGAAGATTGTGAAGAAGTTGACACCCTTGCAGGAAGTAGGATTGGGATATATAAAATTAGGACAAGCCTCATCCACTCTTTCCGGTGGTGAGAACCAACGTGTAAAACTGGCCTATTTCCTGAGCATAGAAAAAGCCCAGCCTACCATTTTTGTATTCGATGAACCGACTACAGGACTCCATTTCCATGACATCAAAAAGTTGCTGGAGGCATTTGATGCCTTGATCAGTCGAGGACATACCATCATTATCATCGAACATAATATGGACGTGATAAAATGTGCCGATCATGTAATTGACCTGGGTCCTGAGGGTGGAAATATGGGAGGTAACCTGGTAGTTGCCGGAACTCCGGAAGAGGTTGCAGAATGTGCTGCATCTTATACGGGACAATTTTTAAAAGAGAAACTAGCAGCGGATTCTCCTGCTTGATTTTTTCACTACAGACAATTCAGGTTTAAATTCCAATTAATTTTTCTATTGAATAATCTGAATAGTCTGTGGTGAACTTAGAATTGAATTAACAACCTTAAAAATTAATATGTTATGAGAAAACTTTTTTTATTTCTGTTACTATTTCCCTGCCTTTTGGCATGTTCACAAAAAGAAAAAGAATTCACAGTCCTTCAATGGAACATCTGGCAGGAAGGCAGCGTTATTCCCGGCGGTTACGATGCCATTGTAGATGAAATAGCCCGTCTTCGTCCCGACTTCGTCACATTGAGCGAAGTGCGTAATTACGAAAACACTAATTTTACCGCTCGCTTGGTACAGTCATTAAAGGAAAAAGGAGAAACTTACTATTCTTTTTATACTTATGATACAGGGCTATTAAGCCGCTACCCTATCACCGATTCATTGACTGTTTTCCCCGAAAATAATGACCACGGCAGCATCTACCGCCTTACAGCCGATATGGACGGACGCAAAATGGCAGTCTATACCTCTCATCTTGACTATCTGGATGATGCCTATTATAATGTACGCGGTTACGACGGTTCCACATGGAAAGAAATTCCTATCCCCACCACTGTAGAAGAAGTATTGGAAAGAAATGTAGCTTCACAACGCGACGATGCCATCAAATTATTCATTGAACAAGCCAAGAAAGACCGGGCAGCCGGTTACACCATCATTCTGGGAGGAGACTTTAACGAACCTTCACATCAGGACTGGACCGAAGAAACCAAAGACTTGTACGATCACCACGGACTCGTTATCCCCTGGACGGTTCCCGTTCTACTGAACGAAGCAGGATTTAAAGATGCCTACCGCGAATTCTACCCTAACGTATTAGACTATCCCGGCTTCACTTACCCTTCGGACAACCCGGCAAAACCTGCCGAAAAAATAACCTGGGCGCCGAAAGCAGATGAACGCGACCGGATAGATTACATCTGGTATTATCCCGAAAAAGGATTAAAAGTAAAAGACGCCGCCATTTTTGGCCCGAAAAGTTCCATTGTCCGTGCACAGCGTGTTCAGGAAACTTCCAAAGATAAGTTTATAGCACCGTTAGGAGTATGGCCTACCGATCATAAGGGAGTATTGGTTACTTTCCAATATTAACCTTTTCAACTAACTATTTAAGGCTCATAATCATAATATATTGATTATAAGCCTTTTTTTGGAGATTTTTTTATATCTTTGTGGCATAATCATCAAACAAGCAACAATTCCTAAACTTATAAAATGTCACTTTATGAAAAAGACTCTAAAACTTAGTGTTTTGATAGTAATGGGGATACTATCGACGCTCATCATTTCGTGTAGAGATCATAACGAGATTTACCAAGGACCACCCGAAGAGAAACCTAAAGAGTTCAATGACTTTGACTATACTACCGAACAGGATGTCACCTTGCAAATCAGTTACCAGAACATGGGAGGCATACAGGCAAGCGTAGATTTTGAAGTCTATGACCAGATGCCTGTAGAGGAGACTGAATACACATTTGTAAAAAAGGCAGGAGTGGAACCTATCTATGCAGACAGAACCGAGAATGATGGTTCATTCAGCAAAAAACTCCCTTTTCCTACTTATGCCAAAACACTGTATATCTATACTCATGCTTTTTATGCTAGGACATTGCTGACAGCTAACGTAGAAAACGGAATCGCCGTAGCTACGGATGAGATCAAGGATAATGCAGGGGAAATAAGTAGAGATAGCCGGGCCAATGAAAACTATTGCATTCCGGTAAAAAATGAAGGATGGCTTGATTGGTTAGGAACTTATGACTCAAACAAAGGATATATAGGTTATGCTTACAATGGAGATTTAGCCTATACAAAAGAAGAAGCCGCCCGCCTATATGCCACCCATAGCAATGTTATAAATGTAAAAGGAAAATGTCCACAGGAATATCGTGCCAGTTCAGATATGTATATTGGCGAGGACGCAGAAATAGCTGTTACTATCCTTGGGGGAAATACTTGCTGGAACAGTTCCATGGGATATTACTACTATAAAGAGGGGGAAACCCCCGCCTCCTTGAAGGACGCTAAGGTCATTCTTATCTTCCCGAATACACAAGACGGACAATGGAGCAATGATATAAATGCAGCACGAAAAACCCAAGGAGTAGACCGTGGCACATCGGTACTACTAAAATATTACCCCAATATAGCTAAAAACAGTAAAGAAGGAGAAACAACAAATTTCCCTGCCGGCTACCGTATCGGCTTCGTTTTAGCAACCAATGGTTGGACCGGACGTATACCCAATTTCCAAAACAAAGAAAAGAAATATCGTGCAGCAACCTCTAAAGGGTTAAGTATTAAAAATAGCGGTGAAGCATATGCCGAACCACGCACCGCTGTCTACCGATATGTAGACGAACCCATAAATGCCGTTATGTTCTCTTTTGAAGATCACGATAATGATGAAAATTTCAGCGACGTAGTCTTCACATTAAAATCTAATCCAATAGGCGCAATTGAAGACATTCCTGAAGTATCAGACAATACAGCTACAGTAAAAACAGTAAAAGGAACCTATGCTTTTGAAGACCTATGGCCCAAGGCAGGAGACTATGACATGAATGATGTGATTGTCGTAAGCCGATATGAAAAAAAATATGATGCCAGTGTAGATAATAAAGGTATTTATGAAGAATCGTTCATATTCAAGACCTTAGAAAATAAAGCCAACAACCAAAATGGTCTAGGATTCACCTTGGTAAATGGTGAAAGTAACGCATTCATTACATTGACCATTGACGGACAAGAAGCCGAATATAAAAAAGAGGGTGATGTGTTCCTGCTCACAGACAACGTAAAAAAATACATGGGCAAAGATTATAAACTGACTCTGAAATATAAAGAGGCCCTAAAAAATAAAAGAGAGGCCATCAGCAAGCCTTTTATCTGGAAAAAAAGCGAGAATGGAAATTGGGAAGTACATATCGCCCAGGAAGCACCCACCCCGTTGGCCGATCGCGTTTATTTTAATACCGAGGATGATGCGTCATCGGAAGGGAAATATTATGTAAGAAATGGAAACTACCCCTTTGCATTCTTCCTGTCCGGAGCAATCGAAACCGACATCAGCAAACTACTTGATCCGGCAAATGAATCAAAACCCATTGACGATTTATATCCTGATTATAGCAAGTGGGTAAATAATAAAGGGACAACAAATCAAGATTGGTATAAATAAGCAATAGATTTCAATCCTTCCACTAGGAAACAAACCATATAACAATAATACGGCAGCAGTCCGCCTTTCCGGCAGTCTGCTGCTTTTATTTTTCCCTTAATACTGTAATATTCCCCTATTCTTCAATATAAAATACTTTATTTCCCAATATTTCCGTTATCTTTGTCCAATCAACCTAATTTATTATCCTATGACCAAATGTTCACATAAACAGCTAATGGCCGCCTGTATGTTAGCAGGCGCATTGATGTTGGGAGCATGTACCCACACTCCCCCTGTAACGAAAGAAGTATCCATTGTACCTGTTACCAACCATCTGGAGGAAACAAACGGTGCTTTTGTTTTAAAAAGCAATACCACCATCGGCGTTATTGACGCCCAATTGATTCCCGCGGCCGAATACCTGGCCGGTATTCTCTCCGGTGCTACCGGCTATGATCTCAAAGTAAAAGAGGGCGAAGGAACCATTACTCTTGCTTTGGGTGATGTGCAGGGAAAGGAAGGAGCTTATACCCTGACAGCCGAAACCAATAAAGTCACTATTACCGGTAACTCATACGGAGGCGTCATTGCAGGTATTGAATCCCTCAGACAACTGTTCCCCCCGCAAATAGAATCCAAAGAAACCGTAAAAGGTACAGACTGGGCGATACCTACCGTAAATATTCAGGATGCTCCCCACTTGGAATGGCGAGGTATCATGCTGGACGTATCCCGCCACTTCTACACAAAAAATGAAGTAAAAGAATTGCTGGATGTTATGGCTCTTTACAAGATGAACAAATTCCATTGGCATCTCACCGACGACCAAGGATGGCGCATCGAAATCAAGAAATATCCTTTACTGACCGAGAAAGGAGCATGGCGCAAATTCAACTCCCATGACAGAGAATGCATGCGCCAGGCAAAGAATAATGACAATCCGGACATGGCGATCCCCGAAGACAAGATACGCATTGTAGAAGGTGACACCCTGTATGGAGGTTACTACACACAAGAAGACATCAAGGAAGTCATAGCCTATGCCAAAGTACGAGGTATTGACATTGTTCCCGAAATTGACATGCCGGGCCACATGCTGGCAGCCGTGAGCAACTATAAAGGCGTTTCCTGTTTCGACGAGACCGGTTGGGGAAGTATTTTCTCCTCACCCGTTTGTCCGGGAAAAGACTCTGCATTGGAATTTTGCAAGAATGTCTACGCTGAATTAATAGACCTGTTCCCCTATAAGTATGTACATATAGGAGGAGATGAAGTAGAAAAAACAAATTGGAAAAAATGTCCGGACTGCCAGAAACGGATGCGTGACAACAACCTGAAAACGGAAGAAGAACTGCAATCATGGTTCATCCATGACATGGAAAGATTCTTCAACGAAAAAGGTAAAGAGATGATAGGCTGGGATGAAATCATCGAAGGCGGACTATCCAAGACTGCTACCGTGATGTGGTGGCGCAGCTGGGTAAAAGATGCAGCAGCTAAGGCCACAGCACAAGGCAACCCCGTAATCTTTACTCCGAACGGACAGTTCTACTTGGATTATGCAGAAGACAAGAACTCTATGGCAAGCATCTATAACCTGGATATGACCAATGGATTGACTCCCGAACAGCAGGCACTCATCTTAGGAGTGCAAGGAAACATCTGGTGTGAATGGATTCCTTCCAACGCACGTATGCAGTATATGGCCATTCCACGTTTGCTGGCTATTGCCGAACTGGGGTGGAGTGATCCTTCTCAGAAAGACTGGAACGCATTCAGACAACGTCTGGCAGATCAGTTCGAACGGCTCAATATCATGGGTATTAATTACCGGATTCCTGACTTGGAAGGCTTTAACGCCGTCAATGCCTTTATCGGTGAAGGAACAATCAACGTAACTTGTCTGGACCCGACTGCGGAAATCCATTATACCACGGATGGCAGCATTCCCACTTTGCAATCGCCCAAATATGAAGGTCCTATCAAAGTAACTGAAACTACAGACTTTACTTTCTGCACCTTCCGTCCCAACGGCAAGAAAGGCGACATAGCCAAGACCCGTTTCATCAAAAGCGAATACGCTCCTGCCGTAACTGCCGCCCCATCCAATCCGGGTCTGAAAGCTACCTGGCACGAATTTAAAGGGAACAAATGCAGTGAAATAGAAAAAGCTCCGGTAAACGGCACTTATCCAGTGGAAGATGTCATGATTCCCAAGAAAGTGAAAGGAAATATCGGGCTGATTATCAAAGGATATTTCAATGCTCCTCAAGACGATATCTACACCTTTTTACTTTTGTCCGATGATGGCAGTACAATGGTTATAGACGGCGAACAAGTAGTAGATAATGACGGACCTCACGGACCTAAGGAAGTAGTGGGTCAGAAAGCTCTGGCTAAAGGATATCATCCGATGGAAGTACGCTATTTCGACCAGAACGGCGGGCAGCTAAAACTGAAAGTAATGGGTAGTGACGGTAAAGAAATTCCGTTCACACATCTTTACGCCCACTAATTTCAATTTTACTACAGAGTAACATAAAAGAGGCACAGAGGTTTTAATTATATCCTCTGTGCCTCTTTTATGTTACCCTGTGATTTAAAATCAATCAGAAATAAACTCCGAATCCTATCTTGAATCCCAACTTGCTAAATTCAGAAGTATCACTGAAACTCAGGTCATAATACACAGCCGGCTCAATAGTCACATTCCTGCCCAAGAAAAAAGCATATCCTACTTCCGGTGTCAGACAGACCAGATTCTTTTTAAATCCTTCACTGGAAAGATGCTTGTAAGCCATTCCCAATCCTCCATAAACACCACAGCTGGAGAAATAGTAACGTCCCTGCGCACCAATGCTGGTTTCATCCATTCCATGTTCCACATAGTTTCCTTTAAAGTTCAGCAGTACAGCCACATTATCGGCAACAAATGCACCACCAGTCAGGGCAAAACCGAAATTTGTCCCACCGTTCTTGCTATGAGAGAGGTCGAGTCCTGTCAACGAAGCATTCACATACCATACATCTTTCTCAAATTGTGCATGTGCACCCAGTGTAGTTACTACCAACAGCATCAAGCTGACTAAAATTTTCTTCATAATGTTGTCGTTTAATAGTTATTTTTTGTTTTCCAAATCGCGTTCACGTCTTTCCTGCACTTTTTCTTTATTGCGAAGGACAATCCATAACAACGCTATAATTGCGTAGGACAAACCTACCGTAAGATACTTTTCCGTATCACTGATTTCCGTATTACGCGGAATAAAATAAATGGCCATCGCTGTAGTATAAATCAATAGGGCTACAGGCAACCAAGTCGACTTTCTATATTTTTTCATAAACCATGCTGTTTTGTTTCCTATACCATCTTACAAATCCTATAGCGGTTGCCAGTGTACAAAGACCACCTGTTATATAAGAAGTATGATCCGAAAGTGCCAATCCTTCGGGAGCAATACAAATATAGGTAGAACATACAGCCGTCATAAACAAGGCAGGAAACAATGTTATATAATAATTCTTTTTTATACGTACCAGAAAAACTGTAACTGCCCACAAAGTAAACACGGACAAAGTCTGATTACACCAGGCAAAATAACGCCATATCCTGTCAAATCCCGCCGCATCACGCTGACTGTACAACAAGATACTGATAGTTACCGCAAATATAGGAATGCAAATCAGTAAACGCTTCACTATACTTTTTTGTTCCAGCCGCATAAAATCGGCAACAATCAGACGGGCCGAACGCAAAGCGGTATCGCCACTGGTTATAGGAGCGGCAATTACTCCCAATACCGCCAACAGACCCCCTACCGTACCCAACCATTCTTTGGTTATACTGTCTACAATAATCGAGGCATTGCTCTCCTCCATTCCATTCTGATGGAAAAAGTAAGTAGCGGCAGCAGCCCAAATCAATGCCACAATGCCCTCAGTCACCATAGCTCCATAAAAAATAGGACGACCGTACTTCTCATTCTTCATACAACGCGCCATCAGCGGAGATTGGGTGGCATGGAACCCACTGATCGCCCCACAAGCAATAGATACAAACATGATAGGAAAAATAGGTAATCCCGCAGGATGGGTATTCTGTAAACCATCTGTGATTTCGGGTAAAGCCGGATGGTTCCATAATAACATCACCAAAATACCCACCGCCATAAACAACAAGGCAATGGCAAACAACGGATATATTTTTCCTATGATCTTATCCACCGGCAACAGCGTAGCCAGCATATAATAAATAAATACGGCAATAATCCAAAAAGTAACATCCATATAGTCAGGAGTAAGCTTGGCAAGTAAGCCTGCGGGGCCTGCCACAAACACCGCTCCCACCAAGATCATCAGCACAACAGTAAATGCGCGCATCAGCTGCTTGGTAGGCAGCCCCAAATAACGGCCGATAATCTCCGGCAGACTCTCACCATTATGACGGATGGAAAGCATTCCGGACAAATAATCATGCACCGCCCCGGCAAAGAGGGTACCTAAAACAATCCACAGATAAGATGCCGTGCCAAACTTCGCACCCATTATGGCACCAAAGATGGGTCCCAGTCCGGCTATATTCAAGAATTGAATCATAAAAATCTTCCAGGTAGGAAGTGGAATAAAGTCTACGCCATCCGTCATGGTCAGGGCAGGTGTCTTTCTAGCCTTGTCAGGAGCGAATACACGTTCCACGTAACTTCCATACAAAAAGTATCCGCCTACCAGAACCAGTAATGCAACAATAAAGGTTATCATATTCTATTTTTTGTTTTGTTGGAGCAAAAGTAACGAATTAATTGATTACTTCGTATCTTTGCCCTAAAATTAAAGTAAATGCGAACATTCTTTATAACTTTATTACTAGTAATACCGAGTTTTTTACCAGTAATGTCCCAACCTAAATATGAGATCCGTGCCACCTGGCTTACCACACTGGGAGGGATGGACTGGCCCCGCAGCAAGGCAGGAAACGCATCGGGCATCCAGCGTCAACAAAAGGAATTGTGCGATATACTCGATCGACTGAAAGCTGCCAATTTCAATACCGTATTATTGCAAACCCGCCTGCGCGGAGACATGATATATCCTTCTGCCATAGAGACTTTTGCAGAATCACTGACAGGCACTACCGGACGTAATCCAGGTTATGATCCTCTGGCTTTCGCTATCGAGGAGTGCCACAAACGTGGCATGGAGCTACATGCATGGATTGTTACGATTCCTGCCGGAAATACCCGTCAGGTACAATTGCAAGGACGTAACTCTGTGGTACGGAAAAACCGGAAGATTTGTAAACTTTACAAAGGGAACTGGTATCTGGACCCGGGAAATCCCGAGACCAAAGAATACCTGTCACGTATAGTAAAAGAAATAACTTCCCATTATGATATAGACGGAATTCATTTTGATTACATCCGCTATCCTGAACAGGCTGATAACTTTCCCGACAAGGACACCTACCGGAAATACGGAAAAGGGAAGGAGTTGAAACAATGGCGGCGGGATAATATCACGGATATTGTCCGCAGACTCTATACGGATATCAAGGTTATTAAGCCCTGGGTCAAGGTCAGCAGTTCCCCCATCGGCAAATACCGGGATACCAACCGATATCCCTCCCGCGGCTGGAACGCTTACCATGTAGTTTACCAGGATGCCCAAAAATGGTTGAAAGAAGGTATTCATGACGCTTTATTCCCGATGATGTATTTTCAAGGGAACAATTTCTATCCTTTCGCATTGGACTGGAAAGAGAATTGCGGTAACCGCTGGATAGTGCCCGGACTGGGCATTTACTTCCTTTCCCCCAACGAACAGAACTGGTCATTGGACGAGATTGTCCGTCAAATTCATTTCACCCGTCAGGTAAAACTGAACGGACAGGCCTATTTCCGCAACCGTTTCTTGCTGGATAATACCAAGGGCATTCTAGATGAATTGAAAGAAAATTTCTATAACACTCCTGCATTGGTTCCCCCCATGACCTGGATGGATAGTATCGCACCATCTACCCCAACCCTACCTTCCCTGCAACTCCTGCTGAACGGCAAGATGCGCATGAACTGGCAAAATTCCACAGACAACAGCGGATGTCCGGTGGTCTATCACCTCTATGGTTCGGATACCTATCCGGTAGATATCACTGATGCCAAGAACTTATTGGAAACCCATCTCACCCATACGGAATACGAATACTATCCCCTCTCACCTTGGCGCCGGAAACGCTACTTTGCCGTAACCGCGGCCGACCGTTTCGGAAACGAAAGTTTACCATTAGCACTGAATACATCCTCAGATATGGATATACCTTTATTGAATGACGGAGACATCCTCAATCTTCCTGAGGTTAAAGAAGCAAAAATGGTGAAAATCCTCACAGCCACCGGGGAGGAAACAGGATACATGAACTATGCCCGCCAAATATCCATCGCCTCGTTACCTGCCGGATTCTATACTGTGTATATAGTGAATAATAAAGGAACGCAGATCTTTGTCGGAACAATCATGAAGTAGGAACGGACGTGACGCATCGCAAACTGAAATATAGCCCCCTGCCCTTCCTACTGCTTATCTTATCGGGAAGCATTCTATCGTGTTATCATTCACCGGACACTCACCTTCTGTTACAACAAGCAGACACACTGGCGAACGAATATCCCGACAGTGCCTTGCAAATATACAGCAGGCAATGAAGGTCCCGTACAGATCCTGTCTTCCGGCACGTTGAACATTGGATTACGCAAAAGTTGGCTGGACGGACGTTTCCAGGTCAATCTGGATAGGCTCGGACCTATTGCATACCTCCCGCCGTGGAGGCATCCTTTACAGCCTGTCCTGCAAACATGCCTATACCGATACCTTCAATTCCCGGAACATATCCTTATCTTTGCTATACCGTTTCAATGCCATACGCAGCAAATATAAAGGAACCGGGGCTGCTAATGAAGAAATTCAAAGGCTATAAGCATTTAATGAAAACACCTCCTGCAAACAGACGAGCAACTGTTTACAGGAGGAATAAACAATAGATCCGGCTTTCTCAAAATCTCTTTGAGAAAAATGAAAAATCACCTATACTAAACCCCAAAATGAAAGAAAAGTTATTCTTTTCTTTTTTTAAGATGAAAAAAGTGATATTTTTGCAACCATTACATCTATTATAGAGACAAAATGAAAGACACTCCCATTTTAATCATTTTCCTCTTTGTCCTTTTATCAATAGCATCTTGCGGACAAAAAGAACATACGGACTTGATACAAGGACTGATACAGGCAGAAAAAATAATGTATGAGTATCCTGATAGTGCGTTACGCATTTTGCAAGCCATAAAATCTCACTCCACATCAGACAAATTTCAAGATGCAACATGGGCGCTGCTGATGACACAGGCCAGATATAAATGTTATCAACCCCAATCCGACTCACTGATCAATATAGCTTATGCCTACTTTATGTGCCGGGATAATGTACAAAGGAAAGCAATGGCGCTATACTATAAAGGTGCACTGTATGAAGAAAAAAATAACATAGAAGAAGCGCAGGAGTTTTATCTGAAAGCTATCAGTGCAGTAGAAAAAGCACAAGATTATCAGTTGGCACACTTAATTTATAATGGACTGGGCGGTATATACATTTTCCGCTCATTTAATGAATACGCCTTGGAGGATTTTGAAAAAGCACTCCATTATGCCCGACTGGCTAAGAACAATACGTATATATGTTCCTCATATATTACCCTTGCCAGAGCTACATCGGTACTCTCACAATTCGATTCCTCCATAAATTATTATCAAGAAGCTATTAAAATAGCAAAAGAACATCAAGATTATCGCAATTTGTCCAGCGCAATGAGTGAACTAGGTGGCATATATACCCATACAGGTGATTATCATTCCTCACTAGCCTATACAAAAGAAGCACTGCAAATTAAAAAAGATCATGATATCAAGCCCATAGAAACCACTTATTTAACATTGGGCGACAATTACCGTCATCTCAACCTGCCGGATTCAGCCTATTATTATTTGCACAAAGCCCTACGTTCTTCAAGCATATATACTATTCGGAGTGCTTATCAATCTCTCTATTATCTGAGTCGGGACACAAGAGAATATGAAAAGATGTGCGACTATAGTGACAATTTATGGATTTATCAGGACTCCATACAAAAATTGAAAAAGAGCAAGGCATTGATTGAAATGCAAGAAAGATACAACCAGCAGAAAATAATCATCGCAAAAGACCAGCTTAAAATAGAGAAAGACCAGGTCATCCGTAGCATATCCACCGCCCTGATAGTCTTGTTATGCGGAACAGTTATCCTTTTCTTCATCTACCAACGAAAACTGCTCCAAAAAGAACGGACCATACAGTTAGATAAAGAAAAAATAAAACAAAACATCTTGCAGTTACATGAAAATGAGATAATCATCAGCAGAAAACAAAACCAGATAGCCGAACTGCATGAGCAAATAACCTATGAAAAGGAAGCTCACGAGCAATCGGAAGAACAACGGACAGCCATCGCTACCCTGCAACAACAGACCGAGCTTCTCCTTGCCGAAAATCTCCGTCTGCAACAGCACATAAACAAGTTTCAGACTCTCCCCCAAAAACAAGAGATAGAAATTTGGAAAGCCAACTCCGAGCGTGTCCTCCAACTGGAAAAACGTGAAAGACAGCTCACTGAAGCACTGGCAAACAACAACGAACTGATGCGCCGTCTGCGCGAGAATCCCAAATTTCTGCAAGAACCGGAATGGAAGAAGTTACGCCTTGTCACCGACAAGGTGTACAATCACTTCACCGAACGACTCATCAGACAGTTCCCCCAACTGACGGAAGTAGACATGCAACTTTGTATCCTTGTGAAACTACGCTTCACCGTATCTCAAATCGCCATACTCACTGCCGTAGCTCCCACCACCGTATCCGTGCAAAAGCAACGTCTGAAAAAGCGTATCCTGCAAGAAAACGAGCTGTGCCTGAAAGAAGGACAGACACTGGATATGTGGATATGGGAGTATTAAAAAAGAAGCAGATGTATAGATACACTCACTTACCAGACACAGCAACCTTTTATTTTTCAACCAATTACAAAAACAGCCTTGTATATACCATATCTTTTGACTTTTCTGCAAAACGACGTAATTTTGCCTCATCAAAAAGATAACAAAATACACATGATATGAAACGACACATTATTCTACTCATTGCATTAATAACTAGCATAACAGTCACAGCACAAACCATCACAGGAGAAGTAGTGGATACACAGCAGCAACCATTGGCATATACCAATATCGTCATGCAAACCACTGATTCCACATTTGTAGCCGGAACCGTCACCAACGAAAAAGGCAATTTCAAATTAGAGAAATTTCCGGCAGGAGATTACCGGCTGGTAGTCTCCAACATCGGTTATCGCACTTTGTACATCGACTTGCAAGGACTTTCGCGCACCACCAACATGGGCCGGCTGACCTTGGAAGAGATGTCCGAGCAACTGGATGAAGTAACCGTAACTGCCTCCAGCAGAATAAGCCGGGCCGACCGGAAAATGGTATTTCCCAACAAACAGCAAGTCAATGCATCAAGTAACGGCGTAGATCTGTTGCGTACCCTCATGCTTCCCCGTCTGCGCATCAATTCCCTGGACGGAAGTATTGCCATGAGTGACGGCGGCACTGTACAGCTATGCATCAACGGACGCAAAGCTACCAAAGAAGAAGTAACCGCCCTGTTGCCCGATGAAATCATCCGCGTGGATTTTCAGGAAGATCCGGGACTACGCTATGCTGATGCAGGTGCGGTGATAAACTATATCGTACGCCGTTATGATATGGGAGGTTCCATCGGTTACAATGGACAACAAAGCATAAAAAGCGGGTTTGGTCGTCACAATCTAACAGGAAAAGTCAACTTCAACAAGTCTGAAATTAGTTTCTATTATGGCAATAATCTGCAATTCTTCAAGGAGTTATGGTATGATAAAAAAGAAACATTCACTTTTGACAACGGCAACCAATATCACCGCAACCAACACGCTGAATCGAATGGCAAAAAGAACGTGCAGCAATGGGGTGCCATCACCTATAATCTACAGGATAATGACAAATACATGTTGAACATCACTGCCGGATTCTCACACTACAATGATCCTGCCCTGCGAATGAAAGGAGAACTATACACCGAAGAATACCCCACCTCCATCACCAATCGTGACGAATGGAAACACAACCGAAACATCAGCCCTAATCTGGATATCTATTTCCAGCGCAAATTAAAGCATAAACAGTTCCTTGCCCTCAACATAGTGGGAACTTACATCAACACCAAAAACCGGAGCAGCTATGTCGAACTATTGAATGACAATCCGGTGGTAGACTACTATTCAGGTGTACGGGGCAAAAAATACTCTCTGATTGCCGAAGGTATCTACGAAAAAGAATTCAGGAACGGAGGCAGACTAAGCACAGGCATACGCCACACACAAGGATATGCTGATAATGACTACAACGGCACCCTGCAATACAATTCACAAATGAAGCAGGCAGATACCTATGCTTATGCACAATATGGCGGCAAGTGGAAAAAACTAGGGTACCGGCTCGGACTTGGAATCACCCGTTCCTGGTTCCAGCAGATAGGACAGGAAGACTACGAAACCTATTCATTGAATCCACGTATCAACCTGACCTATGCCTTCAATGATCAATGGAGTGCCTCACTGAACGGAAATGTCAGCACTATCAATCCGTCACTAGCCGAACTCAGCGCCGTAGAGCAACTCACTGACTCATTGCAATCCCAACGCGGAAATCCCAATCTGAAACCTTATACCTATTATCGCAATATCCTCCGTCTGAATTACAGCAAAGGAGTATGGGACATCGGCGTGCGCGGGCAGTATTACTATCGTGATAATGTCATCATGGAAGAAATCCTGCGTGAGAACAACAAGTTCGTACATAGCTACGCCAACCATCCTAATTATAGTCATCTCACCTTCGGTTTGGATGCACGCGTAGGTATGTTATGGAATATGCTGCAACTGAGTGGCAGCATTGAAAGCGTCAGTACCCGCAGCCACGGAAGGGATTACAGCCATACCCGCAACAGCATCGGCTGGGATGCAGGCGCCACCTTTATGTACAAGAATTTCACCGCGATGATAGAATACAGCCAAAACAGTGACTATTTCTTCGGCGAAAACCTGGCCACAGGTGAAGAGGCTCATATGATACAGCTTCAATACCGCTGGAAACAATTGAAAATGGGTCTGCTCATGTTCAACCCTTTTCAAAAGGACTACAAACGCGAGGAAGCCAACTGGAACAAATATGCCGGTTACAGCTACCACTATCACATAGACGATATTGCCCGCATGATTTGCGTCACCCTGTCATGGAACATGAATTTCGGACGCAATTACAAGAGCAGTAACAAGAAAATACAAAACAGTGATACGGATGCGGGGGTATTGTAAAACCTGTAAATTCATTCATTACGCCTTATAAACAGCCGTTTTTCGATGCATGTATAAGTTATGATTCATAAAGTTGAAGGCGTCTAAAGTAATTTTTGTTATCATTTTCGCTGTAGGGGCGGGGGTTGCCCGCACGAATACATACAGAAAAGTGTATTTGTGAATGTATTCGGGCGACCGGACGTCGCCCCTACAGCTGATGCTTGGATAGTTACTATAGACTTTTGACATCCTCAACTTTATAATATGAGTCCTCTATTCAGAATTGCAGTATAGAAAAATCCCTTCTCCTCTTTTATTTTCATAAAACTCAAGGCTATAAGCAAAATAATAACTATTTTTGCGCATTCAATTGAACAAAATATATAACTCATGAGCAATCAACGATACATGCAACGCGGTGTGTCAGCATCCAAGGAAGATGTACACAACGCCATTAAGAACATTGACAAAGGTATTTTCCCTCAAGCTTTCTGTAAAATCATCCCTGATATTTTGGGTGGAGACCCCGAATATTGTAACATCATGCACGCTGACGGCGCAGGAACCAAATCGTCACTGGCCTACCTGTACTGGAAAGAAACAGGCGATTTAAGCGTATGGAAAGGCATTGCACAAGATGCGCTGATTATGAATATCGACGACCTGTTGTGTGTGGGGGCAGTAGACAACATTCTGGTTTCATCCACCATCGGACGCAACAAACTCCTCATTCCGGGTGAAGTGATTTCCGCTATCATTAATGGAACGGACGAACTGCTGGCCGAACTCCGCGAAATGGGGGTAGGTGTATATGCCACCGGAGGTGAAACTGCCGATGTAGGCGATTTGGTACGTACCATCATTGTCGATTCTACCGTTACCTGCCGTATGAAACGTGCCGATGTCATCAATAATGCCAACATCCGTCCGGGTGATGTGATTGTAGGTCTGGCATCTTACGGACAGGCCACTTACGAAAAAGAATACAACGGCGGTATGGGTAGCAACGGACTGACCAGCGCCCGTCACGACGTATTCGCGAAATATCTGGCAGAAAAATATCCCGAAAGCTATGACAAGGCAGTTCCTGAAGAACTGGTCTACAGCGGAGGTTTGAAACTCACAGACAAAGTGGAGAACAGCCCGTTGGATGCAGGAAAGCTGGTATTATCTGCAACCCGCACTTATGCTCCGGTAGTAAAGAAATTGCTGGATGCGCTTCGTCCCGAAATCCACGGAATGGTTCACTGCTCAGGCGGTGCACAAACCAAGATTCTGCACTTCGTAGGCGATGTCCGCGTGGTGAAAGACAACCTCTTCCCCGTTCCACCGTTGTTCAAGACCATCAAGGAACAGAGCGGCACCGAATGGGACGAAATGTACAAGGTCTTCAATATGGGACACCGACTGGAAGTTTATCTGTCGCCCGAACACGCAGAAGAGGTAATCGCTATCAGCAAGTCATTCAATATTGATGCGCAGATTGTGGGACGCGTGGAAGAAAGTGACAAGAAGGAATTGATCATTAAGAGTGAGTTTGGAGAATTCAGATACTAATCAATGGCAGAAAATACACTATTAGAGAAATTGGAAGGGCTGGTAGCCCGCTTTGAGGAAGTTTCCACCCTCATCACGGATCCTAATGTCATTGCAGACCAAAAGCGTTACGTGAAGCTGACCAAGGAATACAAGGACCTGAATGACATCATGAAGGCCCGCAAGGAA
Source organism: Bacteroidaceae bacterium (assembly GCA_963651205.1). Taxonomy (GTDB): domain Bacteria; phylum Bacteroidota; class Bacteroidia; order Bacteroidales; family Bacteroidaceae; genus Phocaeicola. The sequence goes on from CAVJPC010000240.1 coordinate 305,699, forward strand.
TATATGCAATGCATCAACGGACTGGAGGAAGCCAAACAACTGATGAGCACCGAATCCGATCCCGAAATGAAGGAAATGGCCCGTGAGGAAGCCAATGCCTGCGAAGCCCGCATCCCGGAACTGGAAGAAGAAATCAAACTATTACTCGTCCCTGCCGACCCACAGGACGACCGCAACGCCATCCTCGAAATCCGTGGAGGTACAGGTGGTGATGAAGCAGCCATCTTTGCCGGCGACCTGTTCCGTATGTACACCAAATATTGCGAAACGAAAGGCTGGAAACTGGAAGTATCCAGTGCCAACGAAGGTGCAGCCGGAGGTTTCAAAGAAATCATCTGCTCCGTAACCGGAGACAAAGTATATGGTACACTGAAATATGAATCGGGTGTACACCGTGTACAGCGTGTACCGGCTACCGAAACACAAGGACGTGTACATACCTCGGCCGCTTCAGTCGCCGTATTACCTGAAGCCGAACCGTTTGATGTGGAAATCAACGAAGGCGAAATAAAATGGGACACCTTCCGAAGTGGTGGTGCCGGCGGACAGAATGTGAACAAGGTGGAATCCGGAGTGCGTCTGCGCTACAATTGGAAAAACCCTAACACAGGCGTAGTAGAGGAAATTCTGATAGAATGTACCGAAACCCGCGACCAGCCGAAGAACAAGGAACGGGCCCTTTCGCGCCTGCGTACCTTTATATATGATAAGGAACACCAGAAATACATTGATGACATAGCCAGCAAACGCAAGACTATGGTATCTACCGGCGACCGATCGGCAAAAATCCGTACCTACAATTATCCGCAAGGACGTATCACCGACCACCGCATCAACTATACCATCTATAACCTGGCCGCCTTTATGGACGGGGACATTCAGGACTGCATCGACCACCTGATTGTAGCCGAAAATGCAGAACGACTGAAAGAAAGTGAATTATAAAAAACATAAGCCTTATGAACAAGCAACAATTATTTGAAAACATCAAGAACAAGAAATCATTCCTCTGTGTAGGACTTGATACCGATATAAAGAAGATCCCCGAACACCTGCTGAAAGAAGAGGATCCGATATTTGCCTTCAACAAAGCCATCATTGATGCTACAGCTCCTTACTGCATCGCCTACAAACCTAATTTGGCTTTCTATGAAAGCATGGGCGTAAAAGGCTGGATCGCCTTCGAGAAGACAGTGACCTACATAAAGGAAAACTATCCCGACCAATTCATCATTGCGGATGCCAAACGTGGTGATATCGGCAATACTTCTGCCATGTATGCCCGCACCTTCTTCGATGAACTGAACATTGACTCAGTAACCGTTGCCCCCTATATGGGCGAGGACAGTGTGACTCCTTTCCTTACTTACGAAGGAAAATGGGTGATCCTACTGGCACTGACCAGCAACAAAGGCTCTCATGACTTCCAACTGACAGAAGATGCCAACGGTGAACGCTTGTTCGAGAAAGTATTGCGCAAAAGTCAGGAATGGGCCAGCGACGAAAACATGATGTACGTAGTCGGCGCTACTCAAGGACAAGCCTTCGAAGGTATCCGCAAGATTGTCCCCAACCACTTCCTGCTGGTTCCGGGCATCGGTGCACAGGGCGGTTCTCTGGAAGAAGTCTGCAAATATGGCATGAACAGCACTTGCGGACTGATTGTGAACTCAAGCCGTGCCATCATCTATGCCGATAAGACTGAAAACTTCGCAACCGTAGCCGGACAGGAAGCTCAGAAAGTGCAGGCACAGATGGAAGAACAACTAAAAAGCATTCTCTAAAGAAAAAGCGATCATTTAGATGCAAGACATCCCTCAAAGATATGCACACTGCTTTGCAGGTAAACGAGGGTAAAGTCAAAAGTCTTTTATACCACATAATTCTAAGACCTGCGCAAATATTTGCGCAGGTCTTAGAATTATGTGGTGATTTCAACTCATCTTCATTTGCTTGCAAATTCATTGCAGTACAATTATTCACCAAGAATCAAGAAATTTCTCAGCCCACCAACACCGTAATTCCGAATTATATTCGGATATTTGCATATTATTAATACACTGACAGTCATTAACTCTGCCGGACATAACATACCAATAACTATGGACCAAAACAAGATTGTTATATATCAGACCCAAGACGGCAAGACTTCTATTGATGTGAAGTTGGAACAAGATACGGTGTGGCTTACGCAAGCCCAAATGGCTGAACTGTTTCAGAAAGACCAGTCTGTAATTGCCCGTCATATCGCAAACGTTTTCAAGGAAGGAGAACTTGATAAAAATAGTAATATGCAAATTTTGCATAATACTCTCTCCAAGTACAAGCCTACTGCAATTTATAACTTAGACGATCACGAAGATGGTGAGAAACGTATCAATGACAGTACCCTTGTAGCCATTACCATCATGATAGCTGAATCAAGAACAGAGGAAAAGGAGATTATGACAAGGTTGATAATGAACTTCCTCGTATAATATAAAGGTAAGTCCCCGCACATTTTGCCATCTCCTAAAAATCAGTTACCTTTACGGACAAATACTTAGACATGTCCTACGACCGCAAAATCATAAACGACCCCGTCTTCGGGTTTATCAATATCCCGAAGGGGCTGCTATACGATATCGTATGTCACCCGTTGCTGCAACGCCTCACCCGCATCAAGCAACTGGGCCTGTCATCTGCTGTATATCCGGGAGCACAGCACACCCGTTTCCAGCATTCATTGGGCGCCTTCCACCTGATGAGCGAAACCATCAAGCACCTCACCGCCAAAGGCAACTTCATCTTCGACAGTGAGGCGGAAGCCGTACAGGCAGCCATTCTGTTGCACGATATCGGGCACGGCCCGTTCTCCCATGTATTGGAGAACACATTGGTAGGAGGCGTACCCCACGAGGAAATTTCCCTGATGCTGATGGAACGCATGAACAAAGACATGAAAGGTCAACTCAATCTTGCCATACAAATCTTCAAGGACGAATATCCCAAGAAGTTCCTGCACCAGTTGGTCAGTGGACAACTGGATATGGACCGTCTGGACTATCTGCGACGTGACAGTTTCTATACCGGAGTATCCGAAGGCAATATCGGGTCCGCCCGCATCATCAAAATGCTCGATGTAAAGGACGACCATCTGGTAGTGGAATCAAAAGGCATTTACTCCATAGAGAACTTCCTGATGTCCCGCCGCCTGATGTACTGGCAGGTTTACCTGCACAAAACATCCGTTGCCAGTGAAAAAATGCTAGTCAGCACCCTGACACGGGCAAAGGAATTGGCCTTGCGCGGGGTGGAGTTATTCGCCTCACCCGCTCTACGGTTCTTTTTATACCACTCCATCGGCAAAGAAGAATTTTATAACCATCCGGATTGTCTTGAAAATTTTATCCGGCTGGATGACAATGACATCTGGACTGCGCTGAAAGTATGGAGCGATCACAGCGACATAGTTCTGTCCACACTGAGCCGTGGAATGATTAACCGGAGGCTGTTCAAAGTAGAGGTAACCTCCTCTCCCATTACCGCAGAGCGAAAGGAAGAGATACTATCAAGAATAAGTAAACAACTGAATATCAGCAAAAAAGAAGCGAAATATTTTCTATCTACATCCAGTATGGAAAATAACATGTACAAAAAGGAAGATGACAGTATTGAAATTATTTATAAAGACGGCAGTACCAGAGACATAGCCAAGGCATCGGACATGCTCAACATCTCCCTCCTCTCCCGAAAAGTCAAGAAATATTATATATGTTACCTGCGTCCCGAAGACAACGGACATTAAATAATTAGCGAATTGTACGGATATATAAAAAAAAAATGCGTAATTTGCATAATTAATGATGTGTCTACACCAACATGTAACACGTAAGTAACAAAACTGAAACATTTAGAACATAAAGAATTAGACAGTATTATGGAGTTCTCAGCTAAACAAATTGCGGAATACATCCAGGGAATTATTGTTGGCGATGAAAACGCAACTGTGCATACTTTTGCTAAAATAGAAGAAGGTATGCCGGGAGCGATTTCTTTTCTTTCAAATCCTAAGTATACTCATTACATTTACGATACTCAGTCTACCATAGTGTTGGTAAACAAAGATTTCGTTCCCGAGCAAGAAGTAAAAGCTACCTTGATCAAGGTGGATAATGCCTACGAAAGTCTGGCCAAATTACTGACTCTCTATGAAATGAGCAAACCCAAAAAGACCGGGATAGACCCGCTGGCATACGTTGCCCCTACTGCGAAGTTAGGGAAGGATGTATATATCGCTCCGTTTGCCTGTGTGGGCGATGGCGCTGAGATTGGTGACAACACTGCCCTACACCCGCATGCCACCGTGGGAGGTCATGCCAAAGTAGGTAATAATTGTACACTCTATCCCCATGCAACCGTCTATCATGACTGCCTGGTGGGAAACAATTGCATCTTGCATGCAGGCTGTGTGATCGGTGCAGACGGATTCGGGTTCGCACCCTCTCCCCAAGGATACGAAAAAATTCCACAGATAGGCATCGCCATCTTGGAAGATGATGTAGAGATCGGGGCCAATACCTGCGTAGACCGTGCCACGATGGGCGCAACCATCGTACATAAAGGGGTGAAACTGGACAACCTGATCCAGATAGCCCATAATGTGGAAGTGGGAAGCCACACCGTCATGGCAGCACAAGTAGGCATTGCAGGCTCTACCAAAGTGGGCGAATGGTGTATGTTCGGCGGACAGGTGGGACTGGCGGGACATATAAAGATAGGTGACAAAGTGGGTATCGGCGCACAATCAGGGGTAGCCAGTGATGTGAAATCCAATGAAAAAATCATGGGAGCTCCGGCCATCAATGCAAAGAATTTCATGAAGTCATCGGCTGTTTACAAGAAACTGCCCGAAATGTATGCAGCCTTGAATGCCATGCAACGAGAAATAGAAGAATTAAAGAAACAACTAAATAAATAAACCCCATGTTGAAACAGAAGACATTAAAAGGCAGTTTTTCTTTAAACGGAAAAGGCCTTCACACCGGAGTAAACTTGACGGTGACATTCAATCCTGCACCGGACAACCACGGGTACAAAATTCAACGAATTGACCTTGAAGGACAACCAATAATCGATGCCGTAGCAGAGAACGTAGGTGATACCACCCGCGGCACTGTGCTGGTGAAAAACGGAATAAAAGTAAGTACCGTGGAGCATGCCTTGGCAGCCCTCTATGCAGCCGGCATAGATAACTGTCTGATTCAGGTGAGCGGTCCCGAATTTCCCATCCTGGACGGAAGCGCCAAAGCCTATGTGGAAAATATACAACGTGTAGGCATCGAAGAGCAGAACGCCGTAAAGGATTACTATATCATCAAATCAAAGATCGAGTTCAGAGACGAGGCAACCGGCTCTTCCATCATTGTTCTGCCGGACGAGAACTTCAGCGTGAACGCGCTGATTTCCTATCAGTCAAAAATCCTGTCCAACCAGTTCGCCACACTGGAGGACATGGCCAAATTCCCCACCGAAGTAGCTTCGGCGCGTACCTTTGTATTCGTCCGCGAAATAGAACCGCTGCTGGGTGCCGGACTGATCAAGGGAGGTGACTTGGATAACGCCATCGTTATCTATGAAAAGGAAATGAGTCAGGAAAACTATGACAAGCTGGCCGATGTCATGGGTGTGCCCCACATGGACGCTACCAAAATGGGCTATATCAACCACATCCCCCTGGTATGGGACAACGAACCGGCACGCCACAAACTGCTGGATATCATCGGCGACCTGGCACTGATAGGCAAACCCATCAAGGGACGCATCATCGCCACCCGTCCGGGACACACCATCAACAATAAGTTTGCCCGCCAGATACGCAAGGAAATCAAACTTCACGAAATACAGGCTCCGTCCTACAATTGCAACGAAGCCCCCATCATGGATGTCAACCGCATCCGCGAACTGCTTCCGCACCGTTATCCGTTCCAGCTGGTAGACAAGGTTGTTGCCATCGGTGCCAACCACATTGTCGGCGTGAAAAACGTAACCGCCAACGAACCTTTCTTCCAAGGACACTTCCCGCAGGAACCCGTCATGCCGGGTGTGCTTCAAGTAGAAGCCATGGCACAATGCGGCGGTCTGCTCGTTCTTAATTCAGTGGACGAACCCGAAAGATATTCCACCTACTTCATGAAAATAGACGGTGTGAAATTCCGCCAGAAAGTAGTGCCGGGAGACACGCTTTTGTTCCGTGTAGAGCTGCTGGCTCCTATCCGCCGGGGCATCTCTACCATGAAAGGATACGTATTTGTAGGCGAGAAAGTAGTCTGCGAAGCGGAGTTTATGGCACAAATAGTAAAAAACAAATAATATAGTGATGAGTGGTTAGTACTATCATTAACCACTAATCATTAATCATTAACCACTAAAAAAGAACATGATTAGTCCATTAGCATATATACATCCCGAAGCAAAGATTGGTGAAAATGTAGAGATCGGTCCCTTTGTGTTTATCGACAAGAATGTAGTCATCGGCGATAACAACACGATTATGCCCAATGCCAACATTCTGTATGGCTCACGCATAGGAAACGGCAACACCATTTTTCCGGGAGCTGTTATAGGCGCCGTTCCCCAGGATCTGAAATTCCGTGGTGAAGAAACGACTGCCGAGATAGGTGACAACAATACCATTCGTGAGAATGTGACTATCAACCGCGGTACATCTGCCAAAGGCAAGACCGTAGTGGGCAGCAACAACCTGTTGATGGAAGGAGTGCACGTAGCACACGACGCCGTCATCGGGAGTGGTTGTATTATCGGTAACTCTACCAAAATGGCAGGCGAAATCATCATTGATGACAACGCCATCATCAGCGGCGCCGTACTGATGCACCAGTTCTGCCGTGTGGGAGGCTATGTAATGGTACAGGGCGGCTCACGCTTCAGCAAAGACATTCCTCCTTATATTATAGCAGGTCGTGAACCCATAGCCTACGCAGGGATCAATATCGTTGGACTCCGCCGCCGTGGATTCTCTAATGAGCTGATAGAGAATATACACAACACCTATCGCATTATCTATCAGAGCGGTATGAATGTTACCGATGCCTTGGAACAGGTGCGTAAAGAAGTACCTATGAGCAAAGAAATAGAATATATTATTTCTTTCATAGAAAATTCTCAAAGAGGTATCATCAGATAACAAAGTTTTTTTATAACTTTACTGCACGAAAAAAAAGTTATATAGTATATAGTATAAAGTATATGGTTTACAGATTTACAATTATCTCTGATGAAGTCGATGATTTTATAAGAGAAATAAAGATAGATTCGGAAGCTACTTTCTTTGAATTGCATGAAGCTATATTGAAAGCGGCAGGATATAAAGATGATCAGATGACTTCTTTCTTCATCTGTGATGACGACTGGGAAAAAGACCAGGAAATCACGCTGGAGGACATGGGAAGCAGTTCGGAAGAAGACAGCTACATCATGAAAGAAACCAGTCTGAGCGATTTGATTGAAGACGAAAAGCAGAAATTGCTGTATGTGTTCGATCCGCTGGCCGAACGGGTATTCTTCATTGAACTGTCGGAAATCATCACCGGCAAAGACCTTGACAAGGCAGTATGCTCCCGCAAGGCCGGAGATGCCCCGAAACAGACCATTGATTTTGACGAAATGATGGCGAAAAACAACAGTGGGAATCTGGATATAGACGAAAATTTCTACGGCGATCAGGACTTCGATATGGAAGACTTCGATCCCGAAGGATTTGATATGGGCGGTGCCGCTTCACCAGACCCTTATGAGCAGGAAAACTATTAATCTTAACGGGGCGGACGTTGCACGTCCGCCCCTCTCTTTTTATGAACACCATGTCTGACACCCTTATCGTCCTTATCGGCCCTACCGGTGTAGGAAAGACGGAGCTAAGTCTTTCCATTGCCGAACACTTCCGGACTTCCATTGTCTCGGCAGACTCACGCCAACTGTATGCAGATCTGAAAATAGGAACTGCCGCCCCTACCCCTGACCAACTGGCACGTGTTCCCCATCACTTTGTCGGAACCCTGCAACTGACGGACTACTACAGCGCCGCACAATACGAAGCGGACGTGCTGGCACAACTGGAATCCCTGTTCCAAAGCCATGACACCGTGGTACTTACCGGAGGCTCCATGATGTATATAGACGCCATCTGCAAAGGCATAGACGACATTCCCACCGTGGACAACGAAACACGCGAACTAATGCTGCACCGTTACGAGCAGGAAGGTCTGGATACTCTCTGTGCCGAACTGAAACTGCTGGACCCGGAGTATTATAAAATAGTAGATTTGAAGAACCCCAAACGAGTGATACACGCCTTGGAAATATGCTATATGACCGGAAAAACCTATACCTCCTTCCGCACCCGCACGCACAAGGAACGCCCCTTCCGCATCATCAAGATAGGACTGGCCCGCGACCGCGAGGAACTGTACGACCGCATCAACCGCCGTGTGGACATCATGATGCAGGATGGCCTGGTGGAGGAAGCCCGGCAAGTATATCCCTACAAGCACCTGAACTCGCTCAACACCGTGGGCTACAAGGAAATGTTCAAGTACCTGGACGGAGAATGGACACTGGAATTTGCGATTGAGAAAATCAAGCAGAATTCACGCATCTACTCCCGCAAACAGATGACCTGGTTCAAGCGGGACAAAGACATCATTTGGTTCCATCCCGACCAACAGACAGAGATTATGCAATATATTCATTCAGTTAACCACTAATTACGATCATGAAAAAATTACTAACCGTCATCATGGCTTGCGTCATAAGCCTGGGAGCAACCGCCCAAATCTCGAAAGAAGCCTTCGAGAAATGGCATCAGAACAAGTATTCCATGTTCATTCACTTCGGTCTTTATTCCGAACTGGGAGGCGTATGGGAGGGCAAGCCCGTCACCCGCGGCTACAGCGAACAGATACAGTCGTTTGCCGGCATCTTCAGCGACTGGTATGGAGACACGGCCCTGCGTTTTAACCCTACCCTGTTTGATGCGGATGCCATTGTAGCCCTGGCCAAAGAAGCCGGTATGCGCTCCATCGTTATCACCACCAAGCATCACGACGGTTTCTGCATGTTCAAGACAGCCACCACCGATTACAACTCTTATGATGCCACCCCCGGCAAACGCGATTTCGTAAAAGAAATATCAGAAGCCTGTAAACGTGGCGGCATCAACTTTGCCATCTATTTCTCACTGATAGACTGGCATTTTCCCCAGGCCTACCCCATTTCCAGCCACAACTGCGATTTCATCACCCCGCAACACCACGAATTCACCAAAGCCCAAGTCACCGAACTGCTGACCAACTACGGCCCCGTATCAGAGCTTTGGTTCGACATGGGTTCCAACACTCCGGAACAGAGCAAAGAACTGTACCAACTGGTGCACCGGTTGCAACCGGACTGCATGGTAAGCGGACGTCTGGGCAATGACCAGTATGATTTCAGCGTAATGGCCGATAACAAATATCCCGAAGGCTCTCTGCAAACTGCATGGCAGACGGCCGCCTCCATGTTCGACGAAACCTGGAGTTACCGCTCCTGGCAGGAAAGAGGCGACGCACACACCAAAGCGATGGAAAAACTCCGCAGCCTGATCAATGTAGTGTCACACGGCGGTAACTTCCTGCTGAACATCGGTCCCAAGGGTGACGGTTCCGTGGTTCCTTTTGAAAGTGAGGTGCTGAAAGAAATCGGCGCCTGGTTACAGAAAAACGGTGAAGCCATCTATGGCACGGAAGCCTCTCCTTTCCGCGAACAGTTCGAATGGGGAACCATTACCCGCAAGGGCAACAACCTTTACCTGATCCTGTCGGGCAAGCGCCCTGCCGATGGTAAAATCACCCTGAGCGTACCCGAATGCAAATTGCAGAAAGCGGATATAGAAACCGTTCAGAAAGGGCAGGAGATCATTTTCACACTCCCCGATGATGCATACGGCAAAGATATTCAGGTAATTTGCGCCACTTTCGACCAACCGGTAGAACCGCAACCTATGGCTGCACAGCGCACTCCCAACTACAGCTATTCTTGCTTCGATTATTACAGCAACTACCGCAGCACGGTAAGTTATCAGTGGAGTATCAGCAAGCCGAATCTCAGAGAACTGGAATTTACGTACACTCCGCAGGAAGCAGGTAAGGAATTGCTGGTAGAAGTAGACGGAACTCCCTACACGGTCACTCTTGACGCAGGCAAGGCACAGCCCCTGAACGTATCTCCCAAAACATCATGGGGACAGCGTTACCTTTGCGGACCGGGCGGTAGCCTGTTCGATGCTCCTGCAACGATGAACACCAGCCTGGACAAAGCACCGGTGAGAAGAGGTCAATGGAAAGAAGTGAATGAAGAAAAGGCGATGTTCCCCAGCAATATTCTGGAAAGTTACTTCCTGATGCAGCAAGTGGAATCTCCCAAGGCGCAGGATGTTTTGGTGGATGTAGGGGCCGGAAACGGTATTGAAGTGTATCTGAACGGTCAGTCGGTGATGAAGCACCTCAATCCCTATCGCTGTAAATTCCGCGAAGAAAAGGTACTGCTGCCACTTCAGAAAGGCAGTAACCAGATTGTGGTAAGATTGTACAACCGCTTTGAGAAAGAAACGGGATATCTGCTCCGTCCCTCGGCAGAACAGGTGGTTTACAAACAAAAATTCACGCTTCCACAGGTGGCACAAGGCAAGAAACATACCATTGTGGTGAGACAGAATAACTTGCCGGCCATTCATAAGGATACGGAATTGTCGAATTTGAATGTACAGGCAAGGTAAAGCCCGGAAATAAAGAATAAAGCGAAGAAGGGAATGTGTCAAAAGTAATTTTTATTATCATTTTGCTGTAGGGGCGGAATGAATGGTTACTTTAAAGCTTTGACACATCCCCTTTTTTCATTAAACGGTCTTTGTATGAAAGAGACGGTGTAAACAAGACTTTATAAACGAAAAATGCTCCGTATCAGCACTATGATAATGAGCCTCCAGCATTTTCTCCAGTTCTGCATTCACTTTTCTTTCCGTATCAAACATAGATTGCATACAGTCAATGTGAATTTTTAAGATATCATTCAGTCGCTGGGCATAACCCATTCTTTCCACCAATTGCTGCTTTTCGTCTTCCAAATGAGAGATACGTTTATCGCATCCGGCCAATTTCTGAACCAACCCGCGGTTCACCTCCTCCACCTCCCTAGAGCGCTCCACCACCCTCCGGATAATATAAGGAGCATGCGTATCCAGCTTCTCTACCGAATTATTGAACAGATGGAAAGCTGCCTTGTTCTTCATGCCCATTTTCCAAGCAACAGACCCTATACTCTCTCCATCCGCAACAGCTAGAAATATTTTACGCTCCTGCGGTTCCAGCAACATGCTCAAAGTATGGGTAACAACCGAATAAATAGAAGTGACACGACCTTCCAGCCTGCGCGCAAGGGTACGGTCAGCCTTGTCCAGTTTCATTTTCTTTCCCGCACGTAAGGTCCGTTTCAACCTGTGAACCGCATTGTTTTGCCTTTCTACCTGCCTGAGAGCATTGATATAAGCCACGAAGCTTTCTTCGTCTACCATCAATACCCCATTCACATCAGAATAGGCCACTTCTCCTTTGTCAAGAATGTGAAGCAATTCTTCAGGTGAAATCTGATACTTCTTCACTATGGCTTTTTGCCCTGTCCATTGTGTCATAACATTTGTTGCTTTTTTAAAGTTACAGTTAGACAGTATTGATTTGCGTAAAACTGTTTGGATCATTCCCAATACGGTTTTCTAATGAGATAATTTATTTAGCTCAACAGCGGATGGGGTAAATGCCTCATTTAACCGATGTTGGTTTTGAATCAATCATTGTTGGAAACCATCCACCGTAGGGGCGGAATGCTTCCGCCCGAATGCATCCACAAATACACCCTTCGGAGTGTTATCGGGCAGATTCAATCTGCCCCTACGGTGGATGGAAACGTGATTCATTTCCATTCGGTGGATGATAAAGTGATTCATTTCCATTCGTTTTTCCGCAAATCAATTCTGTTTGAGTATAAGACAACAACGCTACGCCTCCTCGTGGAATCTTTTTCTATTATGGGTGAAAAATAAAAGAAAGCGTAGACACTGTTGTCATCTCGTTATCTGGCCCAGGTCCCCGCAAAAGCACCCTTACAAGTTCACGATAGACAACAGATATCCACGCCTTTATCATATAGAAAACTATATAACAACCAGCATGGAATATCTGTTTCTTCGCTCCTTGCATTCTAAACTTTGCGGGGTTTGGACCAGAAGCTATTTATTGATATTCCAATATTAATAAATAAAAAGTATCTCCGTCTTTATTCCTGACCCGACGGCCAAGAAACAGAAGATGTTTGCAAAGATATACATTTTAATTACATGTTATAAGATTTTGAATATAATTTTCTGATTGACCCGTTTTTTTCACACTCCTCTCTTTTAAGGTTCTCCCAAAGCATTAACAATGATCTGCACCATAGCAGGAGTATAACAACGGGCTCCGGGCAGCAAACCCAATGCCACAAGTGCCACCCGCAAACCGGGATAACGGTCTATCCACTGGTCCAGTTTTCTCAATGCCGAACGCGAACATATCAACGGGTTGTAGAGCTGGGCCAGTTCCGTGCGACCATATGTACGAATGACGAATCCTTTAGTCATAATATTCTGTTTTTAATCTTCGTAAAGGTAGCAAAAAAACAGCGATTACCATCCTATTTTCCTTACATTAAATGACAATAAGTGACTATAAATGACTATATGTGACAGGTTTTGTCCGTAAGTCACGATAAGTCACAATCACGCTTACAGATGTTGTATCTTTGATGTGTCGGACGATGAGGGTGAAAGATTTATAATCTTACAGCCGCAAGATTTATAATCGTACACATGAAAGATATATATCTTTTTTTAGTGGTTAGTAATGAGTGGCTAGTGATGAATAGTTAATGACCTTCAACGTCCGGCAACAGTGATTTTTTAATTTTTAATTCTCAATTTTTAATTTAAAAAGCCCTATGATTAATTACAGTATCGTGATGCGTGGCAATCCCATGGACGAGGATGCCCCCAAGAAGGCTTACGCCAGTGCACAGTATTCGGAAGTGACGGACATCAACCAGTTTGCAGAACACATTGCCAGCCACGGATGTGTGTACAAACGTGCCGACATTGTGGCTATCCTCACTATGGCAGTGGATTGCATGCGCGAACAGCTTCTGGCAGGACAAAAAATCCAGTTAGGCGATTTGGGCGACTTCTCTGTCAGCATCAACAGTAATGGAGCAGAAACGGCCAACGACTACAATCCGGCCGTTTATGTAAAGAAACTGAATGTGAACTGGAGTCCCGGATCGCGTTTCCTGAATCTTCTGGAAAATGCCGTGTTCAATCTCGTCGCTACGCGCAAAGCAGCACGCCTGGTAGTAAAGGCATTGAAAGCCGGAAAGACCAATGTGGACCTCACCGGACAAGCCGTAGATCCTGCGGGTGAAGGACAGGTATAGGCGTCAAGCCTGGTGACAAACAGCGTTTTCGTCCACCGTAGGGACGGGGTTTGCCCCATAGCCGTCAAGCTAAGTTTCTTAGTGTTAAGAAATCGCTGATATTCATAGTCGAATGTAATTTCATCCCCTCTTGAGAGGGGTAGGGGTGTGTGAAAAGCATCCGCTCATGTATTCGTTGGTGTATTCTAACACACCCCCTACCCCCTCTCAAGAGGGGAGGAAGTTACTACCGACTATGAAAATTTAACAATGTTTTCCTTAGCTTGACAGCTACGGAGCAGACACCACCCCTGCGGTAACGAAACACTTAGTCTATTCATTATTAATTAATTCCTAAAAACAAGAAATCAAATGGATTCAAAAACAAAGAAAACCACCTGGAGCCTAATTTTTAAAGTAATCATCACCATAGCCAGTGCCCTTGCGGGCGCATTCGGCCTGAATGCCTGCATCTAGCTTCATGAGAACTATTACCCTAATCATTATCCATTGCTCCGCCACCCCCCAGGGGCGGAGCCTGGATTTCGAGACATGCCGGTACGATCATATCCGGCATCGCGGATTCAGCGACATCGGCTACCATTTCTACATCACCCGTAACGGTGAAATTCACCGTGGACGGGGACTGGAAAAAGTGGGCGCACATTGCAAGAACCACAATGCCCATTCCATCGGCATTTGCTATGAGGGCGGCCTCTCTTCGGAAGGCATCCCTATGGACACCCGCACGCTGGAACAAAAAGCATCCATGCTGGCTTTGCTCCGCGAACTGCGGAAACTATTTCCCCGAGCACTGATACTGGGACACCATGATTTGAACCCCATGAAGCCGTGTCCCTGCTTCAATGCCGTAAAGGAAATGCACGGCATATAACCACTCTTCCGAAACTATTATTTTTTAATTCTCAATTCTCAACTAAAATGAAATACCTGATAGACCAACTCATGACCGTAGACAAAGCCTTCTACCGCCATTATCTGGAAATGCTCCTGACCCTGAATCGTATCCACTCTCTCACCCCCTGGCAAATGTCCGTACTGCTGTGGCGGAGCAAACTTTTTCATATGGAAATTCTCTATCCGGAATTGCTGCGCATCAGCATTTGCAACGAGCAGGAAAAAGACGAAATACGCTTCATGAAAATGTGGAAACTAAAGGAACTGGAAAAGATCATGCCGGCATGGCAACGACGGCAATGCGACGAGATAAAACGAGAACGGTGGAGGTAAAAACCCCCACCGCTTTTTTTCGTTATACTCCTGATAAACCGTTCTCTTCTTTCACTTCCTCAAAGTCCAAATCCTGCTGCACAGGCTTCAACTTCTCACTCACAAAATTGGTATGATCCCACTTTGGCTCCGGCGGACAACAGTCCAGCTGCCTTTGCTCCGTCGGGGTATACCTTCCATTGTATGTGCTAAAAGCGAAATAGGCATCCCCCGGTCCTCCCAAATGGTCAAAACGGACCTTGGCCACACGCACCAGCACCTGCCCCAAATCATCGTCACGATCAATCACCACCCCATAGTCCGTTTTATTGAAAAAGGCTGCCGAACCATTGATGTCATACAGTGTAGGCACAGGCCATTTCTTGCTGCCCGGCTCACGGCGCATCTTGGTGGGATGCGCCACCAGAATAAGCAGCACCTTATATTTCACGGCAAAATTGGAGAACGCATCAAAGATGCGGCTGATGTATTGCGTTTCCGTTTCCCAGTCCGGTATGAGATGTTCAAAACGGTTGAACGGGTCTACCACAAACACCTTCACCCCTTTACGGCTCACCAGTTCACCGGCAGTTTTCAACACGCTCTCTACCGAGAAATCCTTTTCGGGCATTACCGAAAAGACATTATCCGACAAGTAGCGGATGGCCTGTTCGGCTTCCTGCAACGACATCCCCTGATGCTCGAAACGCTTGCCCACCACTCTGCGTATCAGCTTGCGGTAATGATAGGCGCGCGGCATATTCTCGGGACTGAAATAACCCACCTTCCAGTCATGAAGCAACAACAGGCGCATGGCTAGTTCGTCTACAAACTCACTCTTTCCGCTACCGGGTACTCCGGTAACCGTCAGCACAAAACCACACTCAAAAGTAATCAGTTTGTCCAGATTCTCCAAACCGGTAACTGCTCCATGCGGCATGCCGTTGTAATAAATTTCCATCAACGTATCCCATTCGTCCATCGGGCAAAAGACACCTTCCAGCGGAATTTCCTGCGCCCGGTCCACTGCCTCACGAAGACTTTGACAGCCTAACTTTACCAGATGCTCATTGGCATCCTTGCAGCCTTCTCCCCACGTCACCACGAAGCAACGCTCGGCACCTAGGCGGCGCACCAGTTCATCACGCAGTTCCACGCCCCGTTTATCGGTATCCATAGCCAGGACAATCTGTTTCTTGTCGTCAAAATGCGACTCCACGAAGCGGTCCAGCCACTGCAAGTTACTGCCTCCGGCTCCATTGGGGACAGAAATCACCTCGTCCAGTCCTACGGCAATCAGGCTCAGTCCATCTATCTCACCTTCGGTGATATAACACTTGTCCTTCCCACGGATGGCATCTATGTTCCAAGGAATAAGCTCCGCTCCCTTCACCAGCTTGAAACGCTTTCCGGCATCCCGGAATTTTGTATTTTTCAACACTCCGTCTTCCAGATACGGGAAGCAGATACAATCCTCTTCCTTCTGTGTCTGTGGCAGGAACTCCATGCGTTCCTCTACTTTCATCCTGACCAATACCTCCATCGGAATACATCGGTCAGTAACCATGTATTCCATCATTTTTCCATTCATAATCCGTTTATTTTCATTACAGACCGGACACACATAGCGGACAGGCGGTTCCTGCGGGCAATGCCGTTGCGCACGTGGCTGCTGCACATATGGCTGCTGCGAACCATTCCGCTTCGTAGCACTCCTCTCCTGCTTCCGTTGTTCCCGGTCTTTTTGTTTTTGTTCATTTTTCCTCATTTCCTCCTCATTCCATGCCACGGCAAAATCACAGTGAAAGCACTTGGCCCAACCGCCTTCGCGTGTGATGTGTACACTGAACGAAGGGTCATCAGGATGGCTGCGTGTGACCGAACATTCGGGACAAGGGATACGGAAATGATCACTTTTGCGCGGCAGGCTTTTGAGCCACTGCACATAACGGGCATGTTCTTCCCGTGTCATATCCAACCTTTTTTCAGGTTATCCCAGTTGACTCGTCCGTTGGGTCGCGGCGGTGCGTCCTGGGGAAGCGGTATTCCACAGTACGAACGAATGCCGGTCTGTGGATTATAGTCCTCGTAAGGCGAAAACGATGCCGAGGCGTTTTGTGACCTGTCTCTTTCCTTCAATCTCTCTTCCAGGAAAAGGCGCGTCGGTTTTCCGGGGCGTATGTAGTTAGTAAAATAGTTCTCGGCATCGGACAAGGAGTTTATGCGCCCCGTACTTCCCTGAGCCATAACGTGTTTTTTAAACATAAGGCAGATAAAGGGGAGATTAGTCAGAAAACGCTCTTTCAGTCCCGAAATCATTCCTACGGTTTCCACCCAGGTTCGAGTGCTGAAAGCTTCATCAATGTATTGCTCCCATCGGGGCGTCGGTGGAGTCTTTTTTTCATGCCCGGAATCAACTTCGATTTTTTCTTTTTCGATTTCTAAATCATTTATCTTTGTCTTCTCTCCTCTATTCTTTTCTTCTCTTTTAAAGTTTTGCTTAAAGCTTGCTTGCTCATTACTATTATCGCGCTCATTATCAGAAGGTTGAAGCACATTTTCGCCTTCATCTTCTTCATCACTTTTTTCCATCGTATTTTTCACGTTTATTGCTTCGTTTTCCGAAGTAGAAACGACTACTTTTCCGGATGATTTTTCGGATGATTTCACAGTCCTTTTCTTGCTGCTTTTTCCCCCTTTGCTACCGGCAGCGGCACGCTGTTCCGAGATTTTATTCTGGTATCCCATCGCCTCGTCCAGATATGTGCATCGGAAATATCCGTCCTCCGTTATCTCGAACAAGTCAAAGTCTTTGATAAGATGGCGCAGATTTTCTACAGTGGCCCCCCATTGTTCGGCCAGCAAATCCAGTTCGCTAAAGTTATGTTTGTATTCGTGTTGCTTCCGTAAAAATAGTATCACATCCAGATATAGTCCTATTCCCACACATTTCATGTCAGCATTGAGCTTCATCATTTTATAGTCCGACATCAAGCTGCAATTCAGCCGGATAAACTGATCAGTATATTCCATCACGTTTTGTTGTTTTAAAGTTGGTGCAAAGTAAAGTAAAATATCAATAGGGTATAGACGATAAAAATCGCCTATTGTTAATAAATATTTTACAATTTTGCATATTTATTTGTAAACAGCACAATGATAGCTGTTTGCAATTTTTTATTAACCAATTTAAATTACTAGATTATGATTTTTTATTTTAAAATTATGGGCCCTATCATCAGTGATGCCCTGCAAAAGAATCATTTGACAGCCAATCAGGTATCTGAATCAGGCCTAATGGACAAAGCAACGATCAGAAAAATTCTGACGGGTGAGAGTGTGAATACAAAGTTTTACGACCGACTTTTGAAATGGTTGGAAGAGAATTATCCGAAGGTTTACAAGGAAGTCGTGAACAGTGTCATAGAAAATTTGAACAAGTTCAAAATGGATTGATCTTTGCCGGGTAACAAAACCTGATGTCAGGTTTTAAATGGAAAAATCGCTATAGACCGGCTCCGGGAGGAGTGGTTATAGCGATTTTTTGTATAGTGACGAGAAAAGAATATGTGTATTTTACGAGATGTGACAGTAATTATTGAGTATTTTTTAAGAGGAGGAGAATTGGTTCAACACTAAAAGACTTTTATATTATGACTCCTCTGAGGGGTCTCATTTGTTATACTCCCGTCATGTTTGATTTCTCTCAAATGGCATCCATCATGATCACACAATTCAAATCGAATGTCAGTATGTTCAAGATCTATGCTTAAATAAGTATCTTGTTGGCGGAAATTGGCTGAATAAAATATATATCTTAATGCATTCTTCCCGCTATTCAAAGTTGATATTCCTTGATGGTATCTCCATCCATTCAGTAAAGCAATCATCGTTCCAAACTTAATTAAATAAGCTTGTTTTTCTTCAACAGACCGAAAAGTCACTTCCGCCCTGGCTCCTGTCTGTTTTAAATACTTTTCGACCATTGGAAAATTCCACATCGGATTTTGTTGCGCATTCTTCTTCCGTGCGCTTTTAGGAAATGCAACCAATGCCACAGGCATTGTTTCTGTTTGCTCGTACAAGTTCCGTACAGTTACTTTTTTGCAACTTCCAGCATTACGACGGAAAAATCCCTCGAACGACTCACATTCAAATCTTGCATCAAAAGTGAAACTCACAACAGGCAAATCGGACATATAAGCATTTCCCAGGAAAACAGAACAGAACTGAAAATCAGTGCATTCTGAAAATTCTGCTCCACAGTCCATTTCCTCGACCTTAGGCTCTCTTAACGACCTATCCATTAACGTAATAAGTTCATTACGTTGGTCATAAGTCAGTCTATCGGAAGGTGAGTAACATGATTTCAATGTAACATCTCCCAATGCCATTTCCTTATATCCGCCGGGACAAACAACTTTATCTACTCCATAAGGCTTCAGAGCCTTCAACAAACATCCAAACCGGGTTACGGCTTTCCAGTGGTCTGCCAAATTTCCCTGGCACGAAAATGAATGGTCATTCAACAATAAATCCATAAACTTAACTATTGATAGCACGCAGTGCCAATTCCCACTCATCAAAGAAACCGGAAGGCCAATGATCTAACGAGCCATCACTTTCCAAAACAATACGGTCGTCAAAATGTATATTCGGACTTGCCTCCTCCTGAAATATGTAATGGATTTCTACATGACACTTCTCTGTCAACTGTTCCCTCTTCGCCATTACCCGTATGCCGTTCAATAAATGATCACTATGTGTCTCCACAATAACTTGAATGCCACTGAGGGCTGCACGGGCTAAAAAACATCCCATACGCAACTGGGCTGCCGGATGCAGATGTGCTTCGGGATTCTCAATGATAACGAGCGAACCGGCCGGTGCTGTAAGTACGCCTAATACAATAGGGAAAATATAGGAGTTGCCAAAAGCCACATTCATGGGTGAAAGCTGCACCTCGCCACCCTGCATCTCGCGGGCATATTTCAGTTCCACCTGATCGTTGGGAAGCGGAGCGGCAGAAACGGTTACCGGGTATCCCATTATTTGTCCTATCCAATCGGATGTACTGACAAAGACCGTATCGTGTTCAGCCTTCAGACACATTTCCCTGACCGCTACCTTTTCATTATTACTCATGGAACTATATAGACGGAAAGCAGCCCGGTTGCCATGTTTGTCACCCAAACGGCTATCTGTATTGCTCTCTACTCCTTTTTGATAGCTGGTACACGGAGCGGTACGGTCTGCATACAGATATACAAAATCTTTATCGAACAATGACCATGTATGAAGAGCATCATCCAAATTATCCGAACTTTCACACCGGTTGACAACGTCAGTAGTCACGGCATCTTTTATTGAAAAAGCTAATTTTTCCTGTTTCTCATTACTTAAAATGATATCAATATCTCCGGTTTCACTCAACGCATAACGCATGGCATCAGCAGATCCCAAATCAATCAAATCGCCATTAATTCTTACTTGCTTATGCAAATCGACAACCTTGTCATCATTACTTTGGCGCAATAAAAGCAAAGCTTGGATAATACTTGATTTACCGGCCCCATTCTCACCGGTTATCAATGTCAAATCACCCAAAGTAAAACTCAAATCATCAAAACATTTGAAGTTTTTCAATTGTAAATGTCTTATCATGGTGGCAATTAATTCTAATTATAAATATTGATATACAAACTGGAATCGGTTCAGATAATTGCCAAGCAAATATCCCTGACATTCATTTATATAAGGCATATTTTGCCAGATCCCATCTATCCGTTCCCCCCAGTCAACATTTCGAGGTAACCTTTTCTTCTCACGCAACAATGCTGCCATTACAGCCAGTATAACGTCAATTTCCCGAACATCACGAATTCCAGCCAAAGCATCCGAACCTATTTTATCGACAATAGATTCCAAAAGTCTTCCAAAAGAATAATCATCAATAAACCCGGATAATTTTTGTGGAGTTTCAAGCAAAGAATTTACCAGTATTTCCATGTTCACTGATTTCGTGCTTTCAAAAGCACCTCCTTCCCGATATAACAAAAAAACTAACAAACGTCCGGCCAATTCTTCTGCCGTACAATTATGTAAAAAAGAAAAATAAGACCTTTTTCTACGCTGTATTACACTTTCCAAAGGCCGACAAATATCCTCAAGCACTTCAAAGCCTTCTGCAAAAATAAACCGGCGGCATTCATTACTTATATTCTTTCGTGGACGTGCCAACAAATTCATGTACACTCCATAACGAACTTGTGCAGAAGTACCCGGATTCAGGATATATGCCTCAAACTGATAATTCATAATCTTACGACGGATAAACAACGGCAACTTGGAATATGATTTATTTTCGTACAGATCCCCTAAAAAATAAAGAGACTGCAACTCATATTTCCCTGTCACAAACTGATAAAGTGCATTTAATCTTTTTCCACCATCAATAAGATACCACTGCTCCAAACTACCGTCTATAAAAAAAGCAGGATGCGGTTGCCCCACAATCAATGATTCGATGAAACGTGACTTCTGCTCTACTGACCAGTCCGAATAGGTAGAAGAAAATATCCGTGAATTCGTTTTCAAATGTCCCTTTTCTCTTTCACCAATCAATTCTTCAGCCGTAAAATATTGATTACGGAAGTTACTGAACGCTATTTTATAGTTATCTGTCATCATAAAAGAATAGAATAATGACCTTGTAATAGGTCGAACAAATGTAAGCAATATATCCGGATTATCACAAATATAGAATTAAATTTTGATATATATTTAGTCTACGCCCCCCCTTGATATCTCATATTTCCTTCCGGATTTCCTACAGCCTGTTACAACTTTTTCATGTTCTATTCACTCTATAATTCAATACAATCCCCAGCATTATCAGCACCGAAAGTACAATCCAACTCGCATTGAAGAAGATTTTCTTCCACTCCTGCCGGGTAATGAACTGCGAATAAAGCGGTTTTATGATCACAGCCTGAGGATGATGAAGTCTGCACGGAGACTTGTCAATCGCTTTTTGATAATCGTCCAGATCAAAGTAACAACGTTCATAACAAATAGCAGCCTGCTCCCTGGAATGGGCTACAGGAACTACCCATGCTTTCACTTCCCTATCCGCATACCGGCGCTTTGGCAGTGAATCTTTGAAAACCGGAGCAACCGCATAATGAACCTGCTTTTTCTCTTTCCGAAAACGATGCCTACCATTGCTCCGCGTCACTTCACGAGTGATGGTAACACTACTTTTCCTTTTATAATCCACTTCCAACGTATCGAAAACAAAATACAGCGCTTTATGATTCGGATTATATAAATCGGTGACAGAAGCATAACGCACTATCTCATCGGCCGAATGAAAAAGCCAGTTCTGCAAAGGAACATTAAAAGCAATGCTCGCTATAACCAGTAACGCCAGCAAAGGAGTTGCCCACTTTACCTTTACGAGAAAAAATCCAAGGACAAGAGTGAGTAAAGGAGCACAAATATAAATGGCAAGCTGCATATATACAGTTGTATCGGACCCCAAAATGACAGTGAACAATACTCCCAGTATAGAAGGAATTAAAAGTAACAATAATAGTTTTACAACCCAGTTTTTCATATTCAAATTCTGTTTTGTCCTGCCAAAGATAGTGATATATACTCAAACAAAATAGAATTGAGAAAAAAGTTAGTTCATTACCGATACGGAAATGAATCACGTTATCATCCACCGAATGAAAATGAATCACGTTTCCATCCACCGTAGGGGCAGATTGAATCTGCCCGATAACACTCCGAAGGGTGTACTTGTGGATGCATTCGGGCGGAAGCATTCCGCCCCTACAGTGGATGGTTTCCAACAATGATTGATTCAAAACCGAATGGAAATGAATCACGTTTCCATCCACTGTAGGGGCAGATTGAATCTGCCCGATAACACTCCGAAGGGTGTATTTGTGGATGCATTCGGGCGGAAGCATTCCGCCCCTACGGTGGATGGTTGCCAACAATGATTGATTCAAAACCGTATGGTAATGAATTAAAAAAGAATCTGTAAAGCACTGCTAAAAGTCAGGTTTTACAGATTCATTCTCACTTTACATACCGATGATATGTAAAAGATATAAAAAATACTGTTATTTCTCCAATGCTTTCAATAGTTCCTTTTTCACGGTATCTACTCCAGGGAAGCCGGTATATTTCTGGGCAATACCCCCTTCTTTGTCTACTACAATATAAGTGGGAACACCCTGAATCCCAAATTCTTTGCTCAAATAGTTCCACTGTGCATTGGTAACCCTGTAATGCTCTCCGTGAATGTCAGGAATCATGTTGTCCCATGTTTCCTTGGGCGAGTTTTCTCCGGCAATGAAAATATATACGATGTCCTTGCCTGCAAGGTCTTCTTTCATCGGTTTCATCTGTTTCATGGCCATTTTACAAGGGCCGCACCAGGTAGCCCAGAAATCAACCAGAATCACTTTGCCTTTGAACTTGGATGTAATGGAATAGAACAAATCTTCATTATTTACTTCGCCGGATTCATTGACGGTGAAGCCCTTCTTTTTCTTATTTGCCTCAATGGTTTCTAAAAGACGGTCGTTCATCGCAGTCAGAGCATTGATATAATAAGGATCGGACAACTGATGGACGGACTGAAAATCAGCTTCCGACAAAGGCTGAAAATCACTGATTTTCTGAGCGAACACCATTGCTTTCTTCAAGTCAAAGAAGATTCCTTTATCACTTCCCATCTGTTTACCAAGTACTTGATTGATAACATAATCCATACGCTTTGCGCTATATTCGGAAAACAAAGCACTATATTTATTTCTAAACTCACCCATTTTTTCCGCATGCACCGGTTTTTCTTTACCAGCTTCTAAATCAGCCGCAAATTCTCTTATAATTTGCGCATCGGCAACAGAAACCTTGTCAGAAGAAAGAATGTAACTGATTACATCTTTCATGTTACCATCCAATTTCACATCGACCTCATACCCCAAATACTTCATAAGCTGAGGATAGCCACTAAAAAAAATCATCTCGGGCATATTCAAGATACTGACATAATCATAATAATTTTCACCCGGAACTGATCTTTGGAATTTTTGATAAGCTTCACGCTCGGGCAGGCCACTGTATTTCACAAATGAATGCATCAGATAAGGATTGATACTGCTCAGTGATAAGGCATATTGATACTGATTTTCTATTAAGAATAATTGGCGACCGGCTTCACTTAACTTCTTATCTGCCTGAATATCAGCTTTTACTTTCTCGAATATCTTCTGACAATAAATCTTATATGCGTCAGCAGACATATGATATATATCTTTCAAGAATTGATCTCCCTCCCACAATGCAGTCCATTGGTGTTCCGGTTGGTTTAACTCATTATTCAGCTTGGCCATAGCACCTGTGCAATATACTTGCTCTTCCCCTGATTTATGATCTTTCAGCAATTTGCTCTGTAGACGATTAATTTCACGAAGATTGAGGGCAACAGTAATTTCTTGCTCGGGTATCAAAAAGAGTTTTACCGAACTATCTCCCATGTTCAAAGTAACCATAGAAGGAGCATGTAATTCTATTTCTGTACTAAAAGTTCCATCTTCATTGACCTTAATCGGATTTTTCTCAAATATGCCGGTCATAAAATTACAAAGTAAAACATTAGCATCAATTTGATAATGTTTCTGATAACCTAATAAATATCCATTCAGAACAGCTTTACCATCTGTCAGTTTAGCAGCTGGCAAAGTTTCTTTGGCAATTCCTTTCCGGGTTTTCATCGCCACGGGCAAATCCAGGTCCGGCAGTTTCCCATCCAGATGAATTCCCCATACTTTGAAACAATCTTCGCAATCGCTCTCTATGAAATCAATAACCTTCACTGTGGGGGGCAACAATGGGAAAACCAGGCTGAAGGAAGCCTCGCCGTTATCGGGCATCCAAAATTCTTTGTCAAGGGTGATTCCATTGCCGGAACGAATGGGATATTTTTCTCCATTATCGGCCAGCAGATAGCTTTCACTACTGATCTTGATCCAGTTATGGGGACGGAAGTAAGCTTTGATATCCAGTACCGTTGCCGTATCCGAAACTACTACCCTGTCAATCTCAATAGTAGAAGAATTACGGACAATGAAGGGCGGTTGTTTGACCACCCTGTCTTTTGCTTGCAAAAGACAACAGCTTATCATAGCAAGCAATAAAATACTTAATTGTTTCATTATATCTTTTATTTTAAACACTCTTCATGTATACTTCTTAAAACCGTACTATCAACTTACTTCGCATTATGAAGCACCAGCGTATCTTTTTTCTCGGCAGGAACAGCCTTTATCGGAATATCCCCCCTAAAGAAACCTTCTTCTTTTATTTTTTTGATACGCTTCCATGCCTGCTGGTAAAGTGTGATGCGGTCTTCTGCCGGATTACCATTTTCATCCAAGGCATAGCGCTGGTCTTCGGGGACGGTAGCCATGTATTTTTCATAATAACGAATGGCGTTCTTAGCGTCTTCTTTCCAGTCATAACGACGGGCTATTTGATAAAGAATGGAGTTTTTCTTGGTATACGTATACAATTTCTCCAATGTAGCCACCTCCTTTACCGCGTCTCCTGCATATCCATAACACTCGGCCAGTCCGTCATAAAGGCGCACCATCATACTATCAGAAGGGACCGCTATGCGGAAGGCTTCTTCCATATATTCCGCACCTTCCTTTTTCCAGGAAGTGCGTGCCGAAGCTTTTGCCAGATAATAGAGCACATTCACATCCATCGGATTTTTCTGATAGGCTTCCTTCAGATTATCGTATGCACCATAAAACCAGTTGTCACCATAATGGGATACTCCCAAATAATAAAGAGTGAGGAAACTGCGGTCACCCAGCCCTTTCAGCGACTCATAGCGTTTTACCGCCGTGCCGTACTCTTTCAACATGCAATAGGCTTTCGCATTCTGGCGGTTCACATCTATATTGGTGGTATCGGACAAACGATAACATTCCGTTACCTCAACGGCATCTTTAAACTGCTGGTTGTTATTAAAAATACCGGCAATGCGTGCCACCGTCTGGGCATCCAACGAATCTCGCCGGTAGGCTATGTTATAACTGAGGAAGGCACTGGCGGCATCTTGCAATCCCTCGTATGCCTGTCCCAGATACTTGTATCCGGTGGCCGACAAGGAATCGCGCTCCAACCAGCCATGACAGGCTGTACGCGCTTCTTCATAATCTTCGGAGGCTAATAAAGAGCGTATGAACTGCAACCGGAAAAATTTATTTTCCGGCTGCAAATTCATTGCCTTCTGATAACAGTCGGCTGCCCGACGGGAGTTACCCGTCAATTTGTAACACTCGGCAAGGTCGATCAAAACTTTTGTGTTTGTGCTGTCTTTCAAGATAAGAGAGTTCAATGCCCCTATGGCTTCCGGATAACGGTTCATGGCTTTCAACGCCTGAGCTTTGGTAATCAGCAACAAAGAATCCTGGCAATCGGGTTCTATCAGCGTAATTACTGTCTCATAATCATAGTTATCCATTGCCTGACGTATCTCATCATTCACCTGGGCAAACAACGAGACGGGGATCATACATAGTAGCAGTGTTACAAATTTCTTCATATCCTAACTTATTGTTGTTTTTTTGTGGTAATCAGTATAACGCCATTCTTTCCTTCGGTCTTATATAATTTTATAGATGCACTGTCTTTCAATACGGAAATAGATTCAATATTAGAAGCATTCATCTTCTCCATTTGCTCATAAGGAACTTTGTTACCATCAATGATAAGCAACGGTTTATCTTTCACGTCTTTCAAAGAAAAGCTCCCTTTATAAAAATGCAATGTATTATCGCCCATAGAAGCACTATCCATTTTTAATACGATGCGGTGCGTATCATCTGATTCAGCCGCTCTATCTAATCTGAAAGTTACCGGTACTGTATATTTCACACGAACAGATTGTCCCCTCTGCATACCCGGTTTCCATTTCGGCATAATGGAAATGACTCGGATGGCTTCACCGTCCAAATCCGGATCAATGCTCCTGACAACTTTCGGATTGGATATACTTCCATCTTTTTCCACTACAAATTGCACAATCACTTTTCCTTGCACACCCGCCTGCTGGGATTCTACAGGATATTTAATATTCTTTCCCAAGAACTTCAAACATTCTCCCATACCGCCCGGAAACTCGGGCATCTCTTCTACCACCTGAAAAACCGGATTTTCATTCGGAGCTCCCACACCGCCATAACCTACTACAACCACTTCATCTTTTCCGACCGAAACCTTTCCCTCCAAATACACTTTTAAAGATTTCTGTTCTTCAATAAGTTTCTCTGTAACAACAAGTTCCTTCGTTTTCATATCAATGTATGAAATATTCAAAGTAGCACCAACAGGCATCGTGATAACAAAATTGCCATCTAAATCAGTGATCGTACCTGAAGTGGTACCTTTGATAATCACATTAGCACCTACAACCGGAGCGTTTGTACTCTTTTCTAATACCTGTCCCTGCACTTTTATTTCCTTTGCAGGATGATTTTCGGGACTTTTAACCTCTTCGGTTTTCATAATTGCCGTTAAATCATTAACTTTGACGGCTGAAATCTCATCTAACTCACTAGAGATTTCGGGGCGGGCGAAGGCTGCCACGGCAATGGCTGCCAACGGAAGTACATACAGGTACTTGAGCCGTGCCCACGGATTGGATTTCTTTTTTAACATCATAGTAATACGTTTTTTAAGTGAACTGTGATTGAAGCTGTTGGCCATAGAGTAGAGCCTTGTGCCAACAGCTTTTTTTATTAATAATAACTGATATTTCTTTGCATCAATACCTTGCGCAATCACGCTTTCGTCCGCTTCGAACTCGTGTATGTTCTGTAGCTCCTGTTTCAATAACCAGGAAGCAGGATTGAACCATTGGAAAAAGATGCAGATATCCGCTATAAGTAAATCTATGGAATGTCTCTTCCGTATATGGGCGTATTCATGCGTCAGTATTTCCTCACCGTTTTCCTTCAGGTCTTTCTCAGAGATCACTACAAACTTCATCCAACTGAAAGGAGCGATTTCTTTTTGATGGGTTATCAGCGTGATACCGTTCTCCTGACGGACAAGGGTGCTACCCTTTATCAGCCTCAGCATACGACTCAGCGACCATAAATTACGTAAAAAGAAGAATACAATACCCAACAAATAAACCATCAGCAGCACTTCACGCCACGTAATGGCAGATACGGGAGCAGCTTCTACAGCGACAGTCTGATTGAGATTGGCCATAAGCAACAGTTCTTCCCACGTCAGCAAGTGCTGGCTGACCTCCATCGGTTCTTTCATGGTCACTTCCGCAAAGGGAATGGCACAGGACAGTATCAGTATTCCCAACAAGGCAACACGGTTGAAACGATGGAATGTCTCACGGCTCAGCAACAGGCGGTAAAACAAATAGAATACCGCCAGACAGACTGCTGACTTTACAATATATACGAAAAATGCTCCCATAGTATGTATCTTTAGTTATTCTCTACTTATCCGGATTATTCGTGCGCCTTTTCCACATCCCGAATAAGCTGTTTCAATTCATCCAGAGAAATTTCCTCCTCCTTCACCAAGGAAGAAACCGCTCCTAAATAAGAGTTATTGAAATATTTACTGATAACCCCTTTCAATGTCTTCTTCTTAAAATCATCACGGCTTACCACCGCATAATACTGATAGGTATTTCCAAATACCTCATGACTGAGAAACCCCTTTTCCTCCAATCCTCTTACAATGGTAGACAGAGTATTGAAATGTGGACGCGGTTCATCATAAAAATCAAGTAACTGTTTTACAAACAACGGGCCTTTTTCCCAAAAATAACCCATAATCTCTTCTTCCTTTGCTGTCAACGTTTTCATAATCTTTCTTTTGATTGTCACAAAGAACTAAAACTTTTAGTTACCAAACTAATTTTCATAGTTAAAGTAAACTAAAAGCTTTAGTTTTAGTAGAGAGATTTAATGATGATGCCTGAAGACACTGGTTATTCCATTCTTTTCCGTAGGACAGACCAAGTGGGAGTAATCAAAAAACTTTCTTCCATCTCATCAATCATCTTCCTGAATTTGTTCATAGGGACAGCAAATGAAAGCAGATCTTTCTTGATACATTTTCGTGCGGAAGGATCAAACATTCCCAATATGGCACGGTTCGTACCCATCAATTGTTCGCGATATGGGTGGTAGATAATGGTGGCGCATCCTGCTCCAAAAGGAGTGATGACTGCATCGGGAGCCGAATTGTCAAAACATGCCAAAGTAAACAAACCCGAAAGAATATCGGCAGGCACAAAGAATATCACCGCTTCAGGGTGATCTGTCCCGTCCAGATGATCCCAGCGTTTGAAAATAAGGTTCCGTCCTTTCAGGGGAAGAACGGGAAGTTGTGCCAGACACTCGGCCGCCAACCGAGGTGACCGCTTGTAGCGTTCCCCCTCTCCTGCCTCGTTATGGGAAAGGAATGTTTCAAATCCCGGAAACATTTTATCTGCAAAGCCGGTGTATCTTCTACCTCCGCGGCAACATATGGAGGTGACTTGCATACAAAGCGTCTCTCCACGACGTGCCTTTATCAGTTGGGAAAGGATACAGCGATGGCCCTCGCCTGCCGCTACAACCGGCAATCCTCTATCGTCATCCGTATATTGGAAGGTGACCGGTAACTCCGCACCCGGAAAATAGGTATTCCAAAGTGTCATAAACTTATCTCTTACTGCTACTTCCATCTTGACAGGGTATTGGTTAACAGGACAAATATAAAAAAATAATTCGTCCCATCTCCATGCAAAGAATGAAAATGGGACGAAAATGGTTAAAATATTCATTTTTTCAAAAATTACCTGTCAATGACCGGTTTATTCTCCGTCAGTCTTTTCAGACGAAGAAGTGCCTCCATATAATAATAATCAGCATAAATGATGGATGCATCAATCTCTGATCCGGCAGGCAAGTGTCCTGTGGAATGAAGCAGGAAAGCAGGTTTACTTTTACCACACTGGTATTTGTCGGAACTCAGGCTGGTTAGCATTTTTACAGCCGCCTGTTTATATTCCAATGCTTTTTCAGCCGGCAGATAACCGGACAACTCTAATAAAGCAGAAGCTACCACACAAGCGGCAGAAGCATCCCGAGGAGCATCGGGAATGGACGGATCATTAAAATCCCAATAAGGGACATAGTCTTCGGGCAAATTTTTCAGATATACATCCGTTACCTTTTGTACAAAATCGAGGTAACGGACATCTTTTGTTTCCCGATAAACGACTGTATAACCATAGATTGCCCATGCCTGACCACGAGCCCACATACTATCATCCGAATAACCTTGATGGGTCACTCCCTTGATAAACTCACCTGTCAGGGTATCATACACTGCTACATGATAAGAGGTATAATCCGGACGAAAATGATATTTCATCGTCTTATCTGCATGAGCCACGGCAATGTCAAACAAATAAGGATTACCTCCATTCTTCGCTGCCCAGAAAAGCATTTCCAGATTGATCATATTGTCCATGATGGTATTGTGACCACCAAACATTTCCACATTGCGAGGCCATGAAAGCATAGTACCCACACGGGGATTGAACAATGCTGATAACGAATCAGCCGTATTGATGATGACTTGCTTATATTCCGGATTACCGGTCAGACGATAACCGTTACCATAGCTGCAAAAGACCAAAAAACCCAAATCATGATCGTATGCAGGAATCTCCGAGAGAAATTTCAAAGAAGCAGTAAACTTTTCGGCCTCTTCCTTTATTTTCGGATCTTGTGTATATTCATAATCATACCACAAGATGCCCGGCCAAAAACCTCCGCACCATTCTTCCTTACTCACTTTACGATAGTTCCAGTCATACTGGCCATCCATTATGTTACGAGGCATCATAGTGTAATCTGCCTCCCGTCCTTTTCCATGCATAACCTCCAAAGTACGATGTACCTGGCGATCACAATATTCCAAAGCCCTGTCCACCTCCAGTTTATTGTCCACTTCGGTACAGGCTGAAAGCAGACATAACCCTATACCTACTACTAGATTTTTTGTATTCATAACTATCCTTTCTTTTTTACTTCTTGATGCGGAACCCATCGGCATCCATCTACCCAACCTCTTTCCTTAGCATAAGGAACTGTCCTGTTGCCATGCACCACATACTAAAGCCGCTATAATCACTATCTTTTTCATTCTTACCTATTATAAAAATGCCCTGAAACAATCATTCTTACCTTAAAAACGTACCCTTTTAAACTTTAAAAATCACCTAACCTTCATTTGTTAACCTAATCTGTCTATAATACGGACAAGAAAACCAATACACTCAACGAAAGTGGTTATTTTTATAATACTTGTCCTTTATACTTTTTATATTCTTTTATTTCCTGATCCGTCACTGGCACGAGTTGCATGGCCACACCGCCTCCAGGCTTCAATGCGAACTGCATGATTTGAGAGGAATCCACCAACAGACGGGTACATTTCACCTGAGTACGGGTCTTTATCTTATTTCCCCCATCTGTATAAATACGGGCCAGATAGGTCTTTCCCTTATCTAAAAATGAAAGATTTACCGATTGAGCAGAACCTTCATTATTAGTCAAAGCTCCTACAAACCACTCATTACCCTTGCGACGCGCCATAGTTATATACTTACCCGGAGCACCTTCTAATACTTTTGTATCATCAAATACGGTTTGCAGATTCTCGAACCATTCTATTTCGGGCTCGCCTTGATAGAATGAAGGGCGGTCATACCAGAAGATAGTTTGTAAAGGACTGTAAAAAATCAATGAAGCCGCCAACTGATGAGCATGGGTGTTCTTCAGGCGTTTGTCGAAATAACAGATGGTATAATCCGCCGCTCCATTAATCATACGGGTAAAAGGCAGAATCGTATTATGCGTAGCGTCGGGAAATTCCTCATTCCCCCGTATCCCCTCCTGAGTGAGCAGGTTAGGATAGGTACGGCTGAAACCGGATGGACGGAACTCATCATGAATATTAATCAACAATTTGTTTTCGGCAGCCAGACGAACCATATCATGCAGCCAAGTAGCCCAACGATGACTGGCATACTGTACGAAACCGGATTTCACACCTACGACTCCCCACTTATGCAACAATGGAAAAAGCTCACGCATCTGTTTCATCAGGGCATGCTGATTGACATACACCCATACACCTACCCCTTTTTCTTTACCGTATGCGATGACACGCGGCATGTCCAGTTTGGAAACCACCTTTGTGGCATCTCCGTCATGAGAAGTACAAGGCATATACCATTGCCAGTCGAACAACATATAAGGAATATGATGGGCGGCACAGAAATCAATTGTGGCTATGGCCCCTTCGGTGGTAATAGTCGTTTCACGCATAATCTTTCCGGGCCTGATCCAGTCCGTATCGGTTATCTCACAAGGAGGATTCAGATTCTGGATGATATCATTGTGTTCCAGCAATTCTCCCGGTTTATCGGCTGCCATGATAACTTTCCATGGGGTGGCGTAATAAGTGACAATATCCACAGGACTGTACATGACCGAAGTCAGTGTATTCTGTTTAGTCGGAGAAGCTACAAATTTAGTAAGACACCAGTCATCTACATCGGCATCAGTCAAAGCCACCCACAGCCCGTTGGAAAGTTCCACAGTCAAAGCCCGTTCCACCGGCTGTTTAATATCGTTAATGGCAAGGTGCTCAAAAGGCGCTTGCGCCCATTGCTCCGCCCACGCCATCGCACCGGGGGAAAATGTATATTCAGTCAGATCCCCCACCACTTTATGAAAAATGGCCTGTGGATGTTCAGGAAAAAAATAACGGAAAGCGATGCCTTCATCGTACGCGCGCACTTCAATATTCAAACGATAATTGGAACCGTCTTTTTTGGAAAGATACATGGTTGCCTCATTATACGCCTCGCGAACCGTACTACGTTCTCCATACAGAGGATGCCAAGACTTGTTGACAGCAGGCTGATAGATCACACTATCCACCTCCAAATTATCCATCCAACATTTTACTTGATTTATTTTACGGGCAAGCGCCAGTTCCCAAGTACGGTTATCCAGCTGAAGACCGGCACGTGAGTTTCCGATAACCTCTCTGCCTCTATACTTTACCTGATATATTATTTCATTTACCGAAGAAGAAATTTTCTCCTGCCTGAACATGACTTCATGAACTCCCTCCGGGGAAGTTAATTTCAATTCTTTAGAATGACCTGCATAAAGCGAAGCCGTACAGGTCAACGCACATGCTATGAGTATTATTTTTTTCATAATGATTACTTTTTAATTAGTAGTACGGATGAATCGGAAAACTCACTCAACGAAAAGAAAAATAAAATCTATATGATAAAACAAATCACCGCAGAGACCTTCTGCATTAGTCCCTGCGGTGAATAAGGAAGCACAAAAAAATTATAATTTTTGATTGTAACCTTCATTCAGTTCTTTGGTTTCTTTTCCTATTTTCACCCGTACAGGACCGGTTGCTGAATAGTACCAAGCACCATGCCGCATATAGATCGCAGCATATACGTCATGATCCGATTCTAAAACAAAGTTACCTTTCTTTAGTGAACGGCCACAGCCAAGATACATCAGTTGAATCTGACCTTCTTTTTCTCTTATCAATCCTAACCCGCCACAGAATGAAACACGTTTGGAAGGATGATGAGCCTGCATGTCCGTCGCACTGAACAGATAATCCGCATATCCGTCCGCCGTATTCACCTTCACCCCGGTACAGTCATCATCTCCCTGCAAGGCTTCTACACCGAGCACATTCGGACCATTCTTTTTATACGCTTCATAAACAGAAACAAAAGGATGAGTCTGAGCATTATTACCTTCCTGACGGACAATCAAAGCAGGAGTCGGCATAGGAGGCATACAAATATCGCCGGGAGTCAACCCTTTATTCATTGTAGTCGGGGGAGCATCCACCTGATAAATTTCACGTCCCTCACCTCCTGTCATCCATAAACGCGCCGTTATATCTTCGGGCATACTCCATGAAGCGATAAAATTCTGGTTATAATCGGATTTATGCAGATTGGAAAACCAATGATATCCTTCATGCCACGTTTTGTCAAACTTCTCCAAAGCCTCACCGGGAAGCTTGTTCCCTTCCGAATCAGTGATTTCCATCGAAGTACCTACATGATGGAACAAATAATCATTATCCGCCCTGTCCGACCGGAAAATATCCACATAATAACCACTATTCCCCGAAGTACGGACCATAGCGACCATTCTTCTTTTCTCACCGGCAGACACATCGGCAAAGTTGAGGTAAGGAGTTAATTCCTTATCATTTACGAATTCTCCCTCCTTCATCATAGGCTCCATAGCATGAATAGTGATCTCTCCTTCCGTATATCCGGGTAATACCGTATTAGAGCCTGTAGGAGACTGATGGTATCCATGATCTTTGCTCCAATAGGACTCATAAGCCGCTGCATCCGGAGCCAGCGCATAACCATACGCATAGAATTGTAAAGCCAAGCCGTTCGGAGTGAGATGGTATCCTTTTTTACCACCATACAGATTGAACATCATTTTATAATCTCCCTCCCAGTTCTTCATTGTAATGAAACGATGATGGGGAGAATAAGACGCACGTTCATTACTCTCTGCACGTACAGACGGGATGGTAGCTGTATAGGTACAAAGCCCTGTCCAACCGGCATTATTTCTGGAGTATTTCTTTTGAGAAATCCCTTTGTTCAAGGCACTTGCCACTTTTTCCACTCCCTCCTTGTTATCTGTTCCGGTATAATAAGTCAGCAGATTTTCAAACGTCTGGAAATTAGCACTTCCCCCACGTGAATCACCGAACACCACCATATTGGCTGCATCGTCCATCCAAGGAAATACAGCCATTGCAGCTTTCTGCAAAATGGGGTTACCGGCTATGATATCTATCCCGGCACGTTTCAAGGGAGCCGCCCAATCAAGCAATGACTGCACTGTACCGAATGAATAACCGGGAGATTCCGGCCACAGCCCTGTCACTCGATCGTAAGTCTTCAATATATCGGGAATGGCATCATGATAGGGAGTCGATTCGTTCACCAGCAAATTCAAATAATACTCTTTTCCTTTACCGTCAGCATAAGCCTCATTATGATCGAGCACCAACATAGGACGCAGCATTATATTCCACCCGTTCACATTCCAGTTACCCGATTTGCCACCGCGTACCAGCCCTATATTGATAAAACGTTTAAAGACTTCGGCAGCTACCGTTTTTGTATCTTTCCCTATTTCTTTCAGATGAGCATGAGGATGCCGTATCAAATAATCGAAAGCAAAATCATACGCCATTGTCGCATGCATTACCAAATCATCATGTATCTGTTCGTAATCATAATAGCCGCAAATACCTCCCGGCTCCCAACCACCGGCACTGCCACATGACTTTCCGGGGTCCAGAATAGGATTCATATAATACGTGCCTACCAGCCACACATTAAATATATCTGTGGCAAAACGGGCAAACTTTTCTTCTCCTGTCACCCAATAAACAAAAGCAGCATTTTCTGCCAATGTCAGGATCTCGATATTATTCCCCCGTATCATGTGCCCGCTTTCCTTATAAGGCACTTTTACCGGAGGCTCCGAAGGATTTAATTTATTGATCCCCCACATATCGCCTGTTTCATTATAAGGAGTGCGGTCCTCCAGCGGAACATTGACATACTTATTCCAGGTACGCATTCCCGGCATTCTTACAGTGGGAACAGGAGCATTTCCCTCTCCATAGTCCCAATTCTGTTTTTTCAAATAACATTGGGTATAGCGCTCCCCATCTTTCCAATACATGGCCATCCGGGAGGTTATCCACTCGGGATCGGTCTGATGACGATCCACATATTTTTCCACTTTGGAGCGGATAGCTGCAAAGGCTTCCCCAGCCCAAGGCTCATTTTCCACTTTTTGCAGAACAGACACTCTATCCGCCGGAGCAACATATACACAAGGGTGTTGCTGCGCCTGAACAGCCAACATACATCCCATCCAAAAGACAAAGGCGGCTAGAATCTTTTTCATTCTGATTCCATGAACTGCCAACCTGAAAATAAAAACGAATCCTTTATTCATATTCCTATATCATTTGATTAGTCAAACCACATATAAATACGAATCAAAGGATTCATTTACTCATCTAATGATGAAATTTATTCTTTCTCCAAATCCCAATATACCACATAACGCTGCCGGTGAATATTGTACAACGGTTCTATCACATCTCCTTGCGAAGTTGTAAACTTTAATTCCGTACCGACACGCCGTACACTGCGTTCAGGATGCTTGACATCAAGTTTTAACGTGGTGCGAAGTCCTGCAGGGATATGATAATCATACGTATAATAATCATTGTACAAAGCAGGATTGGAATCGGGCGCAGGTGCCTGCATTCCTTCTGTTCCCCGTTCACCGGCCAGCACTACCGGCCCATAAACCAACGCTCCCTTTTGAGGATTATCCGGAGTCGTTTCCACACGAAGACGCATGGGATAATCAGCCGTAATACGGTCACCGTCTTTCCATAGACGAGTGATAGCGATATATGAACCGGGCTTCTGCTTCACCGCCACCTTTTTACCATTTACAGCGACTTTCACTCCCTTGCTCCACGAAGGATAACGAAGAAAAACCGTAGTCTCTACAGGACTTTGAGTGCCTATGGTCAGAACTGTGGTTCCCTCTGCCGGAAAATCCGTTTCCTGGCGGAGAGTCAATCCTTTCTCCTGCCAGTTGACTACCGAAGGAATAAAAAGATTCACATAAATGCCTTTGTCATTGTGATAATAGATGGCTTCTCCATATTTAGCATGGTTTTCAAACCCGCTGCCCACACAACACCAAAAAGAGTTTTCTTTCGTACTATACACCTTATGCGAACCCGAAAGCAAGGGCAGGAAATATGTCACCATACCGGTCTGAGGATCTTGCTGTCCCAAAATATGGTTGTAGAGAGCCCGTTCATAATAATCCGCAATGGCAGCATCGGCTGTCCAGCAGAACAGATGACGGGACAGTTTCAACATATTATAGGTACAACACGTTTCCCCGGTATAACCTGAAACATGCTTGGAGAACCGGGCCGGGTCAAAATAATGTTCCTTGTCACTACTGCATCCGGGGGCAAATGTATGATGGTCTATCATAGTATGCCAAAAGAAATCGGATAGCTTTCTGCTGTTCTCATCCTCTGTCAATTCATAATTGCGAGCTTCGGCTATCACTTTCGGAATGAATGTATTGGTATGTTTAGTACCCAAATCATCACGTAGTTCCTTTAACGGATCAATCACTTCATTATGGTAAAAGAATTGAGCCAGCCACCGATGACGTTCATCTCCGGTTATCGCATACAAATTATAAAAAGACTCATTCACTCCACCAAATTCATTCCGTATCATCTTTTGACGTGTAGCCTCATCCAATGGTTTGAGTTTATGATATGCCCAGTCGGCCATACGGACAACAACCTCCAAAGCTTTCTGATTGTCACTGTAAAGATACTGGTCTATTAATCCCGAAAACAGCTTATGAAGAGTGTACCACGGTGCCCATACACTGGTGCCACGGATATTCCGATTGATCAATTCTTCAGGATAAGCACTCAGATAGCCGTTACCCAATGCGGTTTGTACCTCCGCCAGACCATTCACCAGACTATCCCCTTTTTGTTTGAACAGTTCACTGCCGGTTGCCGCATACATCAAGCCGTAGGCAGAAAGCAAGTGCCCTGTGGTGTGTCCACGTAACTCACAATCCAAGGATTCCCATCCGCCTAACTTCTTTACTGCCATATATCCACCCTCACGACCGGCAAATACCCCCGCATTGGTACGAAAACTATGCAACAACCTGTTCACATCTATAGAAGCCATCCACATAGAATCACGCATCATATTTTCACGAAAACGGCTTGGAAGCAAACGAACATCTTTCAAATCAAAACTCTTGACTTTCATCGGAGCCACGGTTTCTCTCTTCAACTTTCCGGCATGTTGGCCGGGATAAACTGACTGGGCCGTCAAAGCACCCGACATAGCCAATAACCCGGCTACAACTAAAATTTTCTTATTCATTGTCTTTTTCTAATTAGTTCCTCAATTGACATTCAAACTTACTACATAATACGATAAAAGAGAGAAAAACACTCAATGCTTTTCTCTCTTTTCATGCTTTTTTATTTTTGTTTTTTTGTTCTTGAGTACATTTGAAAAATTAAGTGTTTTCCACTCAAAAATAACAGTTCTTTAACCATTTTCTCATAAACGAAGATCCGATCTTTTAGAATGTATTCCGTTCCACCTCTTTTCCTTCCTGAAAGAATACCACTTCATACGATACTTTATCATCTGATAGTAACATATCCGAATCAAACATCAGGCACTCAATCTCATAAGGTTGCAATGTTTTCAAAGCAATCCTTCCCTGACTGGAACCATTACATATCACCTCCACTTCCGCCGGTTCCGATGCAGACAAACCAAAGTTCTGTATCTCTACCTTCAACCCACCTTTTTCTTTATCAAACAGAGGGCGACGGGCGGAGAGCAGAGCCGGCCGATAATTCACGTATGGCAAACGGGCATAACCATACAGCATATTCCCATTTTTATCTCTACCTATCATTTTAGGAGCAAATTCATCCGAAGTGATACCACTGCCCTTCGCTTTAAAGACCACAATCAAATCTTTGCCCGAAACCTTGGTCTTCACAGGCTTGCAGCCACGTCCAAAATTCACTTCGGTAAATGAACCGAATCGCAACGACTTTACATCCACATCTGTCTGCGGATTAAAACCTGATTCGGCAGCAATCTTTACCTCAATAGTACGAGTAGACGGAGTGATCTCTTCTTCATTCAAGACAGACAATAGCATTCCTTTATTCAGAGGAATACTTATATTTTTGGAACTATGTTTATCGTTAGGCAGATCGTTCCATTTAATGGTATCAATCACGGCAAAATTCATTTGGACAGCACGCCCCTTCTCATCCTGAAAAACTTTAGGGCGCTCGTATTTAAACCAATGTTCCACCGCTCCATCTTTATGGAATGATACACCCGGCACGTATGCTTCCCCTTGTTCTGTCACCCAATGCACTCCGTCCTTGGAACGCTGATAGAAAGCAATTCTGCCCAACCAGTCATTCACGATCAAGTGATATTGCAACTCATCCCGCCATACCACGGGATCTTCGAATCTGCCTTCCACATCCGGATAAACTCGTTTGTCAGTCAACTGCATATAAGGTGAAAGTCCGTCTTTACTGATCCAGACACCTCCACCCCGACATACCATCAGGTAAGAATCATCCTGACGGCGGGCAAAAGTCAAATTGGAAAGTCCCTCTATGATTTTCCGGTCACGAGAATCAAAACTGAATTTACCATACGTCCACACCTTGCTGTCCACCCCGTCTGCTATATAATAACCGTCAATCACATAGACCACGACACGGCCATCCTTTAACCGGAACGCTTCCGGATTATGTCCTTTTCCCACAGAATTTTGAATTTTAAAAGGTCCTTCCAGCCGATCACTTACTGCATGGAAAACAGTAGAATTCGACCAAAACATGTGCCCTTTCGGAGAATTCTCGGGCCAGCCGCACACAAACAAATGGTATTTACCATCCGCATTCTGCAATATATTTCCTCCCCAAAAAGAAACTCCGGGAAGTTCTATCCCATTATCCACATAACG
The DNA here is from genome assembly GCA_963651205.1 of Bacteroidaceae bacterium. Lineage (GTDB taxonomy): Bacteria > Bacteroidota > Bacteroidia > Bacteroidales > Bacteroidaceae > Phocaeicola. The sequence goes on from CAVJPC010000240.1 coordinate 345,274, forward strand.
ATTCAGTAGACTGTCCGTGCCCCAAATTCCCTTAGCTTGAATGCCGTCCGGCATAGGAAGGAAACGGTCCATAAAACGTGCGCCTTTTACTAAATGCTGCCATTCGGCAGGACGTTCACGCTCGGTTATCTGTGCATCTACTGTAGTTAAAAAGAAGCTCGCCGCTATCAAAAAGAAGAGTTTTTTCATTGTATCATTCATTTTACACGTTAACAAATCGTTTATTTATGTACTCAAATATAAAAAGATTAAGCTGACCTAAGTATAAGTCAGCTTAACAAAAAACACGTAAACCTTTGCGTAAAATAATAAATCCACAGATACCCTTAAGAAGCCACCTGTGGATTTATTTAACCAAACATGGATTACAACTGACTGACCTCTTCGAATGTCAATCCTGTAATTTCCATAATATCTTCTGTAGAAAATCCTTTTTCTTTCATTCTCCGGGCATTTCGAAGAACACCTTCTTTAATACCCTCTTCACGGCCTTCTTCACGACCTTCTTCACGGCCTTCTTCACGGCCTTCTTCACGACCCTCTGCACGACCTTCTAATCGCCCTTCCGCACGACCTTCTAATCGCCCCTCTATCTTTCCCTCCAACTTAGCAGAATCAAGAACATCATTCTGAATCATCAAAGCACTAAGATGTTCATCATAGGCGTGGCGTTCCTGAGGCGTCATTGAATAATATTTCAATTTTTCACGTGCCTCCCCCAATCCGGGAGCAGTTGTGTCAGGACGGATAATACCCGTCTTCAAATATTCTATCCACTCCTCTAAAGGAGTCACCGCCACCTTATTGAACTCATTCACACGGATCAGAAAATACTCCGGATAAATTTCGGAAGGCATACGGGGCACAATGGCATCCTTTTCCCGAGTACTCACTTGAAGGAAGTCTCCTGTATGCACTCCTTTAAATATATTCTGCCCATGATAAAGATAATCAGTTCCATGACCAATATCGAAATAAAGAATGCTAATAGAATATATCTTTTTAACTTTATAATAAGTTTCACCCAATGAGATATGTTCTGTAATGGCTTTAGCCACTCCATACAGGATACGCTCCAAATAATACAGCTCACGCGTATTTTGAATCTCGATGATAACAATCTCATTTTTACTATTGAGAGCTTTGATATCAACCCGGTTGAACTTATCATTCTCCGTTTGCTGGTTACCTTCGCTTTCCAGAATCTCCACTATATGAATTTCATCACCTATCAGTACCGTAAGGAATCCTTCGAGCACACCAAAATTAGCCTTATGACGCAGCAAACGTTTGACAGCCCAATCAAAACGGATATATTTATCTTGTAATTCCATAAGAATATAAATTATTCATTTTCAATGGACAAAGATAGCAAAAAGGATCATTCTTTAAAAATTATCCTACCTAAATAATTACCTTTTCTTTTTATTTCGCAAAGGTGATTTCTTTTATATGTTCTCTCTAAAAAACACCTACCACAGAGTTTTAAATCTTCTTGAAGCTCTTGCTTGAGACTACCTTTTTTCATTTTGCAAATACAATTTCACCTACATGTTCCCCAACAAAGAAACGCGCCATGTCTGACGTTTTATACCATACAGGCTTGCCGGCCATATCATCCGATATAACTTTACCGTTTATCTTCAGATTCTCAAAACGAATATTCTTCACCATCCGTTCTTCGTCATAGCCAACGATATGTGAGAGTTCGGCATGATCGCCATTATAGGTAATATCTTTAAAAAGCACATTCTCAATGCCCCTGCCCGGAGCCTTGCAATACTTCTTATTGTAAAATATACGCAGATTCACCAATTGTCCTTGCCGGAAATTCTCGATGCGGATATTCTCGAACCGTACATTCCGGACCAGATTATTATCACCTGCATTGATAGCCAGACAGCCTTGATAATCCACTTGCATTTCCCGATGATCCAAAATATCAATGTTCCGGTAAATCAGATTCTCCATCACTTCATTCCTATCCACATCTCCGTGTAATCCGATAAAAATAGGGTGCGCCACATCTGCCCACAAGGTAGAATTCTGCATTGTCACATTACGGCATCCGCCATGAAACCCCATACGTGTAGCATACACGGTAGTGCAATCATCGGAGTTACGGCAAAATACTCCATCAAACAAGACGTTGTTGCTGGCAAACACATTCATACCGTCCCCCCACCCATACGAACTGATAGCCTTTACATTGCGGATTGTCACACTGTCCGAACCTCCAGTGGGACATTGGGTTGTGATGAGACCTTCCACATATATATTTCGTGAATTAATAATGCTGATACCTGCCCCACGACCTTCGGGATGCACCTCACCCCGTCCCAGAATTTTCACATCACGGGCATTGACCGCACGGATACATCCACGCACAATGGCCCCACCTGCCACATAGACAGTCTTTCCCGAAGGAACATTGAGTGTATCGCCGGGTAACTGATGTATTCCCGGAGCGAAATAAATCAGATTCTTGTCTTTCAATTTCTTCGGGCGGTTTTCATCTATCGGATTCGCAAAAAGATGAAGATTATGGAAGATGTCTCCATTTACTTCAATGGACAGATTACGCGGACGGTCTAGTGTAAAAGTCATCGTACTGCCGCTGATCCTCGGAGTGATACCATACGACAACGGACGCACCCTGCCACTCTTTACTTCTCCTTTATTATAGGTGACGGAAACTTCCACCTGCCCGGAAAAGTCAAAATATCCCATTGAGGCCAGTTCAACATGATGCTTCGTCTGGCGTACTTCATCTACTTTCACCGGATAAACGTCCACCCATTGCCACTCTTTTCCCACTTCGCGGACTTTAACTGTAAAATCCTTTTTTAAATCGACCCCATCAGGAGCCGGGTAAACAACCAGATGATTCTGTGCATGAAGAATAAAATGGAATCCAACTAATAAATGGACAACCAACAACAATTCTTTTAATTTCATTTATCATTCATTTTTATTGTATTGATCGATTTGGGTTTCAATGTCACCTCTATCTTCTTACCATCTATGACAAAAGTACGGAAACGCGTGTCTTCATCGGGATTATAAGTAACTATAGCCGTTCCATTGTCAGCAGTACGAAAGGCAAGCACATTCTCATGGTCTGACACTTTCAACAAACGGCTGCCCGGTTGTACAAAATGAGACAAATGCTTCATCAGATAATATTCATCAGTATAACGTACCTGGCGTGTATTACGATCTACAATAACCATTGCATTTTGTGCCCAGTCCCACCAACTCTTACAAGTTTCATCGAGCACCATATTCCAATACATATAAGCCCCCACACCATTATTGAAACAATGGACTACCGCATTCCAAGTACGCTCCAATGCCGACCAGTCATTCTCCGAATTACCACACATATTCTCTGTCTGCATATATCCATACGAAGGGTATTCCTTGTGAATGACAGGAAGCGCTTTCATACCTGTCCATTGCACTCCTACTCCTCTCACATAATCCGATACATTTTTCTGATTCAGAAAAGTGCGGATGTAATCGGGGTTCGGATAATTGACTGTTCCCATCCATATCTCCGTATCCAACGAATCTTTTTTAAATTGAGGTCCCAGATATTGAGTCACGAAAATGGCCAAGTCCTCTGCTCTCCACGTACACGAAGGCCAGCAAGGTGTCCATGCTATTTCATTTTGAGGCATGAGCATCGAAATAGTAATCCCGTTTTTCTTATAAGCCTGCACATATTTGGAGAAATAAAGCGCGTATGCCTGCAAATATCCTTGCTGCATCTTGAATCCCGTAACATTTCCCAATACATTACGGGCAGGATCAAGACGGTTGTGCCCGATATCGGTGCCCTCGATGCCGGAACTTTTCTGCGAATAATGCTCGTTGACTTTCATCCATGCCGGCGGAGTCCAGGGAGAAGCCCACATCTTCAAATCGGGACGTAGCTTCAAAGCCTCCTTTATGTAAGGAATCAGTATAAAACGATCACGGTCAATACTGAAATTACGCATGGTATAATCATCTTTCACATCATTATAAGAATAATAACCAAATGAATAATCACTACAAGCAACAGGAGTACGTCCCAATGAAAAGCGTACTCCCTCTTCGGCAAACAAGGAAGCCATCACTTTATCACGTTCTTCCTGAGAGAGACTTTGAAGCGCATTCCAGCCTATTTCATTAAACGTGCCGCCAAAGCCGGTAACATGCTGCAAAAGACTATCCGTATAGACAGATACCTCCGGAGTCTGCGAGGCATGCTTCAAAACTGTTACTTTCTGAGAAGCCCAACGCTCGGATGCAGTGGTGGAATACATCGTTATTTTCTGTGCAGCAACGGTGTTCAACACCCCTGCCACAAATAATAATGAAATAATCTTTTTCATAAAATATCAAATTAATCGTTCGTTTTCTTATTGTTTTTCTGCTTTTACACGCAAAATCGTATATGAGAAGGGTGGAAATTCATAATCAAATTCAGGTCCGAATCCTTTGTATGTAATCTCCTCCGGATAAATCTTTCGGGGTTCTTCGAAGGAATTTTCCTCGCTGCCGTCGGCCGCAGTCAAAGAAATGACCCTTCCCTCCTCTGCTATGTTTTTCGATCCTTTTACCTGAATCGTGGTCAAATAAGCCGCATCAGCCCCATTAACAACTTTAATCACTAATTCTCCTTTTTCTTCATCATAACCGGAAGCAACAAACTGTAACGGCATAGCTTGGGGTACAGAGGACAAGACAAGTTCATTATCCAGATAACATTCATTTTTCATGGATGATACTACCACTTTCACTTCATACCACCTGTCCTTTTCAACTTTTTTGCCGGAATGTTCCGACAACACGCCTTTATCTTTCCCCTTCTCCAACCGGATAAGTTCCGCCCGGTCATTACTGCTCCACATGCCTATATTATACCGGTATCCGGTCTTACCATCCTCACTCATACCTAAAAAGATTTGAAATCCTTGTTCACCTTCTGTTTTCCTTACTTTAAACTCCAGCGTATAGTCCCCTTCATAGACTTTTTCCGGTAACATGTGGTTTTCTTTTGATAGAATCATATCGCCAAGCAGATCCGTCACTCCGTTTTGTATCACTTTTACATCCTTAAACTCTACAGATGCTAAAGAAGCCCCCAAACCCAGATGTCCCTTACCCACAGATTCGGGTTGGGCTTCATGCATCGTGATGTTGCTTTTTACATTGTAATCAGGCCGGTTCTCCGCCGCCATCTTTTGTACATAATATGAGCTACGCCCCATTACCCGGTCAGAATCAATCCAAATCAAGTTGGTAGCCCAGTTCCTATCATGCCGATTTTCAAATAAAGGTGCATACGAAGCCATTGTAACCAAATCGCCATTTCGTTCCATACCACCGATAAACGCAGCTTCAGACAAAGCTCCCAGCATATTTCCTCCACCAACTCCCCGGTTACAGGCATATTCCCCTACATAAACCGTATATTTTCCCCGTTCATAAGTATCGAACAAAGTTGTGTTACGAAAGAAAAAATACGGATCGACATACCAATGTGGATCAATCATATCCGTTTTGGCTATTGCAGGAGCCCCATCACGTTGTGGCATTTCATTATAAATCAATGTCAACTGCGGATACTTCTCCTTAATGGCCTTATAGAACAGATCAAAACGACGATCGTATTCCGGTCCCCAGTTTTCATTACCAATCTCCACATATTGCAACGGAAAAGGTTCGGCATGACCATCTGCCGCACGGCGTTTTCCCCATTCCGTAGTCACATCACCCAATGCGTATTCAATGGCATCCATACAATCGTCCAAATAATAGGATATTTTGTCTTCAGGACAAGCATCGCCCATACGGAACTGACACCCTAAACCTACATTACATACAAACATGGCTTTTACGCCTATATCTTCGCAAAACTGCAACATTTCATAATATCCGAAACCATACGAGCAACGGTATCCCCACGTACTATACTCTCCGGGGCGTGCAGCCGGATCTCCTAATGTTTTTTTCCATTCAAAGCGGTTATTCAAAGTAATTCCCTCTACCACACATCCTCCAGGCCAGCGGAAGAATGCAGGTTTCAATCCTACCAACATCTCGGCCACGTCTTTACGCAAGCCATTCGGGCGGTTATTGAAAGTCTTTTCCGGAAAAAGAGAAACATAATCTATCCAAATCTTACCGGGAGCATCAAATTCCAAAGCCAGCTTTGACTTGGCATCTTTTGCAGCAGACGACAATGTAGCTTTTATATCATTCCAAGTGTTGTCATTCTTCACTTTGAGAGAAGTTTCCGCCAGCACATCTCCTTTCGAAGAAAGTAATTTGGCTGCAACCGTTCCTTTATAATCGGACGAAGTGCGAATAATAACACGCAGATGATAGTTCTCACCGGCACCGATCCCCATTCCCCAGTATCCTTCATTCACCAATTGAATGGGGTGTGAAGCATCCGTTAGTGTTATCTCCAAATTATTAGGAGCTGACTGAAATTTCGGACGCTCTTTAGTAAGCCTCATCCGGGCAGCCGCAGTATCCTTCACCAACAAATTCCAAGCACGTACAGGTTCTGTATTCCACTTGAATGAACGATCGTGACGTACTTCTCCGGTCAAGTGATATTTCTCCGGACTGGGAATCAGCTTATCTCCTTCCGCATGATACCCTGCCGGCATCTCATGTTCCTCGAAACTACGGTTCTGAACCAACTCGGCATATAATCCTCCATCACCGGCATGATTAATCTCTTCAAAAAAGACACCATACATTGAAGGAGCTATCCCGGCACCTTTCTCCTGAAGGTTAATAACAATCCCTTCCCGTTCTGCCGATGGAAAACTGCATGAAGCAATTGCTGTTCCCAATATACAAGCTGATAAAAGTTGTTTTATATTCATCATAAAAGTCGATTTTAATTATAATACGTTTATGAGACATGAGACACTCAACAGCATAGAAGATAATAAAAAATGAATGCATCAACATTCAATCTCAAAGGAAATAATCTTTGAATCTAAAATTTGACAGCATTCATTGTACAATAAAAAGAGTCATATCATTACTTAAAAATAGAATTTGATACGACTCTTTTATGTTCAGCTGTTACAATCCGTAACTTTTCCGATAGTTTGTTATTTATCCACTTCCTCCAGATAAAGCACTCTACTTGAGTATTCGTTCTTTTGCGGCTTGTCCACATTATGATTGTAAGGTATTTCCAAACCGTTCGCCATCAAATAAGCACCGCTGAACACTTGTCCTTCAAAACTAAGCGGATATTTATCTATACGGTTCAACTCACGGATACGATAACGGCTTTCAGGATTCAGCCCCGCCATGACTACCCGTGGCAAGTGTTGGTTCATAAAGTGCTCCAGCTTCCACCAATAGAATACCGCCTTGTCTTTTTCCGGCGAAACGTACATCAAGGAAGCTGCCCCCAACTTGTCGTAAGGAGAAAGCAAGCGGTATATGTCCCCCATCTGAACCACCGGACGAATTTCCTTGTACTCGGCAATCGCTTTACGACACAGTTCTTTCTCATCATCCGTCATGTTCTTGGGTTGTATCTCCATGCCTAAACGTCCGCTCATCGCCACGTCAATACGATACTTCAACGGGATGGTACGGAAAGTCTGATGATTGGGTGCAGCACTGATATGTGACGCCATACCGATGGCTGGAAAGAAATAGGAAGTGCCCCACTGCATATAGATGCGTTGCAATGCATCCGTATCGTCGCTTGTCCAAAACTCGTCAAAGTAAGGCAAAAGTCCATAATTGACACGTCCACCACCACTGGCACATGCCTGTATCGTCAGTTCGGGATATTTCATCCGGATTCGCTTGCAGACATTTTCCAGTCCACGATGATAAGCTATGTATAAATGGCTCTGTTCATCCTTGCCCAGATAGTTGGAACCATGATTCAGGATAGACATATTGGCATCCCATTTGATGTAATCTATTTCGGGATAGTTAGTCATCAGTTCGTCCACTACGTTGAACATGAAATCCTGTACCTGCGGATTACCCAGGTCGAGTACCACCTGAGTACCTCCCCGTCCCAGTACCAAGTCACGTTCCGGTGCTTTGATCACCCAATCCGGATGCTTTTCATACAATTCACTTTGAGTGTTCGCCATTTCCGGCTCTATCCAGATGCCAAACCTGATACCTTGCCGCTTAGCCTCATCTATCAGCCCTCCAATACCCGAAGGCAGTTTCTCCTTATCCACCATCCAGTCGCCCAGCGAAGTGCGGTCGGTCTTGCGAGGATATTTGTCACCAAACCAGCCGTCGTCCATCACAAAAAGTTCACCGCCCATAGAAGAAATATCCGCCATCATCTGCTTCATACCGCTTTCGTTGATTTTGAAATAGACACCTTCCCAACTGTTCAGCAGAATCTTTCGGAGCTTGTCGCCATTAGCTAGTTTATACGCCCTTGCCCAGCGATGAAAGTTACGGCTACCACCACTCAATCCTTCATCACTATAAGTCAATGCCAGTTCGGGAGTCTTGAATACCTCACCGCTTTTCAGATGATAAACGGAGTTGTCTTCGTTGATACCTGCATAGAAATGATGGTATTCGCTTTCATCTGTGTCAATGCGCAGTTTATAATTACCTCCGTAACAAAGGGCAGCACCAATCACACGTCCGCTATTCTCACGTGGCTGTCCGTCCAACGAGAACATCACTTCGGCGTGTGCCGTGTGCGAATTGCGCACTCCGTCCTTATTCTTTATCACCTTCATACCCGGTTCCAGCGGTTCCTGCACCAGACGCGCCTCGTTTGCCCAAGCACCGTAGAGGCTGGACAGCCAGACATTGCCCTTACGAACGGGAAGATAGGCCGATGCAAACTGGTTCAGCTTCACGTTCTTTTTCTCTTTATGGCTGATTTCCGTCCACGCCTCAATGACGTCCACATCCTGATAGGCTTTATAGCAGAGTTTTACATAAAAAGGATATACTTTGTCTTTTAAAGATATAACTGTTAAATCTGCTTTTTCCTGATGAATAGTTTCCACGCCAATGACTTCCATTTGAAGCGTCATGTTTCCATCCTCATGCTGCACAGACAAAGCAGACTCAGAAGGACAATTCAGTCCATAGACCGGATAAGCGGAAAAACTTCCAGACTCTGTACTAATAACAGCATGCACATCAGCATCAGTAAGTTTTCTACCATAGTACAAAAATTTCAATTCTCCTCCTTGCGGAGTGGAAAGCAATAAAGAGGTATGAGAAGTCGATATTAAGACTTCACTTTCTTGTGCAGACAACGGGAAAACCACTCCCAATAGAAAAAGCAATAGCAAAAGTTTATTTTTCATATTTATATTTATTAGAATTCACAATAGCCTAAAAAACAGCTATGAAGAATACTTTTATTTTCATAGCTGTTTTGTATAAGATCTTATTTTACCGGAGTAAAAACTCCGACATAACCACCACCGGAAACCATCTTTATTGACAAAGACTTCCCGGCAACGAAACGCACCTTCTTTTTCGATACTTCTGTCGGCTTTTTATCAGCATTCTTTGCATCAGCCCAATACTCAAACTCGTACTCGCCTGCTGGCAAAAAAGAAGTTTCGATTTCCACAACACGCTTCATGCAATTATTCATTGCACCTATAAACCACTGTTTGCCCGAACGCTTGGTCATCACAATATATTCTCCCGGATAGCCATCAAGGAAACGAGTGTCATCCCATACAGTTGGCACTATTTTCAGAAAATCAGCCCCCAGCTGACCTAAAACATATTTAGGATGTTCGCACATAACCGTTAACGGGCTATCATAAATCACAAACTTAGAAAGCTCGGCACATCGTGAATTGGGCACCGTAGTTGGATTCTTCGGTTTGAACCCTTCCATAGGTACATTTAGAAAGCCCCCGGGCGTATAATCCATCGGACCGGCCAACATACGTGTGAAAGCTAATGTAACATTGTGTTCCGGTGTCACTCTTTTAGAAAACTTAGAATATTCTCCCCCCATAACACCTTCACGGGTCAGCAGATTGGGATAAGTACGCCCAATGCCGTCCGGCTTGTATGCACCATGAAAATTCACCATGAGCTTATGCTTTGCCGCTTCCTTTATGATACGATGATACCAATTCACCATTTCTTGGTCGTCGCGATCCATAAAGTCTATCTTTATACCGGCTATTCCCCACTTTTCGTACAAGGCAAATGCTTCTTTGTAACTATCATTTTTGTTCACGTCCGTACAATAGAGCCATAGCCAGCAACGCACGTTTTTAGAACGGGCATACTCCAATATCTCCGGCATATTCAACTGAGGTGCAGGTTTGGTGATGTCTGCATGAGCCTTGTTGTAAGGACCGTACCATTGCCAATCTATCAACATATACGGCCAACCCTGCTCCGCTGCAAAATCAATATATCCCTTTATTACATCCATTTCCATCTTTACTTCACCGCTCCACCAATGATCCCAAGCACACATGCCCGGTTTTATCCAAGATGTATCTTCAATGGCGCAAGGAGAATTCAAACCATGAATAAGCTCTGTTTCGATGAACCTTCCAGGATGATCTCCTACCAGAATAACACGCCAAGGCGTAGCCATTTTCTCAAAGAAGCGAGCTTTCACTCCATCTTCCTTCTCTCCGGGCAATGGAGAAAGTCTGGTAGCCAATACTTGATTTTTTTCCTGCGCACTGTTACCTTTTCCTATGTAAAATCCAGGATAATCATCAATGCAAGCTTCGGTGATAGCCACATAGTTTTGTTTGTCCACCTCGACCAAGAAAGGAAGACCTGCCACAGTGTCTGCAGGCAGATAGTTCAGCGTAGTCTTCACGAACTCCGATTCCTGGCTGGAAGTATAATTTCGTTTGTACTTCGCTGCCCATCCGGTTGCATCCGCCGGTAATGAGAACCCTGTCAATTCTTTAGTAATCTGCCGGTTTCCAATTTTTCTTCCACCATACAGTTGATAACGGAAAGCCACCCCTTCATCATATACGCGAACCACAAAATCCATCCGACGACGATCTCCCTCCTTCTCTTCCAAGTTAAAAGTCATTTCATTCCAATGCAACTGAACTTCCTCATGTTTATTCTTCACTACCGGAATCCAAGATTCAGATCTAGCTTCAGCTTGAGGAACATTCAGTAATGCAAAATTGCCTTGCATCGGTTTTTCATCCTTGAACTCAAAGCCAAGTGGTGAATCAGCCACCAAGACTTTATCCTTGTAAACAACTGAATAACTCAATGTTTTCTCATTGCGTACTTCCATTTGTATTCTACCGTCCGGTGAAGATACCTGAAAGTGCTGTGCCGACACCCCCGTTGCTAACAACAAACTGAAAAATAAAATAACCCTCCTCATATCAATCAACTTAAATTTTCTATAAAGATAAAACAATTAATCAAACGGAGCAAAGACGCCCATATACCCGCCACTTGTCGCCATTTTTACAGTAAGAGGTTTACCAGCTGTCATTTCAGAATGTTCATTTTTACAGTAAATGAAGCTAGCACTCTGTCACTAGAATATAATTGCCTACCACTTATTTCAAAAGTAAAATATTACTATTGCAGCACAAAAGAAGAACATAGCCACTTCGGCCATGTTCTTCCCTTACCAGCATTAATATCCAGGATTCTGTAATAAAGCAGGATTCAATTGAATCTGTGCTAAAGGAATAGGATACAGGTAGTTCTTGCGGGTCATATTCACTTGAGACGCCGGAATCACAACATAAGCCTGAGAACCGTCATCTATAGTTTCATAACCATAGGTCGTACCAGCAACAGGCAACCAAGCAGACTTTTCTGTATCTCCTACTGTATATTTAAAGTTTACAATCTCAGTGTCCGTACCATCAGCATTCTTCGTAACCACACCTAAGAAATTCTGTTTCAACTCTGTTTCAGCAATTCCCCATCTCATCAAGTCATAAGGACGAAGATTCTCATTACGTAATTCCACCGCACGTTCATTGCGAATCAAATCCAATATAGTCAAACTTCCGGATTTACCGGTGTTAGCCAAATAATTAGCATTAGCCATAGCAACAGATGCATTGGAAATAGCGGCAGAACCTCCACGCTGATGCAATACATTGATTGACTTGTCCAAATCAGCATCCGAAATTGTTCCGTTACCTAATTCACATTTTGCTTCTGCATAAATCAGATAAACTTCGGCCAAACGAAGAACCGGATAATTATATGCTTCATCAGCATCCTGATAGCCATAACGCTCGCTGGTCATCTTACGATTAACAAAACCGGTAGGTCCCGTACTTGTAATTTCAGGGTAATAAGGAAGACATGCTGACGGGAAATCAAATGTGGTCACATAATCCGCTTTAGCATAAAGGCTCTTGTCCGCACCATTAACACCCATATCATAATAAGTCTTTCCCGGTATTTTCACGCATGAAGTCAGACGGGAATCACGATTATTATACATATCTGTCATCTTGTTGAATCCCTTATAATCTTTTGAATAGAAATAAGGCAAACCATCAGAAATACAAGGAACCATATTCATCCATTTCAATGTAATATTACTGCCGGCATAAGAATGAGTGATATTCTTTGCACACTTGTTGTTTACAGGATCATGGCATATCTGCAAGATATATTCTTTGTTCAAATTCTTCTTATAACCCATCGGGTTGGTATTCTCATCTTCCAAATTGAACAAATAGTTGTAGGCTATATTTTCATATGCTGTACCTTCCGCACTCCACAAGCTATACTTTTTTGAGGAAATGACCGCATCAGCCAAAGAAGCGGCTTCTGTCAGCATACTTTCCACTGAGGGATAGCCTGACGGCTTCGCACTACCAGCACCTTCCGAAGTCCCATTACCATCAGTTGTTTCCTTTACATACTTTTCCCACGTAGCTTCAAACAACAATACACGAGCCTTGAAAGCTTGGACACCTTGCTTGGTCACTTTTCCATCATAAGAAGATTCATCCGGCAAGCCATTGATAGCATCGGTCAAATCCGACAAAATCTGTCCCACCACTTCATAACGAGAACTACGTGCCGCATACAATTCTTCAGAACCTGTTGATAATGTACGTGTAACCAAAGGCACACCGCCAAAACGTTCCAACAGCCAGAAATACTGATAGGCACGGAAGAACTTAGCCGTAGCCACGGATGCCGCAATGCTTTCTGTGCCAGTGTACTCCTCAGCTTTCTCAATAACGACATTGCATTTTCTAATTTTAGCATAACACAATGACCAATAAGTATCAGTCTGTCCTGCCGATAAGGTACCTTGAACCGCTTCATTCAGTTCTGATCTTAAATCAGAACCATTATCCCAAATATTATAAACAATATGTGTATATTTAGTTCCATTTACCGTTTCCGAAAGATCCTTAAAGCCATAGAAACTATAGGTTCCATTAGCCGCTGCCTCAAATTGTGCGGCAGTCTTATAATAATTAGCTTCAGTCTGTGTATCCGTTGGTTCCAAATTCAAGAAGTAATCCGAACATGATGTTGAGGCCAGCATCAAAGCTACAGCACTCATCATTAATTTATATCGTTTCATATTTTTAATATTTTAATGTTAATTATTAGAATGTTACGTCCAAACCTAAAGTCCAGCTACGGTTAAATGGCAAGGAAGTACGTGATGCCGCACTCTTCTCCGGGTCATAACCATCTTTCACTCCCGTTATTTCACAGACATTATCACCCGAGAAGTAAACTCTGATTTTCTCAATATTCCATTTATTCAGCAATGACTTAGGAAGTGTATAACCTACTGTGATATTTTTCATACGGGCATACCATGCGTTCTGAATCGAAGCATCATTATTATTCACATTCCAGTTATTCTTATTATTTTCCAATGAGAGACGTGCATACTCGGCATCTTGATTATCCCACGTCCAAGTATCCAACTGAGTATCAAGAATATTGTTGTAATTACGATAGAATGCACACATATTCATACCACCATTAGAATCGGACAGACCGCGGATCAAATAACGCTGTCCCACTCCCTGAATAAACATGGAGAAATCAAAGTTTTTCCATTTGGCACCCGCATTCACTCCGAACATGAAATGTGGATCTGTATCACCATAGTAATAAACATCACCTGAACCGGTATTTCCTTTACCTTTCGTGGTATCATTGTTCGGATCAAGTATCAATACCTTCTTACGGTCACCAGGACGAAGATGCAATTTCTCATTAGACTGAGGAACCAATCCTAGGGCATTACCGCCTGTACAATTTGCATATTGCTGATAATAAGCATCCACTTCCTCATAGGACTTGAAATAACCGTCTGTCTTATACACAAACAGTGAATTCAATGGATAGCCTTCACGGACTTTAACCAGACCTGCCTGCCATACATCAGTACCGCTGTATTCCGTAACCATGGATTTTGCATCAGCCAAAGATGCTGTTACCCAATATTCCACATCTCCTTTTCTGTCATTCCAACTCAATGCTGCCTCCCAGCCTTTCACACGCAGTTTGGCATCATTGGTGGCCGGGGCGGTAGCTCCCAAAACATCGGGATAAGTCAATGCTACCAACATACTGTTGTTCGTCTTCTTATACCAGTCAAAACTACCGCTCAAGCGATTGTCCAACAAAGAGAAGTCAACGCCAATATTGAGATTATGCAATTTTTCCCAGCTACGTGAATAGTCTGTCATTGACCCCAGATAAGCCGTACTCGCCAAACCTGAATTAAAATAATAAGTTCCTGTAGTGTTCATTGTCGCCAGATAATCATAGTTGCCAAGACTACTGACCGCTCCACCGGTGACACCATAAGAAGCACGGAGTTTCAAGTTATTCAGCCAAAGAGCATTTTCTTTCAAGAATTTTTCTTCAGATATTCTCCATCCGATACTTCCTGTACCAAAATTACTCCAACGATAATCAGGATGGAATTTTGAAGTTCCGTCACGGCGGCCCAACATTTCAAACAGATACTTGCCTGCAAAATCATAATTGACGCGACCGATATAAGAAACATATCCATTCTGGTTAGAACCACCTGTAATAGTCTGATTCGCTGCTTCGGAAGAGCCTGTATTCAAATCATACAACCCGTCATACAACAAGCCTTTGCGTTGGGCTGTCACATTTTTGTACGTATTACGTTCTGCATTGGCACCGATCATAGCAGCTACATTATGAACTTCAGCAAATGTATGATGATAGTTCAACTGCAACAGGTAATTTTCATAGAAAGTACGCTGGATGCGTTCCTTTACATACGTATCCTTCTGCTGGTTTATAGTATTCTTGTTACTTCCATCCCAATAACCTGCATAATAGGTCAGTTTTGTTTCTGTCTGTACATTATTATTTTTTGCAAAAGCCCAAGAACCTGTTACATCAAAATCCTTAGAAAGGGTAGCCTTTAATGTATTAGAATAACGGAATGTTTCAAATTCCTGATTGGCAACACCGCCAGCCTGCATAGCAGCCAAAGGAGAACGTCCACTAACATAATAATCATAGTATTCGCCCGATGGTGTATAGGCTGCTCCGGCAGGGCAGTCATACATACCGGAGTTATTACCATCAATACCATCACGCGGAGCTTCCACATAACGGTTACTATATGACATATTCGTAGTCAATACCAACCACTTTGTCAAATCAAAATCCACATTCAGACGGGCTGTGTATTTTTTTGCGCCATCGCGTACGGCAGTAATGATGGAACGGTCATTGGCATATCCCATAGATGCCATCCAACGGGCACGCTCACTAGAGCCCTGTACACTCAGATTGTGCTGTGTGGAAAGTGTGGTGCCATAAATCAAGTCCAACCAATTATTATCAGCAAAATGATGCAAGACACCGTCACTTGCCGTCCAATCAAAATCTTGATTTTCTGCCATTTTATCTATCAGCCAATAGTCTTCCCTTCCATTAGCAGCAAAAGTTGCGTTTGGATGAGCAGCTTTACCTCCTTCCTCTAAAGTACTAAACCACCATTGGCCATTCCAATAACGTTGTGTTATGATTTCACCGCCCTTACCATCCGATTTTACATAGTCCTGATAAGTGGCATCTACCATTGCATTGGCCCATGTCTTCATATTAGCAAGAGGAATCATATTTGCCGGTGTATTGGCAGTTACCATACCGTTGTAACTTATTTTAAGTTTTTCTCCTTTCTTGCCTTTTTTAGTGGTTACCAAAATGACACCACCGGCCGCACGCGCACCATAGATAGCCGCAGAAGCATCCTTTAGCACTGATATATTCTCAATGTCACTAGGGTTCAAAGAACTGAACTCCGTATTACTAATAGCAGGCACCCCATCAATTATAATCAATGGCTCTACCTCATTTATAGAAGAAGCACCACGAATCTGAATATTCATATCTTCATTACCCGGACGCGCAGAATTACGTGTAATAGTCAGACCTGGAACCTGGCCTTGCAATCCCACTGCCGTATTGGATACCGGACGGCTCTCCAAAACATCCCCACTTACCGAAGCCACCGCACCGGTCAAGGTCGCCTTCTTCTGTGTACCATAACCCACAACGACCACTTCATCCAAAACTTCGGTATCTTCTTTTAAAGTAATATTCACTGTAGCCTTTCCTTTTATCTGAAGTTCCTGATTTTTATATCCTATAAAAGAAACCACCAAAGTAGCATTAGCCGGAACATTGTTCAGTATAAAATGACCGTCAAAATCAGTAATTGTACCATTGGTGGTACCTTTCACTACAACATTAGCCCCAATAACGGCTTCACCGCTTGCATCTACAATCTGTCCTTTCACCGTACCAGACTGCATAACAACCTGCGTTCCATTCACATCTGCCAATACCGTCAGCGGACTTCCTGCCAACAGTGCTGAAGCCATCACCGTAGAGAATAAGATTCTTTTCGATGATAATTTAAAGAAATCATTCTTCATAAACTTACAATTTAAAATTAACAATTTTATAGTCTTTATTTTATTACATACATTGTTTGATAAACTCTCGCATTTCATGCCGTCCCATCCTTAAATGGTTTTCGACAGTACGAGGCGAAAGATTCAATTCCTCTGAAATATCTGAAATGGATTTGTCTTCAAAACGGCTCATTGTATAGATAATACGACGCTGCGTAGGTAGCAAGGACAATCTATATTTCTCGCACGCTTCCAAATCATTAGCTATTACGCAAGCTTCGATCTCATTCGTATAAGTCACCGTATGTTCATACATATAAGAAGTCATTTCCTGCTTCTTGTAATAACGACGCAAATAATCAGTTACCAAATTACGGGCAATAGTAAAAAGGAAGTATTTTATAGTTTCAGTACAAAGCATCCGGTCGTAATCCATCAAACGCACATATACATCTTGTGCCAAATCTTCAGCCTCTTCTTTATTACCTATCTTATAATAGATATACAGATAAATCGAATGATGGTAATTCGTATAAGAGTCTTCTATTAGTTGAGCAGATTTCAGAATCATGTCTTTCATGTTTTTAGCTTTTTGGGTTACGTTTACAAATGCAAATATAGAGGACAAAACCATAAGGTGCATATTTTTGTGACCCTAATAAATCTCATATCATTACCTCAGACCAAAAAGCCATTAATACGCTAATTCATAACCACTTAAGAATTTGAGACTGCCTGTATCAAATAATAATATGAGACTAAACAGGCAGGCTAAGCCCAAACAACAGTATGATTAAGGTTTTGAAACCTTTAGACTAAGCACTTTTAAACGGATACATACTATCTCCAAAGCATTTGGGAGTTATCTCCAAGCCGTTGGGAGTTAATTCCAAACAGCTTGGAGTTAACTCCTAAGTGCTTTGGAGATAGAACTAAACCGATTAAAAAGGGTTAGCCATACAGGAGAAAAAGGTTAGCCATACAAAGAAAGATGGTTAACCTTCATAAGATACATGACAACCGCATGATACATTATATGGATATTATTCGTTGCTCTTTCCTATACTACGAATATATTCATTGGGAGTGATACCGGTAGCTTTCTTGAAAGACCGGAAGAAGGAAGCTCTGGAACTGAACCCACACAGTTCAGCCAATGCACTCAAGGTATATTTGGCATATTCATCCTTATTCACCAGACGTTTGAACTCCGTAATACGATAATCATTGATATAGTCATAATAATTCCGGTTCAAATGCTGGTTGAACAAATAAGACAATGTGTGAGCTGAAGTTCCAATGGTTGCAGCCAAGCCTGCTATCTTCAGATTGGGATTGGTATAGGGCTTATCCTTGAGCATCACCACCTCCAATTTTTCCGTCAGACGTTTACATTCCTCCACACTGACTTTAGTTGTCTTATATTTCTCTTCGGCCACTACAGTCACCGGGATCGCTTCCACCGGATGCTCCTCTTTTTCTGTTACATCCACTGTTTCCGGCATTTCCCGGGCATTCTCTTCATCCCCTCCTTTTCTTCTTTGATAGAGGAAAGCCAATCCTCCGGTCAATAAAGCGATCATAATGAACAGGATGCTCCACATGCTGATGGCAGAAGCAATCTTTACGGTCATCCGGGTTTCCGAATCAGGATTCCCCATTCTTCTTACCTTGAATGTGTAAATTCCGGACGGTAAATCATAATAGGTCATTTCCGAACGGCCTGTCACTGCTACCCAATTTTCATCTTCACCCTCTAATTGATATTCGTATGACATAAAAGCAGGAGCCGTATAACTGAAATCGGAAAAATGGAAAGTAACATTCTTTTGGGAAGACTCCAATGAAATTTCAACTCTGTTACCATTCTTCACAACAGATTGCATGACGGATTTCCCGTTTACATGTACATCCGTTATAGAAACCGGATACAAACCGATATTCTTTTTATTCATACGGGCAGCATCTAAATACAAAAGCCCCTTGGAGTTTCCAAACCAAATGCTGCCTTTCTCGTCACACACCGGCGGACAAAGTGTAAATATGGAACTGGGAATGCCATCGACAAAATTATAAGGAATAAAATGGTCTTTCTTATCATACCGGAACAAGCCATTGTTGGTCCCCAACCACAGCCACTTTTCATTATCTTCCACAACAAACATACCATCATTCCCTTCCAAAGGAGTACCCGGCTGCAAGCGCCTGAAAGAAGTCATCGACAAATCGGAGATAAAGAGAGAACCTTTGTCCGGAAAAAAATAAAGATCATGGTTGGAATCCTCGTATACCACTCTTATTTTTTCCTTATGAATAAATCCCTCTGGAAATACATCGGTCTTCAAAGTCCGGGTGGAAGGGTCCCAGATACACATTCCATTCTCCGTACATACCCATCCTTTATGGGTGGAATCAAAATAGATTTCGTAAACATTTCCTTCCGGCAATTTAGAGTTGGCACTGGTATAATGAGCTATTTGCCTGCCGTCTTTATAGCAATATATTCCCATAGATGTCCCTATCCACAAATTATTTTCACAATCCTGCTTGATACAAAAAATATGTCCTTTACTGAAAGGCATCCCTCCATCCGGCTCAAAATCTCTGAGTGTCAAAGTCGCAGGATTGAAAACATACATTCCACCACCGTATGTACCTATATAATATTCATCCTGATAATACAAACAACTGAAAATCATGTTTGAACGCAACTGTGGGATCTTGAAACTTTTATAACGATGATTTTCTTCGTCAATGTAAAAGAGTCCGTCACGAGACCCGATCAGCTTCTCCTTCCCCCTGATGGCAAGTGCACGTACCGGCATATCTCCGGAATCAAAGAAAGGAGCGTATGTATAAGTGGAGAACAACCCACTCTGATACAATGTGTAATCCAATCCCAGCTGATAGAATCCTACCCATATCAAACCTTCTTTATCAACCAAAACAGAATAAACGGAATTAGAACGCAAAGTCTCATCCTTTCCTGTTTCATGCCGCATGGAACGAATAATCTTCTTTTTATCCGTTGATACAAAATGAACTCCGTTACCATCCGTCCCCACATACAAAAGACTTTTTCCATCACCGGATAAAGAAGAAATTACATTACAACCCACATCGACAAAACGGGCAAATTCTTTAGTTTGTGTATCAAATCTAATGATTCCCTGCCCCATCGTTCCCAGATAAAGCATGCTCCCTATTCGGGCTATATTCTTAAAAGAGCAAATATGCTTCTCTTCCATCACATTATGATAAGATTCAATTTTTCTGTCTGAAAGGTGCAAGGAATAAAGACCGTTCTCCGTAGCCATCCAAAGACTTCCATCTTCTCCCAAGCTCAAGCCACCGATAGAGTTTGCTGCCGACAACATATTCGGATCTATCATAATTTTATCCAGAGTGCCCCCTTTATAAACAAAAAGTCCTCTTTCTGTACCGATATAAAGTGTACCTTTCCCATCATATAAAAGAGAACGCACAGCACATGCTATCGTTTCACGGGCAATGGGTTCCAAACTGTTTTTCTGCTTGCTAACACGCCATAACCCACTGCCATTTCCCATCCACAATTCATTGCCGGGCATCTCGGAAATAACATTCACCCGTTTCAATTTTTCATCAGAACCCGGAATAAGATAGTGCTTGAAGTGAACCCCGTCAAAACACTCCAGCGAATTGCCGGTCCCCAACCAAACATAACCTAAAGAGTCTTTATAAATGGCGTTCACGATCAAATCAGACAGCCCCTCCGTCACAGACAAGCCACGAAAAGCGTAGGAACGAGAAAAAACAGGGGAGGATAAGAATATAAGAAACAATATAAATATATATCTTAAAATGTTTTTCATTACATGGTGCATATTTGGAATCTCGTGTTTATCAAATCATGCAAATATAGTGAAAAGAGGTTATATTTCACCTATCAAAAAAGAAAAAATCATCATCCGCTTCTTATTTCCAAAATGAATAAGAACGGATGATGATTTAAAAAGACTACTTTATGAAAGAAAGTTTATATCAAAGTGGGCGCAAGCCGTGTCCGGGCTGCAAATTATATTCCTTTCCATTCATCTTGATTTTACAAGGTACAGAAGCTATGTATTGCCAAACACCCTCTTTGCACACCAACATGACATCTGCCACAGTTGATGAACTTATTTCAACATGCGGAGTCCGCAACAACGTACCTCCTCCCAAAAAGAAAATACAATCATCGCCTTGTCTATTTCCCCACAATGCATAAGCAGCTTGTACAGTCATTTCCCCACTTTTGCACAAATGGCCTGCATCATCCGAAGAAATAATCCGGTCCACACGCCCCTCTTTTTGTTGGATACAAATTCCGACATGACTTCCAGCCACACCACTTTCCACCTCTGGAAAAGTAACGGAGGAAATACATCCCGGCTCCTTTACAGAAGAGGGTTCATAAACAGCTACAAACGGACGGTTCCAAGCTTCACCTTGTTGGCGGGCCACAAAAGTCAACGTAGGTTGCTCTTTGATAGCATAAGGCATATCCGGAATCCGGCTCAACCCTTCAGTCATCGGGCTCAAAGCCGAGAACACTTTACGTTCAGGAGCACCTTTCATCCACATATTCATACTGATATTATCCTCATCCGGCATCTGTATAGTAAACGTTGTTTTAATATCTTTGGAGGTCTCGGCACTTTTCTTATCAAACAAATACGAATAGGCATATATATGTGCCCCAGCAAAAGCCAGTTCCTCCGTTGGTTGAAGAGACAAGCTGCTCCCGTCAGCAGCAGTCAAATTCATGGTTTGTCCCATATTATGATAAAAATAATCATGCATTTTATCTCCTCCCTCCACTTTCCTGCTACGGAAAATATCGACATAATATCCGTTCTTTTCTCCTGTAGTCACAATACTCATCATACGGTTTTGATCAGCCTGTGATTCAGGTTCACGGAAAAAGACTTCACTATAACTCACAGGCTGATAATCTACTTTCATCCCTGCTTCGGGGTAACAGTTCAATAATTTGAAAGCATGATTGCTTTTCATAACCGGATAAGAAGAGATTCCATCTACGCAAACCGTATTGTGTGCAGGAAACGTAAGCGTCTCCGCGATTCTATATAGTGTGGTAAAATAAAAAGTTTAATTAGCC